>CAZPCN010000070.1:0-8996 GCA_964585095.1 uncultured Syntrophaceae bacterium | reverse complement strand
CCATCGACAAGCTCGGCAAGGGCCGCCGCGGCACGCCCACCGTGCGCGAGCAGACAGCCTTCTTCGGCGAGACGAAGCGAAAGCATCTGCCCCTGCCCGTGCTGCATGTGAAGGTCTGATACTTATTTCGTATTGACTTCGGGGGGGAATTTTCATTAATGGTTCATAATAAGACCGAGACCCCACCCTTCAACGCATGTCTTTTTCCCATCGGGGGAAGTGCTGGAGATGGATTACACGCAACACTACGGGTTCAGCAGGATGCCCTTCGGGGAGGACGCGGACCGCGAGGTCCTGTTCCCGTCGGAGACGCACAAGGAAGCGCTGGCCTCCGTGCTCTACGGGATCCGGGAACGGAAGGGCTACATCGTCGTCTTCGGCGAGAAGGGCATGGGGAAGACCCACCTGGCCCGGCAGGCGATGAACCGCCTCGACGAGACGACGCGGGCGGCCCTGATCTCTGATGTCCATGACCGGCATTACATGCTGCTGAAGGATCTGATGGGGAAGCTGGGGCTCCGCACTGCGGAGACGAGCAAGGGCCCCCTGCTGCACGAGCTCTACGAGTTCCTGATCCGGAGCCTGGAGAAGGGCGAGACCGTCGTGTTGTTCCTCGACGACGCGCACCGGATGAAGGACATGATCATCGAGGAGCTGCGTCTCATGTCGAACCTGGAGACCAGCCGGACCAAGCTGATCCAGATCGTCATCCTGGCGGAGCCCGAGCTGGACCGGAGGCTGCGCGCCAAGCACCTGCGGCAGATCCGGCAGCGCATCCAGATCCTGCACCGTTTCGCCCCGTTCAGCCAGGAGGAGTCGCGGCATTACATCGAGCATCGGCTGGCCTGGGCCGGCGGGAGTGCGGCGGTCTTCGCGCCGGAGGCGATGGAGGCGCTCTGCCGCTATGCCGCCGGGATTCCGGGCCACCTCAACGCCCTGTGCGACGGCGCCCTGGCCCTGGGCGCGGAGCGATCGGAAAACCCCGTGTCCGCCGGCACGGTCCGGGACGCGCGGCGCTCCGCGGCGCCCCTGGTCCGTCATGCCGCCGCCTCCGGATCGCCCCTGCGTTCCTTCCTGATCCCTGTCGCACTCGTCGTCGCGGCGGCCTCCCTGTTAGCGGGCGGCTACTATTACATGCGGCGCGCCGACGGTGTCGCGCCATGGGGGAACACCCCCAAGCAGGTGACGGCCCTGAAAGCGTCCGAACCGGCCCCGACCGCGACAACCGCGGCCCCGGTTCAAGCCCCCCCGGCCCCTGCAGCACCGGCGCAGGCCCCGGCAGCCCCGGTGGCGGGACCGGTCGCGCGGGAGCCTGCCGGCCGGGACACGCCGCCCGAGACGGTCATGGTCCGGGAAGGGGCCACGCTCTCGTCCATCGCAACCCGGCATTACGGCTCGGCGGAGGCGATCACCCTGGACCGCATCCTCGAGGCGAACCCGGAGATCACCGACGTGGATCTCATCCTTTCCGGCAGCGAGGTCGTTCTGCCTCAGGCCGCGGAGAAGGCGGCGATCTCGAAGAGGCCGGACGGGTCCTTCGGCGTCCACGCCGCCACGTTCGTGACGCACCGCGAGGCCCGGGAGTACGCGGGGAAGATCGGAACCGGTGCCGGCAAGGTCGAGATCGTCAAGCGCAGCGTCGGGCCCCGCAACGACTGGTACCGTGTCGTCGTGGGCCCCTTCGGGAGCCGGGACGAGGCCCGCGCGGCGCTCGAGGCCCTGGAGCGCAAGACTGCCCCCTGAGCCCGCACACGGGACCGGCCCCGCCGCCTTTTCCCTGGACAGTGCCCCTGCGATTCCCTATACTTCCGGCGTGCCGCGGAGGCGGCCATGCCTGGAAGGAGAGACCGAGATGCCCTACGAGGAAGGGGGATTCCGACAGAAGGCGCAGCGGCGCTACTACGCGGTCATGGAGACCGTTGCTCGTCCCTTCGTGGCGGCGGGCGTGTCGCCCAACCACATCACGCTCATGGGGCTCGGTTTCTCGCTCGTGGCGGGCATCCTCTTCGCCATGGGGCTCATTTTCCTCGGGGGGATGTTCCTCTGGTTCTCGGCGCTCATGGACCCCATCGACGGCACCGTGGCGCGCCTGTCGGGCAAGGCCTCGCGCTTCGGCGCCCTCTTCGATTCCACCCTCGACCGCTATGCCGAGTTCTTCATCTTCTTCGGCTTTCTCTTTCACTTCCGCGACGGCTGGATGTTCTGGGTCACGGCCCTGGCGCTCATGGGCTCCGTCATGGTGAGCTACGTGAAGGCCCGGGCGGAGGGCCTGGGGCAGAAGGAGTTCCGGGGGCTCATGCAGCGCCCCGAGCGGCTCATCCTCCTGATCGCCGGGACGGTCCTGAATACCCCGATCAACAGCCTGGTCGCTCCCGGCTGCGGGGACTGCACCCTGCAGGGGACGATCGTCCTCCTCGCCGTCCTGACCAACTTCACCGCCGTGCAGCGGCTGGCGGCCAGCCGGAAAGAGCTGGCGTGAGGAACGGCTCCGGGGACCTCACCGGTTGACGACGTAATCCTTTCCCGGGATTGCCTCCGTTGCGAATCTTTGGTCGCCGAAGTCCGGCCGGCGGCCGTTGAGGCTCTCATTGAAAAAATGGTAGACGCAGGCCTGCCCGCCGTTGCCGACGAAATAGCGGTGCTCCGCGACGGCCTGCCCGAAGTCGACGTACACCGCGTTGCCCGCCGTGCGCTCCGCCTCGTCTTTCTGCCGCGTCCCATGCCTTCCCAGCCTTGCGGTGCCGATCCCGAGCCCCGCGATGCCCAGCATGGGGTCGTCATGCCCGTAGGTGATGAACACCCTCGGGGAGAAGTCGATCTTCTCGACCCATGAGGCGTGGTGATCCACTGTCGAGGACGACGAGCTGATGACGACGCTGTCGATGAGGCCGCCGGGCAGCCCTCCCGCGTAGTTCCCGAGAAACCCTTCCAGCACGAAACTGCCCATGCTGTGGGTCAGCAGAGAGACCGTCAACCCTGCCGTCGAGGCGCTGCGGATGTCGCGCAGCTGGCCGAGGACGTCCCCCAGGGCGGGGCCGGCGTCCCGGGCCTCGCTCTCGGGGAAGAGGCCCTTCCCCGAGGGCCACGTGAACAGGATCGGCATCACCCCGTACTCGTCGGACAGGCTCCGGAGAATCCCCTCCCGGATGGATTTGGACGGCTCGTTCCCGCGGCCGTGGACGTAGAGCACGATGGGACGGCGGGGCTCGTCCCGGAGGGATGCCGCGACGATGTCGCGGAAATCGCCCACGGGCCGGACGGAGCCGGGAAGGACCATCAGCTGAGGCCCTGTCGTGTCGGGCAGCTCCGACGAGGACTTCACCAACCCCGACGGCACCCGGTCCGGCAGGCCGCACGTGCCGGCCGCCGGTCTCTTGACGTCATGGGTCCCGAGGCACCCCGAGAGGGCTGCCCCCGCGAGCATTAGGCTAAGGGCGATTGCCCCGGGTCGATTCATGGCGACCTCCTTGTCCGGTTTTGTGCCGTCGCGTTCACTGGCTCCACTTGATCAGGAAGACCCCGGCGACCATGATGGCGGCGCCCGCCATCCGCTCGCGGATGTTCTGCTCCCCGAACCACCACGCCCCGTAAGCGACCCCGAACAGGAGGCTCAACCGCTTGATGGCGATCATGTAGGCCGCCTCGACCTGCGCGATGGCCATCATGTGGCAGACGTTCTCCACGGAGCAGACGAGGCCGAGCAGGAGCATGGCCCGCGGCCTGCTGAAAAGGCCCGGGGCTTGCCGGTCGTTGCCGGCCACGGGCCAGAGCGCGACGATGACCGCGGTCAGCACGAGATTGTAGACGGCGGCGAAGAACCAGGGGTTCGAGTGCAGGACGGCGATCTTCCCGAGCGGCGCCGTGACGGCGTAGAGCAGGGAAATGGAGAGCATGATCCAGGAGCCGGGCTCGTGGGCGACGGCCCGGATCGGCCCGAGGAGCCCCGCCTTCATCTTGGAGAGATTCAGGACGTAGGCCCCCGCGACGATGAGCCCGATGCCCAGCGCGCCGCCCGCCGTGATCGTCTCGTCGAGAAGCAGGCGGCCCGTGAGGATCATGAACACGGGCGTGAAGGCCAGGAAGGGCACGGAGAGCGACAGCGGAGAGAGCTTGAGCGCCCGCATGTAGAGAAAGAAGGCGGAGACCTCCAGCGGCAGCGCCGCGGCGAGGGCCAGCCAGAACGTCCCGTCGGGGACGGCCGCCGGCAGGAAGAGCAGCGTCAGGATCATCCAGGGGGCGATGGCGACGATGCGGGTCAGGCCCATGCGGTAGGGCGACAGGTCGCCGAAGAAGCGCTTCGTCAGGGCGTCCGCCGTGGCCAGGCACAGGGCAGCCGTGAGGGAGAGCAGGAACCAGGTCATCTCAGTTGAACCGGCCCCCCCAGTAGGCGTCCCGGCGGATCTGCTCGACGGCCATGCCGACGAGGATGGCGGCGGCCTGTTTCAGGCTTTCCGCCTGCTCGTCGCAGATCTTGAAGTTGGTCGGGATGTTCTTCACCTTGCCGTAGAGCTCCGGGTGGGCGTCCCTGAGCATGTCGAACTCGAGGTGGATGAACAGCCCGCGGGGGCGGCTCTTCACGTATTTGTCGAACTCGCGGGCCCTCAGCCGCTGGTTCTCCACCATCAGCAGGCTGTAGGTGTCCTTGATGTTGGAGAAATCGACGAAGTAATCCAGGAAGTGCCGCGGGTCAGGGTCGGCCGCGCTCTTCGCCTTCGTGGCCGGCCTCGCGTCGGCGAGGATCACGAGGACCGGGACGTCGCGGTAGCGGGCCCCGTCGTCGCGCAGCAGGATTCGCCACAGGGACTCGATGCCGAGGTTGTCCTGGACGCCGCCGTCCAGGAGGTGGATGTGCTGTTCCGCCGGCGTGGCGAAGTTGCGCAGCGTGACGTAGTGAAAGGCCCCCGGGAAGGCGGCGGAGCCCGCAACGCCGTAGGCGACGGGGAACAGGTCCAGCCGCGAGCGGAGGGTCCCGAAGCCCTGCTCGGTGAACGTAAAGATCTCGGGCACGGCGACGCTGTCGGTGTTGTTGGTCGCGTTGAGGATGAGGTAGGGCCGCCTCGGGTTGAGGTCGCGGAAGAGGAAGCTTTGCTCCCTGTCCCTCGTCCCGCCGAAGAGGGTCTCGGCGAAGGTCTCGGCCATCACGTCGGTGCGGTCGAAGTACGTGGCGTATCGCAGGATGTTTTCGGGCCGCCAGCAGTTGATGCGCCAGCGGTCGATGAAGTTCTGTTGGAGCAGCGGGTAGACGTCGCTCTCCGTCCACAGCGTCCGCCGGAGGCCGGGGTTCACAGGGGCCGGGCAGTCCTGCGCGTCGTCGCAACTGGCCGCGTAGAGCGCGGCCGCCACGGAGCCCCCCGAGGCCGACGAGAGGACGTCGGCCCGCTGGAGAATCCCGTGCCGGCGAAGCTCGAACATCACGGCGGCGGAGAACACGGCGGCTCGGCTCCCCCCGCCCGAGAAGGCGAGAGCGACGAAGTCGGGGTCCCGCCGGGCGGCGTCGGCGAGGCACCGGTCGATGGAGCGCTCCGGCGGGGCCCCGCTCCAGGCGTTGCGGCATCGCCAGTCCACGTCGTGGCGGACATCGGTCGAGGCGATGTACGCGGCGGACGAGGGACTGGGCGCCGGCAACCTCGCGTCGTCGGCGGAGAGGTTGACGTGGCTGTTCTTCGGCACGATGACGCAGGACGCAAGCATCAGCGCCATGACGGCGAGCGTCGACGAAAGAAGCTTTCTCCGCAGCATGAACCGACCTCCAGTCCCTTCCCGGATTTATGTCGTTCCGTTCTCACATCCGCGGAACCATCGCGTTGCTTATAGCACAAAAAAGCGGGATTGACCGCGGTATCCTGCCGAATCGCAGCGACGGATCATCAGGCGAGTTTGAAAAAACCCAGGCTTCCCGGCCCGACTTCGCCGCCTGCCATCCACAGGCAAGGGTTGCGACTGTTGCCTAAGTTTACACTTTTTTAATTTTTCGAAAAGCATTTTCCCGGCGTGGGGTTAGGGAAAAATTGCCACCCGGGACAGGCTTCGAGTGCCGGGATCTTTTACAAAACGGCGGGCCCGGCAGAGGGCCGTGATTCGTGATTGTGCTTTCACGACGCGCAGTTGCCCGACGTGGTTTAGAATGTGTATTGTACAGTCCCTCCCGGGCCGGAAAGCGGCGTCGGGCAGGATTGCATCCGTTGAAGGAGGGTTGTGGGTATGAAACCGAAAATGCGCATGGATTACCGAGTCCTATCCTTTGCTCTCGTTGCGGTGATGGCCCTGTTTTCCGGCTGCGGCGGGGGAGGGGGCGAAGGCTCGTCCGTGACCGCCCAGACGGGGACCGTGGCGATCTTCATCAAGGACGCTCCGACCGACGAGTTCGAAAAGATTCTCGTGACCGTCACAGAGGTGTCTCTGATCCCCGTCAGCGGCGCGCCCGTCGTGATCTACCAGAACGCGGGGGGATGCGAGATAGACCTCCTCGAGTACCGCGAGGAGGATTTTCTGCTGACCCTCAGCCGAAACGTGCCCGCGGGCGCCTATTCCAAGGTCCGGCTCCAGGTTTCGAACATCGAACTCGTGCCGAAAGCCGGCAGCGCCATCGGGAGCGATATCGAGGTCAAGCTCCCGAGCGGCAAGATCGATCTCAATCCACGCGGCGCCTTCACTGTCGTTGCCGGCGGGAGCCTCTCGGTGCGCATCGACATGGACGCCAACAAGGCTATCCACGTGCATCCCAGCCGTCCGGGCTGGTACATCTTCCGGCCCGTCGTGTTCGTCGACATCGAGGCGGGGTTCCCCCAATCGATCTGCCCGAAGATCGTCCACGGCACCATCGACGAACTGATCCGGGAAGGCGGGCAGACAACGGGCTTCGTCATGAGCCTGGCATATAACCGCGGGAAGCTGACCGTCAAGCTGTCCGCCGACACGGACATCTTCGGCCCCAGCGGGACCTTTGTCGATGCCTCGGCCCTGGCCGTCGGGCAGGAAGTCCGGGCGCGGGGCCGGATGGACGCCTCGGGCGCCCTGGCGGCCTCGCTCGTCATCATCGGCGACGTCGTCGATGTGCTCGGGACGGCCACGAGCAGCGTGACCCCGTCGACGGGCCTGTTCGGCTTCACGCCCTTCACGGGCGAGGAGCTTGTCGGGCCCTACAACGTGAGGGTTGACGCGACCGAGACGCTCATCCTGGCGGATTGCGGCACCACGGTCGGTCCCGATGCCATCCGTGCCGGCATGGTCGCCCGGGTCTTCGGCAAGCTCGTCAGCAGCGGCTCCTCGGTGGTCCTCCGAGCGGTGGCCGTCATCCTGCGGACGCAGGAGATCAAAGGCGTGATCTCGGCCGTCGGCGAGCCGGGTGTCTTTACGGTCTCGCTGGACGAAGGCGGGACGGCGGATGTGCTGGTGACCGGGTCGACGCCCGTCTTCCTGGAAGGGGACGGCACGGTGTCCGCCGACTACCTGACGCCGGGCCGCCGGGTGCGGGTACTCGTCGATCCCTCGTCGGGCACCCCGTTCTACACGGCGGTGGCCGTCTACATCGAAGGGCAGAAGGTGCAGGGAACCGTTCAGTCGATCGAGGAGAACATCCTGCTCGTTGACGGTCTGTACGTGCGGGTCCCTGCAGGCGCCACGATTCTCGACCTGCGCAACGACGGTCACCTCTCCGTGACGTTCCAGGACATCGCGGTGGGCGACGAAGTCGTCTACTTCGGCCTCAGCGCCTCCGGCGTGGACTACGAGGCCCCTGTGGTCCTGATCGTCGACTAGGGAGACAGGCAGGCAAACCGCCAAAACGAAGAGGCAGGGCCGCGGCCCTGCCTCTTTTGCGTCTTGGGTGAGCGTCGCATCAGACCGGCATTCCGGTCCTACCGCACATCGGCGTATTTCTGCACCGAGTCGAGAAGCTCCTGGGAGTGGGCGACGGATTTCTTCAGAGCCTCGACGGCCTGGCCCCGCTCGTACATTTCCTTCTGCAGCTCGTTCCGCAGGCGGTGGATCTCTTCGCGCCGGATCTGCAGTTCGCCCTCCATCTCGGAGCGGGCGCGGCTGAACTCCTCTTCCTTCTGCTCGAGGAGCGTTGTCTTTCCGCCCAGGTCGGCCTTCAGCGCGGCGATCTCGGTCTCGAGCGCGGCACTCAGGCGGGAGAACTCCTCGTCCTTGAGCCGCTGCTCCGCCGACGCCTTCCCCAATTCGCTTTTCAGGGATTCCACCTGTCCCACCCGCTCCGAGAGGGCGCCCTCCAGTTCGTGGATCCTGCGCTCCTGGAAGGCCCTGTTGCGCTTTTCTTCCGTGATGTCCTGCAGGATACCCAGGATCCCGAGCGTGTTGCCCTCTGCGCCGATGACGGGCTTTCGGATTGCCAGGAACGTGACCTCGCGGCCGGCCACGAGCCGGTCCTCTTCGGCGATCTCCGTCTTGCCCGAGCGGATCACCTCGTGTTCGATGTCGGAGAGCTTGTCCGCCGCGTCGGCGGCAAAGAGATCGCGGTCGGTCTTTCCTTCCATCTCGCCGGCCCGCATATCCCAGTCGAGGGAGTAGGCCTCGTTGCAAAGCACGTAGGTGAGCGCCACGTCCTTGAAGAAGAGGCGGAGCGGCAGGGTCCCGATGATGCCCCGGAGACGCGCTTCGCTTGAACGCAATGCGTCGAGTGCCCGACGATGTTCCCGATCGGATTCCTCGAGATCATTCAGACGCTGCCACAGAGCGACCATCTCGTGCATGAGTTCCTGGATGGTCCTGAAACGTTCGCTGCCCGCCGCTTCCGTCATATCGACCCTCCATCGATGGTGTGGGATAAAAAAACAGCGAAGGCTCTCTCACGCTGCGTGCGTTATATGAAAAGCCTTCGCTGTTGTCAACAGTGAACCAACGGTTGCAACCAATTAGTTGCAACACCTTATGGTAAAAGAATATTAGAACTGCTCCTTCGCCCACCGGATGATGGAACCGATGACGGGGGCGCGTTCGAAGACGATGCTCGTGTCCCAGTAATCGGTGTGGAAGAC
>CAZPCN010000069.1:0-9047 GCA_964585095.1 uncultured Syntrophaceae bacterium | reverse complement strand
CTCATGATCGTCGTGGCCATCATCGCCATCCTGGCGGCCATCGCAATCCCGCAGTTCACCTCGTACAGGATCAGGGGCTACAACACGGCAGCCCGCGCGGACGTGAAGAACGCCTACACGGCGGCCCAGGCCTACTTCAGCGACTGGCCCACCGCCACGGTGACGGTTGCAAGGCTGCAGGGCGCAGGCTACACCCAGTCCACGGGCGTCACGCTGACGGTGGCGACGGGGACGATGGCCGGTCTTTCGCTCACGTCCGTTCACGGCAGCGGCAACACCACGTACACGATCAACGCGGCAGGCGCAATCACCCCGTAACGCAGCGCATCACGAAACACACTTCGGCCCGGGTGGAAGGCACTCCTTCCACCCGGTTTTTTTTTCGGGTTGGGACACCCGTCCGGGCGGAGGGAATGGAGATCATCAGCCGGTGATGAAAATCATCAGCTTTCTCGAACTACAGGGAAGCCGGATGGGGATTGGAGAATCTGGTAAGTGAACGATATAATATAACATTCTGCTGTCTGAAAAAGCGCCGCTTTGTGGCACCAAAGTTGCTCAACCCGGGTATGAGCGATCCTGATGCGGCAGCGAGGGGCAGAGGCTGGACAATCGGGTTCAAGATCATCGGGGAAAAGTCGATAAGGGTAAAGAGGGACACACCGCAACATCATTGAGGAGGTCATTATGTTGAGTTACTTTGCGAAGAAAAGGGGCAAGAAGGGTTTCACGCTGATCGAACTCATGATCGTCGTGGCCATCATCGCCATCCTGGCGGCCATCGCAATCCCGCAGTTCACCTCGTACAGGATCAGGGGCTACAACACGGCAGCCCGCGCGGACGTGAAGAACGCCTACACGGCGGCCCAGGCCTACTTCAGCGACTGGCCCACCGCCACGGTGACGGTTGCAAGGCTGCAGGGCGCAGGCTACACCCAGTCCACGGGCGTCACGCTGACGGTGGCCGACGGCTCGATGGGCGGCCTGTCGCTCACGTCCGTTCACGGCAGCGGCGACAGGACGTACACGATCAGCTCCACCGGCGTGATCACCCCGTAACGGATCCTCCGGGACGTACACCATGCAGGCCGGGTGGAAGGCGCGCCTTCCACCCGTTTTTTTGTCGGCGCCTCCGGCTTTCGGGACGGTTCCTGTCCCGCCGGGGGAGGGGGGCCGTTCGTGCGGGCGCGCTTCTTGCTTTACGAATCAGGGCTTGCCGGATCGATGAGATCCCCGGGAGATGCAATCCATCTTCCCAAAATCGAAGCACTGAACGGTCAGGCGAAGGGGCGGATTGGAGACGAACGGCTCGACGGTCAAACATGAGGGCGTCACGGCAAAGGGCCTCCTGCCGGCCGTCGACAAGCGCCTGCAGAAGATCCTGCTGATCGGCCTCCTCGCGGCGGCGATCGTCGTCCTGTACGGGCCGGTCACGTCGTTCGAGTTCGTCTACGATGACGATCTGTACGTCGCCCGAAACGGACACGTTCAGGGGGGGCTTACGCCTGACGGCCTCCGGTGGGCCTTCACCACATACCACGCCGGCAACTGGCACCCGCTCACGTGGCTTTCCCACATGGCCGACGTCGAGCTTCACGGGGCCCGCGCGGGCGGCCATCACGCCACGAACGTCCTGATCCACCTTGCAAGCGCGGTCCTGCTGTTTCTCGTCATGTCCGCCGCGACGGGGGCGACGTGGGCAAGCGCCCTTGCGGCCGCTCTGTTTGCCGCGCACCCTCTCCACGTGGAATCGGTTGCCTGGGTCTCGGAGCGCAAGGATGTGCTGAGCGGTTTCTTCTGGATCCTCACGATGGGCGTCTATTTCCGCTATGCGAGGCAACCCTCGCTGCCCCGGTACCTCCTGGTTCTGGTTTCGTTTGGTCTCGGCCTGCTGTCCAAGCCCATGGTCGTGACGCTCCCCTTCGTGCTGCTGCTCCTGGATTACTGGCCCCTGAATCGGCTGTCGGGGGCTGTCACCGTGTTCGACCGGCGGGTCCCGTCCGGTTCGGCGACGGAAAAATCGGCTGCCCTGCGGCTCATCGTGGAGAAAATCCCCTTGATCCTGCTCGCCGTTCCGATCTGCATCGTGACCGTCGTCGCCCAGAGGAGCGCGGGGGCCCTGCTGCCCCTTGAGAAAATCCCCCTCGGGGAGAGGGCCGCCAATGCCCTGGTGTCCTACGCGGCGTACCTGGGGAAGGCGGTCTGGCCGGTCCACCTGGCCGTTTACTATCCCCATGCGGGGATGCCGCCGGCATGGGAAATCGCGTCGGCGGCGATTCTTCTGGCGATCCTGTCCTGTGTCGCGTTGAAGACGGCCCGGAACCTGCCGTTTTTGAGCGTGGGCTGGTTGTGGTACCTCGGTACGCTGGTCCCGGTCATCGGCATCGTCCAGGTGGGCTCGCAGGCCATGGCGGACCGGTACACCTACATTCCCCTGATGGGGCTTTACCTGGCCGTGGCCTGGGGGGCGGCATCGCTCGTCGAGAGACACCCCGGTTTGAAGCGGCCCGTGACGGCCTGCGCTCCCCTCGTTCTCGCGGGGATGCTGTTTCTCACCGCAAACCAGGTCATGACCTGGAGGTCGGGCGTTTCGCTCTTCGAGCACGCCGTCGCGGTGACGACCACGAACCCCGTGGCGCACAACAACGCGGGGGCCGCCTACCTGGATCGGAACGACTGCGGAAAGGCCGTGCCGCACTTTCTGAAGGCGATCGAACAGAAACGGGATTATGCCTCGGCCTACTGCAACCTGGGCATCTGCGCAGGCCGCGAAAACCGTGTGGACGACGCCATGCGGTATTTCACGCAGGCCATAGCCCTCGACCCCGGTTTCACGAAGCCCCGCATCGAGCGGGGGCTGTTGCAGGCGGGGCGGGGGGACCTCGAGAAGGCCCGGGAGGATCTGCTGGAGGCTCTCAGGATCGACCCGGGGCACGACGGGGCACGCACGAACCTGGGCATGATCTCCCTGCAGCAGGGCAACCTGGACGATGCCGAGGCGCATTTGACCGAAGCCCTGCGCCTCAATCCCCGTAGCGCCGAGGGGCTCAACAATCTTGCGTTCCTCCGCAACGAACAGGGCCGCGCAGAGGAGGCGATCGACTGTCTCCGGAAGGCCCTCACCCTGGCGCCCGGACACCCGCAGATCGAACGGAATCTGCAGATCCTCTCCCAAGCGGCCCGGCGCCGGTGATGGAGTCGAAGCGATGCAATGCGTGACACGAAAACAAGACGCAGGCGGAACCGCGGCGGCAGAGCACGGCCGGCAGCGGGCGCTCTGCCTGCTGATGGCGTGCGTCCTGGCCGGGATCTTCGCGGCGGAAGCGCTCCTGTGCCTGCTGCCGCCCGTGTCCCGCGACGCCCTCATCCACCACCTTGCCATCCCGAAGCTCTGGATCCGTCACGGCGGGTTCTACGAAATCCCCTGGTCCAACGAGAGCTACTTCCCGATGAACCTCGACCTGCTGTACCTCGTGCCGCTTGCTTTCGGCTGCGACGCGATACCCGCCCTGATCCACATGCTCTTCGGGTGGGGCACGGGGTACCTCGTGTACCGTTATCTGCGGGAGCAGGCGGGACGACCCTGGGGACTGCTCGGATTGCTCGTTTTTGCGAGCACGCCGATCGTGATGCGGCTCTCGATCACGGCGTATGTGGATCTCGGAATGATTTTCTTCACGACGGCAAGCGTCCTGGCCTATCTCCGCTGGAGGGACGGCGGCTACGGGGAGGCGAAATGGCTCTTTCTCTCCGCGTCGTGCATGGGCCTGGCGGCGGGCACCAAGTACAACGCCTTCATCCCCTGGGTCGTCCTCAACGGGGCCGTCTGTTTCCAGTACGCCCGGGACACGGGCAGGCAACTGCACGCGCTGCGTTGGGGGGCCCTCTATACCCTCGTTGCGCTGGCCGTCGTCTCCCCGTGGCTGGTGAAGAACCTCATCCAGACGGGAAACCCGGTGTACCCCCTGATGGACGGCCTGTTCACATTCATCCACGGCGGCCGTGAGCCGGTCGCGTTCCTGGCGGCGGGAGATGCGGGGCAGGGAGGCTTCAACCTCTTTCGCAGCCGGGTGATGCTGTACGGCGAGGAGGCCTGGCAGATCCTGCTGCTGCCCTTCCGGATCTTCTTCGAGGGCCGCGACCATTCCCCGCAGCACTTCGACGGCGTCCTGAACCCCCTGTTCGCGCTGGCGATCCCCTTCGCGTTCGCCGGAGGTCGAAAGGGGCACCGGGGGCTGTTTCTTGCGTTCATCGTCGTCGTTTTCAGCCTGACCGCGCTGACGGCGGATATGCGCATTCGCTACATCCTGCCCACGCTGCCGTTTGTGACGATCCTGGCCGTGATGGGGATCCGCAACGCCATGGGGTGGGCGCAGGTCAGGATGGGCCGGGCGGGCAGCGCGGCGGCAGGGGCCGTCGCGTCGGGGGTCGCCCTGCTGATTGCCCTGAACCTGTTCTACCTGGGGAATGTGGTTGCAGGAGTGCGTCCCATGCCGTATATTCTCGGCGAAGAGTCGAGGGACGAGTTTTTGTCCCGGCAGGTTGGAAGCTACCGGGCCGTGGCGTTCATCAATCGGAACCTGCCGCAGGATGCCGTCGTCTACCTCCTGTACCTGAGCGGGCGGGGGTACTACCTGGAACGGGACTACCTCCACCATGCGGGACTCGAGGCGGGCATCGTGAAAGCCATGGCGCGGTCGTCGGCGGACCCGGCGGCCCTGTCCGCCTTCCTGAAATCACTCGGGGGGAGCCATATCCTGGTGCAGGAAGCGCTGCTGGCGAAGGCCCTGGAAGACAACATCCCCGCGGAAACCGTGCAGGGCGTGCGGGAGATGCTTGCCGAAAGCCTGGTCAAACTCTACGAATCGAACGGTCACACCGTCTATCGGATCCGCTGACGGGCTCGAGGCGGGAAGTCGACGCGGCCGAAGGTGGGGCATGTTTGCAGGGAAGAAGATCGTCGTCGTCATGCCCGCGTACAACGCGGCGCAGACGCTTCGGAAGACCTACGAGGAGGTCATGGCGCAGGGTGTCGTCGACCGGGTCGTCGTCGTCGACGACGCGAGCCGCGACGAGACCGTCGCCCTCGCGAGGACCCTCCCCGGCGTCACCGTCCACCGGCATCCCGAGAACCGGGGGTACGGCGCGAACCAGAAGACCTGCTACCGGATGGCGCTGGAGGAGGGGGCCGACATCGTCATCATGGTGCACCCCGATTACCAGTACACGCCCAAGCTGATCCCGGCCATGGCCTCGCTCATCGGCAACGGCCTCTACGAGTGCGTCCTCGGCTCGCGCATCCTGGGGGGCCATGCGCTGCGCGGCGGCATGCCGCTTTGGCGCTACGCGGCCAACCGGCTCCTCACCCTCGTCGAGAACTTCTTCACGGGCGGCAAGCTTTCCGAGTACCACACGGGCTACCGGGCCTTTTCCCGCAGGGTGCTGGAGGAACTGCCGCTGGAGATCAACTCGGACGACTTCGTGTTCGACAATCAGATGCTGCTCCAGGTGCTCTGGTTCGGCCATCCGATCGCCGAAATCAGCTGTCCCACGCGCTACCACGCGGAATCCTCTTCCATCAATTTTCGCCGGAGCGTGCAGTACGGTTTCGGCTGCCTCTGGACGGCGATTCTCTTCGGCCTGTCCCGCATCGGTGCGGTACGGACGCCCCTCTTCCCCCCGCGCCGGCACGAGGCGCGCTGAGCGTGCCGGACATCGGCGGCATGCGGACGTCCCTTCGACAGGGGCCCGGCTCCCTCGCCGTCGGAAAAAAAGCCGTTGCCCGCCTTCCGTCTTTGCGGTAAGACGGACGGCAGAACGGCGGCCGCTCAGGCCGCTGCGGGTCAGGGGAAGCGGATGCCGGCAGCGATTCGGGACGATTCGACGCTCGTCGAGGAGTACCTCCATTTTCTTGCCGTGGAGAGGGGGTCCTCGCTCAACACCCTCGAGGCGTACAGCCGCGACATCCGACAGTTCCTCGAGTTCGCCGAGGCGTCCGGCGTGGCGTCGTCGCTTGCCGTCAACCCGGAACACGTGACGGCGTTTCTCGGGGAGCTCCGAGGCCAGGGCCTTTCCTCGGCATCGGTGAACCGGAAACTCGCGGCGATCCGGGGATTCTACAAGTACCTGCTCCGCGAGGCCCGCGTGGAGGAGAATCCCCTGGCCCGGGTCGAGACGGCCCGGACCTGGATGCGCCTTCCCGGCACGCTCAGCCGCGACGAGATGGAAACCCTTCTCGCTCAGCCCCCGGAAGCGACGCCGGCGGGGGTCAGGGACCGTGCGATGCTGGAGCTCCTCTACGCCACGGGGATCCGGGTCTCGGAACTCGCGACGCTCACCCTCAACCGCGTGAACCGGCAAATGGGGTTTCTCGTCACCGTAGGAAAAGGCCGCAAGGAGCGGATCGTGCCCGTCGGGCAATCGGCCCTGGGGTGGCTGGGGCGCTACATCGAGCAGGCGAGGCCCGCCTTCCTGAAGAAAAAGACCTCGACCGCCCTTTTCCTCAACCGCTCCGGCGAGCGATTCACCCGACAGGGACTGTGGAAACTGATCAAAAAATATGCGAAGATGGCGGGACTCGAGCGGAAGGTTCACCCGCATACCTTCAGGCACTCCTTCGCGACGCACCTGCTCGAGGGGGGAGCCGACCTTCGTTCGGTCCAGGTCATGCTGGGGCACACGGACATCTCGACGACCCAGATCTACACCCACGTGACCCGGGAGAGGCTGAAGGAGATTCACCGGAAATATCACCCCCGGGGATGAAGCGGGCTCGAGGAGCGACGTCAAAAGGGCAAACAGGCATCCATGGACTATTACAAGAAGGACGAGCGGAGGGAACGCAGGCAGCGCAGGGAAAAGACAGGTCGCCCGACCATGCTCGTAGCGGCCGCAGGGATCGGCGTCCTGGTCATCGTCGGCATGGGCCTGCTGATCGCCTACTACGGCGAGATCTTCACCGCAAAGGGGATCAAGGGGTTCGTGCGGGTCACCCTGCTCGGGAAGACGCCCGCGTTCCATTATCTGGACATCGAGCGAAACGGCAAGGACGAACGCATCGCAGCCGGCGAATCCATTGCGGTCACCTACCGGGACGAGTTCATCGTCAAGAAGGTCTCCACCGATTCCCTCTTCGAGAAGAACATCACCGTCGACGTGGACGGCCTGGGCGGAGCAAGCGATCTCAAGGTCCTGCTCAAGGCCGTCGAGCTGGTGGACGGGGCCATGGCCGCGTCCGCGCGGGACGCCCTGCGCGGGAAGCCGCTGCCGGCCTCCGGCATCCGGATCCGTTACGGCGAGCAGGAGATCGCCGTCGTGCCGGTCCGCATTGAGCTGACGCCCCAGGACTGGCTCCGTTTCGCCAAAAACCCCGCCAATGCGAAATGGCAGGCGCAGGCCCTCGAGAGAGCCCTGGGGATGAACCCGGACGACACGGCCCTCCGGAAGACGCTGGCGGAGCAATACCTCGAAGCCGGGAAGATCGACCTCGCCATTGCCCAGTACCGAGCGGTCCTTGCCCGCAAGCCGGACGACATGACGGCCCTGTCCGGGCTCTCGCGCTGCTACGTGGAGAAGAAGGATTACGCCAAGGCCCTGCCGCTGACGCGGCGGATCACGGAACTCAACCCGAAGGATGCGGGAGCCCACGCCATCGCGGGATTCCTCTACGGCAAGATGGGCAAGTGGAGCGAGGCCGTCAGGCACTACGAGAACTCTCTGAAGCTCAAGCCCGACGACCCGATGGTCCGCTTCAGCCTGGGCGGGGCCTACGAGAAGACGGGAAAACTCGCCCTTGCGATCCGGGAGTACGAGGCTGCCCACAAGCGGATGCCCAACGACCAGCGGGTCACCCAGGCCCTTGCCGACGCCTACCGGAAGGGCGGCAAGGAGCAGGACGCGGCGAAGCTCTACTCCACGCTGGCCAGGAAGAACACGAAGGACCCCAATGCATACGCCACGCTTGCCCAGGCCCACGGCAAGAAGGGCCAGGTCAAGGAGGAGATCGAGAACTACAGGAAGGCCATCGCGGTCCAGCCCAAAGACCCCATTCTCCACTACAACCTCGGGGTCGCTTACGACAAGGCCAAGCGCCACAAGGAGGCGCTCGCGGAGTACGAGAAGGCCCTTCAGCTGAAACCCGACGACCCGGACGCGGCGGCTCGCATCGCGGAGCACTACTTCCGGGACAAGCGCTACAAGGAAGCCGTCGCGGCCCTGAACCGGGCCAAGAAGACGGCCCCAAAGAACCCTCGGGTGTACGCGGATCTCGGGTTCGCCCACGGGGAGCTGAAACAGTACCGGGAAGCGGAGGAGAACTACAAGAAGGCGCTCCAGCTGGGCTCCAAAGACCCCAACATCCAGCTCAACCTTGCCGCGATCTACGAGAAGCAGGGGCGGACCCAAGAGGCGGCGAAGGCCGTCGAGAAGGGGGGCAAGTCGGGAAAGGCCTCCACGGAGGCCCTCGAGCGCATGGGCGCCCAGCAGATGAAGGCCAAGCAGTACGACGCGGCGCTGAAAACGTACCGCCAGATGGCGGCCGCCGACCCCAAGCGCGGGCTGGCCTACGCCAACATGGGATACATCCACAGCCTCAAGGGGCAGACCGACAAGGCCATCGAGAACTTCAGGCTGGCCGTGCGGTACGACAAGGAGGACGAGGGCGCCTGGCTCGGCCTGGGCGAGGCGTACGAGAAAAAAAAGATGTACAAGGAGGCCCTCGACGCGTATAAGGCCGCCTATCAGATCAACCCGGAATCCCGCGCTGCGGAAAGGATTCCGCAGTTGAGGATCAGGATGCTCGAGGACAAACACCGGGAATAGAAGGTAAGAGGGTAAGAACGTGAGAAGGTGAGAAAAGGCAGCGCAGGGTCTAAAACTCTTTCTCAACCTCTTACCCTCACACCCTCTCAACTTCTGATCCTGAAATACAGCAAGGAAACGTCGTGGCATGCGTAAAGTAAATATCGGAAGCGTTCGGATGGGTGGCGGGGAACCCTTCGTGCTCATCGCCGGGCCCTGCGTCATCGAGGGCGAGAAGCTCACCCGCA
>CAZPCN010000068.1:0-9079 GCA_964585095.1 uncultured Syntrophaceae bacterium | reverse complement strand
ACCCGGAAACGAAGGTCATCGTCGTCCACATGGAGGGCCTCAAGCGCGGCCCCGCGTTCCTGGAGTCGGCGGGACGGGCAAGCCGCCTCAAGCCGCTCATCGTGCTCAAGACGGGACGAAGCACGGCGGGGGCGAAGGCCGCCCTGTCCCACTCGGGCTCTCTCGTGGGAGAGGACCACGTCTACGACGCCGCTTTCGAGCGCGCCGGCGCCCTGCGCGTCCGGACGAGCGGCGAGATGCGGGACGCCATCCACGCCCTTGCCGTCCTGGGGTACATGGAGGGCCCGCGGATCGGGGTCGTCACCGTCACGGGAGCCGGGGGCATCATGGCGGCCGACGCCTGCGAAGAGCGCGGCCTGACCTTCGGGGCGCTGCCGGACGGCCTTCGTGAGAAGCTCCTGCAGGGGCTCCCCGGGTGGGTCCACCTCGCCAACCCCATCGACATCTGGCCCATCGGCATGCTCGGGGGCCGTTACGAAGAGGCCTGGCGCACGGCGCTCGCGGAGATGCTCCGCTCGCCCGGCATCGACGGGGTGATGGCCGTCTTCTTCGTGACGGGCTCGCCGCTTCACGCCGAGCTGAACCTCGAGCAGGCCTTCGAGAAGGCCCGGCGCTCCTCCGGGAATCTCAAGCCGATCGCCGCCTGGCCCTACATGGAGAGCGCGTACGCCGTCGACCGCTTCGAGCGGATCCCGGGGGTGGCGTGCTTCGACACGATCGAGCAGGCCGTCGAGGGGCTCTCGTACTGCCACCGGGCCCACCGGCTGAAGAACCGCCGCACGCCGCAGCCGCGGTCCTTCCCCGTCGACAGGACGCGAGCCGACGCGCTCGCCGCCAGGGGGAAACGCGACGGCGTCCTCCTCGGCCAGGAGGCCCTCGATCTTCTCGGCTGTTACGGCATTCCCGCCGCGGGCGGCATCGAGGCGGAGAGCCTCGCCGCGCTGCTCGAGGCGGCAAGAGGGATGAAGCCTCCCTTCGTCCTGAAGCTCGCGGGACGGGCCTTCCTGCACAAGAGCGAGTGGGGCGGCATCGTGACGGGGATCGAAACCTCAAGCGCGCTGAAGGCAGCCCGCAGGCGGATCGCGGGAAACGTGCGCGCGAAGGACCCGGGCCTGCGGATCGAGGCCTTTCAGCTCCAGGAGCAGGCCGCAGGCAGGGAGGTCCTGCTGGGGCTCAAACGCGACCCGGTCTTCGGCCACGTTCTGGCCTGCGGACAGGGCGGCATCTACACCGAGGTCTTCCGCGACGTGAGCCGCGACCTGGTCCCCGTGGACGGGCCCGCGGCGCGAGCGATGCTCGAGTCGCTCAAAATCTGGCCCCTGCTGAAAGGCGCCCGGGGCGAGCGGGGTGCGGACGTGGAGGCCCTCGTCGAGGCGATCGAGAGGCTGTCGTTCTTCGCCTCGGAAAACCCCGGCGTGGCAGAGCTCGACATCAACCCCCTCATGGTCGCTGAGGAGGGCTGCCGGGCAGTCGACGCGCGGATCCTCTGGGGGTAGGTCGCGCGCCGTTCTGTAAAAAATTCTTACAACACCCCGACTTTCTACTAAGTTTCCCGAAATACGACTTTTTTCTTATTTTTCGGCACCCCCGGCCGGCCCGACCGTCGAATATCCTTACAAAATCGGGGACCATCGGACGCCACGTCTGCGCAATCAATTAAGATTCCAACATGTTACGAAATCGGTATACTTTGTGCTGAAATACTGAGGAAGTCTTGTGCTCTGTCGATCGAGCGTCCCCATCATCGTAAAAACCCGGTAAGCCGAATCAAGCCTCACATTCCCACCACAGACCGCAGGAGGTGATCATGAAGAAGAGAATCTCGGCGAGCATTCTTTGTGCTGTCTTCTTACTTCTGGGGGTTACGGCCGCCGGCGCCTACGATCTGACCCCTCCGGCTGCCGGCCTGGGGTTCGTCAACATCGGGAAGGGCGGGTTCGGGGATTCCGCCAACAGCTACTCGTGGAGCGTCTACTGGTTCAACGGCAATCTCTACGTGGGAACCAACCGTCACCACCTCCACAGCATGCTGGAGGCCCTGACCCTCATGCCGGGCTCACCCATCTCCCCCGACCTGCTGCCCGCCGATCTGCTGCCCGATCCGCCGCCGGGCAATCCCGCATGGTTCAGCCAGGCATGGGCGGAAGCCTTCCGGGGCGAGATCTGGCGGTACAACAAGCAGAACCAATGGGAAAGGGTTCATCAGTCCGGCATTCAATCCATTCCGCTGCCTTCGCCGTATCCTCCAGGCACCACGGGGGTCGCACCCGTTGCCTACGGGTACAGGGCGATGACCGAGTTCAAGGGCTACCTGTACGCCTGCGGGATCGGGACGTGGATGCCGCCGGTGGCAAACAACACCATCGTGCGATCGCCAAGCGGTGACCCGGGGACCTGGAAAGACGTGAGTGGGATCATTGCCGGAACGACCAACATCCGGGCCATCACGACGTGGAACGGCAAGCTCTACGTGGCGGCCTCCGTCGGCGCCGGGCTGATCCCCGGCATGGGGGCGGGGGCGGTCGTTTTTGCATCCGAAGACCCGGCAACCCGGGGATGGACACCCGTCAGCCTGCCCGGCTTCGGGGGGAACAACTCGGAGATTTACTACCTGACGGTCTTCAATAACCACCTCTACGCCTCGACGGTCAATCTCGTCACGGGGTTCGAGGTCTGGAAGACCGACGGGAGCAGCGATACCGCCAACCCGGGGAAATACGCATGGACGCCCGTCATCCGGCACGGATTCGGCGACACGTGGAATCAGTACGGGATGACCATGGCGGTCTTCGGCGACCACCTCTACCTGGGCACGGCGGTGGGCATCGGGATGGTGATGAAGAACGGCCGCGTCGTCGGCACGAGGCCGATCGAGATCATCCGGATCGACAAGGATGACCGCGCGGAGCTGATCGTGGGCGCCCGGGAGGCCTCCGACCCCATCGACGGCGGCCCCGACCCGCGCGCCCCCCTCAGCGGCATGGGCGCCGGGTTCGGCAACCCCTTCAACGTCTACGCCTGGAACATGAACGTGTACAAGAGATGCCTGTACGTGGGGACCTTTGACCTCAGCGTCTTCGTCATGGGGGCCCTCCAGAAGGATCCGAACCTCATTCGCTTCTTCCTGTCCGTCTACGCGCCGGCCGACCTTGCCTTCCCCCCCGAGATCGTGGATGCCATCGTCAACAGCCGCTTCACGCCGGAGGTGCTGGCGCTGATGAAGAAGCTCTTCGGGGGCGGGGATTTGTGGAAGAGCTGCGACGGCGTGCACTGGATGCCGGTGACGCTCAACGGGTTCGGCAATCCCCTGAACTACGGGATCCGGGAGGTGTTCCCGGTTCGAAAGGACGGCATGGACCGGGCCCTTGCCGTGGGAACGGCCAACCCGTTCACCGGGCGACCCGGCGGCGGGTGCGAGGTGTGGCTCGAGGGGCTGAGCGCAGAGTCCGGCTGGGCCGCGGGAAACCGCTACACCATGAAAGGAAACTGGGCCACCTATACCCCCTACGCGGCGGGCAGCAAGGTCAAGCTGTATGCGGGGAAGACCATGGAAGCGGGCGAGGTCGCCTTCTCGGCGCCCGCGAACGGCAAGGTGACCGTCACCATCACGCTCAAGCCCGGGTGGTTCTTCAATCGCCTATCGGGCAACGTGAAGATCCAGGATTACGCAACGGCCCCTTCGGGCAACCCGAGCCCGGGCCAGTTCAAATGGAAGGGATTTGCCCTCAAGTCGCCCTTCTCGACGCGGGTGACGGCGAACAACTTCTACGGCGTGCACGTCGACCTCTCGCACGCGGACCTGTCCGACTAGGCCGCACGCGCGGCTCGACCGCGAAAAAGCACCGGGGCGCGTTTCCGAAGGGGAGCGCGCCCCTTTTTTTCGGCCGGGGCCGGATGCCCGCAACGGCCTACCGGATGTGGATGAGGCTGTTCTTCTTGGGGGGTTCGACGACGATGCCGACGCGAAGCTTGCGGTTGTCCTCCGTGACGTAGTACCAGCGCTTTTCCAGCTCCGCCTTCGTCAGGTACCCGTAGCTGCCGAAGGGCAGGCCGGAGTCCATGAAGAAGACCCGGTCGTCGTCGTGGCCGATGGCGAGGATGTAGTGGCCGTAATTGGTGAGCCCCTCGTAGCGGTCCTCCTTCTTGCTGCGGCTGTAGGCCTGGACGATGAGGATGACGGGGATCTCGGAGTCGATGAAATTGATCAGCGAGTCGACGGTCATGTCGTAGGTCATCCAGGCGCGGAACCCCTTGGCGTTGAGGAAGTTGACGATGTCCGGCTCCTCCGTGCCCGTCCTGTTGCTGACGTTGAGCTCCCGGCACAGGCGGCTGTACTGGTGCTTGATGTTGTGCTTGCGCAGAATGGAGGAGACGATGGCGGCCCCGCAGTCGTCTCTCGTCCTCTGCGTCACCGTGGGATAGGGGTGGAGGATCATGGTCGTTTCGCTCCTTGGGAAACCGCCGGGATCAGCGATGCCCTGCATGCCCGCGGGATCACCCGTCCGATTACGCCGTATATCATAGCGACTTCCCCGCCAAAATCAAACCCCGCCTCGATCGAATTTGTTCACGAATATTTTCAATAAGTTATGCCACTACAAGGCGCGGCCGGCCTTCGTCTGTCCCCGGACCGCTCCCCCGCCAGGGAGTCAAAAGGGGCTTGAAAAGTCCGCCGATTGTGCCGATAGTACCATCGGTGAGCGGCCGTCGCGGACGCAGCAGGGGGCCGGCGAAGCAAAAGAGGCAAAGGGGGCATACGATGACGATGAAGGGGCGGCTGGTCCTGGCAATCCTGGCGGCGGTGGCGATCTTGCAGGGTCTATGGACCGCGGGCGAGTCGCTGGCGTTCTTCCGCGCCGACGGCTGGGTGGAGAGCGAACCGGGCATACGGCTCTTCGTCCGCGAGACCAAGGCCTCCATGAAGGAAGAAGAGGGGCCCCCCGTCCTCCTCATCCACGGCGGCGGCCCCGGAAGCATCCCCAACTTCGACCCGGGGATCCCGCACTACTCCCTCGCCGAGGACATCGCCGCCGCGGGCTACTTCGTCACCATGATGGACGTGCGCGGCTTCGGGAAATCCGCGGGCAGGTCGTCCGCGGTGAGCGCCGACGAGGCGGTGAAGGACATCGCGGCCGTCGTGGACTGGGTTCTGCGCCGGTGCAGGGACGACCGGGTGGCCCTGGTCGGGCTCGGCGCCGGCGGGCACTGGGCGGCCCTGTACACGGCGAAAAACCGGGAGAAGGTGAGCCGTCTCGTCCTGCTCAACGTTCTCTACGGGGTCAAGGCCCCCTGGCCGGCGGGCAAGGCCTTCGAAGACCCGAAGATGCCCGGGGCGTTCAACCCCGGGGCCGGGGGCGTGACGTTTGCCGACCCGGCCGATCTGCTCGCCGACTGGGACCGCGCGATCCCCGTCGCGGACAAGACGAAGTGGCGCGACCCCCGCGTGACCTCGGCCTACGTGAAGCTTGCGCTCTCCGATGCGGCGCCCGACGGCCTTCGCATCCCGGGGGCCTTCCGGCGGGAGCACTTCGAGATGGCGCAGGGGAAGAAAACCTGGGACGCCAAAGACATCCGCGTGCCGACGCTCTACGCCCGGGGAACCCTCGACCACTGGTCGAGGCCGGAGGACCTCCAGGCGCTTCATGCCGAGCTCGTCAATGCGCCGTCGAGGCAGTTCATCGTCCTGCACGGCTCCACGCACTACCTGCTTCTCGACCGGCCCGAGAAGGGGCGCGCCGCCTTCATCCACGAGCTGCTCCTCTTCCTCGGAGACCGCGCGGAGAAGAAAAAGAAGTAGAGACGAGAAGACCCGGCCCTTTCAGGAGGCCGGGTCTTCGGCGTTCGTGCGAAGCGCACCGACTCACTCGTATTCCTTGGGCACGGCGCAGATCATGACCATGGGCTCCTTCGCGGAGACGTTCTTGTACTGGTGCTTCTCGTCGGGCAGCACCAGGACGAATTCCCCCTTTTTCACGGGATGCTCCCTGCCCGCCTCGTCCACCACGGCCCCTTCGCCCTCGATGATGAAATTCATGTGCTCCACGCTGTGGGTGTGGTAGGGCGTGTGGCCTCCCGGCTGGATCGTGAAGACGCGAAAGGAAAAATTGGGGGCGCCGTCGTTCTTCGACAGCGGGACCTGCTTCAGCACATCCCTGGCCCCTTCCATCGTCATCTTGACCTTCTCAATTCGATCGAGACCTGTTATCTTCATGCTGTCCTCCCAGTCGGATGCTGTTGATCGATTATAGGGGATGGCGGTGATTATGCAAAGGATATTTCATGGGCCCGCGGCCCTGCGGGCCCTCCTGGCGGCGGCGCTGGCCGCCCTGCTCGCGCCGGCGGCCCTCCCCGCCTGCGCAGCGGACGCGAAGGTCAGGGACACCCTCTACTCCCTGCGCCACGACGGGCGCGCGAGGACCTACCTTGTCCACCTGCCGCCCGCCTACGACCGGACCAGGAGCTGGCCCGTGGTGCTCGTCTTCCACGGCGGGGGCGGTCACGGCGAGCAGATGGCGCAGATGACGGGGTTCAGCGGCAAAGCGGACCGCGAGGGGTTCATCGCCGTCTACCCCAACGGCACGGGGCGCTGGCAGAACCGCTTCCTTACCTGGAACGCGGGAAACTGCTGCGCCTACGCCTACGAGAACCGGGTCGACGACGTCGGGTTCGCCCGAGCGCTCATCGCGCAGCTGAAGAAGGACTTCGCCGTCGACCCGCGGCGCGTCTACGTGACGGGGATCTCCAACGGCGGGATGATGAGCTACCGGCTGGCCTGCGAGCTTTCGGACCTCGTCGCGGCGGCCGGCCCGGTAGCGGGCGCCCAGAACCTCGAGTGCAGGCCCTCGGGACCCGTCTCCCTGGTTGTCCTGCACGGGACGGCGGACCTGCACGTCCGCTACGGCGGGGGGCCCCCGCTTCGCATGGCAGACGCCCGCAACCCGCGCGTCGACCGGCCCGTGTCGCAGGCCGTCGCGTTCTGGGCCCGGCACAACGGCTGCAGCGAAAAACCATCGACAGAAAAGAGGGGGAAGGTGGCGATCGAGTCCTACGGGGGCTGCGCGGCGGGCACGGCCGTGACGCTCTACACCCTCCACGACGAGGGCCACACCTGGCCCGGCGGGACGAAGTGGGCCTTCTGGGCCGACGAGCCCTCCCGCGAGATCTCCGCCACCGACGCGATCTGGGAGTTTTTCCGGGCACACCCGAAGGGGGACGGACCCCGGCGGGAAAGCCCTTGAGTTCCGCCCCCGGCAGGAGTATCCTTCGCAACCATGTTCCCCCCATTCTTCTACGGGTGGTGGATCGTCGCCGCCTGCTTCCTGATCAGTGTCTACGTCGGCTGCTGCGGGTTCTTCGGCTTCACCGCCATGATCGACCCCATCGTCCGGGAGTTCGGCTGGAGCTACACCGAGGTCAGCTTCGCGTCGAGCCTCCGGGGTCTCGAGATGGGGATCCTCGCCCCGGTCGTGGGCGTGCTCGTGGACCGCTACGGCCCGCGCCGGCTCATTCTCGCCGGGGTCGTCACGATCGGCGCCGGGTTCATCCTCCTGAGCCTCACGCAGAACCTCTGGATGTTTTACGGCTCCTTCATCCTGCTGGCCTTCGGCGCCGGCGGCTGCACGAGCGTCGTGACGCTGGCCGTCGTGGCCCGCTGGTTCCGCCGCAACCTCGGCAAGGCCATGGGGATCACCGTGTCGGGCTTCGGCGCGAGCGGATTGCTGATCCCCGTCGTCGTCTGGCTCATCGACAGCTACGGGTGGCGCACGGCCATGGTCGTCCAGGGCGCGGGCATGTGGGCCCTGGGGATCCCGCTGGCCCTGGTCATCCGTGACCGGCCCGACGAGATGGGCCTCGTTCCCGACGGTTCCCCCGCGTCGAAACCGGCGGGCGGGGCGGTTCTTCGCGAGCTCCCGGAGGCCAGGGTCCCCTTCCGGGACGCCCTGACGAGCCGGCCGTTTTTGTGGCTCAACCTCGTCGAGGCCGCCCGGTTCACGGTCCTCGCGGCCATCGTCGTTCACGTCATGCCCTTCCTCGCCTCGCAGGGGATCCCGCGCGACACGGCGGGGCTCGTGGCGGCTGCCATTCCGCTGTTCAGCATCCCGGGGCGGTTCGGCTTCGGGTGGATGGGGGACGTGACGGAAAAACGCTACGTCATGGCGGCGGCCTTCTGCTGCATGGCCGCAGGCCTCGTCGCCTTCCACTTCGCGGCGGCGCTGTGGCCGATCGTGCTCTTCCTGCTCTTCTTCTCGCCGGGGTTCGGCGGCAACATGGTCATGCGGGGGGCCGTCGTCCGGGAGTACTTCGGGGTGCACAGCTTCGGGAAGCTCATGGGCATCACCCTGGGCGCCGCCTCCCTCGGGGGCGTCATCGGCCCCACGGCGACGGGGTGGGTCTACGACACGACCGGCGGCTACGGGCCGGTCTGGATCGTGAGCGCGGGGCTGATCGTCCTGTCCATGCTGCTTTCCCTCAAGATCCGCCGGGAAGACGTGCCGGGACATTCCGCTATTGACCGCCCCACCCGTTCCCTGTAAATTGGTAACTCGAAACGCCAAGCCATGGAGGCAATCATGCGAAGATTCCTGTTCGTCCTGATGCTCTCCGGTTTCGTCCTCTTCGGGGCGGCGGCCCCCGCCCGCAGCGCCGAGGCAGGACCCGAGACCAACAAGCTCAAGGTCAAGGTGGGGCCCTTCTTCATCCAGGAATCGGACAAGAAGATCCCCCTCGAAGGCGCAGCCCCGCACGTCCTCCGCAAGGGAAAACGCGTGAACATCACCGTGACCGTCGAGAACTACGGCAAGGAGAAATCGGAGCCCGTCCGCCTGCGCTACGTGGAGACCGACGGCAAGGCGGGCGATCCGCGGCTGTACCGGGTCGAAACGATCGAGCCCGGCAAGAAATGGCAGCGCACCTTCATGGCGCGGTGGGACACCTCGGGGCGCAAGTCCGTCACGGCCGCCCTCGTGACGCTGGAGGACAAGCCCCTTGCGGACGCAAAGGGCAAGCCCCGGCCCGACACGGCGCACACGGGCTCGGTCGTCCTGACCGCGAAGCAGATGTGAGGGGCATCGGAGGGGTT
>CAZPCN010000067.1:0-9334 GCA_964585095.1 uncultured Syntrophaceae bacterium | reverse complement strand
CCTTGTGCACGCGCTCGGCCCGGACGCGGGTGCGGACGAAGACCAGGATCTTGCGCTCCGGGTTTTCCGCGATCAGGCGGGCCAGGAAGAACCGCTTGTCGTCCATTTCGATGAAGGCGACGGAGTGGGTGATGTTCCGGGCGACGGGGTCGTCGGGGGCGATTTGGATGCGGATCGGGTTTTTCACCAGCGAGTAGGCCAGCTTCTTGATCCGGTCGTGGATCGTGGCCGAGAAGAACAGCGTCTGCCGGGTGCGGGGAAGAAACCGCACCAGGTCCTGGATGTCCTCGATAAAGCCCAGGTCGAGCATGTGATCGGCCTCGTCGAGCACCAGGATCCGCACCCGGTCGAGCCGGATGTGGCCCTGGCTGACGAGGTCGAACATCCGGCCGGGCGTGGCGACGAGGATGTCGACGCCCCTGGCCAGCCGGGCGATCTGCGGGTCCTGCTCGACCCCGCCGAAGACGCCGAGGGTCTTGACCCGGGTGTGCCTGCCGATGGCGTCGAAGACCTCCGTGATCTGCAGGGCAAGCTCGCGGGTGGGCTCCATCACCACGCATTGAATGAAGTCCGTCCGGCGGGATTTCTTCCGCTCGTTGAGCAGGTGCAGGATCGGTATCGCGAAGGCGGCCGTCTTGCCGGTGCCCGTCTGGGCGATGGCCAGCACGTCCTCCCCGTTGAGGATGGGCGGGATGGCCTTGAACTGGATGTCGGTCGGGCGCTTCAGGCCCATGGCCGCCAGGTTCCGCTTGATTTCGGGCGCGATGCGATAATCGTCGAATTTCATCGTCTTCCTTCAGCCTGCGGCAGCGGCAAGCCGGGGGCAGGTGTAGCAATGCGCCGGTTCCCGCGCCCCCCGTCGGAGCTCTGTTTCCCTGTGCGCGGGCATGGCGCTATCCGCCTCTACGGAGGGATGCGGAAGCCGCATCGCCCGCCCCCGACGTTGAAGTCCTTCAGAAACGAGTCGAACGCCCGGGTCCAGATGGGGATCCCGTCCCTTGAATGGAACAGGCTGTGCCCGTCCTCCCCGAAGGGGGGCTGGATGACCAGGCGGCCTCTGCCGCCCGCCTGCTCGAATGCAGCGAACCATTCCCGGACGTACTTCGGGGAGAAGAACTTGTCATTCTCCGCGTAGTGCCACAGGACGGGCACCCTGATGGTCTGAGAGAATTTTGCGACGGTCGCCGCCAGGGCCTGCGGATCGCAGGGTTCGCCCGGGCGCGTGGCCGGGTCCCCGCCGTGGCCGCCGGAAAAGTTGACTGCGGCGATCAGGCCCTTCGGGTTCATGCTCGCGGCTGCCAGAGACGCGAATCCGCCGGAGGACTGTCCGACCAGGATCACGCAGTCGGGGTTGACGAAGGGCAATTTTACGGCGTAGTCGACCGCCCCGACGACGTCCCGTCCCGCGGCTCGTCCCGCCTCGTAGTAGACGGGCGCTGCGCATTTGCCCTTGTCCTCGGCGTACGTGCCGCCGGTCGCGCCGTGCCCTCGACGGATCGGCACGATGACGGCGAATCCCCGCCGGATGAACTCGCGGGTCTGGGGGATTCGTCTGAAGCGGCCGATCTTGGCTCGATCCGCCGCATGCGGCGGGGTGCCGTGGTTCAGCACGATGAGCGGGAAGGGGCCGTCACCGCGCGGTCGAAAGAGGGTTGCCGTCAGGTTCACCTCGCTGTCGCCGAAGAGCCCCTCGACGCGAACGGGCACCTGGACAACCTGTTCGCGCAGGCCGGGAAGAATCTCCTCGTCGGCTGCCGTCGCCGCGACCGGAAAGAGAGCGAGCAGAAAAAAACAAAAAATCAGAGCGCTCATTTTCGTTTTTCTCGTGCTGCCGGAGGGGCGCTGATCGCAGCCCCGCAAACGCGTCTACCCTATGCGTGAAACGCGCACTTGTGGGCGCCCGAGTGACCCCTGTCAAGGCAGCAGGGGCTGCCGCAGGAGCATCTCCCGAGGCAGTACCGGGTCGCCTTGGCAGGCTTTTTGACCGCTTTTTTGGTTGTCGTTTTCTTCGCGACCGTTTTCTTCACCGCCTTTTTGGCTGCTGTTTTCTTGGGTACGGCCTTCTTTACCGCTTTTTTCGGTGCTGCCTTCTTGGGTGCGGCCTTTTTTACCGCTTTCTTGGGTGCTGCCTTCTTCGTTACAGACTTCTTCGGGGCCGCTTTCTTTGCCGTTGACTTCTTCACTGCCATGTCCTCAACCTCCCTTATTTTGATGTGTGCATCCATTCGATGCGTGCTCGTGCAGCCTGGATGGCGGGATCCCGTTCCCTTTCCTACATCCCTCCCGCGATGCCCACCACGAGGGCCATCGTTCCGATGAGGACGAGAAAGGCGGTTCCCACTTCACCCGCGGGCTTCGGGATCCGGTCCTTCTTTGCGACGTAGCCCCTTTCGGTGAGCCTGGCGCAGAGGTCGTCGATCTGGCCGGGCTGAAGCTTCGAGAGGGTCTCCCCGAGGGCGTGCCGGTTGGGCTCGACGCAGGAGTACCGGTAGATGTCCCGTCGGACTTCCTCCGGAAGGCCCGCAGTCGCCGCTTCGAGGTCCCCGCACACCCGCTTCTGGAAGGAGAGCCACTCGCCGACCTCCACCGCGTTGCCCAGCCGGAACTCGACGGGCTGGCCCTGCGCCGTCGGTTCCTGTCTCGAGATGATGATGCCGGGCAGGCAGCCGTTGAGCAGCAACACAACGGCGGCAAGCAATGCGACGCGTGCGATGACACGTTTTCCCACGGAGGGTCCTCCTAGAACTTGAGCCCCACGGACGCGCCGATCTCGGTCGTGTCGTTCTTGGGTTCGTATCCCCTGTAGAGCGTCCCCCCGGCGGAAAAGACGGCATCGTCGGACTGGCTGATGTGCCAGTAGCGGACGAAGGGCTCGAAGAAGACCGACGACGCGGTCAGCTTCTTTTCGATCCGAACGGCGCCCCGGATGCCGTAGCCCTGGTCCTGATCGTTGGAGATGTCGGGAAAGAGCGGGTTGGCGTCGCTCAGGTCGCTGTACTGCTTGCCGTACCACAGGTAGTCGAATTCGGCTTCCGCCGAAAGGGTCCACCCTTCGGGCAGGATTTTGACGACGGCGATGCCGACGGGGGTGTAGAAATAATTCGATTCCCGGTTGTAGCCCCGGGCGCCGGTGGACGTGATCATCCCGGCGGAATCGTTGCGCAGGAAGCGATAGCCGAGGCCGATATAGGGCGTGACGACAAACGTGGGGTCGACGGCGAAATCGTACCCCACCAGGCCGCGCAGCTCCACGTGCCGGTCGGGGATGCCGTCCAGTGTGCCGGAGTTCTCGTAGTCCACCTCGCCGTAGGCGAGAAGCAGGCTCGCCTTGAACATGGCCTTGTCGTGGTACGTGTACGCGAGGCCGACGCCGATCATCATCCCCTTTTCGTTCATCACGTCGGGTTCCCTGTATTCCTTGTGGAAGGCCTCGAACCCGATTTCAACGGAGTGGACAGGAAGAATCGGTTGGGGTTTGGCGAGATCATCCCTGTTCTGTATCGTGACAATGTCGTCGAATTTCTGGGTGACGACGGACCCGTCGGCGGCCTGGACCCGAATCGTGTAGATGTTCATCTCCAGGATCTTGCCCGTGACCGCCGTACCGTCCTTGAACCGGACGACCTTGACGACGTCCTGATCCTGGGCGCTGGAGACGGTCGCGAACGTGAAAGGATAGAGAAGAACGGCGGCAAGGACTATCGGCAGGACGACGCGGGACGTGAACCTGCTTCTCCTCCTCATCTCTTCACCCCCTTTGAAGAAATGCGCGGTGCCGTGAAGGGTCACCCGTGAACCCTTGAGCGACGCGACGCTGCCCGACTTCTCGAGCAGGATCAGTTATCCATGAGTGAACGGCGGAAGTCAAGCGCAAGGAAGGAAAACGGACCGGGGTCTACTTCTGCTTTTCGCCCGAGCCCGGATTCCCCGCATCGGCCGGCTGGAGGCTCAGGATCTTCTCCACGTTGAAGACCCGCCGGTCGCGCCTCTTGAGGCACCACGCCTCGAGCCCCAGGAAGGGCCTGCCGGCGTACTCCATCTCGCCCATGTGGAGCGGCTTGATGGTCCTGCGGCTCTTGACGTCGGATCCCTTCAGGTAGACCATCTCCAGGGGGCGCTTCCGCCGGATGGCATCGTCCAGGATCCGGAGCTTTTCCTCCCGGGATAGGGTCTTTGCGGCCTGGTCGTACTGGCTGCGGGTCAGGTAGCGGACCACCGCCCAGTCCAGCAGGATGTTCTGCCTGCGCAGGGGCTTGCGAAGGACGATGCCCTCGAGGCGGGTGCACCGGGAGAGGGCCACGTACATCTGGCCCGGGGCGAAGGTCCCCCGGCCCACGTCGATGATGGCCCGCTCGAAGGTCTTCCCCTGGCTCTTGTGGATGGTCACGGCGAAGGCCAGCCGCAGCGGGAACTGGGTGAACTTGCCCACCGACTCCGATTCCAGGCCGCCGTCCTTCAGGGAGAACCGGAAGATCTCCCAGGTGAAGGGCGCCACTTCGACCGTCCCGCCGTCGTTGAGCCGCACCCGAACAAGCGCGCCCGCCTCGGGGTCCTTCACGAAGCCCGTGATCTTCCCGATGGTCCCGTTGACCCAGCGGCCCCAGGTGTCGTTGTTGAGCAGCATCACCTGGGCCCCCTTCTTGAGCTTCAGGGCCTGCGCCGTCGGCAGGTACTCCTTCCCGAAGTCCCCCTCGACCAGGCCCGTTGAGGTCCAGGTCCGGCCCTTGAGCCTCTTGAGCTGCTCCTCGTTGTAGCGGTCGGCCAGGTCGTTGGTGCTGGTGAGGTGGATGTAGTACTCGTCGGCGGGGGGCTCGAAATCGGGGTCGACGCGCGTGTTGAGAAGCGCCAGGTCCTCCTCGGTGACCGTGCGGTTGCGGATGGCGTTGAGCACGTCGATGAAGCGGTCGTCCTGCTGCCGGTAGATCTTCTCCAGCTCGACGAACTCCATCTCCAGGCCCTGGAAGACGCGGGCGCTGAAGAAGTAGGGGCTGAGGTAAAGGGTTTTGAACAACATCTTCTCGGCCGAGCCGACCACGGGCGGCAGCTGGTAGAGATCGCCGATGAAGATCATCTGCAGGCCGCCGAAGGGGGCGTCTTTCTCCGGCCCGTTTGCCCGCAGGAAGGCGTCCACGCAGTCCATCAGGTCGGCCCGCACCATGGAGACCTCGTCGATCACGATGGCGTCGAGCTTGCGGTAGATCCCCGCATCCTCGCCCCGGAGCTTCTTCCCGGCCGACTCGGGCGTCACGTCGGGCTTGAACCGGAAGAAGGAGTGGATCGTCTGGCCTCCGACGTTGATGGCCGCAACCCCCGTCGGGGCCAGGACGGCCACCCGCTTGGCGGTCGTTTCCTTGAAATGGTTCAGCAGGGTGGACTTCCCCGTGCCGGCCCGTCCCGTGACGAAGACGTGGCGGCGCGTCTGCTCCATGAGCCGCAGCGCCCGCTCGAAGGGTTCCGTGAACTCGAGTGAGATACGGGCGGCGGCTTGTATTGCAATATCCGGATGTCGTGTTTTCTTGCCAGTTCCTGAAGTATTACGTGCCATGGGGAGGGATTACTGCGGGCGGGAGAGGAAGTCAATAGCGAAGTCCGAAGACCTGCAGCACCTTTTTCCTCCTGAGAAACAGCTCGAACCGATCGAAGAACATCCCCCTCGATCCCCCGTTTACAAAGAGGGAAGATCTTGAAACACACCCTCCTTGGAAAAGAGGCTGTGTCACAATACGAAAAGACGCCCCAAACGGGTCATTCCCGCGAAAGCGGGAATCCAGAACTCATTGAAAAGACTGGATGACCTGTCGCGCTTCGCTTGCACAGAATGACAAAATTTGAATTACGACACAGCCTCAAAAGGAGGGTTGGGGAGGATTTTCAAACGGGGTCCTCGGTCGCAAAGACCCTCCGCTCCGGCGATTCGCGCCGCTGGCCCCGCTATTTCAGACTGTAGCTCTCGAACACGATCCGGTCGCCGGGCACGCCGAGGTCCCTGAACTGGCGGGTCAGCGACTCCATCATCGCCGGGGGGCCGCAGAGGAAGATCATCCGGTCGGTCGCCCCCCCTTTGACCTGGCCGTGAATGTATGCCGCCGATATCCGGTCGCGGCTCTCGCTGAAGTAGAGCTCGTAGGCATGGTCCCGCTCCTCGAGGGGTCCGAAGCCGAGAGGGCGGCACGCGGCGATCTCGTCCCGGATGTCATCGTCGAAGCTGGCGTCCGTCTCGTCCCGGCACACGTAGAAGAGGTGGACGCGGGGGCTCTTCCACGACTTGAGGATCTCGGGGTGAAAGTGCCGGAGAGGCTCCGGCACATCCCGCTCGTCGAGGCGCTCCTCGGAATGGAGCGTTACATGCCACATTCCGAGAAAGGGGGTGATGCCGATGCCCCCTGCGATGAACACGCAGTCCCGGTCCGCCGACAGGAACCGGTCGCCGAAGTGGCCGTAGGGGCCGTAAAACGTCACGGCGTCGCCCTCTTCGAGCCGGTCGAGGCTGCGCGTGTAGTCGCCGACCATCCGGATCCCCAGCTTGAATTCCGCGTCCAGGCGGTATCCGGAGGCAATCGAGAAAGGGTGCGGCTCCCGGCTGACGCCCGGCTTGCGGACGACGAGGTAGACGAACTGCCCGGGCCTGAAATCCATCTTCTTTCCCGCCGGGGAAAATGTGATCTCGAGGATCTCCCCGCAGCGCTCGACGCGGGACACGGAGTAGGGACATTGCGGGCCGAGGAAACGGTACAGGAAGCGGATGTAGAGGTAGCTTGCCGCCGCCAGGGCAAAGAGCCCGTACATCCAGGCCCGCAGCAGGGGATAGGCCGCCACGTCCCGGTCGACGGTGTAGACGTGGGCGATGACAAGCAGCAGGACAAGGCCGAAGACCTCGTGGGATCTCTTCCAGAGATGATACGGGATGCGGAACCACAGGGTCAGGGCCACCAGGGCGGCCATCAGCAGCAGGACGGCGACGCCCAGATTGTGCCCGAGGATGTAGCGCTCGGACAGGGGCTGCAGAAACCACAGTTCCCCGAGGAACGCGGGGACGTCGGGCAGGTTGTGTGCGGACAGGAAGAGGGGGTGCAGCAGGATGATGAAGAAGGACCATCGCCCGGTGTTCTTGTGGAGCGCGTACATCTTGTCGAGGCCCGCGGAGAGGTTTTCGAGGATGCGAAGCCGCGTGGAGAGGATGACGGCCCAGCACATCAGGGTCGTGGCCGTGAGCGAAGCGGCCTTCGCAGGGTACTTGAACCCGTCGGCGAAGCGGTCCCCGAAGTACCACTTGCTGCCCGCCCAGAGCGCGAGCGTGACGCCTGCGGTCAGGACAATCAGCCAGACAAGCCGGTCGGCGCCGGGATTCTTCGCCCTGGCCATCGCGCTGCGCTACCTTTCCTTCCGTCGGGTTTCCGCATCGCTGGACACGACGCGCCGGAACAGGGCGACGGCATCCTTCTCGTCCACGTCCGCCCAGCGCTCGTAGGCCGAGGCGACGGCGAAGCTGGCGCCGCCGCGGATGTTGGCACAGTAGAGGGCGTCCACCGCGGGGGCCACGAGCCCGACGGCCGCGTTGCCGGCCGTGGGCACGGCGACGACGACGTCGAGGCTGCCTAGGCGGCGCAGGGCGCCGATTGCCGCCAGCATGGTGAATCCCGATGCGAGGCCGTCGTCGACGAGGATGGCCGTCGTGTCCGCGAGTGCCGGAAGCGGCCGATCCCCCCGGAACTCGAGCAGGCGCCGCTCGACCTTCTCCGTCGTTGCGCGCTTTCCCTCTTCGATCTGCGTTTTCGACAGCCCGATACGCCCCAGGATGGGCTCGTTCAGCAGGACGCTGCCGTCGAAGGCCACCGCGCCGTACCCCGCCTCCGTGTTCCAGGGCAGGGTGATCTTGCTCACGACGGCCACTTCCAGGGGAAGCCGGAGCCTGCGGGCCATTACGGCGGCAACGGGGACGCCCCCGGCCGGCACGGCGAAGAGGATTGCCCGCGCGCCCTCGTGGTGAGTCAGCATGCCCGAAAGGATCTCGCCCGCGTGCTCGCGGTCGCGGAAGACGCCGATGCGGTCCCGCAGCCCCGCAAGTTCGATGACGTTCGAGGGCAGTCGCGCCGTCATGGCGGGTCACATCCGTCCCATTCTCCGCTCGTAGGCCTGGTAGAGCTGTCTGGTCAGGCCCGTTTCCTGGCCCGAGGGGCCCCTCGAGCTGAACCCCACCCGCACGCGCCCGTCGGCCTGCCCCCGGACCGTGATCGTGGCGTCGATGCCGTCACGGGTCCCCCGGATGATCCCGGTGTTCTGGTCGGCCGACACGATGCGCGCCCCCACGTCCTCCATGGCATCCAGCGCAGCGTTCCAGGAGCGCCCGAACGAAGTCGACGCGTAGTAGGCCGGTTCGGGCGGGGGAGGCGGGGCGTACACGTAGCAGCCGTCCAGCAGGGCTGCAAAGAGCAGGATCGCGATGCCGAAACCGGCCAGGCCGGTGATGCGGCGAATGCGTGAAACCCGGGCGACGTTCATGGTGCTCCCTCCCGCGGTGAATTCAGGGACGTTCGGATGCCGGGGATTATATCACGAAACATGGAAAAGCCACGGAAGGGAAAATCAGCCGAAGGCGCAGACCTTGATCGAGGTGCGGGAAGTTCCGCAAGGCTCTTTCAGCCCGCCGGTCGGTTGTTCACGGAAAGGAGAAACTCGTCCAGGAGCCGGTTGAATTCCCCCGGCTTGTCCAGCTGCAGCCAGTGCCCGGTTCCGCTCACCTGACGGTGGGGCAGGGCAGGGTGGAGGCGATGCAGGCTGTACGGAACGTCGTTGAAGGGCGTGACGATCGAGAGGATCGGACCGCGGTAGGTGCTTAGGGCCGCAAGCGGGTCATGATGCAGGAGAGCCTTGAATATGCCCACGACGGTCACGCGCGGCGTGCTTCGCAGATCCTGAATGACACGGGAGCGAACCGCCTCGTCGGAGCCGTTCAGCATCTCGTTCCACCAGTCCTCGATCGCATCGGCGTAGGCATCCGATTCCAGGGCCCCCATGAACTGTCGGATTTCCTCTTCCGGAACTTTTCTCACGTCCCCGGCCGGGTCGGCAAGGAGAATCCCTGCAACACGGCCGGGGTGGGCATGCGCATAGGCGAGCGAGACGATGCCCCCCATGCTGTGGCCCACCAGGACGAATTCCGATACGCCGATTCCCGTGACGACCGTATCGATATCCCGGGCCAGGGCCTCGATGGAATAATCGCAGTTTGCGGGCGGCTGGGACAGGCCATGGCCCCTGAGGTCGATTGCGATCGCACGTCGGCTCTTTCGCAGGTGCCCGAGCTGCGCCGACCACTGCGAGGTGTTCCCCGCCA
>CAZPCN010000066.1:2164-9445 GCA_964585095.1 uncultured Syntrophaceae bacterium | reverse complement strand
GGCATACAAACAACAAGTGCCTGAAATCATTATCAATATTATAATGCGGGGTCTCGATCACACGATCTCGATAGAGCAAAACATACATGGGCAGGGATCCCGGGGGAACACTCTGTAAAGGATCAAGCAGGAAAGGTGCGATTAGAAAACAAGATCGCGCACGATAGGTCAAATGATCCACCACCGGATGATATGCTTGTATTCTTCATATTGAGGTTATCACTGCAGACCGGAAAGCGTTACTGCAAAAGGAAGGTCCTGAAGGGGTTACATGCATTCCTCGAACCCCGAGACTCCGACGAATGTTTATCGGCGACCCTACAAGGCAAGGTCGACAGGTACGGCACGGAAAGTTCGTCCCTCGAAGAAATTGAATGCGATCCATCACGTGAGAACAAACTCAAGGATCCGTTTCTCCCGGTCCAGGGCATTAGCCATGGACCGGGAGAATTGGAGAGAGAGGTAAAGACAGAGAGAGTGGAGCAGGTTCTAGCAAAAGAGATGCCAGGGTTATTGAACTCTTATCTGCCTGATTATGTTGATTATATTTGTAACGAATATTTTCCCCGCCGGGAGATGCCTGGATGAAATCGTTGCTTCGAGAGGATGCAGGGCCTTCTCGATACGGCTTGCCGCGGAAAATAATTGGAATAATCAACATGTTAGAAAAGTAAAATGCCTGTGCTTCGATGATGGATGATTTGATTGCCTTCGGCGGTTACAAGCGATCAAAGCCTTCCAAGAAAGCGGGAAAAGGATATGCCCGGGACGGGAAGCATTTGCTTCTTTCACGTAACGTTCTGTATTTGTTAATAATTATATATTATATTCCCCTTGGGGGTTGTTGGACTGAGAAGCAAATCCTTCCCGTTTTCCCGACCGTCTGCACCGTACCGAAAAAAATATCGTAATTTCGAGCTCTTAGGAAATCGCAGTGCCCGGGCACGGCGATTGCTCTGCAGTGGGTCAGACCGATTGACGAAAGAGGAGGCGACATCATGAAAGCGCCGAACAGAACCGCAACCGTCTACCAGTGGACAGCCGACCCGACCCAGCCCTGCCTCGGCAAGACCCGAGCCCGCGTGGCCGAAGTCATGACTGCCGATGCAATCCCCGGCAGGGTGTTCGTCCCCGCCGGCGGGGCCGCAGCAAGAGTGCGCAGGATTCCCGAGCGGCTCATCAAGTACGAGAAGCGGGGCTCCGTTGGCATCATCACGGCGCGGGTGGCAAACATCGGCGAAATCTATGATGAAATCGATGCCCTGCTCGACCGGATCGAAAGGGACGAGGAGATACAGGTCGTTGCCATCTACACTCCGAACGGGCTCTTGGCGTCGCTTCCCATTCGGTGAGTGCTGACAGAGGGCTCCGGCCCGAGAGAACGGCAAGCGGCATCGAAGAGGCGTTGCCCCGATGCCTGCGGATTTCCTGAGCAAGTGCACGGCAGCAAGAAGAGTTGCGAAGCTCGGACAGACAGGAAAAGAGATTGAAAGGCTGCCGCACGGCGAAACCAGATGATTCAGGAGGGGGTGCCCGGCTAGAGTCGTTCCGTCCGGCCCGGTCTCGGGGCCATGAGGGTGGGGGCAGGAAAAAAACCTTGCCAATTTGGACAAATGGCGTATGATTCCCGGTGCGTGGTGCCGGGAACCCACCACCCCAAGGCACGCATGAGCCGCAGACCCGTAAAGAAAGCCGAAGAACAGAATGCATCGTCCTGGAAACCTATGGAATACCAGGGCGATCTCCACGCCAAGGACAGGCTGCTAACCTCCGTCCACAAGATCAGCCATCTTCTCACCCGGCCCGTTTCCCTCGACACCGTTCTGACCGCCATCGTCGAAGAGACAGCCCATGTCTTCGGCTACGACCGTGTCGCGATCTACCTGGTCAGCAAGGACAAGCGGCTTCTCGAGTGCAAGTACGAGATCGGCTTTACGCCCGAGGAGATGGAAATCGCCTTCCAGCGCCCCTTCAACCTGGAGCGCCACGAGTGCATCGAGACTCTCGTGGTCAAGACGGGGCAGACCGTCTACATCCGCGATTACAACACCGACAGCCGGGTGACCTACCTGGACCGGAAGGTCAGCGCGAAGCAGAACCGCTTTGCCACCATCGCCGTCCCCCTGAATCTCCGGGAGTCCGTCATCGGCCTCATCGAGGCGGACCGCGGCGGGTATCCCCTGGTCCTCACGGAAGAGGACATCCAGCACCTCTCCATCTTCGCCAACCAGGCGAGCATCATCATCGAAAACACGCGCCTCTACGAGCAGCTCGTCAACGAGCGCAACTTCGCGGAAAACGTCGTGCAGAGCTCGCCGAACTGCATCCTCGTCGTAAACTGCGACGGGACGGTGCGCACGGTGAACCCCATGACGCAGTCGATCCTGGGGTTGAAGCAGGCGTCGGTGATCGGCAGGATGGCGGCGGAGGTCTTCGGGGATCCGCTGGCGAAGATCATCAACGATGCGCTTGCCGGCCGGATGACCGACGGCCAAGAGGTCGTCATCAGGCACAAGGGCGGCGCCCGGACCATTCTCGACGTCAGCACCTCCCAGCTCAAGAGCCAGGACGGTACCGTGCTCGGGACCGTGCTCATCGCCACGGACCTCACGGAGGCGAAGAAGACGGATGAGTGGATGCGGCGGGTCGACCGGCTCTCCTCGCTGGGACAGCTTTCCGCGGGGGTCGCCCACGAGATCCGCAACCCCCTGGCGAGCATCAACTTCAACATCCAGCTGTTGTCCAAACGCGCCCAGCTCGACGAGAAATCCCAGAGGATCATCGAAAACTCCCTGGCCGGCGTCGAGCGAATCAAGGGACTTGTGAAAGGGATGCTCGACTTCAGCCGCCCCGCCCCGCCCCAGCTCAAGAAGGAATCCATCCACCGCGCCCTGGAGGACGCCGTGGCCCTGATGGACTCCCAGTTCGCGAAACACGGGATCAAGGTCGTCATGAACCTTGCCGGCGAGGTCCCCGACATCGTCTTCGACAACCGCCAGATCCAGCAGGTCTTCGTCAACATGCTGCTCAACGCCATGCAGGCCATGCCCGACGGCGGCACGGTAACGGTCGAAACCCGGGTCGGGGGCGAGACGAAGGAGCTGAGCCGCTATCTGAGCGTCTACATCAGCGACACGGGGGGCGGGATCCCACGGGAGGATTTGCCGAAGATCTTCGATCCCTTTTTCACGACCAAGCCCGAGGGCACGGGGCTGGGGCTGTCCATCGCCCACAAGATCCTCGAGCAGCACGGCGCCCACATCGAAATCCGGAGCCGGATCGGGCAGGGAACGATGTTCATCATCCGCTTCCCCATCGACGGCGTGGAGAAACATGTACCGGTATAAGATCCTCATCGTAGACGACGACAAGCTGCTGCAGGCCTCCCTGGACGACATCCTGTCGGAGAGCTACGACACGCTTATCGCCGGCAGCGGCGAGGAGGCCCTGCGGCTTTTCAAGAGCCGGCCGCTCGACCTCGTCCTGCTCGACATCCGCCTGCCGGGCATCAACGGGATCGAGACGCTCCGGCGCATGAAGGAGATCGGCGGCGAGGCCGTCGTGATCATGATGACGGCCTACGAGGACGTCAAGTCCGTCATCAGCTCCATGAAGATGGGGGCCTTCGACTACCTCGTCAAGCCCCTCGACATCGAGGAGCTCGAGGTCATCATCGACAAGGCCCTGGAGAACCTCAAGCTCAAACGCGAGGTGGAGGAACTCCGGCGGCAGTTCGTCAAGGAGTACAACCTCGACGACATCGTTGCCCAGAGCAACGCCATGAAGCTCGCCCTGCGGCTGGCCGACACCATCGCCCGCAGCCACGACACGACGGTCCTGATCGAAGGGGAAACGGGAACGGGCAAGGAGGTGATCGCCCGGTTCATCCACCATCGCAGCGACCGGTTCAACCAGCCCTTCATCAACATCAACTGCGGCGCCATCAGCAAGGAACTCGTGGAGAGCGAGCTGTTCGGCTACGAGAAGGGGTCCTTCACGGGCGGGCTGCAGGAGGGAAAACGGGGCAAGTTCGAGGCGGCTGACGGGGGCACCCTCCTGCTCGACGAGATCAGCGAGCTGCTTCCCGCGACCCAGGTCAAGCTCCTGACGTTCCTCGAGGAAAAAGCCTTCTACCCCGTGGGCGGGTCCGCAAAGAAGCACGTCGACGTCCGGATCATCGCCGCCACGAACAAGAGTCTCGAGGACGGGATCCGGGAAAACACCTTCCGCGAGGACCTCTTCTACCGGCTCAATGTGGCCCGCATCACGATCCCGCCGCTCCGGGACCGCCAGGCGGACATTTTGCCCCTTGCCCTTTTCTTCATGAACAAGTTCAACGAGAAATTCCGCAAGCAGTTTCGCGGGGTCTCCGAGGAAGCCAGGAAGCTCCTGCTGGATCACCCCTGGACCGGGAACGTCCGGGAAATGAGAAACGTCGTCGAGAGGGTGATCCTGATGGAAGACGGGCGCGAAATCGAGCCCGGCCACCTGGACTTCATGAAAAAAACGTCCGAAGGCATCTCCATGGCGGGAAGCAAGATCAGGCTCCCGTCGGCCGGATTGAATCTCGACGAGCTGACCCGGGACCTGATCATCCAGGCCCTGGAGCGCGCCGGGGGGCACCGGGGCCGAGCGGCAAAGCTCCTGGGCATGTCGCGTCCCACCATGATCTACCGCATCGAGAAGTACGGCATCAAGGTCTGAACAAGACCCCGCGCCCCCGGCATCCGCCTAGCGTACGATCAGCCAGCGGTATTCCCTCACATGATCGAGAAACTCGAACGTGAGCGCCTGCTCATCCGTCGCGCACGCCCGGGCATTGAAGATGAAGCGGGCCTTCTCCACGTTGGAATACCCGATGAACTCCAGCAGGCTGCCCGCCTCGACATGCCTGCCGAGCAGGCGGGCGACCTGCTCGAGGTGCGAAAACCGGATGGTGAACTCCGAGTGGGCCGTAAGGCGTATCTCCCGCGGCCAGCCGTCCGCGGCGAGGCCCTTCACGAGAAAGGGCATCTCCCGGGGGATGATGGGGTCGCTCGAGTGCTCCGACAGGAACGCGGGTACCCCTTTCCGGCAGATCGCTTCGACGAGCCGGATCGCCCCGATGTTGAAATGAAACGGACCGGATTCCGGGACGGCGAGCCGGTAGCGGCCGATGAGGGCCAGGGCCTCCGGGGGCAGGCTCTTCGGGTCGAGCCCCGTCCAGACCGGCAGATCGCCGATCATCTCGTTGACGATGAACAGGTCCGCCCCGGAGAGCGCCGGCAGCACTTCGAGGGCATCGCCCAGGATGAAACTCACCCGGTCCTCCCAGGGCTCCAGCGCCTTCCGCTGGATGCCGATGAGGGCCCGGGAGAGATCCACCATGACGACCCGCTCCACCTTCTCCCCGTGGGCTTCCAGCAGCCCCCGCATGAGGCTCCCGTATCCGCCGCCTATCTCGCAGATCCTCGCTCCCTCCCGCAGAAGCCCCATCTCCGCGAGGCGGTCGCCCAGGATGGCCCCATAGGTCCTCGCCAGGCCCAGCGCGCGCAGCGTCGGCGACAGGGGGCCGCCGAGGGATTCGCAGACGGTGAATTCCGTCATCAGGTCGACGGGGTGGTGCAGATGGTACTGGCGGGTGTCGCGAAGGGTGGGCACGGCGGCGTCTACCTTTTTCCTTTCATCGGGGCAGGCACGGGTGTATAGGGGTTAAAGAATCTACGCCTTCACGCCTTACCAAGATCCCTGCTCCCCCGTCAAGCCCGGAGGCTCTCGTGACCGACATCCCTCGCACCCCCTGCCTGCGCTGCGGGACCTGCTGCATGGCCGACATGATCGCCGACGCCGATGCCGAGGACCTCGCGCGATGGAATCGGGAGGGCCGGGAAGACATCCTGCGGGTATACCGTGACGCGCTCTGGGTGGGCGATCACTTCCTGTCCGTCACGACGGGAATGACCATCCACGACTGCCCGTTCCTGGACTTTCGGGAAGGGTCCTTCGCCTGCACGATCTACGTCACGCGCCCCCGGGTCTGCCGTGACTTCATACCCGGTTCGTCTGCCATCTGCCCGCAGCACAAGAAGCGGCCATCCGATTGACAGGCCCCGGAATCTCTGCTATTTACCGCGAGTCTCGACGGCTTGGGAGGGGGCGGGCATCCCGCGTCACACGGCGCCTCAACATCCGGTTCATCATCGAGTATTCCAGAAGGAGGGGATAGCATGAAAAAGATTCTGTTTTGCCTGATGGCCTTTTGTTTCCTCGCCGGCATGGCCCAGGCCCAGGACACGGTCAAGATCGGCTTGATGGCCCCGCTGACGGGCTCGTTTGCCAGCGAAGGCGCGGAGATGAAGCAGGTCCTCGAGCTGCTCGCCGCCGACCTCAACGCCAAGGGCGGCCTTCTCGGCAAGAAGGTCGAGTTGATTGTCGACGACGACGGCAGCGACGCCCGCACGGCGGCCCTGGCGGCCCAGCGGCTCACGACGAAGGGCGTGGTGGCCGTCATCGGCACCTACGGCTCCTCCGTCACCGAGGCCAGCCAGAACATCTTCAACGAGGCCAGGATCATCCAGGTCGCCAACGGCTCGACGGCCATCCGGCTCTCCGAGAAGAACCTCAAGTACTTCTTCCGGACCTGCCCCCGCGACGACGAGCAGGGAAAGGTGGCCGTGGACGCCATCGTGAAGACCAAGGCCAAGAAGGTGGCGATCCTCCACGACAACAGCACCTACGCGAAGGGGCTTGCCGACGAGGTGAAGGCGCCCCTCGAAAAGAAGGGCATCAAGGTCGTCTTCTTCGACGCCCTCACCCCGAAGCAGAGCGACTACACGGCGGTGCTCACCAAGATGAAAGGCGCAAACCCGGACCTCGTTTTCTTCACGGGCTACTACAGCGAGGCGGGGCTGCTGCTCAAGCAGGCCAAGCAGATGAACTGGAAGGTGCCCTTCATGGGCGGCGATGCGACGTACAACACCGACCTGGTGAAGCTGGCCGGCCGGGACGCCGTTACGGGGTTCTCGTTCGTGATGCCGCCCCTGCCCAAGTACCTGCCCTCGAAGTCGGCAAAGGACTTCCTGGCCGCCTTCAAGAAGAAGTACGGCAGCGAACCCTCGTCGCCCTACTCCATCCTGGCCGGCGACGGGTTCCGCGTGGTCACGGCGGCCATCGCCCAGGCCAAGACGACCGACGCCGACAAGCTCGCCGGCTACCTGAACACCCAGTTCAAGGACAAGGACGCCCTGACGGGCACCATCTCCTTCAACGCCAAGGGCGACCGGGTGGGCGACGTCTACCGGT
>CAZPCN010000066.1:0-2064 GCA_964585095.1 uncultured Syntrophaceae bacterium | reverse complement strand
GAATTCTTTCAGCAGCTGACCAACGGCCTCGCGGTGGGGAGCATCTACGCCCTCATCGCCCTGGGCTACACCATGGTCTACGGGGTCCTGAAGCTCATCAACTTTGCCCACGGGGACCTCTTCACCATCGGCGCCTACCTGGGGATGACGCTGCTGGCCTCCTTCGCCCTGCACGAGACGATCGGCCCCTTCCTGGGCCTCGTCTTGCTCGCCCTCATGGTGATAGGCCTCGTGGCCATCCTGGGGGCCGTCCTGGAGCGGACGGCCTACCGGCCCCTGCGCGAATCGCCGCGCCTCTCCGCCGTGGTCTCGGCCCTCGGGGCCTCCATCTTCCTGCAGAACGCCGTCATGCTCCTCTACGGCGCCCGCTTCCAGGTCTACCCCGAGGACCTCGTCCCCGAGACCTCGGTCGACCTCTTCGGGATCTACGTGCCCGCCGTTCGGATCCTCGTGCTCTTCGCGTCGCTTGCCCTCATGGCAGGGCTCTACGCCTTCATCCAGAAGACCCGCATCGGCACGGCCATCCGCGCCGCCGCCATCGACCAGGACGCGGCGCGGCTCATGGGCATCGACGTCAATCGGGTGATCCTGCTCGTCTTCCTCATCGGGCCGGCCCTGGGGGGGGCCGCGGGCCTCCTGGTGGGCCTGCAGTACGGGCAGATCAACTTCACCATGGGATGGACCTACGGCATGAAGGCCTTCACGGCGGCCATCCTCGGCGGGATCGGCAACATCCCCGGCGCCATGCTGGGCGGACTCATCCTCGGGGTCATCGAGGCCATGGGGTCGGCCTACATCTCCATTGCCTGGAAGGACGCCATCGCGTTCTTCGTGCTCATCCTCATCCTCATCGTGCGGCCCACGGGGCTTCTCGGCGAGAGGGTGGCGGACAAAATCTAAAACAGGGGACAGGGTTCAGGGTCCAGGACAAGAAAATGAAAAACAGGAGCATGTATATTTACGGGGGCATTTTCGCCGTGCTGGCGGTCGCGCCCGTGTTCCTGAATCCCTACTGGGTGGACGTGCTCAACAACGTGGGCCTCTACGCCATCCTGGGCCTGTCGCTCAACCTCATCGTGGGCCACGCGGGCCTCTTCAACCTGGGGCACGCGGCCTTCTTCGCCGTGGGGGCCTACACGGCGGCCATCCTCAACACGCAGTTCGCAATCCCCGTGCTGTGGCTCCTGCCCGCCTGCGCGCTGACGGCGGGGCTCTTTGCGGCCGTCATCGCCCGGCCCATCATCCACCTGCGCGGCGACTACCTGTGCATCGTCACGATCGGCGTGGGCGAGATCCTGCGCATCGCCCTCACCAACGATCTCTTCGGCATCACCGGCGGGCCCAACGGCATCTTCGGCATCTCGCGGCCCACCGTCTTCGGCTATGCGATCCGCAAGCCCCACGAATTCTACTACCTCATCGGGGCCTTCCTGGCGGTCACGATCTTCCTCTTCCACCGCCTGGAGAACTCCCGCTTCGGCCGGGCCGTCAACTACCTGCGCGAGGACGAGACCGCCGCCGAGGGAAGCGGGATCGACACGTCACAGTACAAGCTCGCCGTCTTCGTCCTGGGCGCCGCCTGGGCGGGAATGGCGGGCGACATCTTCGCCGCCAAGATGACCATCATCGCGCCCGAGTCCTTCAGCTTCTGGGAGTCCGTCGTCATGTTCGCCATCGTGATCCTGGGCGGCTCGGGAAGCATCCCCGGCGTGCTGCTCGGGGCGGTGCTCTTCGTGGGCCTGCCCGAGGCGTTCCGGGACTTCGCCGATGCGCGCATGCTCATCTTCGGGGCCGCCATGGTCGTCATGATGATCGTCCGCACCGAGGGCATCCTGCCCCAGAGGCCGCGCTCGTACCCGCTGTCGGGGACTGGCAGGGCGGGAGGCAGGCCATGACGATGCTGAGCCTCACGGGCCTCACGAAGTCCTTCGGCGGCCTCATGGCCGTCAACGAGGTCTCCTTCGACGTGGGCGAGGGGGCCGTCGTGGGCCTGATCGGCCCCAACGGGGCGGGCAAGACGACCGTCTTCAACCTCATCACCGGCAACCACCGCGCCGACCGGGG
>CAZPCN010000065.1:0-9486 GCA_964585095.1 uncultured Syntrophaceae bacterium | reverse complement strand
GCCGGGTCGTAGTCCACCTCGGCGGCGATGACGTTCTTCGGCAGGTCGACGAGCACCGGCCCGGGCCGGCCCGTGCGCGCGATGTGGAACGCCTCGCGGATCGTGCTGGCCAGTTCGTCGGGGTTGCGGACGAGGTAGTTGTGCTTGGTGCAGGGCCGGGTGATGCCCGTGATGTCGCACTCCTGGAATGCGTCGTTGCCGATGAGGTGTGTGGGGACCTGCCCCGTGAAGACGACGATGGGAATGGAATCCATGTTCGCCGTGGCGATGCCGGTCACGGTGTTCGTCGCCCCCGGGCCCGAGGTGGCCAGGGCCACGCCGACCTTCCCCGTCGCGCGGGCGTAGCCGTCGGCGGCGTGCACGGCCGCCTGCTCGTGGCGGACCAGGATGTGCTTGACGGCGGGGTTGCGGTGCAGCTCGTCGTAGATGTCGATGACGGACCCGCCGGGGTATCCGAACATGACGTCCACGCCTTCCGCCTTCAGGCACTCGAGCAAGATCTGGGTTCCTTTCATTTTCACGGGACTACCTCCTCCGATCATGAAGAATAATGAATCATGCCACGAAAAAAGCCGCTAACGGGTTCCGTTGCGGCTTTTCGGTACGAAAAAGCCGCGGTCTTTCGGGGGCCGCGGCTCGTTTTGCTCTATGTTTCCATCAGAGAGTGCGAGCTGCGGTCCCCGCCTGTACGATGACGACGACAACGACGACCACGATGCTCGTAATAATCTGACGGATCATGAAATCCTCTCCAGACGCTGAAAACGAGGCCCCTTATGCAATAAAACCGGACCTTTGTCAAGCCTTTTTTGTTTCTTCCCCTGTACCCTGAACCCTGGCCCCTGACCGGCTAGGGCCTGACCGGCTCGCTTGCGGGCTCGTCGCTCGAAGGGGGCGCGTACTCCTTGGGCGCCGTCCCCTCGAGGAAGCTCTCGAAGACGGGGTCCTTCGTCCACGGGCTGGCCAGCAGGCCCGTCTTCGGGTCGATGCGGGCGAAGACGACGCCCTCGGGGGCCGCAAAGACCTCCACGGGCATCCCCTTGAGGGCCTGCTCCATGAAGTAGAGCCACACGGGCGCCGCCGCGCGGCCGCCCACTCCCGAGCGGCCCATCGTCTTTTCCGCGTCGAAGCCCACCCACACGCCGGCCACGAGCGACGGGGTGTAGCCGATGAACCAGGCGTCGAAGTAGTCGTCCGTCGTCCCCGTCTTGCCGGCCACGGGCCGGCCGATCGCCTTGACCCGCTCGCCCGTCCCCTCCTGGACCACGTTCTGCAGCACCGACGTCGTCAGGAACGCCACGCGGGGGTCGATCGCCTGCTCCACCTGCGGCGCCTGCTCCTCGAGGACGTGGCCGTTGCGGTCGACGATCTTGCGGATGAAGTAGGGCTCCACCCGCCTGCCGCCGTTGGCGAGCACGCCGTAGCCCCGGACCATTTCCTGGAGCGTCACCGTCGAGGTGCCCAGGGCGAGCGAGAGGTCCCTCGTGAGCGGCGAGTTGATCCCCATGTTGTGCGCGTAGTCGATGACGTAGGCCAGGCCGAGTTCCTGGAGCAGCTTCACGGTCACCACGTTTCGCGAGAAGGTCAGGGCCGTCCGCAGTGTCGTGGGCCCGAAGAACTTGTGCTCGAAGTTCTGCGGCTTCCACTCGCCGCGGGTGGAATCGTTGAAGATGATGGGCGAATCGAGGATGACCGTCGCCGGCGTCATCCCCTTGTCGAAGGCGGCCGTGTAGACGAAGGGCTTGAACGACGAACCGGGGCGGCGCCGGGCCTGGGTGGCCCGGTTGAACTCGCTCTTCTTGTAGTCCCGGCCCCCGACCATGGCCTTGACTTCGCCCGTCCGCGCGTCCATGCACAGAAGCGCCCCCTGCAGCTCGCCCGGCGTGAACTTCTCCCGCGTCTCCATCTCCTTGAGACCCCGCTCCACGGCCTCGTTGGCCGCCTTCTGCATCTCCGCGCTGATCGTCGTGTAGACCTCGAGCCCCTCGCGGTAGAGGGCGTCGGACCCGTACTTCTCGAGGATGTAGCGGCGCACGTTTTCCGTGAAGTAGGGGGCGATCTTCTCGCGCGGCTTCGACGAGATGAGCTTGACGGGCTCCCTGATCGCCTTGTCCTTCGCGTCCTGCGTGATGTAGCCGTCTTCCTGCATCCGGGTCAGGACGTAGGCCTGCCGCTGGCGGGCCCGCTCCATGTTCACGTAGGGCGAAAACCGGCTGGGCGCCTTCGGGAGGCCGGCCAGCATGGCCGCCTCCGGAAGGGTGAGGCTGCGCGCCGATTTCCCGAAGTAGCTCTGCGCGGCCGCCTCGATCCCGTAGGCCCCGTGGCCGAGGTAGATGTGGTTGAGGTAGAGCTCGAGGATCTCCTGCTTCTTGAGGTAACGGTCGATCTTGTACGCGAGGATCGCCTCCCGGATCTTGCGCGTGAAGGTCCGCTCGGGCGAGAGGTATAGCGACCGGGCGACCTGCTGGGTGATGGTGCTGCCGCCCTGGACGATTTCCCCTGCGATCATGTTCTTGACGAAAGCCCGGAAGATGCCGATCAGGTCGAGGCCCTCGTGCTGGAAGAAGCGCGCATCCTCGCCGGCCACGAAGGCCTTGATGACCACGTCGGGGATCTCGGAGATGGCGACGACCCGGCGGTCCTCGGCGTAGAAGGAGTCGATGAGCTCGTTCCGGTCCGAGTAGATCCGGGTCGTGGTGCTCGGCCGGTAGTCCTTCAGGGTGTCGACGCTCGGGGACTCGTGGATCAGCCAGGCCAGAAAGCCCGCCGCGCCCACGCCCGCGACGATCCCCACGGCGATCATGGACGTGAAGATCCAGCGGAAGACCCGGCTCCTGCGTGCCTTCTTGACGACGGCTCTCTTGATGGAGGAACGGCTACCCGGTGCCATCAGGATGTTTCACGGTCCTCGGCGTCTTTTCGCCGGACGGCGAGCTTGGAGACGACGATGCCGACCTCGTAGAGGATGATCATGGGCACGGCCATCATGATCTGCGTGAAGGCGTCCGGCGTGGGGGTGATGAAGGCCGCCACGATGAAGCACACCACGATCGCGTAGCGGCGCATCCGAGCCAGCTTGCGCGGCGTCACGAGGCCGATCTTCGTCATGAAGAATAGGAACACGGGGATTTCGAAGATGATCCCGAAGGCGAGCAGCAGTTTGAGCGTCAGCGTGAGGTACTCCCGCATGGAGAGCATGGGCTTGAGGAAGTCTGTCGTGAATTCCAGGAAGAATTTGTACGCCGAGGGCAGGACGAGAAAATAGCCGAAGGAGACCCCGCCGACGAAGAGCAGCGTCGAGACCGTCACGAAGGGGAACACGAATTTTCGCTCCCCGGGGTAGAGCCCCGGCGAGATGAATTTCCATACCTGGTACAGGACAAAGGGGCTCGCGAGGAAGAGCCCCGCGTAGAAGGACACCTTGATGTAGGTGAAGAAGGCCTCGGGCAGTCCCGTGTAGACCAGGTGGCTGCCGGCCGGCATCACGCTCACGAGCGGCTGCGCGACGATCCGGAAGAGGTCTTCCTTGAAGAAGAAACAGGCCAGGAAGGCGATGCCCACGGCAGCGAGGCTCCGGACGAGCCTCTTGCGCAGCTCCTCCAGGTGGGAGGTCAGGGGCATCTTGTCTTCGTTGGGTTCGGTCATTCTGGTCTGTCTGGTCCTGGCAAAGAAGGTCCCAACACAAATCGACTCCGGAGCCCTGTCGGATTCCAGAGTCACGGTGCCGGCGGCGATCCCGCCTCTCAGGCCGGGTTTGCCGGCTTGTCCTTTTTCTCTTCCGCGGCCGCGTAGGGATCCGCGGGCGGCGACGGCGCCTTCTCCTCCTTCTTGTCCTCGAGGAGGGAATCCTTCACCTGGTTCACTTCCTTCTTGATGCCCTCGTCGAAAGTGCCCTTCACGTCGTCCATGGCCCCCTTGAACTGGGCCACCCCCTTGCCGAGCGCCTTGGCCAGGTCGGGAAGCTTCTTGGGCCCGATGAAGATGAGCGCCACGATCAGGATGATGATCAGTTCCTGCATGCCGATACCGAACACGGCAGACACCTCGCGAGTTGCGGAATTCGGTTTAAATAGCTTTTGTCACCCCCATTGTCAAGGCTTTTGGCCGCCCGCGCAAGGGAATCCTTTTGATTTTTAAGGTATTGTGTGGTAGAGGTTTCCTCCTGATCTCAACGCCGAGGGGGCGCCTATGGCATCGGCCACTGGAATCGTAAAGGATTACCGGTACCTCCGTCATGAAACCGGCCATTACCACCCCGAAAGCCCGAAGCGTCTCGAATCGATCTACAGGATGCTCGAAGGCCCCGAGATGGCAGGGAAATTCACGGAGGTGAAACCGCGCGTAGCCCTGGACGAAGAGATCGAGACGATCCACAAGCACTCGTACGTGAAGATGATCGCCCAGTCGGCGGGGAAGGATCACACCTACCTCGACCCCGACACGGAGGCCTCCGCCGAGTCCTACGAGGTGGCCAAGCTGGCCGTGGGCGGCTTCCTCAACTGTGTGGACGGCATCATCAAGGGCGACCTGCGCAACGCCTTTGCCTTCGTGAGGCCGCCGGGCCACCATGCCGAGGCAAGCCGCGCGGCGGGGTTCTGCATCTTCAACAACGTCGCCATCGGGGCCATGCATGCGATCAAGGTCCACGGGATGAAGCGGATCCTCATCGTGGACTGGGACCTGCACCACGGTAACGGGACCCAGCACTCGTTCTACGAAGACCCCCGGGTCCTGTATTTTTCGACCCACCAGTACCCGTACTACCCCGGGACGGGGAGCCTTCAGGAGATCGGACGCGGCGACGGGCAGGGCTACACGGTCAACGTCCCCCTGAAGACCGGGCCCGGCAATGCGGAGTACCTGCGGGTCTTCCGGCGGGTTCTCCAGCCCCTGGCGTACGAGTACATGCCCGAGATGGTTCTGCTCTCGGCGGGGTTCGACATCTACTTCCGGGACCCCCTGGGCGGCATGAAAGTCACGCCGTCCGGTTTCGGGATGCTCACCCGGGTGCTCATGGACATCGCCGATACGTGCTGCGGCGGCCGATTCGCCGCCGTCCTCGAGGGCGGCTACCACCTCGGCGGGCTCACGGAGGGCATCAAGGTCGTCCTCGACGAGATGAGCGGCGCCACGCGGGTGACCGAGACGGACCTGCGTCGCCACGAGAGCGAGGCCGACGCGTCGATCAACCGGACGATCGAGTCGGTGATAGGCCAGATCAAGCCGTACTGGAAATGCTTCCAGTGATGCCGCTGCGCGGCGGGTATCGGGGTTAGGGTATCGGGTACAGGGTTCGGAAATATTGAAGCAGAGTAACCGGATACCGCTTCGCAATGAAGCGGTATCGTCACTTGGAGGATTGAAGACGTGAAGATCACGAAGGAACAGGTCGAATACGTGGCGCACCTGGCGCGGCTCGAGTTCAGCGAGGAGGAAAAGGGAAAGTTCACCACCCAGCTCAACGACATCCTTCTCTACATGGAAAAACTCAACGAGGTCGACACGGCGGGCGTGGAGCCCGAAACGCACGCCATCGCCATCCAGAACGCCTTCCGGGAGGACACGGTCCGGGAGTCGCTGCCCCACGAGCTCTCGCTGGCCAACGCCCCCTCGGAAAGCGGCAACTGCTTCCGGGTGCCGAAGGTCATTGAATAAAGGGTATCGGGTCTAGGGTCTCGGGTATCGGGAAGAAAATAGAAAGAGAGTCTGTAATGGCATTAAATGAACTGACCATACATGAGTTGCAGGAGAAGCTGAGGAAAAAGGAAGTGACGTCGACGGAGATCGTCACGGACGTCTTCAGGCGCATCGACGCCGTCGAGGAACGGGTTCGCTCGTTCACGACGGTCATGAAGGAAACCGCCTTCGAGGAGGCGAAAAAGGCCGACGAGGAGATCCGCAAGGGCAACCTCAGGCCGCTCACGGGCATCCCCATCGCCCTCAAGGACATCCACTGCACGAAAGGGGTCCGCACGACCTGCGGCTCGCGCATCCTGCACAACTTCGTGCCGCCCTACGACGGCACGGTGGTGAGGAAGCTGCGCGAGGAAGGCGCCGTCTTCGTGGGCAAGACCAACATGGACGAGTTCGCCATGGGCTCCTCCACGGAGAACTCCTGGTTCGGCCCCACGCGCAACCCCTGGGACCTGGAGCGCATCCCCGGCGGCTCCAGCGGCGGCTCCGCCGCGGCCCTGGCCGCCGACGAGTGCATCGCCGCGACGGGTTCCGACACGGGAGGCTCCATCCGCCAGCCGGCGGCTCTGTGCGGTATCGTGGGCCTCAAGCCCACCTACGGGCGCGTTTCGCGCTACGGCCTCGTGGCCTTCGCCTCGTCGCTCGACCAGATCGGCCCCTTCACGAAGGACGTGGAGGACGCGGCCATCATGCTCAACGCCATCGCCGGCTACGACCCCATGGAGTCCACGTCGGTGCCCATGGACGTGCCCGACTACCGGTCCTTCATCGGTAAGGACATCAAGGGCTTCACCGTGGGGATCCCGAAGGAGTACTTCATCGAGGGCATCGACCCCGAGGTGGATGCCGCCGTGAAACGGGCCATCGCGGTGATCGAGGGCCTGGGTGCGAAGAGCGTCCCCATCTCGCTTCCCCACACGGAGTACTGCCTCGCGGTCTACTACATCATCGCGCCGGCCGAGGCGAGCTCCAACCTCGCCCGCTACGACGGCGTGAAGTACGGCTACCGCTCCGCCGACGGGCGCGACCTGATGGAGATGTACAAGAAGACCCGTTCGCAGGGCTTCGGCGCCGAGGTGAAGCGCCGCATCATGATCGGCACCTACGCCCTGTCCTCGGGCTACTACGACGCCTACTACAAGAAGGCCTCCCAGGTGCGAACCCTGATCAAGCGCGACTTCCAGGAGGCCTTCAAGACCTGCGACGTCATCCTCACCCCCACGACCCCCACGCCCGCCTTCAGGATCGGCGAGAAGATGGACGACCCCCTGCAGATGTATCTCTCGGACATCTTCACCATCTCAACGAACCTCGCGGGCATCCCGGGCATCTCGGTGCCCTGCGGGTACACGCAGGCGGGCCTGCCCATCGGGGTCCAGTTCCAGGCGGGCCACTTCCAGGAGGGCAAGCTCCTCCAGGTCGCCCATGCCTACGAGAGACATTCAGGAATCGAACGAAGGAGGCCGACGCTCTAATGGCTTACGAAACCGTCATCGGGCTGGAGGTCCACGCCCAGCTTCTGACCGACTCGAAGATATTCTGCGGATGCTCCACGAAGTTCGGGGCCGAACCCAACCAGCACACCTGCCAGATCTGCCTCGGGATGCCGGGCGTGCTCCCCGTGCTGAACCGCAAGGTCGTGGAGTTCACAATCAGGATGGGTCTTGCCACCGGATGCAGCATCAACGCCTACGAGAACTTCGCCCGGAAGAACTACTTCTACCCCGATCTGCCCAAGGGCTACCAGATCTCGCAGTACGCCCACCCGCTGGCCGAGCACGGCCACATCGACCTTCTGCTCAACGGCCAGAAGAAGCGGATCGGCATCACCCGCATCCACATGGAGGAGGACGCCGGCAAACTCGTCCACGACGAGCGCAACCCCTGGAGCTACGTGGACTTCAACCGCACGGGCGTGCCCCTCATCGAGATCGTGAGCGAGCCCGACATGCGCAGCCCCGAGGAGGCCGGCGAGTACCTGCGCCGGCTGCGCGATATCCTCGTCTACCTCGAGATCTGCGACGGCAACATGGAGGAGGGCTCCTTCCGCTGCGACGCCAACGTCTCCATCCGCCCCAGGGGACAGGAGGCCTTCGGCACCCGCACGGAGCTCAAGAACATGAACTCCTTCCGCAACGTCCAGCGGGCCCTCGAGTACGAGATCAAGCGCCAGCAGTACATCCTGGAGAGCGGCGGCGAGGTCGTCCAGGAGACGCGCCTCTGGGACGACGCCCAGGGGCAGACCCACTCCATGCGCAGCAAGGAAGAGGCCCACGACTACCGATACTTCCCCGACCCGGACCTCGTTCCCATCCTCATCTCGCAGGAGTGGATCGAGGAGGTCCGCCGCGCGCTCCCCGAGCTGCAGCTCGAGAAGCAGGACCGCTTCGTCGAGCAGTACGGCATCCCCGTCTACGACGCGAGCGTCCTGACCACGACGAGGGCCCTGGCCGACTTCTACGAGGAGGCCGTAAAGCTCTGCGGCAAGCCCAAGATCGTCAGCAACTGGGTGATGGGGGATCTGCTGCGCTACCTCAACGAGCAGAAGCGAGAGATCAAGGACAGCCCCGTGACGCCGGCCCACGTGGCGGAGATGATCAACCTCATCGAGGACGGGACGATCAGCGGCAAGATCGCCAAGGAGGTCTTCGAGGAGATGGTCAAGTCCTCGAAGAAGCCCGCCGACATCGTGAAGGAAAAGGGCCTCACCCAGATCACCGACGAGGGGGCCGTCGTGAAGGCCGTCGAGGAGGCCATGGCGAAGAACCCGACGCAGCTGGCCGAGTACCGGGCCGGAAAGGACAAGCTCTTTGCCTTCTTCGTGGGCCAGGTCATGAAGCTCACAAGGGGCAAGGCCAACCCGCAGCTCGTCAACGACCTGCTCAAGAAGATGCTTTCGGGGTCATGATTCGAACCATTCTCTGGGCCGACGACGCCGTCGTCCTCATCGACCAGAAGGCCCTGCCGGGGAAGGTGCACTACCTGACCCTCACGGACTGGCGCGACGTGGTCGAGGCCATCAAGGACCTCACCGTGCGCGGCGCCCCGGCCATCGGGGTGGCGGCGGCCATGGGCATCGCCCTGGGCGCCCTGCAGCTCCCGGGGGCATCCGTCCCGGATTTCAGAAAGTCCTTCTCGAGGCTTTGCGAGGCCTTCGCGAAGGCCCGCCCCACGGCGCGCAACCTCTTCTGGGCCATCGAGCGGATGCAACGCCGCTTCGGCGAAACCCTGCCGTCGGGCATCGCGGCGGTGAAGAAGGCCCTCGTCGAGGAGGCCATCGCCATCGGCGAGGAGGACATCGAGATCAACCGCCGCATCGGGTTGAACGGCAAGGCCTTCATCCGAGACGGCGACAACGTCCTCACCCACTGCAACGCCGGCGCCCTGGCCACGGCCGGCTACGGCACCGCCCTGGGCGTCATCCGGGCGGCCCGCGAGGACGGCCGGAAGCTCCACGTCTTCGTCGACGAGACGCGCCCCGTGCTCCAGGGGGCCAGGCTCACCTGCTGGGAACTCCTGGAGGACCGCATCCCGGCCACCCTCATCACGGACAACATGGCGGGCTTCCTCATGGCCCAGGGCAGGGTCAACCTCGTCATCGTCGGGGCCGACCGCATCGCGGCCAACGGCGACACGGCCAACAAGATCGGCACCTACTCGCTGGCGATCCTGGCGAAGGAGCACGCCATCCCCTTCTACGTGGCGGCCCCGCTTTCCACCATCGACCGCTCGATTGTCGACGGGAGCGGCATCCCCATCGAAGAGCGCCACCCGGGCGAGGTCAGAGAGCTC
>CAZPCN010000064.1:0-9734 GCA_964585095.1 uncultured Syntrophaceae bacterium | reverse complement strand
GGACGCTGGCGAAATTCTGCAGCACGTAGCCGTCGGACCCTTCGGCGATTTCGGCGATCTTGACGGAACTGGATCCGATATCGAGCCCCGCAATCTGTTTCTTGCTTGCAAACAGGCCGTTGAGTTTGAGCATGGAGTCCTCTGTGTTCTTCGGTCTCGCCCGGCCGGGAAACCGGGACAGGCTGAGTTGATTAAGGCCGATTCCCTTCACACCACTACGGGCAATACGTTAAGCAAGCACTGTGCCACGGGCGGTCCGGGAACCGGGCCGGGGAGGGACTGTCCCGGCCGCAACCCCCGAAGGCCTTGAATTAGAGGCCCTTTCAGCCTGGCTTCCCGCAGGATGTCGGGCCGGCAGGCATTGCAGCGAGGCAAACTCCCAACGTTACTAATCGGCAGGGACGGAGCGGGGGTTAAATGAAATTTGCAGGGGACGGGGCCCCGAAAGGGGCGGTTGCCGTGAAAAAGGCTCCGGGAGGGCGTTTCCGGAGCCATGTCAGGCTTTTTGACACCCGGATGGGGGAAGAAGTTATTTGATCGGCTTCACTCGACGCGCCGGTACACGCGGTCGTTGGCCTTCACCATGCCGAGCTCGTCGCGGGCCACCTTCTCGATGTAGCGCATGTCGTTTCGGAGCAGGAGGATCTCCTTCTTGAGGGCGTCGTTCTTCACGGCGAGTTCCTCGTTGCTCTTCCGCAGATCGGAGAGCTTCTGGTCGAGGCGGCGGTTGTCCAGGACCCCACGGCTCCCGAACAGGATGACCGATCCCATGAGGACCAGGAACAGCAGAAGCACTCTCCCCACCTTCATCCGCCATCCCCCGACGCCGGTTTCAGCGTTTCCGGTGCGCCCCGGTCGGCTCCTGACTCACCGAGGGAAGGAGAGCCTGGGGCTCGCCCAACAGGAAATCCTTCCTTTCGATCCAGGTCTTGAGCGTCTCCGCGATCTGCCTCGCCCGGTAGTAGCTCGACATGGAGGCCGTGGCCACTTCCTTGCCGTTCAGGACGATGCGGCCGCTGCGAAGCTCCTGGTAGCTCACCTCGCCCAAGCTCTTGATGTCGCCGCCGCCGGGATAGTCCATGCTGTAGTCGTAGATCTGGGTCCTGATGTCGGCGTCCTTCACGGCGGTGAAGCGGGCCATCTCCTCGTCGAGGATCGGGATGGGGATCCCGATGCCGACGTAAAGGGAGACGCCGTACCCGAGGAAACTGGCCCCCGTGAGCCACTCCGGGGACATGGCCTTCAGATCGCCGATGACGGCAAGCGTCCCCGCCCCGCCTGTCGGGACACCGTTGGGCCCCCGGGGCGTGCCGGGATGGTGCTGGGTGCCGTGCCAGGCCACGTAGCCCTGGGCCCCGCCGAGAAAGATGCGGGTGCCGATGCCGATCGTCCGGTAGTAGGGGTCGTTGAACAGCGGGCTGAGCTGCCCCGCGGTGGAGAAGTTGGCATTGGCCATCCGAGGGCGCAGGACCCCCATGTAGGTGTAGATCGTCTTGTCGGACATGTTCACGGCGCAGTTGTAGTTCTGGTAGCAGTTGCGCGGGTTGAAGAGCATCGCGTCCGGCAGGTCGTGCAGCAGGATGTTCTTTTCCTGCTTGCGCGAGGGGTAGCAGTCCGTGCCGTAGCCCTCCAGGCGAAGGCGGATGACGTTGCCGGCCACGAGGTCCTCGATGACGTGGCCCCCCCCGTAGTTGAACTCGCCGGGAAACACGCTGTTGAGGGGATCGCCCTCGGCGACCTCGGTCGCCCCGATGTAGCAGTCCACCGCCGCGACCCCGCCGTAGGCCGCCACGTCATTGAGCCAGACCTTGTGGGCCTTGATCCGGGGCGAGGTGTGGCCGAAATTCAGGAAGGCCCCCGAGGAACACATGGGCCCGAAGGTCCCCGTGGTCACCACGTCGACCCTCCGCGCCGCGTCCACCTCCCCGTGGCGTTCGACGATGCCGATCATCTCCTCGGCCGTCACGACGACGGCCTTGCCCTGCCGGATCTTCTCGTTGATCTCCGCGATGGTCTTTTTGATTTTGAAGGTTTTCACTCTCGTCTGTTTCGTTCTTTTCGTTTATTTCGTTTGTTTCGTTGGACGTCCCGGCATACGCATCAGCTCGGCCTGTCCAGCGTTCTTACCTTCTTACCCTCTTACCTTCTCAACTTCCGAGCTTCCTACCTTCTGCGCTTCCCAGCTTCCTATCTTCTTAACTTCCTAACTTCGTGTATTTTCCGTTTATTAGACTATTTTCAATTCAATGTCCAACACAAATCCGGGAAAACCAAGGCTGTCAAGCCTTACCCGGTGTGCCCGAAGCCGCCGCTTCCCCGGTCCGTCGAAGGCAGGGCCGCCTGCACGTCCCACCGGACCCGACAGACCGGCGCCACGATCATCTGGGCGATCCGGTCGCCCCGCCTGACGACGAAGGCTTCGTCGCCGTGGTTGATCAGGATGATGCGGATCTCGCCGCGGTAGTCGGCGTCGATGGTGCCGGGCGTGTTCACGAGGGTGATCCCGCTCTTGAGGGCCAGGCCGCTGCGCGGCCGGATCTGCGCCTCGAAGCCCTCGGGCAGGGCGATGGCGATGCCCGTGGGCACGAGGGCGCGTTGCCCCGGGGAAAGGACCAGTTCGCGTTCCACGGCCGCAACGAGGTCCATCCCCGCCGCGTGATCCGTCATGTAGCCCGGAAGCGGGAGATCCTCCGATCCATTGAGCCGCGTGATGGCAACGCGTATCGGTTCCATGGGTTTCGTCTATCCGGTCCGTCCCGTCTGTCCGGTCTTTCCGGTCCAAATCCCCCTTTGCAAAAGGGGGAATGAGGGGGATTTTCTTGCCTTGCGGCTTGTGGCTTGATGCTTGCGGCTCTTAAAGCGCGATCGTGCCCTGGGGCATTTCGGCTTCGGTCATGTCGCCCAGGCAGACCATGGACAGCTGGGGACGTGTGAACATCTGCGCGGAAAGGGACAGGATGTCCTCGGCGGTCACGGCCTCGATCCTGCCGACGATCTCCTCGGGCGGCACGTTGCGCCCGAAGTAGATCTCGTTGGTCGCGAGCTTCTGCATCCGGTTGTCGGTGCTCTCCATGCTCAGCAGCAGGTTGCCCTTGATCAGTTCCTTGGCCGACTGCAGCTCCTTGTCCGTGAACCGCTCGGTTTTCATGCGCCGCATCTCGGCCAGGATGATGTCGATGACCTCCTGCGTCTTGTCCTTCGAGGTCCCGACGTAGATGTTCAGCATCCCCGTGTCGCGATAGGAGACGATGTAGGAGCGCACGGCATAGGCGAGCCCCCGTTTCTCGCGGATCTCCTGGAAGAGCCGGGAGCTCATGGACCCGCCGAAGACGGAGTTCATCAGGATGCCGGCAAACCGCGTGTTGTCCAGCGTCGCCGGGGCCGGCGTGCCGACGACGAGATGGAGCTGCTCGAGATCCTTCTCGATGCAGGACAGGCGGGACGTCGTGCGCGGCTTCTCCTCGCCGGATGACAACCTGAGCGCCGGCAGCTCGCCGAAGAGTGTCGCCACGAGGTCGACCAGCTTCTCGTGTTCCAGGTTCCCCACGGCGGCGATGACCAGGTTATCCCCCCGGTACCGCTCCTCGAAGAACCGGAGGACGGCGTCGCGGGCAAAGGCGTCGACGGAGTCCTTCGTCCCGAGGACGGGCATGCCCAGGGAATGCCCTTCCCAGAAGTGCTTTTCGAAGATGTCGTGGATGTACTCGTCGGGCGTGTCCTCCACCATGCTGATCTCCTGGAGGACGACGGACTTCTCCTTGTCGATGTCGTCGAGGTTGAACAGGGAGTTGTTGAAGATGTCCGCCAGCAGGTCGATGGCCAGCGGCAGGTGGTAGTCGGGCACCTTGACGTAGAACGCCGTCAGCTCCTTCCCCGTGAAGGCGTTCATCACGCCCCCGACGGAGTCGATGTCGGAGGCGATGTCGAAGGCCGACCGACGGGCCGTCCCCTTGAAGAGCATGTGTTCGATGAAATGGGCCGTCCCGTTGATCCGCTCGTCCTCGTGGCGCGAGCCGCATCGGACCCATGCGCCGATCGAGGCGGAGCGGACGTGACGGATTTCCTCCGAGATGACCTTGATCCCGTTAGAAAGGACTGTTTTTCGATACGTCTGCACCCAGGGCATCCTTCCTGCTCAGGCGGATCTTCCCGTTCGAGTCGATCTCGAGGACTTTCACGGGGATCTTGTCGCCCTCCTTGACCACATCGGTCACCTTGGCGACGCGCTTCGTGTCGAGCTGGGAGATGTGGACGAGCCCCTCGGTGCCGGGCAGGATCTCCACGAAGCACCCGAAGTCGACGACCTTCTTCACCGTTCCCATGTAGATCTTGCCGATTTCGGCCTCCTCGGTGAGCCACTTCACCATGGCGATGGCCCGGTCGGCGGCCTCGAGGTCGGCCGATGCGATGAGCACCGTGCCGTCGTCTTCGACGTCGATGGAGACGCCCGTCTCGGCGACGATCTGCCGGATGTTCTTGCCGCCCGTCCCGATGAGGTCGCGGATCCGGTCGGGCCGGATCTTGAGGGTCAGGATCCTCGGGGCGAACTGGGAGAGCTCTTTGCGGGGCTCCGCCAGCGTCTCCTTCATCCTGTCGATGATGAAGAACCGCCCGTCCTTGGCCTGCTGGAGCGCCTTGCGCAGGATCTCCTCGTTGATGCCGTCGATCTTGATGTCCATCTGCAGGGCCGTGATGCCCTTCTTGGTGCCGCAGACCTTGAAATCCATGTCGCCCGCGTGGTCCTCGTCGCCGAGGATGTCGGACAGGACGGCCACGCTGTCGCCTTCCTTCAGGAGGCCCATGGCGATGCCCGCCACGACGTCCTTCACGGGGACGCCCGCATCCATCAGCGAGAGGGTCCCGCCGCAGACGCTGGCCATGGAGGACGAGCCGTTCGAGGAAACGATCTCCGAGACGGTGCGGATCGTGTAGGGGAACTCCTCCTGGCTCGGGATGACGGGAAGCAGCGCCCTGCGGGCCAGGGCCCCGTGGCCGACTTCGCGCCGGCCCGGGCTTCCCATGCGCTTGACCTCGCCCACGCAGTAGGGCGGGAAGTTGTAGTGGAGCATGAAGGAGCGCATCTCCTCGCCCGTGATGTAGTCCAGGCGCTGCTCGTCCGAGGAGGTCCCCAGGGTGATCGTCACGAGGGCCTGCGTCTCGCCGCGGGTGAAGAGGGCCGAGCCGTGCGTGCGGGGCAGCAGCCCCACTTCGCTGTGGATCTGCCGGATCTCGTCGAAGGCACGGCCTCCGACGCGGCGCTTCTCGGTCATGATCATGTTCCGCAGCACGCTGCGGTCGATCTTCTCCACGACGTGCTCGACCAGCGGTTTCAGCGACGGGTCGTCCTTGCAGAGGGTCTCGATGGCCTTCTCGCGCACGTCCCGAAGCTTGCCGTAGCGGTCGAGTTTTTCGGGGATCCGGTAGGCCTCCTCGAAGCCGCCCTTCACCAGGTCGGAGATCTTCCGGTACAGGGCCTCGTCGACGACGGGGGGCGTGAAGTCCCGCTTGGCCTTCCCGATGGCTTTCTGTATCTGGTCCTGCAGGTCCATGACGGAGCGCATGGTCTCGAGGGCCAGGTTGATGCCCTGGACGACGTCCTCCTCGCCCAGCTCCTTTGCGCCGCCCTCGAGCATGACGAGGTTGACGTCGTAGGGCTTGCCGCCCGTCCCGGGGGTCACCTTGCGCCCCACGATGAACATGTCGAGGTCGCTGCCCGCCATCGAGGTCGGGTTGGCGACGAGCTTGCCGTCGACCCGCCCGATCCGGACGCCGGCGATGGGCCCGTTGAAGGGGATGTTGGAGATCTGCAGGGCCGCCGAGGCGCCCAGCAGGGCCGCCACGTCCGAGTCGTGTTCGCCGTCCACGGAAAGCACCGTGGCGATGAGCTGCGTCTCGTAGTTGTAGCCCTTGGGGAACAGGGGGCGGATGGAGCGGTCGATGATCCGGCAGATCAGGATCTCCCGCTCGTTGGGGCGCCCCTCGCGCTTGAAGAACCCGCCCGGGATCTTGCCCGCGGCAAAGGTCATTTCCTGGTAATCCACGGTGAGGGGAAGGAAGTCGAGGCCCTCCCTCTGCGCCCGGGACGAAACGATGGTGACCAGCACGACCGTCTCTCCGTACGTCACGAGGACGGCGCCGTCAGCCTGGCCGGCGATGTAGTGTGCCTTGATGCTGATTTCGCTGCCCGCGAACTGTGTCTTGAATACCTGACTCATGCTTCTTCTTTCTCCTTAGCTGATGACAATGAGGTTCTGAACGTGCCCCCGGCACCGGCCGGAAGACAAACGGCTCCCCTGTCCTGAACGAACGGGTTTCGATGTTGACGATGGATTCACCATTCCAGGAGCCTTAACCCGGTCAGTGACCGGATCGAACGCTGGGATCGTTGCCCTCGCCTCTACTTCCGCAGACCGAGCCGCTCGATGATCTTGCGGTAGCGGTTCACGTCCTTGTTCTTGAGATACTCCAGCAGCCGACGGCGCTGGCCGACGAGCTTCAGGAGACCCCGGCGGGAGTGATGATCCTTCTTGTGCGTCTTGAAATGCTCCGTCAGGTACTGGATCCTGGCGCTCAGCAGGGCAATCTGCACTTCGGGAGAGCCCGTGTCGCCCTCGTGGGTTTTGAAGCCGGCAATGATCTCTTTCCTCTTTTCTGCGTCAAGCACGTCCGTAAATCCTCCCTTTACATCATATGATTGATTGGATGTTTCTTTTTCTACGGAACAAAAACCCTCAGGATGCGGGCGACCCGGTCGCGGGCCCCCAGCATCGGGATATCCTCGGTGGCAACGACCATCCGGGCCAGCGCCACGAGGCGCCCCGACCCGCTTGTGAACTTTACCACATCTCCCGCGGCAAGAGAAGGGATTTGCAGGCCCCCCAGGGCCTCCGCATCGGGCTGATGGCCCTTCATGAGCCCCTCCTCGAGCCGGGGGTGCACCTGGATTTCGCCCACCCCCGCGAGGGCCCTTGCCGGGGGGATGAGCGCCCGTTCGAGCCTCTCCCGGATCGCCGCGTCGTTGTCCCCCTCGATGGAGACGGCGTCCTCCTGCCGGAAGCGGCCGCTTGCCGTCCTGCGTAGGCTCTCGAGGGCCGCGCCGCATCCGAGCCTCTCGCCCGCGTCGGCGCAGAGCGTCCGAACGTAGGTGCCCTTGGAGCAGGTCACGTCGAAACGCACCCGGGGCATCTCGACGCCCAGCAGGCGGATGGCGCGGATCTCGACCTGCCGCGCGGGGGCCTCCATGTCAACTCCCTGGCGGGCCCACTTGTAGAGCGCCCTGCCCCGGACCTTGACAGCCGAGTACCGCGGCGGCACCTGGGTGATCGTCCCGACGAAGGCATCGAGCGCCGCCCTCACGTCCGCCTCGGTGACCCGGGGCTCCTGCTCGGCCAGCACCCGGCCGGTCATGTCCTGGGTGTCCGTCCGGACGCCCAGGCGCATCGTGACCTCGTAGACCTTATCGTCCCCCGTGAGGAAGGAGGCCAGTTTCGTCGCCTCGCCGAGGCACACGGGCAGCACGCCCGTTGCCAGGGGGTCGAGAGTCCCGGTGTGACCCGCCTTCTTCTCGCCGAGGAGTTTCCTCACCCGGGCCACGGCATCGTGGGACGTGATCCCCGCGGGCTTGTCGACGATGACGACGCCGTTCATCGGCCCCCATTCTTGATCGCCTCGAAGAGCCGCTTCTTCACCGCGTCCGCGTCGCCCCGAACCCGGCAGGCCGCGGCGTTGATGTGACCGCCCCCCCCGAATGTCCGGGCCACTGCCTCGACGTTGAACCGCCCCTTGGATCGCAGGCTCACCTTGAAGAGCCCGTCGCCGATCTCGCTGAAAAAAACGGCCACCTGGACCCCCTCGATGGAGCGGGGGTATTCGACGAACCCTTCCGTGTGCTCCCACTGGGCGCCCGCCTCGTCGAGCATCTTCTTCGTGACCGTGAGGGCCGCAATCCGGCCCTGCCAGTCGAATTCCAGCGTGGCGAGGGCACGCCCGAGCAGCCGGAACTTCACGGCCGGGTGCGTCTCGTAGACCATCTGGGCGATCCAGGCGGGATCGGCCCCCTTCTCTAGGAGCCGGCCGGCGACGGCGAAGGTCCCCGGCCCCGTGTTCGAGTACCGGAAGGCCCCCGTGTCGGTCAGGATCGCCGTGTAGAGGTTGACGGCCATGTCCTTCGTGACGGCGAGGCCCATCCCGTCGAGCAGGCGGAACACCATTTCGCCCGTGGAGCTCGCCTCCGGGTCCGTGAGCGTCAGGTGGCCGTACCGATCGTTCGAGATGTGGTGGTCGATGTTGACGATCCGGCGGACCCCGGCGATCCGTTGCGCTTCATCGCCCACGCGCTCGATCTCGCTGCAGTCGAGCACGAAGACGGCGTCATAGCCGTCCAGAGGGCCCAGGCGGTTCACGATCGCCCCCGCGTCGGGAAGGAACGCGTACATCTGGGGCGTGCGGTCCTGGTTGTACACGACCGCCTCCTTGCCCAGGCCCCGGAGCGCCTCGTAGAGGGCAAGCTCGGAGCCCACGGCATCCCCGTCGAGCCTCACGTGGGAGGTCACGAGGAAGGTGCGGCCCTTTCGTATGATGTCAGCGATCTTCTCGATCATCCGGTTCGTCTTTCCTGATCTCCTTGAGCAGTTTCTCGATCTTCGAACCGTACTCGAAGGACGGGTCGTGGAAGAAGCTCAGCTCCGGGACGTATCGAAGCTGCAGGCGCTTGCCCAGCTCCCGCTTGAGGAAGCCCTTGGCCTTTGCAAGCCCCTGCACGACGTCTTCGCTGAGGCGGTCCTGGCCGAGCTCGACGAAGTAAATGCGCGCGGAGCGAAGGTCGTCCGTGAGCTTGACGTCCGTCACGGTGATATTGGCAATCCGCGGGTCGTGGGCCTCGCGCCGCAGGATGCCGGAAAGCTCCTGCTTGATCAGGTCCGCGACCCGGTCAGCTCTCTTGAAATCCATCGGGCGTTGCCCCCCCGTCGTATCGTCCCGCCATGTCGGAGTAGTTCGTGATCTCCCGCCGGACGTTGACGATTTCGGCCAGGTGGAGGTTCTCGACGAAATTCAGGATCATCTCCATCTTCGAGTCGACGAAGCTCCGGTCGTTGCCTACGACGGCAAAGCCGATGATCCCCTGTTTCCAGTTGTCGTGTCCGTCGACCTCGGCGATCGAGACGTTGAACTCGTTCTGCGTGCGCCGGATCAGGCTCTTCATCACACCCCGCTTCTCCTTCAGGGAGCGGCTCTCGTGAATGTGCACCTCGATGATCCCGACTCCGACTACCATGCTCGTCTATTTGGTCTATTTGGTCTATTTGGTCCGTTTGGTCAGGAGCCGTCCTTTTTTGACGAAATAGACGAAACAGACCAAAAAGACGTAATAGACCGGTTTAGAGTTTTCGTTCGATCTGCTCCGTAATATACGCCTCGATCACGTCCCCCACGCGGATGTCGTTGTAGCCCTCGATGCCGAGGCCGCACTCCTGCCCGGCGGAGACTTCCTTCGCGTCGTCCTTGAAGCGCTTGAGCGATGCGATCTTGCCGTCGTAGAGGACCACCCCGTCGCGCACGAGCTTCACGCTGGCGCTCCGCGGGATCTTGCCGTCCGTCACGTAGCATCCCGCCACGGTGCCCACCTTGATGATGCGGAAGGTCTCCCGCACCTCGGCGCGGCCCTGGACGACTTCCTTGAACTCGGGCTCGAGCAGGCCCTCCATGGCGGCCCGCACGTCGTTGATGGCGTTGTA
>CAZPCN010000063.1:0-9820 GCA_964585095.1 uncultured Syntrophaceae bacterium | reverse complement strand
GTCGGCCCCCACGGGAAGCCTCTTGCGGAGCCAATCGGGTTTTGCCGGGATCATCCTGTTTATTTCTCCTTCCATGACGCCTGTTGCCGCACAGACTCGGCCGGCAGTGTCCGTTTCATATCCTGTCCGGCGCCCATTCTAGCCGATTTGTCTTTCTTTTTCGACAGGACAGACCGGACAGACCGAATAGACGGAATAGACCAGATGGCAGAGAGGGAAGGCGGGGCCTGCGCCCCGCCTTCCCGGAGGGAGGTAGCATCCTTACGGATCTACTCGAATTTGTCGGGCTTCTTGAAGCCGAGGCGCGTCCAGTACTTCTCGGGCATCACCTGGGGGTTCTTGTAGAAGACCCAGGCGCAGGGCTTCGTCTCGTCGGGGTTGTACTCCGTGACCCACAGGGGCCATCCGCCCCACTCGATCATGAGGATCTCGTTCATGGCGCAGTGCAGGCAGTAGTAGGGCACGCCCGCCTGGCTCCAGCTCCAGGGGTAGGCCTTGGAGGTCTTTCCCCAGTTGTAGGGGGGGCCGTAGCGGGACGGGGTCCCGTCGACGGGGTCGCCCCGGCGGGTCCTGCCGCCGCTTCCGCAGGGGTCGCAGCCGAGCACGATCTTGTCTTCGTCCTCGGTGAAGTCCAGCTCGCCCATCTGCCGCGGGCCGCACCGGTGGGCGCGGAAGACCTCGGCGTTGAGCCAGATGCGCTCCATGGGCGACATCTTGCGCAGGCCGCTCCAGGTGCGGCGCATCATCCAGGTGCTCTGGGTGTCGCGCAGCAACTGGTACATGGCCTCTTCGCCGAACTTCTTGGCGACCTTGTCGAGCATGTCCGAGGTCCAGTCGGCGTAAAGGTCGTGCAGGCCCTTGCTCTCGATGATGATGTAGTCGGCCAGTTCCTTGGCCAGCTCGGTCTTGCCCTCGTCGATGCAGCGTTTGACCATGTCGGGCGTGGGCACGCCGAGATCCTGCAGATCGTCCTTGCGAATCTTTCTTTTGATCTTGTCCCACTTCTCGTATTTCAGCATAACGTTCACCTCTCGTATTCCAGGCGGCGGGAACGCGGCGGACCCTTCCGCCGCCTCCCCGCCGGCCGGTGTGGTCATGCGGGGCGTTTGCCGCGTCCCGCGGGTTTTCTCACTTGCCGTTCTTCTTCAGCTCTTCGGGCAGACGCTCCACCTCGGGCGCGTGGAACAGGACATCCTCGCCGTAGAGGGCCTTCACGTCGGCCTCGGCCATGCCCAGTTCCTTCGTGAGGACCTCGACGTTGTGCTCGCCCACGAACGGCGCGTAGCCGCGGGGGCCGGCAGGCGTCTCGGAGAACTTCAGGGGGCTGCCGTAGTGGCGCATGGGGCCGAGGAAGGGCTGGTACATCTCGACCATCATCTCGCGGGCCTTGATCTGCGGGTCGCTGTCGGCCAGCTCCTTGAGGCTGCGGCAGCGGATGCAGGGGACCCCCGCCTCGTCGAGCATCTTCTCGCACACCGCCACGGACGGCAGGGACATGACCCACTTGGAGAGCTGCTCGTGAATATAGGGGGCGTTGTCGACGGAGCAGCGCGTGGAGACGTCCTTGGCCCGGGGATCGGTAGCCAGGAACTCGAACTCCTTGCCCATCAGCTTCACCAGGGGCTGCCAGCGGGGCTCGGTGAGGCAGGCGATGGCCATGATGCCGTCCTTGCCCTCGTAGAGCCCGTACGGGGCGTAGCCCGGGTGCTGGCCCCCGATCTTGGGGATGTTCAGCTCATCGCCGGTCAGGCCGGCGGCCGTGCTGATCAGGTACCAGGGCAGGGTGTTCTCGTGCAGAGAGAACAGGCAGTCCATCATGGAGATGTCGATGTTCTGGCCCTGGCCCGTGACCTTCCTGTGGTACAGCGCGGCGTTGATTGCCGTCGTGGCGTGGATGGCGGCCACCGTGTCGCCGATCGACATGGGGGCGATGATCGGGGGCTTGCTCTGGTCGGACCAGCCGCTTGCGCCCTGGGCGATCATGTCGTAACCCGGCCGGTCCCAGTAGGGGCCCCAGTGGCCGAAGGACGAGATCGAGCAGTAGATGATGTCGGGCTTGATCTTCTTGACCTGGTCGTAGTCCAGCTTCAGCTTGCCCATGACGTCGGGGGCGAAGTTCTCGATCAGCACGTCGCTCTTCTTGACGAGCTTGTGGATGATCTCCATCCCCTTGGGGCTCTTCATGTTGACGCAGATGCTGCGCTTGCCGCGGTTGACGTTGATGGTGTAGGAACTCTGGGTGACGCCGTCCTTGGTGACGCGCTTGGGGAGCCAGCGCTCGTTGGCCCCCGCCTTGTACTGCTCCACCTTGATGACGTTGGCGCCCAGGTCGGCCAGCGTCTTGGCCGCGTGGGGCCCCGCCAGCACCCACGTGAAATCCAGTACCGTTACTCCCGTGAGCGGACCCGGTTTCAGATTGCTCATAAAAACCTCCCTTTCCTCGAGTTGTTGTGTTTACCCTCATTTGCCCGCCGCTGCAAGACCGGTGTGAAGGGCTTCCCTCCCTGCCTCACAGCCTGCCTCCGCGCCCGGCTCCTCCCCGGGCCGCCCCGGCGGGGTCACTTCGTTTTCTTCTTTTCCCTCTCGTCGTACAGCAGACCGCCCACGAAGGCGGCCACCTCGCCCGTGACGGCGGCGCACTGCTCCAGGCCCCCGCCGGCAAAGTAGGCGTCGGCCTTGACCGGGTCGGCCAGGTCGGTCTGCGTCAGGTCGCGGCAGTTCACCGTGCCGAAGCGATTCTGGAAGTGCTTCACCAGCCTCCGGGCGGGCCGGATGCCCTCGACGATCCCCTCCATGCCGTCGCCCATGGATCCGCGGCCGAAGACCGCGCCCAGGACCAGAAGCCCGCCGACCAGGGCGCCGCAGTTGTTGCCCGTCATGGACATCCCGGCGGCGAAGGGGCTCGCGGCCTTGAACAGGGGGGTGTTGTCCTCCTCGAAGACGTCGAGGAAGGTCTGCACGACCGCCTGGGAGCAGCCGTGGCAGTTGAAGTCGTAGTCGTAGGCCTTCTTGCGGACGGCCTCGACGAGTGCATCCCGGGTTTCGTACCGGTCGAGCTTGCTGAGATCCACGGAGTGCCTCGCTGGTGTCGCCTCCTGCCCACCGCTGATTCCGCACTCGCCGCCGGGGCGCTCCCCGGCGGCAAATGCGGAACGGAGAGAGGTAGGTAGGTCAGGTGTCCCTTACAGGCCCAGCTCCTGGGCCACGATTTCCCGCTGGTAGTTGGGGCTGCCGAATGCGTATTCGCCGGCCTTGGCCCGTCTCGAGTAGATGGGCATGGCGTGCTCGACGATGTAACCCGTCCCGCCGAAGATCTGGTGGCCGATGAGGGCCACCTTCTTGTAGGCCTCGCTCACCCAGGTCTTGGCCACGGCGGCGAACCTGCGCGCCTCGGGCATCCCCTGGTCGATCATCCAGGCGGCCTTGTAGGTGATGTAGATGCTCTGCTCGGTGGCCATTTTCATGTTGGCGCACAGGTGCTGCACGGCCTGGAAGGTCCCGATGGGCTTGCCGAACTGCACGCGCTCCTTGGCGTAGGCGACGGCCAGCTCCATGACCCTGTTCGAGCCGCCCAGCATCTCGGCGCACTTGGCCACGGCGGCGATCTGGAGGGTCTTCTCCACGGCGGCAAACCCCTTGCCCGGCTCGCCCAGCAGGGCGCCCTTGGGCACCTTGACCTTGTTGAAGACCACTTCGCACTGCTTGTCGCCGGCCACGGTCTTGAGCAGTGTCATGGAAACGCCGGGGGACTTGCTTTCCACGAGGAACAGCGAGATGCCGTCACGGTCGGTGTCCTTGCCGGCCGTGCGGGCCGCCACGACCATCCAGTCGGAGACGTTGGCGTCGGGCACGAAGAGCTTGATCCCGTCGATCACCCAGCCGTCGCCCTCGGCCTTGGCCTTCACGGTGATGAGGGAGGGGTTGAACTGCGTGGTGGCCGGTTCGGAGAGGGCCAGCGTCATGCGCAGGGCCCCCTCGGCGATCTTGGGCAGGAATTCCTGCTTCTGGGCCTCGCTGCCGGCCGCCAGGATCGTGCAGCCGCCCAGGATGACGGTGGAGAAGTAGGGGCCGGGCAGGGCCGCGTAGCCCATCTCCTCCATCAGGGTCACCATGTCGAGCACGCCGCCGCCGATGCCGCCGTACTCCTCGGGGAAGAGGATCCCCATCCAACCCAGCTCCGCCATGCCCTTCCAGAGCTCCGGCGTGAAGCCCTTCTCGTCCTTGTCCATCTCGAGGTACCACTCCACGTTGGGGCAGGCCCCGGCGAGGAACCTGCGCGCCGCCTCCTTGAGCATTTTCTGGTCGTCGGTATATGTAAAGTCCATGAGACAAACCTCCTGATGGTGTCGTTTAGCCCCTGGGGAGACCCAGGCCGCGGGTTGCGATGACGCCCCGGCCGACTTCGCTCGTGCCGGCGCCGATCGTGGTCATGAAGGAGTGCAGGAACTCCCACTCGATGCGGCCCTTGAGGGGAACGTACTTGGAGCCCTCCTCGAGCTGGCAGTACTGGTCGAGCAGCTGCATCGCGTTGTCCACCATCCGCTGCTCCATCTCGGAAACGACGACCTTCGTGATCTCGGGCTCGCAGGTCATGGTCTGGTGGTTCCACTCCATCCACCGGGCGTGGTCGGAGAGCAGCTGGGTCGTCTCGATCTCGACGGCGATCTGGGCGATCTTCTGGCGGACCATGGGGTCCTCGGCCAGGGGCCTGCCCAGGTAGGTCGTCTTCTTCGCGTAGTCGATGAGCATGTTCAGGTAGGGGTAGTAGCGCGAGGGCGTGAACACGTAGTTGCGCTCCGACATGAGGGCCTCCATCATGTAGTAGAAGCCCTTGTTCACCTCGCCCACGAGGCGGTTCTTCGGCACTTTCACGTCGTCGTAGAAGACTTCGTTGGTCCGCTCGCCCGACATGGTGATCATGGGTCGGATCGTGATCCCGGGGGCCCGCTGGTCGACGATGAAAAGGCTGATCCCCTTGTAGGGGGAGGCCTTCAGGTCCGTCTTGGCCGCCAGCCAGTGGTAGTCCGCGTAGTGGCTCTCCGTGTTGAAGGTCTTCTGGCCGTTGACGAGGTAATGGTCGCCCTGGTCGATGGCCGTCATCTTCATGTTCGCCAGGTCGGAGCCCGCCTCGGGTTCCGTGTAGCCCAGGCCGAACTCGATCTCGCCGCGGACGATCCGGGGGATGAACTCCTTCTTCATCGCCTCGCTGCCGCGCCGCAGGATCGTGTGCCCCACCATGGTGTAGGCCACGTCGTTGGGGACGTGGGCGCTCCAGCGCTTGCCCAGCTCGTCGATGAGGATGAAGTCGTAGACGGGCGAGAGGCCCTTGCCGCCGTACTCCACGGGCCAGCTCCAGCCCAGGAGGCCCGCTTCGTAGAGCTTCTTGCCGAAGGCGCGTCCCTCCTTGTCCAGTCCCAGGTCCTCCCAGTTCTGACGGGCGATCTCCTCGGTCAGCTCCTTGTCGAGGAATGCGGCCACTTTCTGCCGGTAGGCTTCCTCTTCCTTCGTGTTTCCAAAATCCCAAGCCATGTGTGTATCCTCCTCTCACGGTTCCGTTCGGTGGCGCCGGGACGCGGGCGGGACGTGCCGCCGGGCCCGGTCTTAGTGTGCGATCACTCAATCATTAGTGACTAATCACTCAATATTTGCTCCCGATCGCCCCCTCGCGGGAGAGGGCGACAGGGGGGTCAGGGCATGTGGATGGCGCCGCCGGCGATCACCATGGCCGCCTCCATGATCGCCTCCGACACCGTCGGGTGCGGGTGGATCGCGCCGGCCAGTTCCTCGGCGGTCATCTCCATCGTCATCCCCAGGACGGCCTCGGCGATCATGTCCGTGGCGTGGGGCCCGATGATGTGGACGCCCAGCACCTCGCCGTACTTCCTGTCCGAGATGACCTTGACCAGGCCTTCCGTCTCGTTGAGGACCAGGGCCTTGCCGTTGCCCCGCAGGGGGAAGCGGCCGACCTGGATCTCGCCCCGCTCCTTTGCCTTCTCTTCCGTGAGGCCGACGGAGGCCACTTCGGGCGTCGTGTAGATGCAGGAGGGGACGGCCCTGTAGTTCATGATCTCGCGGTGGCCGAGGATGTTCCGCACGGCGCACTCGCCCTCGGCGGAGGCCAGGTGGGCGAGCATGATGCCGCCTACGACGTCGCCCGCGGCCCAGATGCCGGGGACGCTGGTTTCCATGTACTCGTTGACGACGATGGCGCCGCGCTCGTGCCGGATGCCGACCTTGTCGATGCCGAGCAGCGAGAAGTCCGGCTTGCGGCCCACGGTGAGGAAAACCTTCTCGGCGGTGACCGTCTCGGTCTTGTCGCCGATCGCGTAGGTGACGGTGTTTTCCGTCTTTTTGTGGGCGATGCCCTTCACGGCGGCTCCGGTGACCACCTTGACGCCGGCCGCCGTGATCTGCTTCTGGAGCAGCGTGGCGATTTCCTTGTCCACGCCGGGGACGAGGCCGGGCAGCATCTCGATGATCGTGACCTCGGTGCCCAGGGCGATCAGGAACTGGGCGAACTCCACGCCGATGACGCCGCCTCCGATGACGACGACGCTCTTCGGAAGCGTTTTCATGGCCAGGACCTGGTTGGAGTCCATGACGTCGGGGCCCTCGATGCCCTCGATGGGGATCCGGCCCGGGACGGAGCCCGAGGCGATGAGGACGGCGTCGCCCTGGACCTTCTCGCCCGTTTCCTTGACCTGCAGGGTCTTCGCGTCCACGAAGGAGGCCGTCCCCTGGATCACCTTCACCTTCTTGGCCTTCAGCAGGGCGCCCACGCCTCGCGTGAGCTGGGCCACCACGGTGTTCTTCCGGGCCATGACGGCGCCGAAGTCCACCTCGTAGCCCTTGCACTTCACGCCGAACGTCTCGGATTCCTTCATCGTCCGGACGACGCCGGCGGACTGCAGAAGGGACTTGGTGGGGATGCACCCCCAGTTGAGGCAAGTGCCCCCGAGGGCGTCCTTCTCGATGAGCGTCACCTCGGCGCCCATGCGGGCCGCACGGATGGCCGCCGGGTAGCCTCCCACGCCGCCGCCGACGATGACGATCTTCTTCTTGCCGGCGGGCGCCGGTCCGGCGGCAGGCGCTTTCGGCGCCGGGGCGGAAGCCGCCGGCGCGGGGGCCGCGGCCGCCGCGGCCGATTCACCCGGCTTGAGCAGCAGGGCCACGACGGCGCCCACGGGAACGGTCTGCTGCGCCGGGACGAGGATCTTGCCCAGGGTGCCGTCCTCGGGCGCCTCGACCTCGTAGGTCACCTTCTCCGTTTCGAGCACGAAGAGGATCTCGCCCTTTTTGACGGGGTCCCCCTCCTTCTTCCTCCATTCCACAATCAACCCTTCGGTCATGGTCAGACCGAGCTTGGGCATGACGATATCCACAGGCATGTTCGAATTCCCTCGTTGGCTCGTTTTTCAGGCGGGGCATGACCCCCGCCCGCAGGTACGTCGTCGTTGCGGGCGCTGCGACGGGCAGCGCCGGGTTACAGGATGGTGAGCGGCTCCTCGATCATCTCCTTGAGGGTCCGCATGAATTTGCCCGCCTCGGCCCCGTCGATCGTGCGGTGGTCGTAGGTCAGGTTGACGCTCATCATGGGCCGGATGGCCACCTCTCCCTTCAGGGCCACGGGCTTGTCGAGGATCGCCCCCACGGCGAGGATGGCGTTTTCGGGCTGGTTGATGATGGCCGTAAAGGTCTCGAGGCCGAACATCCCCATGGCCGAGAGCGTGAAGGTGCTGCCCTTGATGTCGTCGGGCAGGAAGCTGTTCTTTTTTCCCTTCTCGATCAGGGCCACGCGGTCCTGGGCCACCTGGCCGAGGCTCTTGGCATTGATGTTCTTGATGACGGGGACGATGAGCCCCTCGTCGAGCGCCATGGCCATGCCCATGTTCACCTCGGGCAGGTAGAGGACGCCCTTGTCGGTCCAGCGCGTGTTGATGACGGGGTGCTCCCGCAGGGCCGCGCCGGTCACCTTCATCATCAGGTCCGTGATGGTGATGCGCACGCCGCTCTTCTTCTCGATGAAGGGAAGCAGCTCGCTGCGCAGCGCCTGGATGCGGGTGGCGTCCACGGTGTTGCCCATGTAGGCCTGGGCCGCCTCGACCTTGCTCTGGAGCATCCGCTTGGCGATCGTCTTGCGCATGCCGGTGAAGGCCGCAAGCCGTCCCTCCGCGGCGGCCGCTGCCGGTGCCGCCGGGACCTGAGCCGGGGCGGCGGGTGCAGGGGCCGCAGCCGCGGCCGTTGCCGCGGGTGCCTGGATGCCGGCGGCTTTTGCCTTCTCCACGTCCTCGCGGAGGATCCTGCCTCCGGGGCCCGAGCCGGCCACGGCGGCGAGGTCGACGCCGAGTTCTTTCGCCACTTTCTTTGCCAGCGGCGTGGCCCTCACGCGGCCGCCCGCGGCTGTCGCGGCAGCCGGGGCTGCCGGGGCCGCGGCGGGGGCAGGGGAGGCCGCCTCCGCCTTCGGCGCGGCGGAGGGCGCTGCCGTCACCTCGACGGCGGCCTCGCCGGGCTTGAGCAGGTACGCGACCGCGGCGCCGACGGGCACGGTCTCCTGTTCCTTCACGAGGATCTTGCCCAGGGTGCCGTCCTCGGGCGCCTCGACCTCGTAGGTCACCTTCTCCGTTTCGAGGACAAAGAGGATGTCCCCCTTCTTGACGGGGTCCCCCTCCTTCTTCCTCCATTCCACAATCAACCCCTCGGTCATGGTCAGGCCGAGTTTGGGCATCACGATTTCGACAGGCATAGCGTGCCTCCAGATTTTTTTGGCTTGAGGCTCAGGACGGGGGGCAAACGGACCCGTGTCGAAGGCGTCACCGCCCGCGGGCGCTTGCCCTGCGTCCTTGTCCCCGGGCCATGTTCGTGCTCATCCTGCTCCAACCGCCGGGTCATTGCAAGATGAAAATGTCGCGGGGCGGCCGGGTTATTTCCCCTTGAAATTCGCTTTACGCTTCTCGATGAAGGCCGTCGTGCCTTCCTTCATGTCTTCCGTGCCGAAGCAGGCGATGCAGTTCTTCTGGGAGTACTGGACGGCCTGCTCCAGGGGGCACTCCATGCCGATCTCGACGGCATCCTTGCACATTTCCACGGCGAAGGGGCCGTTGACGATGATCCGGCGCGCCATCTCCTCGGCGGCCTTCAGGGCCTCGCCCTTGGGGACGACCTTGTTCACGAGGCCGATGCGGAGCGCCTCGGCGGCGTCGATGGGGTCGCCCGTGAGCAGGATCTCGTAGGCGCGGCCCTTCCCGACGATGCGGGGCAGCCGCTGGGTGCCGCCCGTCCCGGGGATGATGCCCAGCTTCACCTCGGGCAGGCCCAGCTTGGCGCCTTCCACGGCGATGCGGATCGAGCAGGCAAGCGCCAGCTCGAGGCCCCCGCCGAGCGCCAGGCCGTTGATGGCGGCGATGACGGGCTGGCGAAGCTTTTCCACGTTGGCGTTGACCCGCAGGAAGCCCTCGTTCCAGCGCAGGATCTCGACGATCCCCATCCGGTTGAGCTCCCGGATGTCGGCGCCGGCCTGGAAGCCCTTGCCGGCCCCCGTGATGATGAGGACCTTGATGTCCGCATCGGCGTTGACGACGCGCAGGGCGTCGAGCACCTCGCCCGTCAGCTCCTCGCTGATGGCGTTGAAGACCTCGGGGCGGTTCAGCGTCAGGGTGCCGATGCCTTCCTCGTTTTTCTCCAGGATGATGGTCTTGTAGTCCTTGATCTTCATGGCGGCTCTCTCCTTCCTACCAGCTCGTCTGCCCGCCGTCGATGACGATCGTGGAGCCCGTCATGAAGTTCGACGCCGGCGATGCGAGGTAAACGGCCAGGCCCTTCA
>CAZPCN010000062.1:6642-10385 GCA_964585095.1 uncultured Syntrophaceae bacterium | reverse complement strand
CCCAGGCAGACGCGGACCGTGTGGCGGCCGCGCGGCTTCATCGTGAAGAAGGAGTAGAACGTCACGACCCCGTAGACCTGCGCCAGGGGGAGGTTGAGCCCGTCGGCGATCCGCTTCTGCACCGTCATGGGCAGGTAGTCCAGCACCACCTGGGCCTCCTCCAGGGCGGGGATGAGGCACCCGGGCCTTCCCTTGTGCCGGGCGATGATCGCGTCGAGCTTCGCCGCCTGCTCGGCGGAGAACTCACGGAGCAAATCGCTGTTGCCGTTTTTCATGGATGCTCTCCTCTCTCGGGAGGGTTTCATGCCGACGCCCCGATGTCCCTCAGCCCCTCCGCGATGTGCTCGCGGAGGAATGCCGTGACCTCGGGGTGGTTCAGCGGAACGTCCTCCAATGCTTTTTTGATGTCTCTCGTGTCCAGCAGGTAAACCCTGCCGTCCGTTTCGTGCCTGTAGACGAAGTCGCTCGCCGGGTTTCCCACGATGAGCGCAATCAGGGTCGACGAGACGTCGCCCAGGGGCTGCCGGTCGATGTGGCTGAGGCCGAAGGAGGCCTCTACGACCGTCCCGGTCCGCGGTCTCGATCGCAGGTTCACCCGCCCGCCCGTCCTCTCGGCGGCGTCGGCGAGCATGGGCAGGCCCAGGCCGACGCGCCGGACTTTTTTTGTCGTGTAGAAGGGGTCGAGGGCGCTTTCGCGCTCCTCGCGCGTCATGCCCCTGCCGTTGTCCGTGATCCGCATCAGGAAGAGGTCCTTCGACCGGCTCTCCCGGACGAGGATGCGCACGAGCGTCGCCCCGGCGCGGATGGAGTTCTCGACGATGTCCAGGATGTGCAGCGCCAGTTCGAGCACTCTCTCACTCCAGGATGCAACGGCCGTCTCTCTTCTCGAAGGCCAGCTTCAGCTCCGCCAGCGTGGGTTCCTTCAGCATCGCGCGCGTGACCCCCGCCCCGATGTCGGTGATGATGTGGGAATCGGAGGATTGGATGAAGGCGAAGCGCGCAAGCTCCGGGTGGCGCCGCCTGGCTTCGGCCGGCCCCAGCCGGCGGGTGACCTCGAGGGCGTCCAGGGGAAGCCCCTCGGGGATGAACCCCAGCTGCCCGAGGATGCCGAAGGCCTCGCGGTTGATGTGCGCCGCCACGGCGAGCCCGCCCGCGGCGTGGATGGCGTCCACGATCCGCTCGAGCGGAAGCCCCGTGGCCCCGATGAGCAGCCTCTCGCTGAGCCCCTCCACCTCGTCGTGGTCGTTGACAATGGCCTGGCAGCCGAAGGCGTCCTCGTCGTTTTTCCCCGGCAGGTGCCGGTAGACGAGGTCCTGCAGGGGGTTCAGGTTCTCCAGCTTGTCAAAGAGCGCCAGAACGTGAACTTCTTCGCAGCTCGTGACCTCCATGCCCGGAAAGACGGTCAGCCCGGTCCCTTCGGCGCACTTGATGACGTACGGAACGTTTTCGGATGCGTTGTGGTCGCAGATGGCGATGATGTCGAGGCGGCGGGCCAGCGCCATCGATACGACGGCCCGGGGGTACATGTCGAGGTCGGCACAGGGCGAAAGACAGGTGTGAACGTGGAAATCACAGCGGAACTCCCTGATCATCGGCGGAACCCCTTGAGGGCTGCTGCCGCTCTCCCCCCGGTCACGGCCCGCGCGGGCCGCTGACGGCAAGAACCCGGTAAAGGAACGTTCCCGTTCGGCCCGTTCCTTTACTACAATTTCACGGATGGATCAATTTATATATTCGGCCGACGATCTCGAAGGCCGGCAGGTCCGTTACCAGGATGGGGATGCCCTCCGCGTTGGCCTTGGCCGCCGTGTCGGGGGCGGGGTCGCTGCCCTGGATCAGGACGATGCCCGCGAGGTCCTTGAGGTTTGCCACGGCCACGATGTTCTGGTGCACCTGGCGAGTGATCCAGAGGTCGCCTTCCTTGCTGTTGGCCATGACGTCGCTGAGCAGGTCTCCCACGTAGCCCCCCTTGACCTCGCGCCCGAGCTTCCCCTCGGCGCAACAAACCTTGAGGCTCAATTCCCGCACCAGTTCAGCAAGTTGCATAAACGTCCTTTCGTCCGTTGTTCCGGGGCGTCCCTTCGATAGCGCCGAAGATGCGAAGCCTTGAAGTTGAGAAGCTTGGCGAAACGGAGGGTGTTTGCTCCCCTGTCGGCGTTTCCGAGCTTCATCACTCCAAAACGTCTCGGCTTCTTCCCCCTTCAGAGCGTGATCGGCGGCAGGTCCGGGTGAAGGATTTTCTGGAAGTTCATCACCATCATCTTCACGCAGGTTCCTACGCCCAGTTCGGAGGTGATGATCAGGTGGTCGGAGTACTTCTTCATGTTCGCCAGTCCCATGCCTGCGCCGAATCCCATCTCCCGCACGGCGGCCGATGCCGTGGAATAGCCCTCCTTCATGGCCAGCTCGATGTCCGGGATCCCGGGGCCTTCGTCCTTCGTCTCGATCTTCACCGCCTCGTCGGTTACGGACAGGGTGATCGTGCCTCGCTTGGCATAGGACACGATGTTGATCTCCGACTCGTAGCAGATGATGGCGATCCGTCGCACGATGTCCGTCGAAACGCCCAGGTCCTTCAGGATGCTCTTGATCTGGCCCGATACGTTTCCCGCATTCTGGAAGCTGCCGCCTTCCACTTCGAAGGATCTCTCGAAATTCAGCGCCTCCCCCATCGTTACATCTCGCCGCCGACCTTCTCGATGCAGCCCGTGATCCCCCGGGCGTGGAGGCGGCCCGACGTCTCGAACAGGATGTATCGCGTGGAAAGAATGGGGATTTTGAGCTCTTCGGCAAGCTTGACGGTTTCCTCCGAGGGCTTCTTCCCGCGCACCATGATGATCGCGGTGATGTCCAGGATGTCGGCCGTCCGGACGACCTGGGGGTTCGTCAGCCCCGTGAGCAGCAGGCTGTCCGGCTTGGCGAACGCCAGGACGTCGCTCATGAGGTCTGCGGCAAACGCAGTCTTGACCGGCTTTCCCAGCTGGTCGTTCCCGACGAGGACATCGGCCTCCAGGATTTCTTTCACGTCGTTCAGGGTCACAGCGTCCTCCTATGATTTCGCAAGCCGGTATGCGCGCCGTGGACGGCATGCAGGGGCCGATGCCCGTCATGGGCGGAATCGATGGAATGATCGTCAAATCTTAGGGTTGGTAACATATCGGCGCGCACGAAGTCAACTAGGAAGATTGCCGCCGCCGCAGGCGGGATTCCCCGGCGAGGGGGCCCTGTAAGCCAACATGAAAAAAAAGGAACATTTCTCTTGACAGGGGAGGGCACCGGGTGTATGCATGACCAACGGTCAGTAAGTGACCATGATTCACATGCGATCCCGGCATTCGGGCGGGACGGACGACAGGGAGGGAGGCCTTGGGTTCGGAACGCAGGAGAGAGAGGGAGAAAGAGCACCGGCGCAGCGCCATCCTCCGGTCGGCGAGGAAGGAATTCTTCGAGAAGGGGTTCCGGGCCGTCACGGTGGACAGCATCGCCCGGCGCTCCGAGCTGAGCAAGGGGGCCATCTACCTCTACTTCAAGAGCAAGGAGGAGATCTACGCCCAGATCCTCCTGCGGGACATCGACAAGTTCCACGACAAGGTTGAAACCCTCCTCGACACCTCCAAGAGCGCATCCGAGAACCTGCGCAGCTACTCCGAGGTCTACGCTTCTTTTTTCATCAGCGACCGGGAGTTGTTCCGGATCTTCATGAACTTCATGATCCAGCACAACCCCGTCAACTTCACGCCGAA
>CAZPCN010000062.1:4674-6542 GCA_964585095.1 uncultured Syntrophaceae bacterium | reverse complement strand
GCAACATGCTGGTGAACACGCGGGATCAGAAGTTTCTGCTCTACGAGCAGATCGGGATCGACAAGCTCTTCGAAACCGAGAAGTATGCCGAGTACAACAAGGAAACGGTGGACATGATGCTCAACGAGGCCGAGAAGCTGGCCGTCGAGGTTCTCCTGCCCACCTACGACAAGGGTGACAAGGAAGGCTGCAAGTTCGACAAGGGCAAGGTCAAGGTGCCGGCCTGCTTCCACGAGGCCTACAAGAAGTTCTGCGAGGGAGGGTGGCTCAACTGCATGCGCCCCGTCGAGTCGGGCGGGCAGGGGATGCCCAACGTGGTCGCCCAGGGCTGCTACGAGTTCTTCCAGGCCGCCAACTACCCCCTCATCATGTACCCGGGCCTCACCAACGGCGCGGCGGGCCTCATCGACCGCTACGGCACGCCGGAGCAGAAGAAGAAGTACATGGAGAAGATGTACACGGGCGAGTGGGGGGGGACGATGTGCCTCACCGAGCCCGGCGCGGGCAGCGACGTGGGCTCCCTGAAGACGACGGCCAAGCGGCTTCCCGACGGGACCTACAGCATCCAGGGCACCAAGATCTTCATCTCCTCGGGCGATCACGACCTCACGGCGAACAACATCCACACGGTGCTCGCCCGCATCGAGGGGGATCCCCCCGGGACGCGGGGCATCTCGATCTTCGTCGTGCCCAAGTTCCGCCTGAAGGCCGACGGCAGCCCCGGGCCCTCCAATGACGTCACCACGGGCGGCATCGAGCACAAGATGGGCATCAAGGGCTCCGCCACGGCGATGCTGATCTTCGGCGAAGAGGGCAAGTGCGTGGGCGAGCTCCTCGGCAAGGAGCGCGACGGCATGAAGGTCATGTTCCACCTCATGAACGAGGCGCGCCTCGAGGTGGGTCTCCAGGGGCTCGGGACGGCCACGGCGGCTTACGAGCACGCCGTCGAGTACGCCAAGCAGAGGCTCCAGGGCGCGGAAATCTTCGAGTTCAAGAACCCGGCCGCCCCGCAGGTCCCCATCATCCGCCATCCCGACATCCGGCGCCAGCTGCTGTGGATGAAGTCGCACGTCGAGGGGTGCCGGGCGCTGCTGTACTACACGAGCTTCTGCCAGGACATGATGGAGGCGGCCCCGACCAAGGAGGAGCGCCAGATGTGGGCCAACCGCGCGGACCTGCTCATCCCCGTCTGCAAGGCCTACGTCACCAACCGGGCCCTCGACGTCTGCTCCGTGGCCATCGACGTCTACGGCGGCTACGGCTACTGCTCGGAGTACCCCGTGGAGCAGTACATGCGCGACTGCAAGATCACCCAGATCTACGAGGGGACCAACGGCATCCAGGCCCTCGACCTGGTGGGCCGCAAGCTCGGCATGAAGAAGGGCATGCACCTGCTGGCCATCGCCAAGGAGATGGACGCCGCCGTCGCGAAGCTGCGCGAGGAGTTCCCCGAGCTGTCCGCCTACGTCAACTACCTGGCCGAAGCGAAGAACGCCCTGACGGACGTCACCATCCAGTTCTTCAAGCTCGGCAAGAGTGCGAGCTTCCTCGTCCCGATCCTCAACGCCAGCCCCTACCTGAACCTCTTCGGGGACGTGGCCGTGGGCTACCTGCTCATGGATGCGGCGGGCATCGCCCAGAAGAAGCTCAACGCCATCTACGCCGAGGCCGGCGCCAAGGGCTCCAAGGCCAAGCAGCGGGCGCTCGTGCACACCAACGCCGAGGTGGCCTTCTACCAGGGCAAGATCGCGGCGGCCAAGTTCTTCGCCGTCAACGTCCTGACCTCCGTGAGGGGCCGGGCCGAGGGGATCAAGGCGGGCGACCGCACCCCCATCGAGATCGCCGACGAGAGCTTTGCGATCTAGGAC
>CAZPCN010000062.1:2258-4574 GCA_964585095.1 uncultured Syntrophaceae bacterium | reverse complement strand
GATATGTCGTTTCAGATTAAAAAAGCAGCCGTTTTAGGCGCGGGGGTCATGGGGGCGAACATCGCGGCCCAGCTGGCCAATGCAGGGATCCAGTGCCTGCTCCTCGACATCGTGCCCCCGGAGCTGACCGAGGCGGACAAGGCAAAGGGACTGACGAAGGAGAGCCCGGCGTGGCGCAACAGCTTCGCCATCCGGGGCCTCGAGGGAGCGACCAAGGCCAGGCCCGCCAGCTTCTACACGAAGCGCAACGCGGCGATGATCAAGCCGGGCAACTTCGAGGACAACCTCGCCTGGCTCGCGGGCGTGGACCTCGTCATCGAGGCCGTCATCGAGAACCTGAAAATCAAACAGGACCTCTTCGCGAAGGTGGAGAAGGTCGTGAAGCCCCACTGCATCGTGGCTTCCAACACCTCGGGCATCCGGATCGGCGAGATCTCGGCGAACCTGGGCAAGGGCCTGAAGGAACGGTTCCTGGGCATCCACTTCTTCAACCCGCCGAGGTACATGAAGCTCGTCGAGGTCATCCCCGGCGAGGAGACGAAGAAGGAAGTGATCGAGTACGTGAGCCGCTTCTGCGAGGACGTGCTCGGCAAGGGCGTCGTCATCTGCAAGGACGTGCCCAACTTCGTCGCCAACCGCATCGGCGTCTTCGACATGTCCAACGCCATGAACCTCATGCTTGCCAAGGGCATGAAGGTCGAGGACATCGACGCCATCATCAGCGCCCCCCTGGGCCGGCCCCGCTCGGCCATCTTCGGGACGATCGACCTCGTGGGCCTCGACACGGCCTACCACGTCATGACGAACCTCTACGAGGCCCTGCCGAAGGACGAGAGCCGCGACCTCTTCATCCCGCCCGACTTCGTCAAGGCCATGATCCAGAAGAAGTGGCTCGGCAACAAGACCAAGGGCGGTTTCTACAAGAAGTCCAAGGACGCCAAGGGTAAGAAACTCAAGCTGGCCGTCGACGTGAAGACCCTGGACTACGTGCCCGCCGGCAAGCCCAAGTACGAGTCCGTCGGCGCGGCGAAGAAGTCCGAGGCCCCCGTGGAGAAGACCGTGAAGATGGTCTTCAACGGCAAGGACGCCGCGGCCGAACTGGCCCGCGAGTACCTCTGCAACAACTTCATCTACGCCGCCAACCGCATCCCCGAGATCGCGGACACCGTCGTGGAGATCGACAACGCCATGAAGTGGGGCTATAACCACGCGCTGGGGCCCTTCGAGACCTGGGACGCCGTCGGGGTCAAGGAGGCCGTGGAGGCCATGAAGCAGCTCGGCAAGAAGGTGCCCAAGAAGGTCGAGGAGATGCTCAAGGGCGGGTTCCCCTCCTTCTACACGAAGAAGGAAGACGGCACCTACTACTACGACTTCGCGAAGAAGGACTACGTGAAGCTCGCCGAGAACCCCAAGATCATCATCCTGCCGGCCCTCAAGGAGCGCAAGAAGATCATCCGCCAGAACGCCGGCGCGAGCCTCATCGACATGGGCGACGGCGTGGCCTGCCTCGAGTTCCACACCAAGATGAACGCCATCGACGAGGACATCATCGCCATGCTGTTCCTGGCCTGCGACATCGCGGAGAAGGACTTCACGGGTCTCGTCGTGGGCAACCAGGCGCCCAACTTCTCCGTGGGCGCCAACATCTTCAAGGTGCTCGTGGGGATTCAAAAGGGCGACTGGGACATCCTCGAGAAGCTGATCAACGACTTCCAGCAGGCCAACATGCGCATGAAGTTCTGCGCGAAGCCCGTCGTGACCGCTCCCGCGGGCATGGCCCTGGGCGGCGGCTGCGAGATCGCCATGCACGGGGCGAAGTGCCAGCCCGCGGCCGAGACCTACATGGGCCTCGTGGAAGTGGGCGCGGGCGTCATCCCCGCCGGCGGCGGCACCAAGGAGCTCATGGTGCGCGTGACCGAGGGCATCCCCATGGGGGTCGTCGAGCAGGGCCTCAACCTGCAGGGCTTCTTCGGGAAGGTCTTCGAGAACATCGGCATGGCCAAGGTGGCCACGAGCGCCGAGGAGGCCAAGGAGCTGGGCTACGTCCGCAAGACCGACGGCATCAGCATCAACCGCGACCAGCAGCTCAACGACGCGAAGCAGATCGTCCTGGGCCTGTCGAAGTTCTACACGCCGCCCAAGCCGGCGCTCATCCCCGTCATGGGCGAGAACTTCCGCGGCATCTGCGAGGCCGTCCTCTACAACATGCGGCACGGCAACTACATCAGCGACTACGACTTCCACATCGCCCGCAAGCTCGGCCACATCCTCTCCGGCGGCGACTGCGCCGAGGGGACGTACGTGACGGAGCAGGAG
>CAZPCN010000062.1:0-2158 GCA_964585095.1 uncultured Syntrophaceae bacterium | reverse complement strand
CATACCATGAGAGAAGCCGTTATTGTTGCAGCGGTCAGGAGCCCGGGCGGGCGATATAGAAGAGGGGGCCTTGCGGCCACCCGGGCCGACGAGTTCGGCCTGCAGGTCGTGAAGGGGCTGCTGGCGAGGGTGCCGCAGCTCGATCCCAAGGACGTGGACGACCTGATCGTCGGCTGCGCCTTCCCGGAGGCCGAGACAGGGATGAACCTCGGCCGCGTCCTCACCCTGGGCGCGGGCCTGCCCATCGAGGCCTCGGGCATGACGATCAACCGGTTCTGCTCCTCGGGCCTTCAGGCCATCGCCGACGCGACGGCCAAGATCCAGGCAGGCTGGTCCGACGTGATCATCGCCGGGGGCTGCGAGACCATGTCCCACATCCCCATGGGCGGCAGCCAGTTCCGGCCCGACCCGGACTGGGGCAACCGGCCCAACACCTACGTGTCCATGGGCATCACGGCGGAGAACGTCGCCGCCAAGTACAACGTGTCCCGCGAGGACCAGGACAAGATGGGCGTCGAGAGCAACCGCCGGGCCGCCGAGGCCCTCAAGGCCGGCAGGTTCAAGGACGAGACGATTCCCATCAAGGCCTGGAAGTACAAGAAGGACGCCAGCGGCAAGCGGGTCCGCGAGGAAGTCACCTTCAGCGCCGACGACGGCGTGCGCTGGCCGACGACGGTCGCCGACCTCGGGAAGCTCAAGCCCGCCTTCAAGGCGGGAGGCTCCGTGACGGCGGGCAACTCCTCGCAGATGACCGACGGGGCCGCCTTCGCGCTGCTCATGACGGCGGAGAAGGCCAAGGCCCTGGGCCTCAAGCCCCTGGCCAAGATGACCTTCTACGCCGTGGCGGGCTGCGCGCCCGAGGAGATGGGCATGGGTCCGTCCGTGGCCATCCCGAAGGTTCTGAAGCTGGCAGGGCTGAAGACGGACGACATCGACCTGTTCGAGATCAACGAGGCCTTCGCCTCCCAGGCCATCGCCTCGTGCCGCCTCCTCGGGATCGAGGAGCGCTACTGGAAGGGCGACATCAACCCCAACGGCGGCGCCATCGCCCTGGGCCACCCCCTGGGAGCCACGGGGGCCAAGCTCACCGCACAGGTCCTCCACGAGGCGAAGCGCCGCAAGGCCAAGCGCTGCATGGTCTCCATGTGCATCGGCGGCGGCATGGGCGCGGCGGGGATTTATGAAATGCTGTAAAACAGGGTCTCGGGTATAGGGTATCGGCTCTAGGGAAAGAAAAACCATTTCTCATCCTCGGTCCTCGAACCTCGTTCCTGGAGTAAAAAACGTCCCCCTCTTTCCCGGAAACGGGAGGGAGGGGGATTTCTTTTTAAAATCTGCTTCCCGCGAGGTCAAAAAGACGTTATAGAGACAGGCAGGCTCGAGGCGGGATTCCGGTCCTATCTCCCATTTTCCGATTTCCCTTTCAAAGGAGGGTCACGATGGCGGGACAGAATTACGCGGAAGCGGCGGAATTCATCCGAAACAACGTCAGGCTCAAAACCCTTCCCCTGGCCGTGAAGTTTCTCAAAGACAAGGTCTTTCCGGACAAAACGCGGCAGCCCTCGGTCGCGCTGGGCAAGAGGGTGGCCGTCTGCCAGGCCGTAAGCATGGCCCGTCTCTACGGGTGGACCATGGGCCTTGCGAAAGAGGACCTCGTCTGCGTGCCCGCCGGGATTGCCTTCGGCTTCAGCAATGCCGAGGACACGGCGGCGGCCATCGGCAGGCTGTTCTGCGGCGGGACCTACGCGAGGACGGAAGAGACGGGAACCCGGGAAGGCATGTCCATCTGCCGGCTCGGGAGGGACGAATATGCGGCGCTGCTCATCGCCCCCCTGGCGCGGGCGGCGTTCGAGCCCGACCTGGTTGTGCTCTACGGGAATCCCGCGCAGGCGATGCGGCTCGTCCAGGCCTGGAGCTGGCAGGACGGCGAGCGCGTTGCGGGAAATTTCGGCGGCAAGATCGAGTGCGCCGAGTACCTCATCGCACCGTTCCGGGAGCAGAAACCCCGCGTCGCCGTCCCCGGCATGGGCGACCGGGTGTTCTCGCTCACGCAGGACGACGAGATGGTCTTCTCGCTGCCCGCGAAGGGGCTGACTCAACTCGTGACGGGCCTGCAGGAGGCAGGCAAGAAGGTGGGCGCAGGCTATCCCGTGACGTT
>CAZPCN010000061.1:0-10406 GCA_964585095.1 uncultured Syntrophaceae bacterium | reverse complement strand
ACCCGTCGAGGAGGCGCTGGTCCATCGTGTAGGCGTGGCAGGTCGTCATGAAGCCGCGCTTGATCCCGAAGGCCTCGTGGAGCACCTTGACCACGGGAGCCAGGCAGTTGGTCGTGCACGAGGCGTTGGAGACGATGTGGTGCCTCGATGCGTCGTAGGTCTCCTCGTTGACGCCGATGACGAAGGTGCCGTCGATGCCCTTGCCGGGGGCCGCGATGATGACCTTCTTCGCGCCGGCCTCGATGTGGGGCGCCACTTCCGCCTTCTTCCGGAACTCGCCCGTGGACTCCAGCACGATGTCGACGCCCATCTCCTTCCAGGGCAGCAGCGCGCAGTTGTCGGTGATGTTGGTGATCCGGATCTCCCTGCCGTTGACGACGAGCGCCTTCTCGGTCGCGGAAACCTCGCCCGGGAACTTCCCGTGGACGGAGTCATACTTGAGCAGATGGGCGAGGATCGAGGCCTTTGCCCGGGAGTTGACGGCGACGATCTCGAGGTCGCTGTAGCCGAGGGCGGCCCTGACGAGATATCTTCCGACGCGGCCGAAACCATTCACTGCGCACTTGACGCCCATGTGTCTACCTCCTCTGTTCGAACTTGAAGCTTCCCGGCCGGCGGAACCTCGGGAAGGCGGGATGTCCGGCTGCACGACCCGGCCGGATACGCCGCGCCGCTGCACGCAAGCGTGTGTCGTATCGAAACCGATTACTCTTAAACAGCCCCGGTCCCGGAGTCAATCTTTTTTTGCCCCCGGAAGCCCGGCCCCGCCTTTTCCCCCTTGACAGGGCGGCCTGCAAAGGGGTACGCATAATGTACGAGACAACAGTCTAACGGTTAGGAAGAAAAGAAGAATTTCCCTTCCCGGACCCGCCGGCTCCTGCCGGCTCCTCTGGCCGGCGTCGTTGTCGATCGGCGATCCGCATGGAAATGGACATCCGCAAATCCGTCATTGCCGGCACCTGGTACCCGGGCGACCCCGTGATCCTGCGGGGCGAGGTCCGCCGGTACCTCGACTCGGTCCCCGTGCAGCCCCTCGGGGGGGCGGTCGTCGGTCTCGTGTCTCCCCACGCGGGCTACCTCTACTCGGGCCAGATTGCCGCACACGGCTACCGGCTCGTCGAGGGACAGCGCTTCGACGCCGTGGTGGTCATCGGGCCGAGCCACCGCGTCCTGTTCCGCGGCGCCTCGGTCTGGCCCTCGGGGGGCTATGAAACGCCGCTGGGCGTCGTCCCCGTGGACCGGAAACTGGCCGGAGAGATTCTCGCGGCGGACCCTGTCATGAACGCCGACCGCAAGCCGCACGCGGCGGAGCACTCCGTCGAAATCCAGCTCCCCTTCCTGCAGGTGGCGCTCGGCGCCTTCTCCTTCGTCCCCATCGTGATGGGAACCCAGGACCTACGGAGCTGCGAGGCCGTCGCAGACGCCGTCTGGCGAGCCTCGAAAGGAAGAAACGTGCTCGTCGTGGGCAGCTCGGATCTTTCCCACTTCCACTCCTACGAGCAGGCAAAGCGGCTTGACGGAATCGTCGTCGACCGGGTGCGGATACGGGATTACAGGGGGCTCGCGCGCGATCTCGAGGGCGGCTCCTGCGAGGCCTGCGGCGGCGGGCCCGTCGTGACGGCCATGCTCTTCGCCGAGAAGGCCGGCGCCCGGGGCGTGCAGGTACTTCACTATGCCAACTCGGGCGACGTGACGGGGGAGAGACGCCAGGTCGTGGGGTATCTGGCGGCTGCCTTTTACCGGGAAAGCGCCGGGGGAAGGGGGGCCGAGTGAAGAAAGCAGGCCTGGACCGGGGACTGACCGGCGAGGAGAAACGGGAGCTTCTCCGGATCGCCCGCACATCCATCGAAGCCGAGCTGGGCGGGAAGGCCCCGCCGGAGCCGGCCCGGAAGGGGACGCTGGAGGAGAAGCGGGGGGCCTTCGTTTCCCTAAAGAAGCGGGGGAAACTGCGGGGCTGCATCGGGTTCATCGAGCCCCGGAAATCCCTGGCGAAGACCGTCGAGGAGATGGCGGCGGCCGCGGCGTTCCAGGACCCCCGGTTCCCGCCGTTGCGGAAGGAGGAGTTGCAGGATCTCAAGGTGGAGGTTTCCGTCCTCACACCCCTGCACAGGGTCTCCGACGTGGGTGAGATCGAGATCGGCACGCACGGTCTATACGTCCGCAGAGGAGGGCGGGCGGGGCTGCTGCTGCCACAGGTGGCGACCGAGTGGCGCTGGGACCGGGACACCTTCCTGAGGGAGACCTGCCGCAAGGCGGGGCTGGCCCCCGATGCGTGGCGCGACCCGGAGACGGAGATTTACCTGTTCTCGGCCGACGTGTTCGGCGAGGCGCAGGGAGAGGAGTAAAGGGAAGGGCCGAAGAAAAAGGTTGCAAAAAGGGGAAAATTTTCTTACGTTCCGTTCCCGGCCGATCCGCAGTGGCCTGTAACTTTTCGTAAAAAAAATCTTGACAAAATCCCCTTTTGACACTAACCTTCATTGCTTCTACGCCCGGCGTGCGTCTTTTTGCGCCCTAAGGGTCGGAATTCTTTGAAAGATTGTATGAAATGGCTGGCGTAGCTCAACAGGTAGAGCAGCTGATTTGTAATCAGCCGGTTGCGGGTTCGAGTCCCATCGCCAGCTCCATATCGCCCATAGCGATCAGCAAGATCCGGAGGGGTTCCCGAGCGGTCAAAGGGAGCAGACTGTAAATCTGCCGGCGCAGCCTACGGAGGTTCGAACCCTCCCCCCTCCACCATATTTTCTCTCTCGCGGCGTGCGCCCCGGAAGGCGCAGCGCGGGTGAGCCCCGGGCGGGGATGAGCGGGAGTAGCTCAGTGGCTAGAGCGTCAGCCTTCCAAGCTGAGGGTCGCGGGTTCGAATCCCGTTTCCCGCTCCAACTTTTTCAGGCAAACGGACCGGGGCGGCCGCAGCGATCGGCCGCCGCCGGGTGTCGGGTTACCGGTTTTCGGCCCACGTAGCTCAGTCGGTAGAGCACATCCTTGGTAAGGATGAGGTCACCAGTTCAATCCTGGTCGTGGGCTCCATTTCAGTCAGGGTGAACAGAATGCGAAACAACATTACGTTGGCCTGCACGGAATGCAAGCGCCGCAACTACACGACGTCGAAGAACAAGCGAACCATGCAGGACCGCCTCGAGATGAAGAAGTTCTGCAAGTTCTGCAAGACCCACACGTCGCACAAAGAAACCAAGTAACGGCAGGAAGGAAAAGGGCACAGGCCAGTAGCTCTAACGGCTAGAGCGCCGGACTCCAAATCCGGATGCTGGGGGTTCGAATCCCTCCTGGCCTGCCATTTCCTCTCAACCCTTTTGCACAGGATACGGGTTTGGACAAGGTAAAGCAGATCCTGGAAGTCGTTCAGCAGTTCCTGAAGGAATCGCGGGCGGAACTGAAGAAGGTGACCTGGCCCACCCCCAAGCAGGCGGTCACCTCCACCTCGGTCGTGATTGTCGTCACGGTCATCGTGTCGATCGTGCTGGGTTTGATCGATTTCGGGTTGGCCAAGATCATTCGTCTGGTTCTGGGGTAGGCAAGACATGGCATTCCGCTGGTACGTCGTCCACACCTATTCGGGCTTCGAGAACAAGGTCAAGGTTTCGCTGCTGGAGCGCATCGAGGCAGCGGGCATGCAGGCCTTCTTCTCCGACATCCTCGTGCCCGAGGAAGACATCGTCGAGCTGGTGAGCGGCGAGAAGAAGACCTCGAAGCGGAAGTTCTTCCCGGGCTACGTGCTCGTGAAGATGGAGCTCAACGACGACACCTGGCACATCGTGAAGAACACCCCGAAGGTGACGGGCTTCATCGGCACGAAGGAAAAGCCGACCCCGATCCCCGACGAGGACGTTCTGGCGCTCCGGACCCGCATCGAGGAGGGGACGCTGAAGCCCAAGCCCAAGTTCTCCTTCGACGTGGGCGATCACGTCAAGATCATCGACGGGCCCTTCACCAACTTCGACGGCATCGTCGACGAGGTGAAGCCCGAGAAGGGCAAGCTCCGGGTCATCGTCAGCATCTTCGGCCGTTCCACTCCGGTGGAGCTGGACTTCATCCAGGTCGTGGCGGCGTAACCCTTGAAAATAACACCATAGGGTGAAGACATTATGGCAAAGAAGGTTATCGCGAATATCAAGCTGCAGATCCAGGCGGGCAAGGCCACGCCCTCGCCGCCGATCGGCCCGGCCCTCGGCCAGCACGGCGTGAACATCATGGAGTTCTGCAAGGCCTACAACGCCATGACGGGCAAGCAGGAGGGCATGATCATCCCCGTGGTGATCACCGTGTACGCCGACCGCTCCTTCACCTTCGTGACGAAGACGCCCCCCGTCTCGGTGCTGCTGAAGCAGGCCGCCAAGATCGCCAAGGGGGCGAGCGACCCGAAGCGGGAGACCGTGGGCAAGGTGTCCGGCAAGCAGGTTCGGGACATCGCGGAGCTGAAGTTCAAGGATCTCAACTGCGTGGACATCGATGCGGCCGTCCGGACCGTGGCGGGCACCGCCCGGTCGATGGGCATCGAGGTCACTCCATAACGAGGGGTTTCGGCAATGGCCAGAGGCAAGAGATACACAGAGGCAAAGAAGAAAGTCGAAACGGGGAAACGCTATCCCCTGAAAGAGGCCGTGGAGATCGTGGTCGGAACGGCCGGCGCCAAGTTTGACGAGACGATGGACGCGTCGATCCGACTCGGCGTCGATCCCAAGCACGCCGACCAGATGGTCCGCGGCAGCGTGGCGCTGCCCCACGGCCTGGGCAAGACCGTGCGGGTCCTCGTTTTCGCCAAGGGCGAAAAGGAAAAGGAAGCCACCGACGCCGGCGCCGACTTCGCGGGGTCCGACGACCTGGTGGAAAAGATCAAGGGCGGCTGGCTCGATTTCGATCGCGTCGTGGCCACCCCGGACATGATGGGCACCGTGGGCAAACTGGGCAAGGTCCTGGGCCCCCGCGGCCTCATGCCCAACCCGAAGGTCGGCACCGTGACCTTCGACGTGGGCAAGGTGGTGAAGGAGCTCAAGGCGGGCAAGGTGGAGTTCCGCGTGGAAAAGGCGGGCATCGTCCACACCCCCGTCGGCAAGGCCTCCTTCGGCGCCGAGAAACTTCTGGACAACGTGACGGCACTGCTCGAAACGATCATCAAGCTCAAACCGGCATCGAGCAAAGGCACCTATCTCAAGAGCATATCCCTATCCACCACCATGGGTCCGGGGGTCAAGGTCGATCCCCTGGATATCCGGAACATGATGAAGTAGCACCGGCCGTCATGTCATAACGTGCAGACGAAGAGTCGGAGACAGCAGGTACAGGGAGTTTAATCGGCCCCGCGCCGGCCTGCCGAGACGACATCCCGGGTTCGAGCCGCCCCCCCGGGCGGCGAGGCGGGATGGAACAGGAAGCGGCGGATTCTCCGCCGGGTGGACCCTCGTTCAGGCAGTCATGTTTCTCCCTGTAGCGCGCTCCGACTTTCGAAGGCCTTCCGGCCCCTGAAACCGGGAAAGGCAATTGACCGTGGGAAAGGAGGTTCAAGGTTGGACAGAAAGGAAAAGGAGCAGGCAGTCGCGGAGCTTCACGAGAGGCTCAAGGGCGTAAAGCTCGCCGTTCTGGCCGGGTACAGCGGCATGAACGTCGAGAAGATCACTGCCTTGAGGAATGAACTGCGCAAGACGGGGACCGAGTTCCGGGTCGTGAAGAACACCCTGCTGGGCATCGCCGCCCAGGGGACGGACTTCGCCGGCCTGAAGGACAACCTCAAAGGTCCCCTGTCGCTGTCCATGATGGGCGGCGACGTGGCATCCCCCACCAAGGTCCTCATCGAGTTTGCCAAGAAGAACCCCGAGCTGGACATCAAGTTCGCCTGGATGGACGGCAAGATGGTCAGCCGGCAGCAGCTGGATCTCATCTCGGAGCTGCCGAGCCGGGAAGTGCTTCTGGCGAAGCTCCTGGGAACCCTCGTGGCGGTCCCGACCCAGTTCGTCACGGTGCTGAGCGCCGTGCCGCGCGGTCTCGTGCAGGTCCTCGAGGCCTACAGGCAGAAAAAAGAGAAAGAAAACCAATAAGGAGTGGAGAAACATGGCGATCACGAAGGAAGACGTTATCAAGTATATCGAAGGGATGACGGTGCTCGAACTCTCGGAGCTCGTCAAGGAACTGGAAGCGAAGTTCGGCGTGTCGGCGGCGGCCCCGGTGGCCGTGGCGGCCGTGGCCGGCGGCGCGGCCCCGGCGGCTGCGGCGGCGGCGGAGGAGAAGACGGAGTTTGACGTCGTTCTCACGAGCTTCGGCGCCGAGAAGATCCAGGTCATCAAGGAAATCCGCGCCATCACGGGCCTCGGGCTCAAGGAAGCCAAGGACCTCGTCGAAGGCGTGCCCAAGCCCGTCAAGGAAGGCATCGCCAAGGCGGAAGCCGACGAGATCAAGAAGAAGCTGGAGGCCGTTGGCGCCACTGTCGAGATCAAGTAAGGCAATTTGATCTTAAAGCACCCAATCATGACTCCCCGTAGCGGCGTTACGGGTTTCCACGAATCAGGGAAGGGAGGGCCCTTCCGGGACAACCGGAAGGCCCCCGATTCCCGGTGCGGCCTGCGCGGCAGGCCGGAGGAAGCCCGGAGACGCAGACGGGGTGGTCCATTTTGTTGAGGAAGTAAAGAACATGATGCGTGAATTCAGGAAGAATTTCGGTCGGATCCAGAAGATTATCGACGTCCCGAACCTGATCGACATCCAGATGAAGTCCTACGAGAAGTTTCTCCAGAAGGACTCGCAGCCCGAGAAGCGCGGCAGCGTCGGGCTCCAGGGGGCCTTCAAGAGCATCTTCCCCATCAGCGACTTCAGCGGGAAGTGCTCCCTCGAATTCGTCAGCTACAAGATCGGCGAGAGCCGCTACGACGTCAAGGAGTGCATCGCGAAGGGCCTGACCTATGCGGCGCCCCTGAAGATCGTGGTGAGACTCGTCGTCTTCGACGCCGACCGGACGAGCGAGCAGAAGATCATCCGGGACATCAAGGAGCAGGAGATCTACTTCGGCGAGATCCCGCTCATGACCGAGAACGGCACCTTCATCGTCAACGGCACCGAGCGCGTCATCGTCAGCCAGCTCCACCGCTCGCCGGGCATCTTCTTCGACCACGACAAGGGGAAGACCCACGCCAGCGGCAAGCTCATCTACTCGGCGCGCATCATCCCCATCCGGGGCTCCTGGCTCGACTTCGAGTTCGACGTGAAGGACCTGCTCTACGTGCGCATCGACCGCCGCCGCAAGATGCCCGTCACCATCCTGTTGAAAGCCATGGGGCACACGACGGAGGACATCCTCAACTACTTCTACCCGATCGAGAAGATCACCCTGGAGGGCGACAAGGTGTGGCTCGACATCGGGCCCTTCCTCGCCAACGAGAAGGCCCCCGAGGACATCGAGACCAAGCCCAAGGGCGAGGTCCTCGTCAAGAAGGGCCGCAAGATCACGAAGCTCGCCCTCAAGCGCCTCGACGAACTGAAGATCAAGCGCATTCCCGTGAGCGAGGACTTCCTCGTGGGCAGGGTGCTCTCCCGCAACGTCGCCGACCCCGCCTCGGGCGAGGTCCTGGTGCGCTGCAACCAGGAGCTCACCAAGGAGCGCCTCGAGACCGTGAGAGCCAAGGGGGTGCAGGAGCTCTTCTTCATCCACCTCGACGAGGACCGCACGAACGCCTCCGTCATGGAGACCCTGCTGACCGACAAGATCGAGTCGGGCGAGGAGGCGATCATCGAGATCTACCGCAGGCTGCGTCCCTCGAACCCGCCGACCCCGGAGACGGCCAAGCGGTTTTTCAAGAGCCTCTTCTTCGACCCCGAGACCTACGACATCTCGGACGTGGGCCGCGTGAAGATGAACTACAAGCTGAGGCTCGACGTCCCCGTCGACGTGACGACCCTGCGCAACGAGGACATCCTCGAGGCCGTCAAGTACCTCATCAACCTCAAACTCGGCGAGGGCGACTGCAGCGTGGACGACATCGACCACCTGGGCAACCGCCGCATCCGCTCCGTGGGCGAGCTCATCGAGAACCAGTACCGCATCGGGCTGATCCGCATGGAGCGCGCCATCAAGGAGAAGATGAGCCTCCAGGACGTGGAGACCATGATGCCCCACGACCTCGTGAACGCCAAGCCCGTCTCGGCCGTCGTCAACGAGTTCTTCGGCTCGAGCCAGCTCTCCCAGTTCATGGACCAGACCAACCCGCTCTCCGAGATCACCCACAAGCGCAGGCTCTCGGCCCTGGGCCCCGGCGGCCTCACGCGCGAGCGGGCGGGCTTCGAGGTCCGCGACGTCCACAACAGCCACTACGGCCGGATCTGCCCCGTCGAGACGCCGGAAGGCCCCAACATCGGCCTCATCGTGTCGCTGTCGACCTACGCCCGGGTCAACGAGTTCGGCTTCATCGAGACCCCCTACCGTCTCGTCGAGAACGGCCGCGTCCTCAACGACATCAAGTACCTCACCGCGATCGAGGAGGAGAAGTTCACCATCGCCCAGGCCGACGCCGACCTGGATCCCAAGGGTCGATTTACGGAGCCGCTCATCTACGCCCGCAAGGGCGGCGAGTTCGTCACCGTCATCCCCGAGGAAGTGGAGCTCATGGACGTCTCCCCGAACCAGCTCGTCTCCGTGGCCGCGGCGCTCATCCCCTTCCTGGAGCACGACGACGCCAACCGCGCGCTCATGGGCTCCAACATGCAGCGCCAGGCCGTGCCCCTGCTGCAGCCCGAGGTGCCGCTCATCGGCACGGGCATGGAGCCCGTGGTGGCCAAGGACTCGGGGGCCGTCGTGACGGCCAAGCGCGCCGGGGTCGTCGAGAGCGTCGACGCCGCGCGGATCGTCGTCAAGTGCGACGAGGCCGAGCGGGGAAGCTTCGACACCGGTGTCGACATCTACAACCTGACCAAGTACCAGCGCACCAACCAGGACACCTGCTTCAACCAGCGGCCCATCGTCGTGACGGGCGACCGGGTGGAGGCGGGCGACATCGTCGCCGACGGCCCGGCGACCCAGGACGGCGAACTGGCCCTGGGCCGCAACGTGATGGTCGCCTTCATGTCCTGGGGCGGCTACAACTACGAGGACTCCATCCTGGTGAGCGAGCGGATCGTGAAGGAGGACGTCTACACCTCGGTGCACATCGAGGAGTTCGAGACGATGGCCCGCGACACCAAGCTCGGCAAGGAGGAGATCACCCGCGACATCCCCAACGTGGGCGAGGAGGCCCTGCGCAACCTCGACGACAGCGGGATCGTCCGCATGGGCGTCTACGTCAAGCCCGGAGACATCCTCGTGGGCAAGATCACGCCCAAGGGCGAGACGACGCTCTCCCCCGAGGAGAAGCTCCTGCGGGCCATCTTCGGTGAAAAGGCGGGCGACGTGCGCGACACCTCCCTACGGGTGCCCCCGGGGGTCGAGGGGATCGTCATCGACGCCAAGGTCTTCACCCGCAAGGGCGCCGAGAAGGACCGCCGGTCGGTCCAGATCGAGGAGGACGAGGTCCGCCGGATCTACCAGGACCGCGACGACGAGATCCGGATCATCTCCGAGACGGTGAAGAGCAAGATCTTCGACCTGCTCGTCGGGAAGGTCTCGGCCGGCAAGCTCATCGACCCGAAGAAGAAGAAAACGGTCCTCAAAAAGGGCGAGGAGATCACCGCCGAGGTGCTCGAGAAGATCCCCTTCAGCCTCTGGAAGAGCATTTCGCTCGAGGACGAGACCCTCGAGGAGAACCTCCGCGGCATGCTCGAGAACCTCGCGCGCAAGGTGGACCTCATCGAGGCCTACTTCGAGGAAAAGGTGGAGAAGCAGAAGGCCGGCGACGAGCTGCCCCCGGGCGTCATCAAGCTCGTCAAGGTCTACGTCGCCATCAAGCGCAAGCTCTCCGTGGGTGACAAGATGGCCGGCCGCCACGGCAACAAGGGCGTGCTGTCGCGCATCCTGCCGGACGAGGACATGCCCTTCTTCGAGGACGGCACGCCGGTGGACATCATCCTCAACCCCCTGGGCGTTCCCTCCCGCATGAACGTGGGACAGATCCTGGAGACCCACCTCGGGTGGGCCGCCAAGGAGATCGGCGAGAAGATCAACGTCCTCGTCGAAAAGAACGCGGCGCTCGACGCCCTCAAGAAGGAGATGAAGCGCATCTACGCATCCGACGAGTTCAGCCGGTTCATCGACGGGGCCTCGGAGGACGAGATTCGGGGCTTCGTGCGTCGCCTCAAGAAGGGCATCTCGGTGGCCACCCCGGTCTTCGACGGGGCCACGGAGGAGGAGATCCGCGACATGCTCGGCAAGGCGAGCCTGCCCACGAAGGGCCAGGCCATCCTCTTCGACGGCCGCACGGGAGAGCCCTTCGAGCAGCAGGTGACGGTGGGCATGATCTACATGCTCAAGCTCCACC
>CAZPCN010000060.1:6925-10523 GCA_964585095.1 uncultured Syntrophaceae bacterium | reverse complement strand
AGCGTCGGCCAGAGAAACAGCGCCAGGCAGAACAGCGCCGTGACGCTCAGCGGCACCAGGCACAGGACCGGCGCCTCCCGGATCTCCTCCCGCCCGTTTTCTCCCGCCGCCCGGGCAAAAAACCCCCGGTACACGATGGGGAAGAAATAGGCGGCGTTGAGCAGGGAGCTCACCAGGATCACCGCAACCAGCAGGAGCTGGCCTCCGTCGATCGCCCCGATCACCATGCTCCACTTGCTCAGGAACCCTCCCAGGGGCGGCATGCCGATGATCGACAGGGAAGCCAGGAAAAAGGCCGCGTAGGTCACCGGCATCCGGCGGCCCAGCCCGTCCATCTCGCTGATGTTGCTCTTGTGGGCCGCGACGTAGATCGCCCCTGCGCAGAGGAACAGGGTGATCTTGCCGAAGGCGTGCATGGACAGGTGCATCAGCCCTCCCCCCATCCCCGCCGCCGTCAGCATCCCCGCGCCGAGGATCATGTAGGAGAGCTGCCCGATCGTGGAGTAGGCCAGCCGCCGCTTGAGGTTGTCCTGCGTGAGGGCCACCAGCGAGGCCGCGAGCACCGTGACGGAGGCCAGGGTGGTCAGGACCGTGCCCAGGTTCAGATCGGCAAGCAGGCCCGTGCCGAAGACGAAGAACACCATGCGCAGGATGGAGAAGACCCCGACCTTGACGACGGCCACACCGTGCAGGAAGCTGCTCACCGGCGTGGGGGCCACCATCGCGGCGGGCAGCCAGCCGTGCAGGGGCATGACGGCCGCCTTGGCAAACCCGAACACGAGCAGCACCAGCAGGATCGACACCGTCGAGGCGTCGGCCCTGCCCGCCAGGATCCCGCCCACGGTGAAGTCGAGCGTGCCCGTCAGCGTGTAGATCAGGATCATCGCCGGCAGCGTAAGGGCGACGGACGTGCCGAGCAGGTACGTGAGGTACTTCCGTCCCGCGGAGCGCGCCTCGGCGTCCTGCTTGTGCGTCACCAGCGGGTAGGTCGACAGGGAGAGCATTTCGTAGAACAGGTACAGCGTGAGCAGGTTCGCCGAGAACGCAACGCCGACGGTCGCCGACATGGCCACCGCAAACGAGGCGTAGTAGCGCGTCTGGTCGTGCTCGTCGAGGGCCCGCATGTACCCGATCGAGTAGATCGAGGTCAGGATCCAGAGGAAGGAGGCCACCAGGGCGAAGTACATCCCCATGGCATCCACCCGCAGGGCGATGGCCACCCCCGGGAGGACCTCCGCCAGGGTGAACCGGTAGCCGCCGCCTTCGAGCACGGCGGGCAGCATGGAGGCGACGATGACGAACTTGCCGATCGAGATCAGCACGGTCCAGGCTTCCCGCAGGTTGGGACGGCGGTCCGACAGCAGAATCGGCACCGTCCCCAGCAGGGAGATCAGGACCGCCGCAAGCGGCCAATATGAAGGTTGAAGATTCATTTCAGTCGGACACCCCAACGGGCTCGTTTTTCCCTATCCCCTGCATCCCGCACCTCAGAACCCGCCCGGCAGGGCGAAGCGGATCACGTGCTGCACGAGCGGCCCCGTCGCCAGGCCGACGACAACCAGCGCCGCGGCGGCCACGACGAGCGGCTGCAGCATCATCGCCTGCGCCTCCCGGACCGGCACGGCCCCGTGGCCCGACCCGTGCGCGCCTTCGTCGGGCGTCCGGAAATAGGCGATCTCGATCACCCGGAAGAACAGGACGGCATTCACGAGACTGCTGAAGATCAGGGCCCCCACGTAGAGCCACTGCCCCGCCTCGATGCCGCCGAGCAGCAGGTACCACTTGCTGAAGAACCCGCAGGTGGGCGGCACGCCGATCATGGACAGGGCCGCGACGACCAGGGCCGCCACGGTCACCGGCATGCGCCGGGTCAGTCCCCGCAGATTCTCGAAGCCGAGGTCCCCCACGCGGGAGGCAATCGCCGAGACGGCCAGGAACAGGCACAGGGTCATCAGGGCGTCGTTGACGATGTGGAGGAGCGCCCCGGTCAGACCTTGCGCATTGGCGAGCCAGACGCCGCCGACCATGTAGCCGACCTCGGCGACGATGAGGTACGTCAGCATCCGCCGCAGGTCCCTCTGGCCGAGGGCCATGGCCGAAGCGCAGACGATGCCCACCGCCGCCACCCCCACGATGATCTGCTGCACCCCCGCGTGCTGGATGAACTCGTAGGCCGGGGAGAAGATCGAGAACATGAAGCGGATCATCAGGTAGATCGTGACCTTCGTCATGAGCGGCGCGACCAGCACCGCGGCGCCGTCGGGCATGTCGGAGTAGGCGTTGGGCAGCCAGACGTGCAGCGGGAAGAAGGCCATCTTGATCCACAGGCCGACGATGCAGAACGAGAAGGCCGTGGCCAGGGCCGGTCCGCTTTGCAGGGTCGGGATGATCCGCGCCAGGTCGGCCATGTTCAGCGTGCCCGTGAGGATGTAGAGGTAGCCGATGCCCAGCAGGTAGAAGCAGGCACCCGTGGAGCCCATGATGACGTAGTTGAAGCTCGAGACGATCGCGCGCCCCCGTCCCAGGGCGATGAGACCGTAGGCCGTGATCGAGGCGATCTCCAGGAGCACGTAGACGTTGAAGGCGTCGGCCGTCAGCACCAGGCCGTGCAGGCCGGCGACGAGGATCAGGTACAGGGTGAAGAACAGGTGCTGCCGGTCCTCCAGCTCTGCGGCCACGCTGTTCACCGCCGAGACACTGGCCGTCAGGGCCACGCCCGAGACCAGCACCTGCATGAGCGACCCGAGGTGATCGACGGACAGCTCGATCCCGTAGGGGGCGAGCCAGTTGCCGACGACGTAGCGGAAACCGCCCCCGCTGAGCACCTGCAAGAACACGGTGAGGGCCGCCGCAAACGAGAAGGACAGCACGCCCAGGACGATCGGGGTCACGACCCGCCGGGAGAATTGTCCCGCGACCATGACCGCGAAGGCCCCGATCAGGGGGGTGGCAAGGGCGTACATGTGCAGGTTGGTGGCGCTCACCGTTGTGTCTTCTCCAGGATTTCGTTCTCTTCCAGCGTGCCGTAACGCCGGTAGATCCGCTGCATGAGCGCCAGCGCGACCCCCGTGACGCTGACAGAGACGACGATGGCCGTCAGCATCAGCACGTGGGGCACCGGGTTGTTGATCAGGGCCGAGTTGACGCCGTGCTCCAGGGCGGCCTGCTTGTCGAGGACCGGGATCAGGCCGCCTTTCTTCACGCCCGAGGAGATGAACATGAGGATGATGGCGGTCTGGAAGATGTTCATCCCCAGGAGCTTCTTCACGAGGTTGTTCTTGCCGATCATCGCGTAGAAGCCGATCATCATCAGCACGACGTAGATCCAGTAGTTGTACTTGGCGATGATTTCCGCCAGGATCGCGTCCATCTCAGAGCCCCTTCTCCATGTCCCCGCCCGAGGCGAGGTCCCAGAACAGAGACGCCATGATGCTCGTGACCGCCAGCCCCACGCCCAGTTCGACGATGAACACCCCCATGGAACGCCACTCGACCGGCCCGAGCGCCAGGAGGACGTCCATGGCGCTGTAGTCGAGGAAGAGCCCCCCGAGCAGGGCGCACAGCACGCCCGTGCCGGTGTAGATGAACACGCCGGAGG
>CAZPCN010000060.1:0-6825 GCA_964585095.1 uncultured Syntrophaceae bacterium | reverse complement strand
CCCCCGAGCAGGGCGCACAGCACGCCCGTGCCGGTGTAGATGAACACGCCGGAGGAGGCCATCATGGCATTCGCCCGGAGGCTGAAGAAGCGCAGCGACGTCTTCAGGTCGAAGGCGATGGCCATCAGGATGAACGATGCCCCCAGGACGACCCCGCCCTGGAACCCTCCCCCTGGGCTGTAGTGCCCGTGGGCGATGACGTACAGGCCGAAGAGCTGGATGAAGGGGATCATGGTCCGCGCGGCGACCTCGATGATGAGGCTCGGTCCGATCGGCCGGTCCTGCGGCAGGGTGTAATCCTTTTTCATGCGTCGGGCCTCCTCAGTACGCTGATGACCACAATGCCGGCGCAGAAGATGACAATGGTCTCGAACATCGTGTCGTAGCCCCGGTAATCGCCCAGCACGGAGGTGACGGCGTTGGGGATGCTGGTGTCTTTCACCGTCCCCTCGATGTACGTCGGCGAGACGTGGCGGGACGCCGGGGCGTTGGGGTCCCCCCAGGACGGGAAGTCGCGCGTGCCCCAGATCAGCAGGGCGCCGGCCAGCAGCGTGGTGACGAGGGCGATCCGTTTCAATCCTTGCTCCTCCTCGTGGTGCGCAGGATCGTGGCGATGAACAGCATCGTGCTGACCCCGGCGCCGACGGTGGCCTCCGTGAACGCCACGTCCACGGCCCCCATCTCGGCCCAGAGCAGGCACATCAGGAAACTGTAGACGCTGAAGACCAGCGTGGCGGCGAGCAGGTCCTTCAGGACAATGGTCGTCACCCCGCAGACAACCACCAGGGTCAGCAGCAGCAGGTCTGCCTGCCAGATCATGGCTTCTCCTCCTTTTTGCTCCAGGGCTTGACGCCCAGGGCGATGGCGGTCTGCATGATGGCATGCGTCGCGGTCGGGCTTGCGATGAAAATGAACACGGCGATGAACAGGATCTTCAGGCTGACCAGGAGATCGGCCGGGGCGAGGCTCTGGCCGTTGTACAGGGCAAACCCCAGCACGACGAGAACCGCCCCCAGCGAATCGGTCTTGCCCGCCGCGTGCATCCTCGTGTAGAAATCGGGCAGGCGCAGGATGCCGACGACGCCGAAGGCCAGGACAAGAATCCCCAGGGCAAACAGAACCGTCACCACGATGTTGATCATGAGCGGGCCTCCTCGTTCGTTGTGCCCCCGCCCGGGGGATCCCCCGTGGGCCGGTGCTGGAAGTATTTCGCCGCGGCCAGAGTCCCGATAAAGTTCAGCAGGGCGTAGGCGAGCGAGATGTCCACGAACATGCTCACGTTCTGGAAGAGGACGCCGATGAACAGCAGCAGGATGGTCGCCTTGGTGCCGATCATGTTGCCGCCGATGACCCGGTCGAAGACCGACGGCCCGGCAATCATGCGGTACAGCGTCGGGAAGATCAGCAGGACGATGGCCACGGCCCCTGCGAGCATTACGGTCTGCATCAGCGATCCTCCTCCAGGGCCTTGCGGATGCGTTCCTCCATCGCGCCCGGGCAACCCTCCGCCACGGTCCGGTCCAGCGCGTGAACCGTGAACTCGTCGCCGCGGATGTCGACGGTGATCGTGCCGGGGGTCAGGGTGATGGACTGGGCCAGGGTCACCTTGGCAATCGGCCTCGTGAGGACCGTGCGGAAACGGATGACCTGCGGGTCGATGATGTCCAGCATGCGCGGGTGGAGCACCACGCGGATGACGTGGATGTTGGCCAGGACGATCTCCCACATCAGGCTCGGGACGTAGAGGACCCAGCGCGTAAAGCCGCGCAGCCAGGCCTTCGCATCGCCGCCCCAGAACAGCAGGCCGCTGCTGAAGTGCGCCACGAGCCCGCAGCAGATGACGCCGAGGGTCAGGTGGAAGGGGTCGAACATCCCCGAAAGGACGACCCAGACAACCGCCATGATGAGAAACGTTGCAATTTTTGCCATGGCAACACTCACTGCCCGGTCACTCCGGTGGCCGGACCCTCCGTCAGGGCCTCGCGCGAGATCCGCAACCGGGGCGGGCCCGCACTTTCTGCGCTTCGAAGGGTTCGATTTCAATATCGATTTCCCTTCAGCGGGGAGGATCGTCGATGAATAAAAAAGGACCGGAATGTTGTCCCGGCCCTTTTTTATGTTCTACCATTGCAGCGGGACGGACCCAATCTTTCGTATCCTCTCCCCGCTCGATCGGCAACGCTACTACAATCGAATTCGGAAGTCAACAAAATAACGGGGCCGGGAAGATCTCCCGGCCCTGTCTTCGATTTTTCAGCGATAAGGGTTAGTGTTGCCCTGCGATCTTGAGCCGGGTCTCCGCCCGCTCCAGGGCAATCTTGGCCCGCTCGTACTCCGGGTCCTCCTTGGCAAACTTCGCCAGCTTCTGCTCGGCCGATTCCTTCGCCCGCCGGGCGCGGTCGACATCGATCTGGTCGGCGCGCTCGGCCGTCTCGACAAGCACCGTCACCTTGCTGCCCGTCACCTCGGTGTAGCCCGTGGTCACGGCGTAGCTTGTGCGCTTGCCGTCCTTCAGGTAGCTCAGTTCCCCGAACTTGATCGCCGACAGCAGCGAGGCGTGGCCCCGCAGGACGCCGAATTCGCCTTCGCTCCCGGGACAGGTCACCTCGTCGACCGTCCCGCTGTAGGCCAGCTTCTCCGGAGTCACGATCTCCAGCAAGAGTTCTTCCGCCATGGGTGCCCCCTCCGGACCGGTTATTCGGCCAGCCTCCTGGCCTTTTCAACGGCTTCCTCGATGCCGCCCACCATGTAGAAGGCCTGCTCGGGCAGCTCGTCGTGCTTGCCGTCCAGGATCTCCTTGAACCCGCGCACCGTGTCCTTCACGGTCACGAACTTGCCCTCGGTACCCGTGAACTGGGCGGCGACGAAGAAGGGCTGCGACAGGAAGCGCTGGATCTTGCGGGCGCGGCCGACCGTCAGCTTGTCCTCCTCGGAAAGCTCGTCCATGCCCAGGATGGCGATGATGTCCTGGAGGTCCTTGTAGCGCTGCAGGATCAGCTGCACGCTGCGGGCCACCTGGTAGTGCTCCTCGCCGAGAACGTTGGGGTCGAGAATGCGCGAGGTGGAATCCAGCGGGTCCACGGCGGGGTAGATCCCCAGCTCGGCGATGGGCCGGGAGAGAACGACCGTCCCGTCGAGGTGGGCGAACGTCGTGGCCGGGGCCGGGTCCGTCAAGTCGTCGGCGGGAACGTAGACGCACTGGACGGCCGTGATGGACCCCTTGTCCGTCGAGGTGATGCGTTCCTGCAGGGCGCCCAGGTCCGTGGCCAGCGTGGGCTGGTAACCGACGGCGGAGGGCATGCGACCCAACAGGGCGGAGACCTCGGAGCCCGCCTGGGTGAACCGGAAGATGTTGTCGACGAAGAGAAGCACGTCCTGCCCTTCCACATCGCGGAAGTACTCGGCGGCGGCCAGGGCCGTGAGGGCCACGCGGGCCCGGGCTCCCGGGGGCTCCGTCATCTGGCCGTAGATCAGGGCGGCCTTGGAGATAACGCCCGACTGCTTCATTTCGAGGTAGAGGTCGTTTCCTTCGCGGGTGCGCTCGCCCACGCCGGCGAACACGGAGATGCCGCCGTGGTGCATGGCGATGTTGTGGATCATCTCCATCATGACGACGGTCTTGCCGACGCCGGCGCCGCCGAACATGCCCATCTTGCCGCCGCGGGGGAAGGGAACCAGCAGGTCGATGACCTTGACGCCCGTCTCGAGGACGTGGACCGACGTGTCCTGCTCGAGGAACGCCGGGGCCGGCCGGTGAACGGGCATCCTCTTGTCCGTCACGATGGCGCCCAGGCCGTCCACGGGACGCCCGACGACGTTGATGATGCGCCCGAGACCCGCCTCGCCGACGGGAACCATGATCGGGGCGCCCGTGTCCTTCACGGGCATGCCGCGCACGAGACCGTCGGTGACGTCCATGGCGATGCAGCGCACCACGTTGTCGCCGAGGTGCTGGGCCACCTCGATGATGAGGTTGTCCTCGGTGTCGTCAATGGCCTTGTTCGTGATGGTGAGGGCCGTCAGGATGGTGGGAAGTTTCCCCTCTCCGAACTCCACGTCGACAACAGGCCCGATAACCTGTACCACGGTTCCGATATTCATAACTCTCTCCTGTGAATAGTGTTTTCCTTCTCTGGGGATTCACGGCCGGTCCCGCCCCGTCGGGGGAGGCGGCCCGGATCATCAGCCTGCCTTGAGGGCCTCGGTGCCGCCCACGATGTCCATGAGCTCCATCGTGATGGCCGCCTGCCGGGCCTTGTTGTACTTGAGGGTCAGGGAACGGACCATCTCCTCGCAGTTGCTCGTGGCGTTGTCCATGGCTACCATGCGCGCGCCGTTCTCGCCGGCCGACGTCTCCAGCAGGGCCCGGAAGATCAGGACGCGCAGGTACATGGGCAGCAGCTGGTCGAGCAGCACCTCGTCGGAGGGCTCGTAGATGTAATCGATCCGCTTGTCGATGTCCACGTCCTCGCCCCCGATGGAGGGCAGGGGCAGGAGCCGGACCGTCTTCGGCTTCTGGATGCCCACGTTGTGGAACTCGCTGTAAATCAGGTACAGCTCGTCGTACTCCTCGGCGACAAAGGAGGGGATCGCGTCCTCGCCGATGGCGATGGCGAGGTTCATGTCGAATTTCCGGAAGACGTCGGCGTGCGCGTTGACGACCTTCGCCTTCCTGCGGAAGTAGTCGCGTGCCTTGCGGCCCACGGGGATGAGCTGCACGTCCTTGCCTTCCGCTGCCTTGGCCTTCATGAACTGCTCGGCCATCTTGATGAGGTTCGTGTTGAAGCTCCCGCAGAGTCCCCGGTCGGAGGTCATGAGGATGACCCGGATCCTCCGGGGGTCCCTCACCGCCAGCAGCGCATGGGCCCGCGTGTCCACGCGCAGGGCGAGGCTGCTCAGCACGTCCATGAACTTGATCGCGTAGGGCCGGAAGTTCTCCATCCGCAGCTGGGCGGACTTGAGCTTCGCGGCGGCGACCATGTTCATGGCCCGGGTGATCTGCTTGGTCTTGCCAACCGCAGTGATCTGTCGTTTGATGTCTCTGAGTGCCATTCTCTATCTCTCTTCCCGTACGTTTCCGGCATCCGGCTCGAGCCGGGTTCCGGCAGGCCAGGCGCCGAAGGGGCCCGACGCGGGTGTTTTGCCTGCGCGCAGGATCAACCCGCCACGAAGATCGCGTCGAACTCGGTGAGGGCGTCCTTCATCTTCTTCTCGAGCTCGGGGCTGATGACCTTCTTGTCCTCGATCTCGCTCATGATCTCGGGGTACTTGCTCTTCACGTAGTTGAGCACTTCGGGCTCGTACGCCTTGATCCGCTCGATGGGAAGCTTGTCCAGGAAGCCCTTGGAGCCCGCGAAGAGGACCACGATCTCCTCGGAGAGCGACATGGGCTTGTACTGGGGCTGCTTGAGGAGCTCCACGAGCCGCACGCCGCGCTCGAGCTGGGCCTGGGTCGCCTTGTCGAGGTCGCTTCCGAACTGGGCGAAGGCGGCCATCTCGCGGTACTGGGCGAGGTCGAGCTTCAGGGTGCCGGCCACCTGTTTCATGGCCTTCACCTGGGCGGCGCCGCCGACGCGGGACACGGAGAGGCCGACATTGATGGCGGGCCGGACGCCCGAGTAGAAGAGGTTCGGTTCCAGGTAGACCTGGCCGTCGGTGATCGAAATCACGTTCGTCGGGATGTAGGCCGACACGTCGCCGGCCTGCGTCTCGATGACGGGCAGGGCCGTCAGGGACCCGCCCTTGCCGTACTCCTCGCTCACGCGGGCGGCGCGCTCGAGAAGCCGGGAGTGGTTGTAGAAGATGTCGCCGGGGTAGGCCTCGCGTCCGGGGGGGCGCCTGAGCAGCAGGGAGATCTGCCGGTAGGCCACGGCCTGCTTGGACAGGTCGTCGTAGATGATCAGGGAGGACTGCCCGCGGTCGCGCCAGTACTCGCCGATGGAGCAGCCGCAGTAGGCGGCGACGTACTGCAGGGTGGCGGGGTCGCTCGCGCAGGCCGCGACGACGACGGTGTAGTCCATGGCGCCGTTTCGTCTCAGGGCTTCCACGACCTGGGCCACGGTGGACTTCTTCTGGCCGATGGCGACGTAGATGCACTTGACGCCTTCCGTCTTCTGGCGGATGATGGCGTCGATGCCGATGGCGGTCTTGCCGATCTGGCGGTCGCCGATGATCAGCTCGCGCTGCCCCCTGCCGATGGGCGTCATGGCGTCGATGGCCTTGAGCCCCGTGTACATGGGCTGGTTGACGGGCTGGCGGGCGATGACGCCGGGGGCGACCATCTCGATGCGGCGGAACTCCTTGGTCTCGATGGGTCCCTTGCCGTCCAGCGGGCGGCCCGTGCCGTCGATGACGCGGCCCAGCAGGCCGTCGCCGACGGGGACTTCCGCGATGCGGCCCGTGCGCTTGACGATGTCGCCTTCCTTGATCTGCGTGTCGTCGCCGAGAATGGCGACACCGACGTTGTCCCGCTCGAGGTTGAGCACCATGCCCAGGATCCCGCCGGGGAACTCGAGGAGCTCCATGGCCATGGCGTTCTGGACGCCGTAGATGCGGGCGATGCCGTCGCCGACGGACAACACCGTGCCGGTTTCGCTGATATCCAGCTTCTTCTCATACTCCTTGATCTGCTTGGAGATGATCTGACTGATTTCCTCTGCCCTGATCGGTTCCATTCTCCTATCTCTCCTCTCCTAAGAGCTTCCTGATGTTGCCCAGTTGTGCCTTGATGCTGCCGTCGTACAGGGTGTCCCCCACCCGGACGACGAGCCCCCCGATGAGCGAGGTGTCGTCCTCGACCGTCATTTCCACTTCCTTGCCCGTCAT
>CAZPCN010000059.1:4532-10612 GCA_964585095.1 uncultured Syntrophaceae bacterium | reverse complement strand
TCCATCAGCATCTCGACCTGGATTCTCCGGAACCCGCCCACGATGCTCTCCTTGCCCTTGGCGGTGTAGCGGGCTTCCAGGAGGTTGTCGAGGTAACGGATGCGGTCGCTCGTGCCCGGGTGGGTGAGGAAGTAGGAGGGAACCAGGTTGGAGTAGAACTCGTGGCGCCTCATGAGCTTCATGAAGTCCACCATGCTCTTCGGGTCGTACCCGGCCGCCGCGAGGTAGGCCAGCCCGTAGCGGTCCGCCTCCTCCTCGTGCTCGCGGCTGTACTGCAGGGCCATCGTCTGGGCCCCCGCCATCGTGCCCATGGCCACCGCCGCGCCGGCGCCGCCCCCGCCGCCCAGCAGGGCGCCCGCGATGATGCCCGCCATGGCCGCCATGTTGAGCTTCTGGGACTTCTCCATCATGGAGTTGATGTGCCGCGCGTTGGCGTGGGCGATTTCGTGGGCCATCACGCTCGCCAGCTCGCTCTCGTTTTCCGCCAGGTTGATGAGGCCCCGGAACACGTAGATGTATCCCCCGGGCGTGGCAAAGGCGTTGATCGCCGAGCTGTTGATCACGTTGAAGGTGAAATCGAAGGGGACCCGTTGCTGCTGGGACAGGATCTGCGCGCCGATCTTGCGGATGTAGTCGACGACCTTCTGGTTCTTGGACAGGGCGTTGGCCTTCTCCAGCTTCTCGTAGATCTCGCGGCCGAGTTTCTTTTCCTCCTCGATCGAGAGGCCCGCTGCGCGCGCCGGGCCGGGGAGCGCCGACAGGACCAGGAGGGCTGCGACGAGGAAGGCCGCGAAGGCGCGATGGGGTGTCATGCGGTGTCGTGTCATTGCAAACGGGTACCCCGTCCCGCCGGGCCGGGGTGGATGCCGATCTCCTTGCGTGCCCCTGCCGCCCGAAGGGGCTGGGGGGGCGATTCGCGGGTTATTATAGCTTCTTTTCGAGGGGAATCAAGCGGATGTTCCGGCCCGGCCCGCCCGGATGATTGCTGTTGACAAGTGCCACCAGGTGGTATACATAGAGTCGCGGCGTGAGGGAGCACGAAGGGCCGGTGCTCGCTCGGCCGAGATTTTGACGAAGTGCCGGAGGCCCCGGTCGCCCGGCTTTATCCCTGGTGCGCATTGCAGAAAAAAGAACGAATCCACTCGCGAACCATTACCGTCAATTCCTACGAGATCGACGACTCGTCCCTGCTGATCGAAGGTGAGTTGCTGGACGAGCGTTTCTTTCCCTCTTATTACTACAGCAGAAACGAGTTTCTGGACCCCGGGGTTGTCCACGACATCCGGGCCGAGATGAAGGTGACCCTGCCGGCGCTCGAGATCACCGAGGCGCGCGCGGCGATGAGGAAGATCCCCATCGAGGAATGTCTCGGCGTGGAGGCAAGCGCCGGGAAGATCGTCGGCCTCAGAATCAAACCCGGTTTCTCCCGGGATCTGAAAGAGCGGCTCGGGGGCACGGCGGGGTGCCTGCACATGGCGACGCTGATCTACCACATGGGAGCGGCGGCCGTGCAGGGGATGTGGGCCGCCCTGAGCCGGAAGCGGGAAGGCGGCGCCACGAGGGCGCTCGACTACGACCCGGACGTCCTGAAGAACAGCTGCTGGCTGTGGCGGGAAGACGGTCCCTTCTTCGAGAAAGTAAACCACCCGCGGGGGGAGAGAGAGAGGAAAGCGTAGACGGTCTCATTCACGCGTTCACATGGCAACGAATCGTAAACTGGAAGGTTTCAACCGGAAACGCACTCTCTTCTATCTCCTGCCTGCCGTCGGGTACGCGGCGCTGATTTTCGCATTGTCCTCCATGACCCTGGACATCGACGAACTCAAGCCCGTCCTGACCTTCGACAAGCTACTGCATTTTGCGGAATACTACGTCCTCGGGTACCTGCTCATGAGGGCGTTCACGACATCCGGGATCCCTTTGCTGGCCGCGAGCCCCGTCGCGGCGGCGATCCTCGTCGGGAGCGCCTACGGGCTGAGCGACGAGATCCACCAGGCCTTCGTGCCCGGCAGGGATGCCAGCCCGGCGGACTTCCTGTTCGACGCGGCGGGGGTTTCCCTCGCGGCGTTCACGTACCCCTGGGTCCGTCGACGGCTGTGGCCGGTCAGGGCCCTGGAGGACCGGATCGAGACAGAGGTGCTCCGGCCTTGACGAAACGATACGTGGTGACCGTCGACGGGCCGGCCGGGTCGGGCAAGAGCACCGTCGGCCGCCTGCTCGCCCGGGCGCTGGCCTACGTGTACCTCGACACGGGGGCCCTGTACCGCGCCGTGGCGCTGAAGGTCGGCCGCGCGGGCCTCGACGCTTCCGACAGGCCGGGCATTGCCGCCCTCTGCGGCGAGACGGACGTGGCGCTTGTCGAGCGCGACGGGACCACGCGGATTCTCCTCGACGGGCGGGATGTGACGGAACTCATCCGTACGCCGGAGATCAGCATGCTCGCCTCGACGGTGTCGGCCCTGCCCGAGGTGCGGCAGAGGCTGCTGGCGGTGCAGCGCGAGGCCGCCCGAGCCGGCGGCATCGTGGCCGAGGGGCGCGACATGGGCACCGTCGTGTTCCCCGGCGCCGACGTGAAGTTCTTCCTCACGGCAGGCCCCGAGGAACGGGGCCGCAGGCGCTGGCTCGAGCTGCGGGAGCGGGGGCACGCCGCGGAGCTCGAAGACGTCATCCGGGAGGTTGCCCGGCGGGACCGCCAGGACAGCGAGCGGGAGATCGCCCCGCTTCGCCCCTCCGAGGGCGGTGTCCTCGTCGATTCGACGGGGAAGACCGTGGAGGAGGTCGTCGACGAGATGCTGAGAGTCGTAATAGACAAACAGACCGGAATGTTATAAGTCCTTGATCTTTTTGGATCAGTGTGCTACGTCTCGATGGTTTTTCGGGCGTCGTGTGAAATCTTAACGGGGGGTAATGCGGGTAATGGTTACGGAAGAGAGCGTGAAGGCGGAAGAGCAAGACAGGGAAAGCAGGGGGGCGGCTGAGGATCAGGCGGCGGCGAAAAAAGAGGACGAGGTGGGCTTCTCGGCCCTTTACGAGCAGAGCCTGCAGGAGCTTCGATCCGGCGAGATCGTGATCGGCAGGGTCGTTCAGGTCAGCGCCGATCTGGTCATGGTGGACGTGGGCTCCAAGACGGAGGGCATGATCCCGGCGCGGGAGCTGCGCGATGCAAACGGCAACGTTACCGTCAACGTGGGAGACGAGATCGAGGTCCTCGTGGAAAGGAGGGGCGAGGACGACAGCTTGATCCTCTCGCGGGACAAGGCGGCCCGGATCAAGACCTGGGGAAGCATCAAGGAGAAATTCGAGAACGGCCAGCCCATCCAGGGGACGATCACCCAGCGGGTCAAGGGCGGCCTGACGGTGGACATCGGCATCCCGGCGTTTCTGCCCGGCTCCCAGGTGGATATCCGGCCCGTCCGGGACCTGGACCGCTTCGTCGGCCAGAGCATGCTGTTCAACATCCTCAAGTACGACCGCGACCGCAACAACGTCGTCCTGTCGCGGCGGGCCATCATGGAGAAGGAGCGCGAGTCGGACCGCAAGCAGCTCCTCGAGACGATCGAGGAAGGGAAGGTCATCGAGGGGATCATCAAGAACATCACCGACTACGGTCTCTTCATCGACCTGGGCGGCATCGACGGCCTGCTGCACGTCACCGACATCTCCTGGGGCAAGGTGCCGAAGCCCTCGGACACCTTCGGCAAGGGCGACAAGATCCAAGTGAAGGTGCTCTCCTTCGATCGCGAGAAGGAGAGGGTCTCGCTGGGGCTCAAGCAACTCACGCCGAACCCCTGGGAGCGGATCACCGAGAAGTACCCCGTCGGCTCCGTCCTCGAGGGCAAGGTGGTCAGCATCGTCGACTACGGGGCCTTCGTCGAGCTCGAGCCGGGCGTCGAGGGTCTGATCCACGTCTCCGAGATGTTCTGGACGCGGGAGATCCGCCACCCCTCCAAGGTGCTCTCCGTCGGCCAGGTGCTGAAGGTCATGGTGCTGGAGGTCAATGCCGAGAGCAAGCGGATTTCGCTGGGTCTCAAGCAGACGACGCCGAACCCCTGGCTGGCGCTCCGGGAAAAGTACCCCGAGGGCACCGTCATCCGGGGCCGGATCCGCAACATCACCGACTTCGGGATTTTCGTGGGCGTCGAGGAGGGGATCGACGGGCTCGTGCACGTCTCCGACATCTCGTGGAAGCATCGCGTGAAGCACCCCTCGGAGCTCTACAAGAAGGGCCAGGAGATCGACGCCGTGGTGCTCAACGTCGACGTGGACAACGAGAAGTTCTCCCTGGGCATCAAGCAGCTCGAGAAGAACCCCTGGGAGGAGTTCTGCGAGCGCTACAACCCCGGCGCCGTGATCACGGGCAAGGTGACCAACATCACCGACTTCGGCATCTTCGTGGAGATCGAGGAGGGCATCGAGGGCCTCGTCCACATCTCCGAGCTGAGCCAGAAGCGGGTCAAGGCGGCCTCCGACCTCTACAGCGTCGGCGACACGGTCACGGCCGTGGTGAAGAGCATCGACCCGAGAAACCGCAAGATCAGGCTGAGCATCAAGGACCACGAGTCGACCGTCCAGCAGTCCTCGCCGGCCCGTCAGTACATCAACAACAAGGAGAATCTCGGGTCGAGCCTCGGCAAGGCGCTGGCGGACATCAAGCTGGACTCTTAGAAGACAAAGGGTATCGGGTCTGAATTCCCGGGGTATAGGGTCTCGGGTATAGGGTATAGGGGTTGAAGGTACGAAAGATTTTATAGACAAAATCTCTTTCCTTCCCGATACCCTAGTCCCGATACCCGATACCCCTCTTGGTATGCTGAGCTCCGATGCCCGCATCAGGCTTGCAGCCGGGTAAAAGGTAAACAATGCGTAAACGGCATCCCGTCCTCTTCGGGCTTCTCCTGCTTCTGGTCATCGGGGCGGGGTTCTTTTTCCTCGTCTACACCATGAGCTCCGTGACGGGGGAAAGGGCCGCTTTCATCGCGAAGGAGCGGATCGGGGTGGTTCCCCTGAAGGGGGTCATCACGGACTCCAGGCCCGTGATCGACGTGCTCGAAAAGTTCAGCAAGGACGACAGCGTCAAGGCGATCGTGCTGCGCATCGACACGCCGGGCGGGGGCGTGGGGCCCTCCCAGGAGATCTTCGAGAAGGTCCGCACGGTGCGCAAGAAGAAAACCGTGGTCGCCTCCATGGGGTCCATGGCCACCTCGGGCGGCTATTACGTCGCCTGTGCCGCCGAGAAGATCGTCGCCAACCCGGGGTCGCTGACGGGCAGCATCGGCGTCATCATGCACTTCACCAACATGGAGGATCTCTTCAAGAAGGTGGGGCTGCGCCCCTCCGTCATCAAGAGCGGCCGGTACAAGGATGCCGGCTCCCCGTTCCGGGACATGACGAAGGAGGAGCGCGATCTGTTGCAGGCGCTCATCGACGACGTTCACGAGCAGTTCGTCGAAGCCGTCTCCGAGAGCCGGGGCCTGGAAAAGGGGAACGTGATCGAGCTGGCGGACGGCAGGATCTTCACGGGCCGCCAGGCGCTGAAATTCAAGCTCGTCGACGAACTGGGCGATCTGGATCATGCGGCGGACGTGGCGGCGAAGCTGGCCCAGTTGGAAGGCAAACCGGAGCTGTACTTCCCGAAGGAGGAAAAGCGCTCCGTCTGGCGTTACGTGATGGAAGAGATGGTTTCGGTCCTCAAGCGAGAAATGGTTGAAACGGCGGCGGAGACGGGACCGGGCCTCAGCTATATTTATCTGGGCCAGGGAAGGTGACGTTTCCATGACGAAAAGGGATTTGATCGCGAAGATTCAGGATCTCCTCACGGAGTATCCCCGCAAGGACGTGGCGCATGCCGTCGAGATCGTCTTCGAATCGATGGTCGATGCCATGACGAGGGAGGAGCGGATCGAGATCCGCGGGTTCGGCAACTTCACCGTCCGCAAAAGGGACCCGCGCAGGGGGCGCAACCCCATGACGGGGGCGTCCGTGGACGTCCCGCCGAGACGGTTCCCGTTCTTCAAGGTGGGGAAGGAACTCAAGGAGAGGGTGGACAAGAAAGAGTAGGGAATCGGGTACAGGGTACAGGG
>CAZPCN010000059.1:0-4432 GCA_964585095.1 uncultured Syntrophaceae bacterium | reverse complement strand
AACTCAAGGAGAGGGTGGACAAGAAAGAGTAGGGAATCGGGTACAGGGTACAGGGTACAGAAGAACCTTTAACCCATGCTGCACCCGATCCTCTGTTACAAGGCGTTCGTAGAAGCCGGTCTCATCGTTTACAGCCAGACTGTCCCGCCTGCAAGGTCAGCAAACCATGGACTACAAAACCATCTGCGTCACGAAGGAAGACGGCTATGCCGTCGTCACGCTCAATCGACCGCACGAGATGAACGCCCTCTCGAGGGAGATGAAGGCCGAGCTGGTCGATTGCTTCTCGGTCCTCGAGCCCGACGACACGGTCCGCGCCGTCATCCTGACGGGCGGCGACTACTTCTTCTCCGCCGGGATGGACCTCAAGGAGATGGCGGCGATCGGCGACGAGGAGATCGACGACTATTTTGCCCTCATCGCAAGTTACCTTCAGAAGATCTTCGCCTTCCGCAAGCCCGTCATTGCAGCCGTCGGGGGGATCGCCCTGGGCGGAGGGTTCAACCTGGCAACGGTCTGCGACCTCATCGTGGCCTCCGAGAGCGCGATCTTCGGGCACCCGGAGCTGAAGTTCGGTCTCAATCCCCTGTTCAACCCGATCAACCGCCTCGTCGGCACGGCCAAGGCAAAGGAAATCGCCATGCTGGGGGAACCGATCGGGGCCATGGAGGCCCTGAGGATCGGGCTGGTCAACAAGGTGGCGCCCCCGGAGAAGTTCATGGACGAAGCCCGGGGCATGGCCCGTGAGCTGGCAACGCGGCCGCCCAAGGCCGTCGAAGCGGTGAAGCGGATCTCCGAAGTGGCCCCCTTCCTGGACAAGAGTTCCGCCCTGGAGTACGAATTCGAGATGTCCGCCCTGCTGTTCTCGCGCGCCGAGCGCAAGGAGAGCATGCGCCGGTTCCTCGAGGAGCTGAAGCAGAAGAAACAGAAGTGATGCGGCGAGGACGCGGTAGAAGAAGTGGCAAGCGTGACAAGAGTGGCAAGAGTGGCAAGAGTGGCAAAAGTGAAGGAATGACATACTGAACATGCATGAAGAAAGCCCCGGACTCGATCGAGTTCCGGGGCTTTTCGTGTGAAACGGAAATCCCCCTCTTTTCCCCTTTTGCAAAGGGGGAGGAAAGGGGGATTTTCTTGTCTTGTATTCTCCTCCGCGGTTTGGACCTTACCGGTAGTCCTTGTCGTAGTCGGGCGACGCGAAGTCCTTGAGCTGGTCCCGCCGCTTCTTGTGCTGCAGTTTCCTCAGCGCCTTCGCCTCGATCTGGCGGATACGCTCGCGGGTGACGCCCATCATCTCGCCGACTTCCTCGAGCGTGAAGGGGCCGTAATTGCAGGCTACCCAGGTGCAGTTGCAGAACATCTCGTTTTTGAGCCACCATTCGCAGACCGTGTCCTGGCACGGGTCGGTGATCAGGATCGCTTTCTTCTTGCACTTGTACATGCGCTCTGCGGTCTCCTCGGGCGAAGAATTGCTACTATAGTAATCCCCCTTTCGATTTTGTCAACGCCAAAGGACCTGTTTTTCTCACATTATTCGTCATCGAGGGCTTCCGACCCTCCGGTGTTCCACGACCGCAGGGGGCGCCGGCAGCGGTCCGGTCCGGTGGAAGAATCGGGCTGCACGGCCTCGCGACTTTCGACCAAAGCCCTTTTGTTGCAATGACAAGCGATGCTCTTGTTGCAATTGTTGCGGCCAGAGAGGCCGGATCAGGACAGTTTTTTGACGGGACGGTAGATTTATATTTACATGTAATCATTGAATAAATATTAAATAATGGGTAATACACAAGCCTTGTGAAGTATCTGTGGATATGTTTGTTAGCCAGCCGGGTAAGTCAAGGCGGCTAAAGAGGATTTACCGGATTGCCCGCTTTGGTATCACAGAGAATAAAGCCATTATTTCATGAGGTTAGGATATGAATGGGGCCGAACCGGGCGATCCGGGCCGGCATGTCGGGCCGTCGGCGAAGCGGGGTGTAAGAATTTTTGACGTTCACGCCTCCTTCCTGCGCTTGCGGAAGAAGTCGGCAAGGATGTCGGCGTGGTCGAATACGAGCGGCGAGGGCAGGGACCCCTCGCGGAAGACGTCCGCCTGCTCGGCGTCGTCTCCTGCCCGCGGGACGCCGTCCGCCGCGGCGGTGAACACCGTCGTGATCGTGTGGCGCCGGGGGTCGCGTCCGGGATCGGAGTAGGTGTGGAATTGACCGGTCAGGGTGACCGCGAGCGATGTCTCTTCCATCGCCTCCCGCGCGGCGGCCTCTTCCAGGGTTTCCCCGTAGTCGACAAACCCGCCCGGCAGCGCCCAGCCGACGGGCGGGTTTTTTCTCCGGACGAGCACGACGCCGCGGTCGCCGATCGCGATGATGATATCCACCGTCGGCACGGGATTCCTGTACTCCTCGCTCTCGTGTCCGCAACGAGGGCAGGTGCGGGTGATCTTGCTTGTCATAAACGGCCTCTTCTTTCGGATCGTTTCGGGCCCCCGGACGGGGGATAGGGTTCCTGCAACGCATAAGGGGATTTCGGCGCGATGTCAAGCGCCGCGTGCCGTTCGGCCCGATTCGGCTTGACAATTCATAGTGAATGCATTAGCGTTACCCATCGCGAAACAGGCTGTCGAACGCGTTTCCGGGCGCGCGCCCCAGGGCAGTCCACACTCAGCATCGGGAGAGCGAGTCATGATCGGGGTCCTCGTCATCACACACGGCAACCTCGGCAACGAGCTGGTCAAGGTGGCGGAGCTGATCAAGGGAAGTCTCTCGGGAACGCTCTGCATATCGGTGGATGCCACGAAGGGCCTCGATGACCTGAGAAAGGAAATCACGGCGGCCATCCGGAAGGTGGATGCGGGCGCCGGCGTGCTCGTCCTGACGGATCTCTTCGGCGGGACCCCCTCGAACGTCTCCCTCGCATTCCTGAAGGAGGGGAAAGTCGAGGTCGTGACGGGCGTAAACCTGCCCATGCTCCTCAAGGTCCCGGACGTGCGAGAGAAGGAAAGCGACCTCGCGAAATTTGCCGCCGAGATCCGGGACTACGGCAAGAAGAACATCTACCTCGCCAGCGAGGTCCTCAAGAAGAAGGTCGGCGAGAATTGAAACCAGGCCGGAACCCGCATCGACGGAGTTCCGGCTTTTCCATACCCTCTTCACGTGAGCTGTGGGCGCCCGATGGATTTCTCCCTCGTCAGAGTCGACAATCGCCTGGTCCACGGGCAGATCATCGAGACCTGGCTTCCCTTCTTCAAGGCGACCCGCCTCGTCGTCGTCAACGATGAGGTGGCCGGCAGCTTTTTCCGCGAGACCGTGATCCGCATGGCCGTGCCGCGGGAAGTGGAGGTCCTGATCTACGGGGTCGAAGAGTTCGGCCACAGCCAGATCGCCCGCCAGAAAGACGAGATGCGGACCATCGTCCTGTTCAGCGGGGTCAACGACATCGTGCGGGCCGTCGAAGCCGGGTTCCGGTTCCATTCGCTCAACATCGGCAACCTCTACAGCGACCATTGCAGGCTTCAGTGCTCCCCGTCCGTCTGCCTGGCCGACGAGGACATCGCCCACATCCGGTTCCTGCTCGAGTCCGGCGTGGCGGTGGAGTTGAGATCCGTGCCGAGCGACAAATCGCTGGATTTCCGCAGCCTCCTGGCAGGCGGCACGGGGAAGGGGTCCTGATTCCCGGCGTCTCGAGGGACAGACCGCGTTGTCCGGGGAAGAGAGCATGCTGATCGAGACAGCCGTCGCGGCAGGGTTGGGCGCGTTGATCTGCCTGGACAGGGTGGCCGTCCAGGTCATGGTCTCGAGGCCCGTCGTCGCGGGGCCGATGATCGGCCTTGTCCTCGGCGATGCGCTCACGGGGCTCCTGGCGGGAGCCCTCCTGGAGCTGCTCTGGATCGACCGCATCCCGATCGGGCCCTACGTGCCGCCCCATGACACCTTCGTCGCGGTCCTGGCGACCGCCGGGGCCATCCTGGCAGCCCCTTCCGGGGCGAGCCCCCCGCGCGAGCTGATCGCCCTGTCCGTCCTGCTGTTTGCCCCCGCCGCGTGGCTCGGGCAGAGGATGGAGATCCTTCTCCGTCAATGGAACGAGCGGTGGGTGAGCAGGGCCCTCGAGGATGCGAAGGCCGGCGATCCCGCGATGCTTTCCCGCCGCCACCTCTCGGCCCTTGCGGGATATTTCGGGGCATCCCTCCTCTGTCTCGGCGCGTTGATGCTCTGCGGGGTCCCGTTGCTTCGCTGGATGTACCCCGCACTGCCGCCTTCGCTTCTGCAGGTCCTCACCTTCGCCTATTTTCTGCTGCCGCTCGTCGGGGTGGGGGTCGCCCTCAACACGATCAAGCTCCGGGGGGTCGTTCCCGTCTTCTGCGGCGTGTTTTTACTGCTTGCGCTCGCCTCGGAATTCCTTTAAACACCGACAGGGAAGACGAGTTCGCACAGCGTGCCGG
>CAZPCN010000058.1:0-11010 GCA_964585095.1 uncultured Syntrophaceae bacterium | reverse complement strand
GCACGGGCGGCAACACGGGCAACCAGTCGGCCACCCTGATGATCCGGGCGCTGGCGACGGGCGACATCCGCGAACGGCAGTGGCTCGGGGCCCTGCTCCGGGAAGTCGCGATCGGGCTGCTGCTCGGGGTCACCATGGGGCTGGCAAGCTGGCTTCTCGGTTTTTTCAAGGGCGATGCCCGGATTGCCCTCATTGTATCCCTGGCGATGATTGCGATCGTCATCGCATCGAGTCTCCTCGGCGTGATTCTGCCCGTGATCCTGCAGCGACTCCGCATCGACCCCGCCGTGGCCAGCAACCCCCTGATCGCGTCGGTCATGGACATCCTGGGACTGCTGATCTATTTTTCCGTTGCGCAGGCTGTCTTGGCCGCCGCGTGACGCAAGGGGAGGAACGAAGATGCCTGCACTGCACATCCTCATGGTCGCCGCGGAAATGGCCCCTTTCGCCAAGGAAGGGGGGCTCGGCGACTCGGTCCACGGGCTTTCCCGGGCGCTTGCCCGGCTCGGCCACGATGTCCGGGCGGTTCTGCCCTGCTACGCCTCGATCGACGCGAACCGGTACGATCTGCGGCATTGCCTCTCGATGGATGTGCCCATGGGCGTCCTGGGCCGTCTTCCCTGTGAGGTACTGGAGGGGCAGGTGCCCGGTTCGGGCGTCACGGTCTATTTTGTCCGGCATGATCCCTACTATGCCCGGCGCGGCCTTTACGGTCACGACGGCGAGGGGTACACGGACAACGGGCGCCGGTTCGTCCTGCTCTCCCGTGCGGCCCTGGAACTGAGGGAAGCGCTCGGCCTCGAGCCCGATGTCGTCCACGTCCACGACTGGCACGCGGCCGCCGTCCCGGTCTATCTCGACACCCTCTACCGGAAGGGTCCCGGCGAGCGGAGCCCCGCCAGTCTCCTGACCATCCACAACATGCTCCAGCAGGGCGTTTTCGACAAGGACCTGATGGAGGTCCTCGACGTCGGATGGGAGCATTTCCATCTCCGGGACCTGGAGTTTTTCGATCGGGTGAACCTGCTGAAAGGAGGGATCACCCACGCCACGATCCTCAACACGGTGAGCCCCTCCTATGCCTGGGAGATCCGCAGGCCCGATTTCGCCTGCGGGATCGACGGCGTCATCCGGGACCGGGGCGACGACCTGTTCGGGATCCTCAACGGGGTGGACTACGAGGAGTGGAGCCCGGAGTCGGATCGCCTGATCGCGGCCGCCTACTCGGAGAAGTATCCCTCGAACAAGGCGCGCTGCAAGGACGATCTGCAGAGGGTGCTCGGGTTGCCGGCCAGGGCGGGGACCCCTCTGTTCGGCGTTGTATCGAGGCTTGTGAAGCAGAAGGGGATCGACCTGCTGGCCGAGGCCATGGAGCGCATTCTCGGGCTGGACATCCAGTTTGTCCTTCTGGGCTCGGGGGAGCCGTGGGCCCATCCGTATTTCGACAGGATGGCGCAGGTTCACCCCGCAAAATTCAGCTGTCGGTTCGGCTTCGACAACGGGCTGGCCCACAAGATCATGGCGGGGGCCGATTTTTTTGTCATGCCGTCGCGTTTCGAGCCCTGCGGACTGACCCAGATGTACGCCATGCGGTACGGAACCCTGCCTGTCGTGCACGCCACGGGCGGCCTGAACGACACGGTGGAGAATTTCGATGAGGCCACCCTCGAGGGGACGGGGTTCCGGTTCTACGACGCAACGGCCCATGCCCTTTCCGACACGATCGGCTGGGCGGTGCACACGTTTTACAACCGCCCGGAGGCCATGCGCACGCTCGTGAAGAGAGCCATGGCGAAGCGATTCACCTGGGAGGACGCGGCGGACAGGTACGAAGGGCTTTACCGCAAAGCCATCGAGCGAAGAAATTCCGCGAGGGTTGTGACGGACGGATAAGGCGACCGCGCCCCATCCCGCGGGGTCGGAGACGTGCCGGCGATCCTGCGGGAAGCGGGAGAGCACCAAATGTGTTGTGCGCGAGTGTAGCGGTCACCCCGGGAGTGACGGTGTCATGGCTCCCGTTTCCCGCTGTACCCTTCCCTTTCCCGTGCGGGGTCATTGCCGCCGTAGAGATCCTGGCCAGCCTTGAGCTTTCGGTAGTCCCTGGATCCGGGCCGGATGCCCAGGCGTTTCGCGATGACGTCCCATCCTTTTTTCCTGCAGAATTCGTACTCCGCCATGACCCGGTCCAGCGGCTGCCCCGACATTTCCTCGAGCCGGAAAACGATGTATGCCTCCGAGGGCTTCGACACGTCGTCGATCACGGCGCCGATCTGTTCCTCCCCCGCCTGAAAACGGCTTGCCAGCCTTGCCCGGAAATCCCGGGGATTTTTCTCCGCTCGGAGGTTGAAATCCTCGACCCAGTCGAAATTCCCCGCCATGGCCGACGTAGCGAAGAAGAGAAGTATCGTGACGATTGCGGGGATAGAGCGGGTTCTTCTCATCTGCAGCTCCTTTCGATGGCACCTCTCGCATCAGACGAGAAAGGCCGCCATCTTCGATCGATCAGATGGCGGCCCGACCATCGGCAAGTCCTCCGGGAGCATTCCCCCGGACCCGTTTGCGCGCACCTCAATTGTGGCGAAACCATAAAATATGCGGATGAAATTGTCAAGACGGCATGTGCGGCGACGGGTCGACGGGGCGATGGCGCATCAAAAGGCTGGAAGAAGTCCGAAGGCTGTGTTACAGAACCGATACCCTGCGTCCGGCCCTGGGCCCGGCAGCGGGGACATCACGCGAGGAGGGGGGCATGAAATACAGGGAGATCAAGGCGAAGGATCTGAAACCGAAGACGTTCATCGACGAGAAAGTCCGCGAGATTCGGGAGATCGCGGGCGACGGGATCGCCATCAGCGCCCTGTCGGGCGGAGTGGACTCGTCGGTGGTGACCGCCCTGGCGCACAAGGCCCTGGGCAGGAAGCTCAAGACCTACTTCATCGACAACGGCATCATGCGGGAGGGGGAGCCCCGGAGGGTCAAGGCCCTGTTCAAGGAACTCGGCATCCCCGTGACGATCGTCGATGCCCGACAGGCCTTTTTCGACGCCATGAAGGGGATCACGGACCCCGAGCTGAAGCGCGAGGCGATCACCCAGACGTTCTACCGGAAGGTGTTCCGGGACCTCGTGCTGAAGAGCAGGGCCACGGTGCTGCTGCAGGGGACGATCCTCACCGACATCGAGGAGACGGCGGCCGGCATCAAGCGCCAGCACAACGTCTTCGAGCAGATCGGCATCGACCCGAAGAAGGCCTTCGGCTACAAGATCAGCGAACCCCTCATCGAGCTGCGCAAGGACGGGGTCCGCAAGGTGGGCATCGCCCTGGGGCTCCAGAAGTCACTCTTCGACCGGATCCCCTTCCCGGGCCCGGCCCTGGCGGCGCGTGTCATCGGCGAGGTGACCCCGATGAAAATCGCCCTCGTTCGCAAGGCGACGGTCATCGTCGAGGAGGAGCTCCAGAAGACGAAGGCCTTCCAGTACATGGCGATCCTCCACGAGGACCGCGTCACGGGCATGCGGGAGGGCAAGCGGGATTTCGGTCTGCAGATCGAGGTGCGCTGCTGGGACAGCGTGGATGCCCGAAAGGCGACGCCGACGAGGCTCCCCTGGCCCAAACTCGAGCGGATCGCGGGCAGGATTCTCGACGGTGTCCCCGGGGTGGTCAGCGTGACCTACAACCTGGCGACGAAACCGCCTTCCACGATCGAGGCCATCTGACGCGCCGGGTCTTAGGGGCCGGGCCGGACGAAAGGACGGGCAGGGCAGCGTGGCGGAGGGGTCGCCCGCTGCCCTGTTTCATTTCGTGCGGAAAACGGGGTGGCGCTTCGCCGCGAGGCGGATGAGCCGGCTGCCCATCCGGCCGTACGAGTAGCCGGCAAGCTCCGCCGTCAGGGCAAGGCTGGCGTCGGAGCTGATGTCGGGGTTGGGGTTCGGGTCGAGGAGGTAGAAGACCCCGTCGCGCAGCCGGAAATCGAACCGGGCGTAATCCCGGATCCCCATGGCCCGGTAAGCCGCGCGGGAGACCTCCGCGAGCAGGCGCAACTCCTCTGCGGACAGCGGTGCGGGAGCGACCGTGCGGATCTCGGTGTAGTGGCGGGAGCCGGGCGTGAACTTGGCGTCCCACGAGCAGAGGCGCTCGCGGACGTCGCTGAAGGCGGAGAACTCCATCTCCACGGGCGGCAGGACCTCCACCTCGTCGTTTCCCCAGAGGGTCACCCGGAACTCGCGGCCGTCGATGAACTCCTCGACCAGGGCGGGCTGATCGTAGGTATCCGTCACGAAGCGGATGCGCTCCAGGAGGGAATCCCTGTCCAGGACGACGGACTCGGGAGTGATCCCGATGCTGCAGTGCTCGCGGAGGGGCTTCACGATGGCGGGGAAGCGATCCCACGGGGCGCTCCTCTCCGGCGTGCAGACGCATCCCTGCGGGGTGGGGACGCCGGCCCGAAGCAGGGCTTCCTTGACTTTTTCCTTGTTGCCGCTCAGCCGCAGCACGGGCGGCGGCGATCCCGAGTAGGCATACCCCATCTGCTCGAGCGTCTCGGCGGCCAGGGCGTCGCTGTGAGCGATGCCGGGCAGGGCCTCGCACCAGTTCAGGACGACGTAGCGGCCGGGGTCGTAGGGAGAGAGGAATCTCCGCAGGTCCGTGTCGTTGACCTGGACGGGCGTAACGGGATGGCCGACCTGGCGCAGGGCGTCGATGAGTTCCTGCGTCGCCGTCACCGCCTCTTCCTGCTCCGCCGGCTCCCAGGCCGGGTCGATGTTGTAGAGCAGCAGAACGGGGAGTTCCTGCGGCGCCCGCTCGTCCGCCGTCTGCCGCGTTTGCGGCGCCGGGGCTGCCGCCTGCTGCGCGCTCTTGCGCCTCGGCTTGCGGAGGGTCTTGCTGGTCTTATGTTTGTCCGTTGCCATGGGTCTGCGGATCTCCTGTGGACATCGGTCGGCATCCTCTTCGATATGGCGAAGGTAAGAGGGTGAGAGGGTGAGAAGGTTGGATAAACCGGTGGCAGGTGTCGCGCCCTCTGCTTTTCCGACCTTCTTACCCTCTCACCGTCTCTCCTTCTTCTTCCATCACTGCGTCATCACGTACTTCTGCTCTTCCTTCGGCACGTACCATTTTATCACATTGTGGCCGATGCCGACGGGTGCGGGGTCGATCCCGCGGACCCGCGCGTTGAAGATCGGCAGCGCGTCGGGCACGTAGAGGAAGAGGTAGGGCTGGTCCTCCGCGAGGATTTCCTGGATGCGGTCGTAGCATCGCTTGCGCTCGGCGAGGTCGAAAGTGCCGCGGCCCTTTTCCAGGAGGTCGTCGACCTCGGCGTTGCGGTAGGAGACGAAGTTCAACTCGCTCGGCCCCGTCTTGCTGGAGTGCCAGACGTCGTGGAGGTCGGGGTCCATCGGGATCGTCCATCCGAGGATGACGGCGTCGAAGCGGCGCTTGTTGATGAACTCCTTGATGAAGGCGGCCCACTCGATGACGCGGATCTTGACGGAGATGCCCAGTTCGGCGAGCCTCCGCTGCACGATCTCCGCCGTCTTCGCGCGGACCTCGTTGCCCTGGTTGACCAGAAGCTCGAACTCGAACCGCTGCCCGTTGCGGTCGAGGATGCCGTCGCCGTTCGTGTCGCGCCAGCCCGCCTCGGCCAACAGCTCCAGGGCCCGCTTCGGGTCGTAGGGGTAGCGCTTTACGTTCGGGTTGTGCTGCCACGTGCCTGGCTTGAAGGGGCCCGTGGCCTCCTTGCCGAGACCCAGGAGGATGCCGTCAATGAGCTCCCCCTTGTCGACGGCGTGGGCCAGGGCCTGCCGGACCCGCCTGTCGGCGAACATCGGGTTCTGCAAGTTGAACCCGAGGTAGGTATAGGCGAAGGCGAGGTAGCGGTACTTGCGGAAATGGGTCCGGAAATACCGGGTCTCCGTCTGCCGGGTGTGCTGCAGCGGGGTGAGGCCCATGGTGTCGATGCCCCGCGCGCGCAGCTCGAGGAACATGGTCGCCATGTCGGGGATAATCCGCATGACGCGGCCGTCGAGGTAGGGCCTGCCCTCGAAATAATCGGGGTTGTATTCGAGGACGATCTTCTGCCCCGTCTTCCACTCCTTGAAGCGGTAGGGGCCCGTCCCGACGGGGTGACGGGCCAGCGGGCTCTTGGTCACGTCCTGCCCCTCCAGGAGGTGTTTGGGCATCACCGAGGCGCCCCAGCTCATCAGCGCCGGAGCGAAGGGCCTGTCGTAGGTCACTCGGAACGTGTGCGGGTCGAGGACCTCGGCCTTTTTCACTTTCAAAAAGTCCCCGGCGTATGCGGTGGGCGTCTTCGGGTCCACGGTGAGCCGGTACGTGAAGAGGACGTCGTCGGCCGTGAAGGGCCGCCCGTCGTGCCAGCGCACGCCCTTGCGGAGGAGGAAGGTGATGACGAGACCGTCCCGGGAGATCTCCCAGGACTCGGCCAGGTCGCCGACGATGTTGAGGTTCCGGTCGTACTTCACGAGCCCGTTGAAGATGAGTCCCGAGATGCCGTGGGAGGCGCTGTCCGAGGCGAGCAGGGGGATGAGGTTGCTGGCGTCCCCGATGGCTCCTTCCACGAGGATGTCGCCATGGGCGGGCGCGCCGTCCCCCTCGCGGACGGCCGCGGGTCCCTCGTCCCTGTCGGATCCCGCGCACGCGGCGATGAGCAGCAGGAGTCCCAGGAGGGTTGCGATGGCCCTGGCGGAAGGTCCTCTCATGGGAAAGGACTCTATCTCAAAGCCCTGTCTTTTTCAACGGAATTGGCGGTTTCGGGGCGATTCGAAGAGGGATCTCCGGCTTTTTCTACCGGACGAGGATCTTCCGGCATACAACCGAAGTTGCGATCGCCGTTCAGAAAGCGTTTGATTTGGAGTACAAGACGGGAAAAGAAATCACGCATACATAAAATCTATACGGAAGATCGACATTGTGCAAAAGAAAATCCCCCTTCATCCCCCTTTGTAAAAGGGGGACAGAGGGGGATTTGACGGAACAGACGGAATCGACCGGACAGACGGGATAGACCGTGACGCGAAGCGCGTCACTCGAGCAGCTTCCCGATGCGGTTCCAGCGCACGCCGCTGTTGTCGCTGTCCCAGGAGAAGTAGATGATGAAGGCCTTGCCGATGACGTCCTCGAGCTTGACGAAGCCCCAGAACCGGCTGTCATAGCTCTGGTCGCGGTTGTCGCCCATGACGAACAGGGCCCCCTCGGGCACCTTGACGGGCCCCATGTTGTCCCTGCGCTGGATCGACCTCGGGTAAATGATATCCTCGACGTGCACCCCGTGGGGGTCGTCGACGGCCTCCCCGTTGATGAAGACCTTCTTGTTTCGGACCTCCACGGTGTCGCCTCCCACGGCGATGACCCGCTTGATGAAGTCCTTCGTCTTGTCCTCGGGGTAGATGAACACGGCGATGTCGCCCCGCTGGGGCTGGCCGAGGGGGATGATCGTGTTGCGCAGGTAGGGGATCTTGACGCCGTAGCTGAACTTGTTGACCAGGATGTGATCGCCGATCTCGAGGGTCGGTTTCATGGAGCCCGACGGGATCTTGAAGGCCTGGACGACGAAGGTGCGGATGAAGGCGGCGATCAGGATCGCGATGATGATCGCCTCTGCGTACTCCCGGATCTTTGCGGTTTTCGGGTTCGAGGTCATGATGTGTCCGTCTTTCTCAGGAGTAGATGGCCAGTAGCGTGATGATCACCATGGCAAGCCCGCAGAGCCCCTTGGCGAAGAGGCCTGCCAGGCGGCCCATCAGGGCGCCGAAGCCGGCCCTGGCGGCCGGCTTGAGCTCCCGCTGCGAGAGGATCTCGACGGCAAAAGCCCCCGCGAGCGCCCCGAGGAAGGACCCGATGAGGGCCCCGAGCCCCAGGAAGGCGGGGGTCAGAAGGACGGCGCCGACGATCCCGCCGACGATCGAGGCCGCGACGCCCCGTTTCGAGGTTCCGTAGCGCCTGGCCCAGGTGATCCCGAACAGGAACTCGAGGGACTCGGCGAGGGCCGAGATGGCGACGAGCGCCAGCAGGGTCCCGAAGCCGATCTTGTCGAACCCCGTCACGAGGGCGTAAACGAGGACGTCGAAAAGGATGACGAGCGTCCCCGGCAGCCCCAGCAGGATCGAGAAGAACCCGATGAGCATCACCAGGATGAAGATCGTCAAGCCTGCAGCTTCCAGCGGGGACAACCCTCTATTTCCTCTTACGCTTTGCCGGCATGACCCGTTCCATGAGCAGCACGAAGGGGCTGGCGATGAAGACGGTGGAGTAGCACCCGGCGATCACGCCGACAAACAGGGTGAAGGAAAAGTCGAAGATCACGGGCCCGCCCAGGAACAGCAGCGACAGGAGCACCAGGAACACGGTGAGCGAGGTGAGGATCGTCCGGCTCAGGGTCTCGTTGACGCTCACGTTTACGATCTGCCTCAGGTCCGAACGGATCTTCTTCTTCACGTTCTCGCGGATGCGGTCGAAGATGACGATCGTGTCGTTGATGGAGAAGCCGATGATGGTGAGCAACGCCGCCACCGTGTTCAGGGTGAACTCCATGTTCAGCAGCGAGAGCACCCCCACCGTGACGAGCACGTCGTGGATCAGGGCGATAATTCCGCCCACGGCATAGCGAAACTCGAACCGGAACCCGACGTAGACCAGCATGGCCGCCCAGGACAGAGCCAGGGCCAGGAGCGCCTTCTGGGTCAGGTCCTTGCCCACCTTGGGGCCCACCGCCTCGACACGCCGGATCTCATAGGTCCCCTGGCCGAAGGCCTTGGACAGGGCGGTGTCGATCCGGTCGGTCAACACCTTGAGGTCCGCCGCCGTCTCCGGGGTCCGGATCAGGAACTCGCGGTTCTCAGCGGCGCCAAACGCCTGGATGTTGCTGTTTTCGAGCTGCACACTGTCGAGGGCCGAGCGGAGACGGTCCGTGGTGGCCTCTTTCTGAAACTTGATCTGCACGACGGCCCCGCCGGCGAAGTCGACGCCCAGGTTGAGGCCTCCGTGATAGACGATGGAGACGAGCCCGATCAAAATAAATACGACGGAGGCGATGACCGCCGCCTTCATCTTGCTGGCGAAATCGAACTTGGTGTCCGGCCGTATCAATTCAAACATGGTGGTTCCCCGTGTGCGCCAGAGGCGTGTTTTCTTTTGCGGCCCCGAACTAGATGCTCAGCTTTTCGATCTTCCGGGTCCAGGTGTAATGATCGAAGATGATCCGCGTGATGAAGATGGCCGTGAACATGCTTGCGATGATGCCGAGGGTCAGCGTCACGGCGAACCCCTTCACCGGCCCCGACCCGAACTGGAACAGGAACACGGCCGCAATCAGCGTGGTCACGTTCGAGTCGAAGATGGTCAGGAAGGCCTTCGTATAGCCCGCTTCGACGGCCGCCCGGGGCGTCTTCCCCGTACGCAGCTCTTCGCGGGTCCGCTCGAAAATGAGCACGTTGGCATCCACGGCCATGCCGACGGTCAGCACGATGCCGGCGATGCCCGGCAGGGTGAGCGTGGCGTCGAAGAGGGCCATGGCCCCGAGCAGAAGGACGAGGTTGAGCACCAGGGCGAAGCAGGCCACGATGCCCGACCAACGGTAGTAGATCACGATGAAAACGAAGACCAGCAGCATGCCGATGATGGTGGAAAGGATTCCCTTGTCGATGGAATCCTGGCCGAGGGAGGGGCCCACGGAACGCTGCTCGAGGACCCTGACCGGCGCGGGGAGCGAGCCCGCCCTCAGGACGATGGCCAGGTCCCGGGCCTCCTCCATGGTGAAGGCCCCCGTGATCTGGGCGTCGCCGCCCGAGATCCTCTCCTTGATGACGGGCGCCGAATAGACGGCGCCGTCGAGGATGATGGCGAGCCGCTTGTTCACGTTTTCGCCCGTGATGCGGTCGAAGTCCTTCGACCCCTGGGGGTTGAACTTGATGGCCACGTAGGGCTCGCCGAAGCGGTCGCTGATCTTCACCTGCGCGTTCTCCAGCGACTGGCCCGTCAGCAGGGTCCGCTCCTTCAGCAGGTACATCGTGTCCCGGCGGGCGCCGGTGCCTTCGCCTTTCTCCCGGGATCCCTTCATCAGCATGCTGCCTGCAGGGACGTTACCCCGAAGGGCCTCCTCGAGGCCGTGCTCCTCGTCGACGAGCTTGAACTCGAGCAGGGCCGTTCTGCCGATGAGGTCGATGGCCCGTTTCGGGTCCTTGATGCCGGGCAGCTGGATCAGGATCCGGTCGTCGCCCTGGGGGATGATCTCCGGCTCCGTCACACCGAACTGGTCCACGCGGTTGCGGATGGTTTCGAGGCTCTGGTCGAGGGTCGTCTTCTTGATGTCGGCAATACGCTTTTCGCGAAACCTCAGGGCCACCCTCTCGCGTCCGTCGGCCGACTCGGTGGACTTGATCTCGAGGTCGGGGAACTGATCGGAGAGGACCTTCTCGAGGTCCGCCCGCGCCTCGCGGTTCGGAAGCTCCACGGCGATGGTGTTGTCCGACTTGCGCTCCACGCTGCGGAACCGCACCCGCTTGTCCATGAGGCCTTCCCGGACCGCGTTGGCGAGCCGCTCGACGGTTCCCTCCAGGGCCTTTTCCGTGTCCACCTCGAGAACGAGGTGCATGCCGCCCTGCAGGTCCAGCCCCAGGTGGATGCGGTTCTTCAGGAAGGCGTTCTTCATGGAGGCCGGGATCTCCGGCATGACCGACGGCAGGAGAAAATATGCCGCGGCGATGACGATCACCGCCGCGATCAGCGTTCTCAATTTGATGCTCTGGAACATCAGGATCCCCCTTCGACCGTTCTTATTCCTCGGCGGTTTTCTGCACGATGCCCGTGATGTGCGCCCGGTTGACCTTGATCTTCACGTTCGGCGCGATCTCGACGGTCACCACGGCCTCGGTGAGGGCGGCGACCTTGCCCTGGATGCCCCCGGTGGTCTCCACCATGTCGCCGTGTTTCAGGTTCGCGATCATGTCCTTCGTCTCTTTCTGCTTCTTCTGGGCCGGCCGGATGAGCAGGAAGTAGAAGA
>CAZPCN010000057.1:0-11379 GCA_964585095.1 uncultured Syntrophaceae bacterium | reverse complement strand
CGGGTTGAGGTCCTGCGCAGGCACGGGCTTGATCACCGTCGCACAGCCGCCAAGCAGGGCCAGGCTCAGTACGACTGCCAGCAGCGTGAATAATCTCTTCATCATCTCATCTCCTCCTTCCCTTGTTTTCTTGTTTTCGACGATACGGCCATTCCCTGTTCGAATGATGACCGATTTCAAGGTTAAAAGGGAATTGGACCTTGGTCCTACAGAAACTGGACCTTGGTCCAGTATCGGCGAAATTCCGTTGACGGGCGGCAGGATTCTGCTCTAGATATGGTACAATTGATTCAAGAAGTTAGAGGTATCTGATCAGGTTGCTAAATCTTGGTTGGGTGTAAAATGTCCTGTCTGTTGATGATTTGCCGTTCGAAACGCACTACGGCGGCTCCGGCAATCCTCCTCGTCACGATACTGATATCGCTGTGCATGGTTCCTGTTTCCGCGCAGGCACAGACATCCGCCGTCATCGGTGCAAATCTCCAGAGGATTACCAACGGCGTCCTGATGCTGATGGGGTACAGCCTCACGCCGGACGTTACGACAGGTTCCCTGTCCTTTTCCAATGCCGAGTCCGGTAACCCTGGCTTCGCGATGACCTCCCTGGGCGCCGGCTTCACCGTGAGCAGGGACTTTCCGCTTTACCTCGAGGGGACCGCGGCGTACAGCCGCTACGATCCCGCCTTCGTGGTTTCCGACGGCACCAATTCGCGCTCTATACCGTCTAAATGGAACAGCCTATCGGCCACGGTGGGCATCGGCTGGGACTTCCCCGTCGCCCAAGACCTCATCCTAAGACCTATTATAAACTTCTCCTACGGGCATGTCGAGAGCGATCTTTCCATCGCGGCGCAGTATCTGGGGAACCAGACCGGGCGGGACATCTCGTTTCTCGACAACGGCCACCTCGATGCCGTCGGGGTCGGCGGATCCCTCATGCTGGACTACGAACGCTACCGACCGGAAAACGAGATCGACGTCGAGCTGCGCTACACGAACATCTATCTCCAGAGCGTCGGCAACACGGCGGACGCCGTCAAAGGAAGTTCAGACGTCCAGAACCTGAGTCTCTGGTCCCGCTGGCGGGCGCCGACGGGCCTGACGGCTCTCGACCGGCCTTTCCGGTACGTCCTCGAGTTCTCGCACACGCAGTTCCTGGGCGATCTTCGCGGTGCGCTGGGGTTCGACTGGCTGACGTCGCTGGGTGCCGGGGTCGAACTCGACTCGAGCAAATACCCGATCCTCGTCACCCGCACGCGGCTCCTCGCACGCTACAAGTTCGGCGACAACGTTCAGGGGTGGTCGATCGGTCTTGCCTGCAGTTTCTAGCAGGCTGTTGACCGGGGGCGCATTCTACGAGAAGAGAGAAGTCGAGAAGTTGGGAAGTTGAGAAGCTTGGATGGGCTGAGACCCGTTGACTGGCTTCCGGTTTCTCCGAACTTCCTAAATTCATAGCTTCATAACTTCCGTCCGTTCAGGGCGCCTTCCATCTAAGCACGTTTAAACAGCCTGCTAGGGATTCTCGGATTTTCCGGGGATTTCTTTGGTTTCGGCAGGCACCGTCCGCCTGTCCGCCTCCATGACCCACCCGCCGCCCATGGCCTGGTAAATGGAAACGAGGGACGAGAACGTGGCCGCCCGCGTCTGCGCGAGGTTCAGCTCCGAGGGGAAGAGCTGCTGCTCGGCCTGGAGCACGGTGGAATAGGGAACGTAGCCGCCCTTGTACTGCAGCCGGGCGAGCTTCGAGTACTCCTGGTTGGCTCGGACGAGGCGCTCCTGCGCCTGCAGCTGCACGATATACATCTTGTTGGCCACCAGCGAGTTCTCCACGTCGCCGAAGGCGCTCTGGACGGCGGCCTGGTAGCTGAGCAGGGCCTCCTTCTGACCCGACTCGGCCTGCAGCACCTGCCCGTAGATCGCCCCGCCGGCGAAGAGGGGCCCCGTGACGGACCCGCCGTAACTCCACACCCGTGCGGGCCCCTTGAACAGGTTGGACAGGTCGGCACTCGCCTGGCCGTAGCCGCCGGTCAGCGTGATCGTCGGAAAGTACAGCGCCCTGGCCGCGCCGATCTGGGCGTTGGCCGCCACGAGCTGCTGCTCGGCCTGCAGGATGTCGGGACGGCGCTCCAGCACCTGCGAGGGAACCCCCGACGGGACGTCCGGCATCGTGAGCTCCAGGATCGATTTGCCGCGCTCGATGGGCCCGGGGTTGCGCCCGAGCAAAAGCGACAGCGCGTTCTCGGTCTGTGCGATCTGCGACTCGATGCCCGGGATGGCCGACGCGGCCGTCTCGTACTGGGAGCGGGCCTGCTCCACGTTCATCCGGGAGACGACGCCGTACTTGTGCTGCAGCTCGAAGATCCGCACCGTCTCCGCGTACGCCGCAAGCGTCTTCTGCGAGAGCAGGAGCTGCTCGTCCAGCCCGCGCAGCTGGATGTAGGAGCTTGCCACGGAGGCGACCAGCGAGAGGACCACGCCCCGCCTTGCATACTCGGTAGCCAGGAGGCTCGCCTGCGCCGATTCGGTCAGCCGCCGGATTCGGCCCCAGAGATCGATCTCCCAGCTTGCCGACCCCAGCACCTGGTAGGCCGTCTGCGGGTTCGGGACGGCGGAGGACAGGGGGGTCGCGCCATACTCGGTCAGGCGCTGGCGTTCGGCCACGCCGCTGTAGTTGAGCTGTGGAAAGATGGGAGAGCGGGTCTGGATGAGAATGCCCGCCGCCTGCTCGATCTTGGCGGCCGCGATCTTGACGTTCTTGTTGTTGGCCAGGGCCTCGTCGATCAGGGAATCGAGAACCGGGTCCTCGAACTGGCGCCACCACTCGGTGTTTGCCGCATCGCTCGCGTCCCTGACGTCATACCGGTACGATGCCGGGATCGTCAGGTCGGGACGCCTGTAATCGGGCCCCACGGCGCATCCGGCGAGGAAGCCCAGCAGATGCATGACCAGCAGGATCCGGATGATTCGCTTCATGTCAGCCGCCCTCCCCTGCTTCGGGGGCATGCCCGCCGTCGGGATGGCCCTCGGTCCCTCCGCCTGCTTTCGCTTCCATCTTCGCCTTCTTCCTCTCCGCGAGCTTTTCCGTGAGCTGGTCAAAGAGGTAGAAGAACAGGGGCACGTAGAGCATGGCGAGCGTCGTCTCGCCGAGCATGCCGCCGATGATGCCGGTGCCGATCGAGTGCCGGCAATTGGCCCCGGCGCCCATGGCCACGGCCAGCGGCAGGACGCCGAATATGAAGGCGAGCGAGGTCATGATGATGGGGCGAAGCCGCATCTCGCCGGCCAGCACCGTGGCCTCCATGATCGACTTGCCCTGCTTGCGCAGCTCCACGGCGAAGGTCACGCGCAGCAGCGCGTTTTTCGCCCCCAGGCCGATGAGGACCAGGAGGCCGATCTGGAAGTAGACGTCGTTCTCGAGACCGCGGATGAAGTTGAACAGCAGGGCCCCGAAGATCCCGAAGGGCACCGCCGTCATGACCGCCCCCGGAAGCGTCCACGACTCGTACTGGGCGGCCAGGATGAGGAACACGAAGACGAGGCCGAATGCGAAGGCGATGGCCGACGTGCCGCCCGCCTGCTTCTCCTCGAAGGCAAGCCCCGACCAGGCAAAGGTGTAGCCGAGAGGCAGGACTTCTTTTGCCACCTCTTCCATGGCCGCAATGGCCTGACCGGAACTGTAGCCCGAGGCCGCGTTGCCGTTGACCTTGGCGGCGGGGAAGCCGTTGAAGTGCGGCAGCAGGTCGGGGCCCGTCACCCACTCGGTGCTGACGAGGGCCGAGAGGGGCACCATCCTGCCCTGACTGGTTCTCGTGTAGAGCCTCGTGAGGTCGTCGGGCCTCTGGCGGTACCGCGGGTCGGATTGCAGGACGACCCACCAGACGCGGCTGAAGTCGTTGAACTGGCTCACGGTCACGGAGCCGAACTGGGCCTGGATGGCGCTGTAGACGTCCGCCACCGGGACACCGAGCAGCGTGGCCTTGTCCCGGTCAACGTTGGCCCGCAGTTGCTGGCTCGAGGCGCGGAAGGTACAGCTCAGCCCGCTCAGTTCATGCCGGGCCCGCGCCTTCGCAAGGAACTGCCGGGTGACCGAGTCGAGCGCGGCCGGCTCGCCGCCGGCGGTGTCCTGGATCCAGAACTCGAAGCCTCCCGTCGTCCCGATGCCCGGGATGGCCGGCGGTGCGATGGGGATGACCAATCCCTGGTCGATGGCCTGGCTCTCCCTGTGGAGCTGCGTGAGCACGGCCCGAGCATTCTCCTCTTTGGCCGTCTTCATCGAACCGTACCGTTCCTCGAAGGGCTTCAGGGTCGTGAAGAACGTCCCCGCGTTGGTCTTGAACCCGCCGTCCAGGAGGCTGTAGCCCGTGATCTCCGTCCGGTTCTCCACAGCGGGCATCTTTGCGAATATGGCGTCCACCCGGTGCGAGACATCGGCCGTCCGGTTGAGGCTTGCCGCGTCGGGCATGATGATTGCGCTCATCACGTACCCCTGGTCCTCGTTGGGTACGAAGCTCGTGGGGAGCACCATGAAAAAGTGCACGATGGCGTAGATCATCACGGCCAGGAGCACGAAGGCGACGGTCATCCGCCGGATCACCAGAAGCACCGCACGGCCGAAGGCCTCGGTGAAGCTCGCAAACCAGCGGTTGAACTTCGCGAAGAAGCCGCGCTCGGGCGGACGGGTGTGCTTGAGCAGGACCCCGCACATGGCCGGCGTCAGGGTGAGGGCCACGAAGCCCGAGATGGCCACGGAGATGGCGATGGTGATGGCGAACTGCTTGTAGAGCTGTCCCGTCGTGCCCGGCAGGAAGGCGGCCGAGACGAACACGGAGGACATGACGAGCACCGTGGCGATGACGGGGCTCGTCACCTCCCCCATCGCGCGGATGGTGGCCTCCTTCGGCGACAGGTGAAACTGCGCCATGTTGCGCTCCACGTTCTCCACGACCACGATGGCATCGTCGACGACGATGCCGATGGCCAATATCAGGCCGAAGAGGGTCAGGAGGTTGATGGAGAAACCCAGGGCGATCATGCCGGCGAAGGTCCCGACGAGGGCGACGAAAATGGCCACGGTGCAGATGACGGTGGCCCGAAAGTTCTGCAGGAAGAGGTAGACCACGAGCACGACCAGCAGCACCGCCTCAAAGAGCGTCTTCTTCACCTCGTCGATGGAGATGCGCACGAAGTCGTTGGTGTCCAGCGAGATCGTGTAGTCGATCCCCTCGGGGAAGCGGGATTTCATCTCCTCCATGGCCTTGCGGACCGCCTCCGACACCTGCAGGCCGTTGGAACCCGGCTGCTGGTAGACGGCGATGAACGTCGCGGGGGCGCCGTTGAGCTTGCTGTCGACGATGTACTGCCTCAGACCCACCTCCGACCGGGCCACATCCTTCAAGCGGACGATGGCGCTTCCGTCCTGGCTCGCGCGCAGGATGATGTTGTCGTACTGGGCGGGGTCCTTGAAGGGGCGCTGGGTGACGACGGGGAATGTGAGCTGAACGGGGCCCGCCGTCGGCTCCTGCCCGATCTGGCCCGCGCCGAAGAGCTGGTTCTGGCTGGCCACCGCCTGCTGGATGTCGCTGGTCGTGATGCCGAGTGATGCCATCCGGTCCGGGTTCATCCAGATGCGCATCGCCTGGTCCGGAACGCCCATGATCTGGGCCTGCCCTGCGCCGGGGACCCGCTTGATCCGGTCCAGGACGTAGACGTTGGCGTAGTTGGCGATGTAGCCGGCGCTGTAGCGATCGCCCTTGCCGTAGACGGCAATGAACATCATGATGGAGGAGGACTTCTTCTGCACCGAGACGCCCAGCTGGGTCACGGCCTCGGGCAGCTGCGGCGCCGCAAGGTTGACGCGGTTCTGCACCTGGACCTGCGCGATGTCGGGGTCCGTGTGGAGGCTGAAGTACACCGTGAGCTGGAGCTGCCCGTTCGAGGAGCTCGTCGAGGTCATGTAGAGCATGTTGTCGACGCCGTTGATCTGGGCCTCGATGGGCGCCGCCACCGATTCGGCGACGGTCTGCGAGTCGGCCCCCGGGTATGTGGCCGACACGGTGACCTGGACGGGGGTGATCGTCGGGTACTGCTCGACGGGCAGGAGGAACATCGAGACGCCCCCGGCGATGACGATGACGAGGGAGACGACGGTGGCGAAAATGGGATGCTCGATGAAGAACCGGGAGAACATGAAGGACACCCTCCGCCGCGGGGATCAGCTCTTTGTTCCCGCCGCCTTGGCGGGGTTCTTCTTCGGCTCGGCGCCCGGTGGTTGCGCGTCGGCGGGCTTCGAGAAAGGCTTGACCGTAACGGGCATGCCCGGGCTCAGCAGAAGGCCCCCGTCGACGACCACCTGTTCCCCCGGCTTGAGGCCCTCGAAGACGAACCACTCGTCGCCGCTCCACTCCCCGACCGTGACGGGCCTGGCCTCCGCCTTGCCGTCCCGGACCACCCACACGAGGTGGCCCTTTGAGCTCTGCTGGATGGCGCGCTGCGGGACGAGGATTGCGTTGGGCCGTATGGCGCCCTTCAGCCGGGCCCGTACGTACTGGTTGGGCAGGAGAACCCCCCTGGGGTTGTCCACGCTCGCCCGGATCAGGAAGGTGCCGGTCTGCGGGTTGAAGGAGGAATCGGCGAAGGTGATCCGCCCTGTGTGCGGGAAGACGGTCCCGTCGACGAGAATGATCTCCACGACGAAGTTGTTGTTCCGGGGCATGCGGATCAGCCCCTTTTTCTCCTGGTCGCGGAACGCGGCCATCTGGTTTTCGGAGAGGCTGAAGTTGACCCACATGGGGGAGAGCACCGCCACCGTGGTGAGAAGGCTGTTTGCCTGGCTGATGTAGGTGCCGTCGGCCTGCTGGGCGAAGCTCGTGATGCCCGTGACGGGCGAGGTGATGACCGTGTAGGAGAGGTTCAGCTTTGCCGTCTCGACCTGGGCCCTGGCCTGGTCGACGGCCGCCGCGTAGCTCTCGTACTGGCCCTTGGCGTCGTCGAGGTCCTTCTGGGACAGGGCGTCCATCTCGGCAAGGGGCTTGACGCGGCCGAGGTTCGCTTTGGCCGTTTCCATGGCCGCCTTTTGCCTCGCAAGCGCCGCATCGGACTGTTCGAGTTGGGCCTTGAAGGGCTTCTGGTCCATGAGGAACAGCGTGTCCCCCTCCTTCACCGTGGCCCCCTCGGTGTAGACGCGCTTTTCGAGAAAACCGCTGACCCGGGCCTGGATGTTCACGAGCCGCGAGCTCTGGGTCTGTGCGACGAACTCGGCTGTCACGGGGACGTCCTTCGCCTCGACGTTGAGCACCGTGACCTCGGCGCTCTTGCGCTGGCCCTTCTCTTCGGGCCCTTTTGCGCAACCGCCCGCCGCGAGCAGGGCGGCCGCGAGCAGAACTATGGCCGCTAAGGGACAGACCTGAACAGCAAATCGTTGCTGGAATTTAACCGCACTCCAGCCCACCAGGCTCGGCATGACCCGTCTCCTTGCAGGAAATGTTGCGAATTTATACTCCCGGACATCCGGGAAGTCCATCCCTATTTTGGGATTTTTTCAGGAATTCTGGCGGGTTGTATGAGCTTCGGATCGGGGGGAGGCGGGGTTCTACGCCACCCCGGCCGTCCCGGTCCTGCGCGCCTGTGCCACGATGGCCATGACGGCGGCCGACGCAAGCCTCGTGCGCACCGTGTCCGCACGGCTCGTGAGGACGACGGGAATCCGGGTCCCCAGCACGATTCCCGCCCCCTCGGCCCCGGCAAGATACGTGAGCTGCTTGAAGAGCATGTTGGCCGACTCCAGGTCGGGCGCCAGCAGGATGTCCACGTCCCCGCTGACCTCGGACCGGATTTTCTTGATCCGGGCGGCCTCGGCGCTGATGGCGTTGTCGAAGGCCAGGGGCCCGTCCAGGATGCCGCCCGTGATCTGCCCCCGTTCGGCCATCTTGCAGAGGGCGGCGGCGTCCAGCGTGGAGGGGATGCTGGGATTGACCGTCTCGACGGCCGACAGGATGCCCACCTTCGGTCTCTCGATTCCCAGTGCGTGCGCCAGGTCGATGGCGTTCTGGATGATGTCCTTCTTGTCGGCCAGCGTCGGGGCGATGTTGACGGCCGCATCAGTCATCATGAACATCTTGTGGTAGGTGGGGACATCGATGACGAGGGCATGGCTGATCCGCCGCGAGGTCCGCATCCCGGAAGCCGACGGGACGATGGCCCCCATGATCTCGTCGGTGTGGAGGCTCCCCTTCATGAGCGATTCCACTTCGCCCGCGCGGGCCAGCTCGACGGCCTGTGCTGCCGAGGCGTGGCTGTGGGGGGTCGGGACGATCCGCCAGGATCCGAGGTCGACCTGGGCCTCCTCTGCGGCCTTGCGGATCTTCGCCTCGGGGCCGACGAACACGGGCTCGATGATGCTCCGCCGCGCCGCCTCGACGGCCCCCGTGAGGGAGTCCCGGTCGCAGGGGTGTACGACGCCGCAGGTCACGGGGGCGCAGGTGTCGCAGGTTTTGAAGAGGTCCATGAAGGAGTCGCTTCGCCGCAGTTCGATGTGGGGCGGCGCGATGTCGTCGTAGACGAGCCTCGTTGCCGGCGCCTCCACGAAGGTAAGTCCCGCGATGAGCACGTGACCCGACTGATTGACGCAGCGGGTGTCGAAGATCACGACGCGGCCCTCCGGCTTCTTATCGAGGACCGTCACCGCGGCGGTGATGACGTCCCCGACTGCGATGTCGCCGCTGAAGCCCAGCTCCCGCCGGAGGATCTTCGAACCCGGGCCCGGCAGACGCGACCCGATCACGGCGGAGATGAGGGCCACGGCGCCGGCGGCCTCGGTCCGTTTCCCGTTGCCGGGCTTTTCCGACGACTTGAGATGGTAGGCGTCCACGTCGCCCGAGAAGACAGCCAGCAGCTCAATCTGAGACCTCGTGAGCGTCACGGTCATTTCCGCCGTCTGGCCGATCCGGATCTCGTCGAAGGTCACATTGGTCATCTCTTTTTTCAGCGGCATGTCCCGGTCTCCTTTGTGTGTCATCCTTCTCGATTCTCTTCCCGCCCGCTGACGGGCTGCGGCTCACACAATTCGGTCCCCGTGAGGGGCAGTCGCACGGTCCCGAGGTGTAGCAGTACCCTCGAGCCGCGGCTGAAGGTGAAGTAGGAAAAGGCCCATCGGATGAAGACGACGAGGCGGCTCTCGAAATTGACGAGCAGCATCAGGTGGATGAAGAGCCACATGAGCCACGCGACAATGCCGCCGAAATGAAAGGGGCCGATGTCGGCAACGGCGGCGTGCCTTCCGATGACGGCCATGGTGCCCTTGTCGAAGTAGGAAAACGGGGCCGGCGCCCCCTCCCCGTTGAGGCGCTTCGAGATGACGCGGGCGGCGTATCGCCCTCCCTGCGTGGCAACAGGGGCAAGCCCCGGCAGCGGGTTGCCGCCCTTTCCGGGGATCCGGGCGAGATCGCCGATGACGAAGATCTCGGGATGGCCCGTCACGGTGAGATCGGGACCGACGGGGATTCTGCCCATCCGGTCGACCGTGACCCCCGTTTTTTCCGCAATCCTGACACCCAGGGGGGAGCCGCTCACGCCGGCCGCCCAGAGGACCGTTCGGGACGCGACGCGCTCCTCGCCGGCCGGTCCCCGCAGCGTGAGTCCCGCCTCGTCGATGGCCGTCACCTTCGTGCCGTTGCGGATCCGGACTCCCAGCTCCTCCAGCGATGCCTTCGCCTTGCCGGACAGCTCCGGCGGGAAAGACGGCAGGATGCGATCCGCTGCATCGACGAGCAGGATCTCGGATTCCTCCGGCCGGAAGGAACGGAAGTCTTCCTTCAGGGTGTCCTTTGCGATCTCGGCCAGCATCCCCGTCAGCTCGACGCCCGTGGGCCCGCTCCCCACGACGACGAAGGTGAGCCAGGCCTTGCGCTTTTCCGGGTCCGGCTCCCGCTCGGCCACCTCGAAAGCGAAGAAGATCTTCTGACGGATCCAGCCGCTGTCCTCGATGCTCTTGAGCCCCGGCGCCGCCTGCTCCCAGTCATCATGGCCGTAGTAGTGGTTCTTCATCCCCGCCGCCACGATAAGCGTGTCGTATTCGAGAATCCCGTCGGCCAGGATGATGCGTCGGGCTGCCGGGTCGACGTCGACGACCTCCCCGAGCAGGACGTTGGCGTTCTTCTGCTTTCGAAGGATGTGGCGAAGAGGCGCGGTAATCTCGCCGGGCCCGAGGATGCCCGTGGCAACCTGGTACAGGAGAGGCTGGAAGAGGTGGAAATTGCGCCGGTCCACGAGCGTGACGCGGACGGGTTCCTTCGCGAGGGCCCTGGCCGCGTAGAGCCCCCCGAATCCCCCGCCGATGATGGCGACGTGATGGGATTGCTGTTGCCCGGCTTGATTCATGCCCGATTGGCCGCTCTGAGTCTGACCGCGCGGAGCGCTTCATGGCCACAGCCAGTCAGCGCTCCGCAACGTTCGAGGCACGCCTGCCCATGGTTTGATGCGGACAGGCGGCCCTTCATGAGCCGTCTACTTACTCTGCTTTCCGGCGTTGTATCCGTCCTGGTAGGACTTCTGCTTGCTCTTCTGCGTCTGGTCGTAGATGTAGCCTCCAGCAGCGCCGGCTGCCGCGCCTACGGCCGCGCCCCACCCCCAGCTGCCCGTCAGGGATCCGATGGCAGCGCCCGCTGCCGCGCCCGCCGCCGCGCCCGTGCCGGTGCGCTGTTGCGTATCCGACATCCCGGCACAGCCGGCCACAAGGAATATCACTGCCGCGACAAGGGCGATGGTCTTCATGGTTTTCATGTTCTCGCTCCTTTCATCTCGAGATCACTTGCAGGGGAAGGTTTCTGTCAAGAACCGGAAAAACGTGTCCACCGCCCGGTCGCCCATGAGAGGGGGGCGCGCCTTGGCCCAAGCCACGAAATCGGCGAGGACCTTCTTCCGCTCCGGGTAGGGCTCTTTCACGCAGACAATCTTCAGATCCGGATCCGCCAGGGAAACGCTGTGGTAGTAGGCGTAGGCGCCCACGGTGTAGCCGTGGCAGAAATTCTGCGCGGCCACGTAGTCCACGGCGGAAGGATCGCGGTCGCAGAGCGCGACGAGATCCCCCGCGTTGCGGACCCTGTACTCCTCCGCCGCGTCGGCCAGGACGGGCGACGCAAAGAGAACGATCAGAAGCGCAACGGCAACGGTCTTCATGGTCCACCTCCTGAACGGTCGTTGGGGTCATTGAAACACAAAATCCTGCCCGATTTCAAAGAAAATTAAAAAAAGAAGGCCCCATGGCATGCACGGGGCCTTCTTCGCGTGTCGGGTTCCGGAGGATCCGGATCACTTCACGATGAAGTCATCCCTCCGGTTCTTGGACCAGCAGGCCTCGTTGGCATCCTTGCAGACCGGCTTCTC
>CAZPCN010000056.1:0-12436 GCA_964585095.1 uncultured Syntrophaceae bacterium | reverse complement strand
TGATCTGGTCGAGCACGATGATCACCAGCGCCGTCAGGACAAACAGCAGGTAGTTCTTTTTCAAGGTGTCTCCATTCGAAAAATCCCCCTTTCATCCCCCCTGTAAAGACCCCTACCTCTGTTCTCCTCCCCTGGCGGGAGGAGGAAGTGGAGGAGGGGGAACATTCCCCCTCACCTCAATCCTCTCCCACGGAGGGGAGCGGAAGACTGAGGAAATGATCTTCACATGGGGGAAGCCAGGGGGTTTTTTTTCTGTTCTCTTCCCTGGACCCTGTCCCCTGAACCCTGGACCCGAATCCGGGCATCAGCCCAGATTCTGCAGGCACCGCGGGCAGATCTTCGGGTGGTTCGCGTCGCGCCCCAGCTCCTCGCTGAAGACCCAGCAGCGCTGGCACTTCTCGCCGCCGGCCTTCGCCACGGCAACCTTGAGGTTTGGAATTTCCACGCTCTCGAAGGCGTCCTTCAGCTCCCCGCCCTTCTGCACGCGCAACCCGGAGACGATGCAGAGCGCCCGCAGGTCTTCCTCGTGCTTCGCCAGAAGGTCGGTTAGCTTCTCCGGGCCGGCGACCGTCACGGCTGCATCGAGCGGGTGGCCGATGACCTTGTTCTTCCGCGCCGTCTCCATGGCCTTGGAGATCTCGCCCCGGACGGCGATGAGCGTCTTCCACGCATCGCCCAGCTTCTCGTCGGCCCAAACCGGGTTCACGGCCGGGAACTGCGTGAGGTGCACGCTGGCGGCCTTTCCTTCCCACGCGGGCAGGCTCCGCCAGACTTCCTCGGCCGTGAAGGTGAGGACGGGCGCGAGCATCCGCGTGATGGCATCCAGAATGATGAACATGGCGCTCTGGGCGGAGCGCCTGCTCTTCGAGGCCTTGCCGGACGTGTAGAGACGGTCCTTGAGGACGTCGAGGTACAGCGCGCTCAGATCGACGGTGCAGAAGTTGTACAGCGTGTAGTAGACGATGTGGAACTGGAAGTTCTCGTAGGCTTTCCGGGTCCGCTCGATGACGGCCTGCAGGCGGTACAGGGCCCACCGGTCGATTTCCTCCATCTCGGCGTAGGGGACCAGGTCCTTCTTCGGGTCGAAGTCGTAGAGGTTGCCCAGGATGTAGCGGCTCGTGTTCCGGATGCGGCGGTAGGCCTCGACGAGCCGCTCCAGGATCTCGTCGGAGATCCGGATGTCGACGGTGTAGTCCTCGGCGGCGACCCACAGTCGCAGGATCTCGGCGCCGAACTTGTCGATGATGGGCTGGGGCTCGATAACGTTGCCCACGGACTTGGACATCTTCCTCCCCTCGCCGTCGACGACGAAGCCGTGGGTGAGCACCGACGTGTAGGGCGCCCGCCCCCGGGTCCCCACCGACTCGAGCAGCGACGAGTGGAACCAGCCGCGGTGCTGGTCGCTTCCCTCGAGGTACATGTCGCAGGGAGACCGGAGATCGTCTCTCGTCTCGAGGACGGCGGCGTGGCTCACCCCCGAGTCGAACCACACGTCGAGGATGTTCGTCTCCTTGCGGAACGTCGTGCCCTTGCAGGTCGGGCAGGCCGTGCCGGCGGGCATCAGGTCCTTCGGCTCGCGCTCGAACCAGACGTCGGCGCCGTGCTCGCGCATGAGCCCGACCACATGATCGAAGATCTCCTTCGAATACACGACGGTGTCGCAGTCCTTGCAGTAGAACAGGATGATGGGCACGCCCCAGAGCCGCTGGCGCGAGATGCACCAGTCGGGCCGGTTCTCCACCATGCCGTAGATCCGGTCGCGGCCCCAGCCGGGGATCCACTGGACATTGTTGATGCTCTCGAGGGCCTTGGCGCGAAGTCCGTTTTTCTCCATGGAGATGAACCACTGCTCGGTGGAGCGGAAGATGATGGGCTTCTTGCAGCGCCAGCAGTGCGGGTAGGAGTGCTCGATGTCCCCCACGCCCAGCAGCGCCCCCACCTCGCGGAGCTTGTCGTTGACGGGCTCGTTGGCGTCAAAGACGAACTGGCCCGCGAAGAAGTCCACGTCCCTCGTGAACTTTCCGTCCTCGTCGACGGGGGCGTAGTTGTCCAAGCCGTACTCCATGCCGATCTCGTAGTCCTCCGCGCCGTGCCCGGGGGCGATGTGGACCATGCCCGTGCCGGCATCGAGGGTCACGAAGGGGGCCAGGATGAAGACGCTCTCCCGGTCGATGAAGGGGTGTTTCGCCTTGAGCCCTTCAACCACCTCGCCGGGGAACTCGTCGACGATCTCGTATTCCTTGAAGCCGAAGGCGTCCATGCAATAGTCCACGAGGTCCCTGGCCATGATGAGGACCTCGCCCGTCGTCTTCACCTTCACGGCGGCGTAGAGGAATTCCTTGTGGAAGGCGATGGCCAGGTTGGCCGGGATCGTCCAGGGGGTCGTCGTCCAGATGACGGCGAACACCTTCTCGCCCGCAAGCTTCGGGCGCACCGCCGAGATGTCGGAGATCATGGGGAACTTGACGTAGATGGCCGGCGTCACGTGATCGCCGTACTCCACCTCCGCCTCGGCGAGCGCCGTCTTGCAGGTGGCGCACCAGTAGACGGGCTTCTTGCCCTTGTAGACGTCGCCTGCGAGCATGAGCTTGGCGAACTCGGCCGCCGTGATGGCCTCGTACTCGTAGTGCATCGTGAGGTAGGGGGTCTCCCACTCGCCGAAGACCCCGAGGCGCTTGAATTCGCTCCGCTGGATGTCGACGAAGCGCTCGGCGTACCGGCGGCAGTAGCGTCGTTTTTCGGCCTGCGAAAGGCTGCCCTTCCTGTCGCCCAGTTCCTTGTCCACCTGGTGCTCGATGGGAAGGCCGTGGCAGTCCCAGCCCGGCACGTAGATGCTGTCGAAGCCCGCCATGTTCTTGGACTTGATGACGAGGTCCTTGATGATCTTGTTGAGGGCCGTCCCGAGATGGATGTTGCCGTTGGCGTACGGAGGGCCGTCGTGCAGGATATAGGTCGGGCGCCCCTTGGAGGCCTCGCGGATCTTCTCGTAGATCCGGATCTGCTCCCACCACTGGAGCATCTCGGGCTCCTTCTTGGAAAGGCTCGCCTTCATGGGGAAATCGGTTTTGGGCAGATTGATGGTCGACTTGTAGTCCATGGTGTGGCTCCTCCCGACCTGGGTCTAAGGGATCGATGATCACGGGTCCGTCTTCGCGCACGGATCTCGAATTTGTAGCAATTATCACATTGTTCACCGAGTTTCAAGGCCGGAGGAGCCCCTCCGGGGGATAAAAAAAGGCCCCCTGCCGGGGCAGGGGGCCTTTCGTCGGTCTATGGAAGCGCCGGGGCGCTTTCTCTTACATGTCCATTCCGCCCATTCCGCCGTACCCGCCGCCGGGCATGGCCGGCATGGGGCTCTCCTTCTTGGGCTTCTCGGCCACCATGCACTGGGTGGTCAGCATGAGCCCCGCCACGGAGGAGGCGTTCTGGAGGGCCGAGCGGGTGACCTTCGTGGGGTCGATGACGCCCGCCTTTACGAGGTCCTCGTACTCCTCGGTCGCCGCGTTGAACCCGAAGGGGCCCTTCTTCTCCTTGACTTTCTCCACCACGATGGAACCCTCGCAGCCGGCGTTGGCCGCGATCATCCGAAGGGGCTCCTCGAGGGACTTCTTCACGATGTTGACGCCCACCTGCTGGTCGCCTTCGAGAACGAGCTTCTCGAGGGCCGGCAGGGTCCGGATGTAGGCCACGCCGCCGCCGGGGACGATGCCCTCCTCGACCGCCGCGCGGGTCGCGTTCAGGGCGTCCTCGACGCGGGCCTTCTTTTCCTTCATCTCCGTCTCGGTGGCCGCACCCACGCGGATCAGGGCGACGCCGCCGACGAGCTTCGCGAGGCGCTCCTGGAGCTTCTCGCGGTCGTAGTCGGAAGTGGTCTCTTCGATCTGGGCGCGGATCTGCTTCACGCGGCCCTCGAGGTCGGCCCGGGAGCCGGCGCCGTCGATGATCGTCGTGTTGTCCTTGTCGATGGTGATCTTGCGGGCGCGCCCGAGGTCCTGGAGCGTCGCGTTCTCGAGCTTCATGCCCATCTCCTCGGAGATGACCTTGCCGCCCGTGAGGATCGCGATGTCCTCGAGCATGGCCTTGCGGCGGTCGCCGAAGCCGGGAGCCTTCACGGCCGCCACCTGCAGGGTGCCGCGGATCTTGTTGACGACCAGCGTGGCCAGAGCCTCGCCCTCGATCTCCTCGGCGATGATGAGCAGGGGCTTGCCGCTGCGCGCCGCCGACTCGAGCACGGGGAGCAGGTCCTTCATGCCGCTGACCTTCTTGTCGTAGACCAGGATGTAGGCGTCGTCGAAGTTGACTTCCATCTTGTCGGGGTTGGTCACGAAGTAGGGGGAAACGTAGCCGCGGTCGAACTGCATGCCCTCGACCACTTCCAGTTCCGTCTGGAGGCCCTTGGCCTCTTCCACGGTGATGACGCCTTCCTTGCCGACCTTGCCCATGGCCTCGGCGATGATGTTGCCGATGGAGTCGTCGTTGTTGGCCGAGATGGTGCCGACCTGGGCGATCTCCTTCTGGTCCTTCGTGGGCTTGGAGATCTTCTTGAGTTCCTCGATGACCGCCTCGACGGCCTTGTCGATGCCGCGCTTGATGTCCATGGGGTTGCTGCCGGCCGCCACGGTCTTCGCGCCTTCGCGGTAGATGGCCTGGGCCAGGATGGTGGCCGTCGTGGTGCCGTCGCCCGCCACGTCGCTCGTGCGGCTCGCCACCTCGCGCACCATCTGGGCGCCCATGTTCTCGAACTTGTCCTCGAGCTCCACTTCCTTGGCCACCGTGACGCCGTCCTTGGTCACGACGGGGGAGCCGAAGCTCTTCTCGATGATGACGTTGCGGCCCTTGGGGCCGAGCGTTACCTTGACGGCATCCGCCAGCGCGTTGACGCCGTCGAGAATCGACTTTCTCGCGACCTCGTCATACTGCAGAATCTTTGCACCCATCTATAGGTTCCTCCTTGTTTGATTACTTCTTTTCGATGATTCCGAGCACGTCCTCTTCCCTCATGATGAGGTACTCGACGCCGTCGATCTTGACCTCGTTGCCCGCGTACTTGCTGAAGAGGATCCGGTCGCCCTGCTTGACGTCCATGGGGATGACCTTGCCGTCCTCGAGGAGCCTTCCCTTGCCCGCTGCCACGACTTCCCCTTCGGTGGGCTTGTCCTTTGCGGTGTCGGGAATGATGATCCCCCCCTTGGTCTTCTCCTCTTCCGCAACGCGCCTCACGATAAGTCTGTCGTACAATGGCCTGATCTTCATCCTCAAACCTCCCTTTTTAATATTGATATGTTTATGGATTTCTTGCTGACCCTGTCGGTAGCGGTTTTTTCTGCGGGAAATCAGAGGTATATATATGCATGCTTTGGTGACTGTCAAGGGAAGAGTTGAAAAATTTTCTTCTCCCGTCAGCAGCCACCCTACTCCGTTACCGGCTTGATCTCAACCGGAACCATCGAATATTCCTTGAATTTTTTCGCATCGGCCTCCGAGCCGACGATGTCGCCCCAGTGGATGGGCACGGCGACGACGGGCTTCATCCGGTTGACGGCGTCCGCCGCCTCGGCGGCGGTCATCGTGTAGGTCCCCCCGACGGGCATCAGGACAATGTCCGCCCGGATCCTGTCCATCTCGGGGATGGCGTCCGTGTCCCCCGGGTAGTAGACGCGACGCCCCTCGGCCTCGATCACGAACCCGACCCACCCGCTCGCCTTCGGGTGGAAAGTCTTGTTCGTGTTGTAGGCCGGCACGACCTCCACGACGATGCCCGGCAGCTCGACGCGGTCGCCCGCCTTGACGGCCCGGGCCCCTGCCGGGAGGTCCCCCAGGCAGTCGGCCGGGGCCAGGACGACCGTGCCCGGCCCGGAGACCTTCTTCACGTCCGCCGGGGAGAGGTGGTCGTAGTGGCAGTGGCTCACGAGGACAAGGCCCGCCTTCTTCGGCTTCTTCACCTTCCAGGGATCGATGTAGATAACCGGCTCCGTGTCGATCCGGACCGTCGAATGGCCCAGCCAGAAGATCTTCTTCAGCATCGTCGGCCTCCTTTCGGGGGTTCGGGCTTTTTTTACCCGGGGGCTCAGTCGATGATGTAAAAGGCCGCCGCCGAGATCAACGCGCTGATGGGAATCGTCAGAACCCAGGCCCAGAGGATGTTGCCCGCGATCCCCCAGCGCACGGCCGTGACCCGGCGCGTGGCACCCACCCCCATGATGGCGCCCGTGATCGTGTGCGTCGTGCTCACGGGGATGCCGAAAAGAGTGGCGCCGATGAGGGAACTCGCCGCTGCCGTCTCGGCGCAGAACCCGCCCATGGGGTGGAGCTTCGTGATCTTCGTCCCCATGGTCTTGACGATCCGCCAGCCGCCGGCCATGGTGCCCAGGGCAATCGTGATGTAACAGGCGAAGACGACCCACAGGGGCACGTGAAAGTCCCCCTGCAGGTACCCGGCGCTGAAGAGGACCATGGTGATGATGCCCATGGTCTTCTGGGCGTCGTTCATGCCGTGACCCATGCTGTGGATGGCCGAGGAGACGAGCTGAAGGCGACGGAAAACGTTGTTTCCCTCGGTGACGGTGAATTTCTTCGTCAGGTTGAGAACCGTCAGCATGTAGAGAAACCCGAGGACGAACCCGATCGTGGGAGACAGAACGATGAAGCTCGCCGTCTTGATGATCCCCTGCCAGACGAGGACCCACATGCCTCCCTTCGCGAGGCCCGCCCCGATGAGGCCGCCGATCAGGGCGTGCGAGGAACTGCTCGGCAACCCGAGCCACCAGGTGATGAGGTTCCAGGCGATGGCGGCGATCAGCGCGCACAGCAGGACCTCGTAGTCGATGATGACGGGGTCGATGATCCCCACGCCGATCGTCTTGGCCACGGGGGTGCCCACGATGAACGCCGCGACGAAATTGAAAAACGCGGCCCAGTAAACGGCGTGCTTCGGCGACAGGACCCGGGTGGAGACGATGCAGGAAATGGAATTGGCCGCATCGTGGAAGCCGTTGATGAAGTCGAAGGCCAGCGCGATGACGATCAGGAAGATGACGGAGGCAAGAACGGGATCAAGCATGCTTCAGGACGATTCCTTCGATGATGTTGGAGACATCCTCGCACACGTCGATGGATTCCTCGATCCGCTCGAAGATTTCCTTCCACTTGATCAGCTCGATGGGGTCCTTTTCCCGCTCGAAGAGCCGTGCCATGGCCGTGCGCAGGACGTAATCCCCCTCGTTTTCCAGCGTGTTGATCTCCACGCAGGCCTCGAGGATCATCTTGGAGTTCTTCTTGTCCCGCAGCGCGTGGACGACCACCTTCACCTTGGCGATGGCTTCCGTGAGGATCCGCATCAGGACGAAAAGCTCCTCGGCCGGCGTCTTCACCTTGTAGAGGTACATCCGCACCGCCGAGGCCTCGATCATGTCGAGGATGCTGTCCATCTTGTTGACAAGGGCGTAGATGTCCTCGCGGTCCAGGGGGGTGAGGAAGGTCTTGTGCATGCGCTCGTAGGCCTGGTGGGTGATCTCGTCGGCCTCGTGCTCGATCTCCTTGAGCTTTGCCAGCTTCGGTTCCCCGTACTGGTAGTTGTTCAGAATGTCGATGAAGAGCTTTCCGCCTTCCTCGATCTTGCAGGCGAGCTCCTCGAAGAGATCGTAGAATTTTTCATCCTTGGGGACGAACTTCATGGCAGGACCCCTCCTTCGGATTCGGTGCCCCTTGTAGCACAATCCGGCCGGCACTTCAAGGAGGTTGGGGGACGTCCGAGCCCCCGACGCCGATAGACGCCGGGAGGGGTTTCGCCATCGCAGGGTGGACGGCGGATCGAATCCCCGCCGCGGCCGTCAGCCCGGATAGGCCGATTCGCGCCAGATCGGAAAATAGAGAGACACCACGGTGCCCCGGCCCAGCTGGCTTTCGATCTCCATCCGGCCCCGATGGGCGCTCATCAGGTGCTTGACGATCGAGAGACCCAGCCCCGTGCCCCCGAGTTCCCGGGAACGGGTTTTGTCGACGCGGTAGAAGCGCTCGCCCAGCCGTCCGATCTCGTCGCGCGGCACGCCGATGCCCGTGTCCGCAACCCGCACGACCATCTCGTGTTCCCCCGCCGCGCCGGCGGAAAGCGTCACGCGTCCTCCCTCGGGTGTGAACTTGACGGCATTGTCCAGGACGTTGATCAGCACCTGGCTGAGACGGTCCCGGTCGGCCCGGATGGGAGGCAGCTCCTCGGGGATCTCCGAGACGACGTCGATGCCCTTCTCCCCGGCTTTCACCCGAACGAGGTGCAGTACGCTCTCGGTCAGCCCGGAAAGGGCCACGCTCTCGAAGCAGAAGCGCATCTCGCCGAGTTCGATGTTGGAAATCGTGAGCAGGTCCTCCACGAGGCGGTTGAGCCGCCCGGCGTGCCGCGCGATCGTGGTCAGGAATTTTTTCGCCGTTTCCCGGTCCTCGATGGCCCCCTCCTGGAGGGTCTCGACGAAACCCAGGATGGCCGTCAGCGGCGTCTTGATCTCGTGGGTCACGTTGGCCACGAAATCGACCCGCATCCGCTCGAGCTTCTTGAGGCGCGTCACGTCGTGGAAGACAAGCATCGTCTTTTCCTGCCCCTCGGCCCAGCCCCTCACCGGCGTGATGCTCACATCCAGGACGGTCTGCGGGTCCTCCCCGAACTCCAGCTCCTGGGAGATGGGCCCTCCCGCGACCTTGTACAGGTCCAGCGCCTTTTGCAGCTCCAGGCTTCGAAAGGCCTCCAGGGGGGTCTTGCCGAGGATGTCGCCGTACCGGCCGCCGAGAATGGACCGCATGCCGTCGTTCTGCGCCTCGATCCGAGCGTCCCGGTCCAGGATCAGGACCCCGTCGATGGCGCTCGAGAAGGCCGCCTCGACCTTGGCCTTTTCCTCCTGGAGAGCGGCGATCCTCTTCTGCAGCTCTGCCACCATGTAGTTGATGTTCTCGGCCAGGATCCCGATTTCGTCGGAGGAGCGGATCAGGAGCGTCCCGGGCGGTTCGCCTCTTCTGAGCCGTTCCGTGAACTGTTCCATGTCCCGGATCGGCATGGTCAGCCTCCGGGAAAAGAACAGCGCCACGAGCGCCGAGGCGACGAGCACGATCAGGAAGGAGCGGATCAGGATCCTAGTGAAGGCTTCCTCGGTTTTCCTGACGTCGTCGAGGGGGCGTGCCAGACGGATGTACCCGACGATCTCCTGCCCCTTCCGGATGGGCAGCGCCACGTACATCATCTGCTCGCGCAGCGTCTGGCTGTAACGGGTGGCCGTCCCTTTCCCCCGGACCCGGACCTCCTGGATCTCGGGGCGCTCGAGGTGGCTGCCCAGGACGGACGCCTCCCGGTCCGTCTCCGCAAGAACCCGTCCGTCACGGTCGAGTACGGTGACGCGGGCCCGGGCAATCCGGGCGATCTCCTCGGCGCGGGACTCGATCTCCTTCATCGGGTAGAGATCGGCGATCCCGGCGTAGGCCATCAGCTCGTCCTCGATCTGCTGCTCCAGCTTGGCCTCAATCTGTTTTCCCGCGAGGAACCCCACGATGCCGATCGCGAGGACGGCGATGACCAGGTAGGTGCCGAAGATCTTCAGAAACAGCTTCCCCTTCATTCAGTTCTCTTCCCTCTTTGCCCGGCAGACGTCGTCGTGATTCTCCCCCGGCCACTGGTGACGCACGTTGATCCCCGTCACCATGTAGACGACCATGTCCGCGATGCCCTTGGCGTGATCGGCGATCCGTTCCAGGTTCTTCGAAACCTGCATGATCAGCAGGGCGCGATGGATCGTGCGGGCGTCCTCGAGCATGAACGTGAGCAGCTCCCGGAAGATCTGCTCGTTGAGGGTGTCGATCTCGGCGTCCATCCGGCGCACCCGGTTGGCCAGCTCACACTCCTCCCGCACGAAGGCGTCGAGGCTGCCCCGGATCATGGACCGCGCGATCTCGGCCATGCGCGGCAGGTCGATGTAGGGCTTGAGCTGGGGCACCTCGTTGAGGGCAAGCACCCTCTCGGCGATGTTGACGGCCATGTCGCCGATCCGCTCCAGGTGGCCGTTGATCTTGATGGCCGTCGTGATGAACCGCAGGTCCCGGGCGATGGGCTGCCGCAGGGCCAGCAGGCGGATGCACTGCTCCTCGATCTCCGTGTCGAGCCGGTCGATCTCGGCGTCCCCCTCGATGACCTGCCGGGCCAGATCCGAGCTGCGGTCCAGGAGCGAGGCCGTCACGTTCTCGATGGCCTTCTCCGTCAGCGCCCCGCTGTACAGGAGGTTCTGCTTGATGTCCTGGAGCTCCCGCTCGTAGTGGGTGCTCGTCCTGCGCGTTCCTTCCATGGCCTTCCCCCTGATTGTCGATTACCCGAATCGTCCCGTGATGTAATCTTCCGTCTGCTTGATGTCCGGCCGGGTGAAGATCTTCTCCGTGGCGCTGTACTCGATGAGCTTGCCCAGGTAGAAGAATCCCGTCATGTCCGAGATGCGGGCCGCCTGCTGCATGTTGTGGGTGACGATGATGATCGTATAGTCGTTCTTGAGATCCTGGATCAGTTCCTCGATCTTTGCCGTCGAGATGGGGTCGAGGGCCGACGTGGGCTCGTCCATGAGGAGCACGTCGGGCTTCATGGCCAGGGCCCGCGCGATGCAGAGCCGCTGCTGCTGCCCGCCGGAAAGCATCATGGCCGACTGGCCGAGGATGTCCTTCACCTCGTCCCATAGGACGGCCTGCCGGAGACTCTGCTCCACGAGCGCCTCCAGTTCGATCCGGTCGGCGAGCCCGGCCAGCTTCGGGCCGTAGGTGATGTTGTTGTAGATCGATTTCGGGAAGGGGTTCGGTTTCTGGAAGACCATGCCGATGCGCCTGCGGATCTCGACAGGGTCCACGTCGGGGCCGTAGATGTTCTTCCCCTCGAAAAGGACTTCCCCCTCCACGCGCGTGCCGTCGATGAGGTCGTTCATCCGGTTGAGAAGCCTCAGCAGCGTCGACTTGCCGCACCCCGACGGCCCGATGAGCGCCGTCACCCGCTTTTTCTCGAAATCCATCGAGATGTCCGTGAGCGCCCGAAACTTCCCGTAGAAGAAGTTGACATCCTTTGTCTTAATTACACGATTGTCTTCCACCGTTACCACCTTTTTCTCTTCCGCATGGTGCTGCGGATGACGATGGCGATCAGGTCCACGCCCAGCACGAGGCCGACGAGAACCAGGATGGTCCCGAACTGGATGGGCCTTGTCGCCTCGATGTGGGTCCCCGCCGTGGCGAGCACGTAGATGTGAAACGGCAGGGCCATCACCTCGTCGAAGATCGACGAGGGAAGCTTCGCCGTGTAGAAGGCCGCCGCCGTGAACATGACGGGCGCCGTCTCGCCGGCGGCGCGCCCGATGCCCAGGATCGACCCCGTGAGGATCCCCGGCAGCGCATTGGGCAATACGATCCGGACGATCGTCTGCCACTTCGACACGCCCAGCGCCAGCGAGGCCTCGCGGAACGTCTGGGGCACGGCCTTGAGGGCCTCCTCGGAGGCCCCGATGATCGTGGGCAGGATCAAAATTCCCAGGGTGAGCGACCCAGAGAGGATGCAGGAGCCGAACTGCAGGAAGACGACGAAGAGCCCCAGGCCGAAGAGGCCGAAGACGATGGAAGGCACCCCGGCCAGGCAGTTCACCCCGATCCGGATGACCCGCACCAGCGGTCCCTGTTTGGCGTACTCCGTCAGGTAGACGGCCGACACGATCCCCAGGGGCAGCGCCACGAGAATCGCACCCATCGTGAGGTACAGGGTTCCCAGGATGGCGGGCATGATGCCGCCTTTCGTCATGGAGTCCGTCGGCGGAAGCGTGAGGAAGTCCCAGCTGAGGACGCCCAGGCCGTTGACGAGGATGTAGACGAGGAGCCCGCCCAGAGCGGCCGTGATGACGAGGGCCGAGAGCCGCACGAGCCCGAAGAAGACCCGCTCCTTGAAATAGCGCCATCGCATGGAGGACTGAAGTGCCATCGGTTTCCTCGGTTACAGGGTTCCCGATCCCGTTTCCCTGAACTTGTGGGACACGTAGTCGGCAACCAGGTTGAACGCCAGCGTCAGCAGGAACAGGACGATGCCCGTCGCAAACAGGGCGTGGTAGTGATCGCTTCGGAAGGGCGCCTCGCCCATCTCGGCGGCAATCGAGGCCGGCATGGGCCGCACGGAGTCGAAGAGGCTCTCGGGGATCGCCGCCGCGCCCCCGGCGACCATGAGGACCACCATGGTCTCCCCGATGGCCCGGGCCATCCCGAGGATGACGGCCGTGGAGATGCCCGAGAGGGCCGAGGGGACGATGACCTTGAGGATCGTCTCCGACCGGGTCGCTCCCAGCGCGTAGGAGGCCTCCTTGAATTCCCGCGGCACGGCGTAGAGGGCGTCCTCGGCGATGCTCGAGATCGTCGGGATCGCCATGAGCGCCAGCATCAGGGAGGCATT
>CAZPCN010000055.1:9043-13050 GCA_964585095.1 uncultured Syntrophaceae bacterium | reverse complement strand
AGGAGTCCCCGCCTCGAAACCCGTCCCCGCGGCTCTGCCTTCTGCAGGGCCGGACAGCATCTAGAGCCGCCGCACGATCATCTGAATCAGCGTCGCAACCAGGAGCAGCAGGGCGTAGCCCTGACCGAGAAGCAGAATCTGCTGCGTCGAGATGATCTCCGCCATCCCCAGGGCGATCACCGCGGCAAAAAAAATGAGGCCGGCCACGATAAGCCAATAGGCAAACTTTATTTTTTTCAGCCATTCGCGCAAGCGTACGTCCATCGCCGGCCCCTTGTCCGTGCTTTGAGAGTTGACAGCCCTGCTTCTTTCCCCTAGATAAGTTCTCATGGAAAGATGGAACGGGGCGATTCTGCTGTGTGCGTTGCTGCTCGCGGGGTGTGCGGGGCTTTTCTTCGAGGAGCCCGTCATCACCCTGAAGGAGATCCACGTGCAGCAACTCTCCCTGACCGACGCGTCCCTCGTCTTCGTCGCCGAGATCCGGAACCCCAACGGGTACGAGCTGCGACTGAAATCGCTCGATTACACCGTTCACCTCAACAACCGGGAAACGGGCGGCGGCTCGCTCCAAAAGGAGATTTCCGTTCCGGCTTCCTCGTCAGCCCCGGTCGAGATTCCCGTGACGGCCCGCTTCGGGAGCCTGGGCGGGGTGGCAAAAATGTACCTCACCGGCCAGGAGCTGGCCTACCGCATCGAGGGCAAGGCCCTCGTGAAGGCCGGCCTCTTCGACCGCACCTTCCCCTTCGCCCGCACCGGCGTCATTTCGCCGAAAAAAAGCTAGCGCCTTCTTCCTTGCACTGGACCCTGGACCCTAGATGTCGTACGTGTCCCCCATGGCGGGCACCTTCGTGACAAAACCGAACGTTTCCTTGACCTTCTTTTCAAACTCCAGGGCGCTTGACTCTTCGCCGTGGACGATGAAGACCTCGGGGCTGTTCTTGAACAGGCCGAGCCACTCCAGCAACTCCTTCTGGTCGGCGTGGGCCGAGAAGCCGCCGATGGTGAAGACGCGGGACTTAACGGCGACCTTGTCGCCGAGGATCCAGACTTCCTTTGCCCCGTCGACGATGGCCCGCCCGAGGGTCCCCCGGGCCTGGAACCCCACGAAGACGACGCTGCACTCGGGGCGCCAGAGGTTGTGCTTGAGGTGATGGCGGATGCGCCCGCCTTCGCACATCCCGCTGCCGGCCATGACGATGACGCCCGAGGAGATCTGGTTGATCTTCATGGACTCCTGCGGGGATGAGGTGTAGTGAACACGGATGGTCTTTTTCGCCTTCGTGCCGAACAGCTTTTTCGCATCCTCGTCGAAGAGCTCCGGGTGCGCGAAGTAGACCTTGGTGGCCTCCTCGGCCAGGGGGCTGTCGATGTAGACGTTCAGCGGGACGGGGAGGCGCCCCTCGCGGACAAGCTTGTTGAAGATGTAGAGCAGATCCTGCGTGCGGCCCACGGCAAAGGAGGGGATGAAGACGTTGCCGCCGCGCTTGAAGGTCGTCCGAACGGCGTCGGCCAGTTCCTCGAGGCTGTCCTCCGCTCCCTTGTGGAGGCGATTGCCGTAGGTGGACTCGACAACGACATAATCCGCCTCGGCCGAATGCCGGGGATCCTGCACGATGGGGTTTCCCTTCTTGCCGATGTCGCCGGAGAAGAGGATCTTCCTGTCCGGGTCGTTTCGGTACCACAGCTCCAGGGTGCCGGAGCCGAGGATGTGGCCGGCGTCGCAGAAGCGGTACCGGATCACGCTGTCCACGGCATAGGTTTCCCCGTAGCGCTTCTTCTCGAAAAAGGGGATGGAGGCGATGGCGTCCTCTACGGTGTAGAGGGGCTCGACAGGCTTCTCGATGCCGGCCCGCAGGTTCTTCTTCGTCATCCACCGGGCATCCATCTCCTGGATGTGGGCCGAGTCGGCCAGCATCATCCGGGCCAGATCGGCCGTGGCGGCCGTGGTGATGATCTTCCCCCTGAAGCCTTCGCGCACGAGGCGCGGGACGAGCCCCGTGTGGTCGATGTGGGCGTGGGTGAGAAAGACGACGTCGATGGCTTTCGGGTCAAACGGGAAGGGCTTGCGGTTGAGCGCGTCGGAATCGAGGCCCTGGTGCATCCCGCAGTCCACGAGGAACTGCAGGCCGTTGACGGAGAGGTGGAAGCACGAACCCGTGACTTTTCGCGCCGCGCCGAGAAAGGTGATTTTCATGGGGATTCGCCTCGCTGTCGTTTGGAGTCGAAACGCAGAACCGGGCTGGACAGGCCGCAACATTTGATTCATATAACAGTTGCGGAAGTGGCGCAACTGAATTGAGCCCGCGGGAGCGACAGGTGGACAACCGTCATGAAGCCAATCCCTCCGGGGAAACCCGGGCACGCTGGGATCGACTGGCCAGGCACTACGGGCTTGTCGAGCGCCTCTCCGAACGCCACCTCCAGGCCTGGCGCAGCGTGCTCTGGAAACGTGCATCGGGCAGGATTCTGGAGATGGGGGCAGGGACCGGGCTGAACCTGCCCTACTACCCTGCGGGCGCGGAGATCACGGCCTGCGATCTCTCCGGGGGCATGCTCGGCAAGGCTGTGGAGCGTGCCCGCGCGGGGAACGTCCGCATCCGGTTCTGCGAAGCGGACATCTGCCGCCTGCCCTTCCCCGACGGCGCGTTCGACACCGCCGCGGCGACCTTCGTCTTCTGCTCCCTGGCCGATCCCGTCCCGTGCCTGCGCGAGATGGGGCGCGTGACGAAAGCGGAAGGGCACGTCCTCCTGCTCGACCACGTGCGGATCGACCGCCCCGTCGTCGGGCCCATCATGGACCTGCTGAACGCCGCGACGGTGCGGTTCGCCGGCGAGCACATCACCCACCGGACGGAAGAACTCGCGCGCGCGGCAGGTCTCGAGATCGTGGAGAGCCTCGGGCTCGGCTTCATGGGGATCATCCGGTTCATCGCCGCGCGACCCTCTCCGGGCAGAAGTTGAGAAGATGAGAGGGTAAGAAGGTGAGAAAAGACAGAAGAAAAGAGACAGCAGCAGGGCCGTGAACTTCAATGCGGGAAGCGGCCGCAGGGTAGCTCTTGACAGCCGGGGAGTGATTCCCTGGACATATTCATGCGAGATTGCCCGGGATTTCTTTCTTCCCGGGGAGGAGCGGATCATGAACGACTTCAAGAAGGCCGCCGTCCGGATCTACGACGACGCCAAAAAGGAAAAGCGCCTCATCGAAGGCCGCACCCTCGACGAGCTCAAGCGGATCGCCCTGCGCCACGAGGGCGTGATCCAGACGCAGGTGGGGTCCGTCGCCGCGGATTCGGAGCCCATGAGCCGCTCGGCCCCCCACACGCGCAACAGCGTGGACCACCCCTTCGGCGAGCCCGAGGAGCGGCTCGCCCGGCAGGCGGTGGAGCGCCTCGGGAAGGAAAAGATCGTCTGCCTCGACACGATGGTGGGCGACGGCCGCGACGGGGTCACGGCGCGGTTCATCATGCCCGAGCCCTACGCCCAGATCGCCTACGGGCTCAAGCTGCTCATGGATTCCCCCGCGGCGCGGGTCGTCGAGGATCCCACCTACACGATCCTGTTCTTCACCGACGAGGCCTTCGAGCCGAACAAGAAAAAGAAACTCCTCGACAAGGATATCACCGTGCGCCTCTGGATGGGGGACAAGCGGGGCGATCAGGTCAAGATCTGCCGCAACACCGTCTACCTAGGCGAAGCGAAAAAGGCCGTCTTCATGTTCGAGGACTGGCGCGTAAAGGCCATCGACAGGACGGGCATCTTCCTGCACGCCGGTGCGCGCAGGGACTGGCTCTGGATCCACGACCTGGAAACGGACCGGCCGGAGCTGACGGAAGTGGTCACGGCCATCTCGGGGCTCACCGCGACGGGGAAGACGACGACCCTGTGCCGCAGGCTTGCCCGCCTGCCCCGGGAAAGCTCCGAGATGATCGGCGACGACGGGGGGATCTTCGGTTTCGACGGAAGCTACGCCGCCTTCGAGATCGGCGGGCTCTACGTGAAGACGGAGG
>CAZPCN010000055.1:0-8943 GCA_964585095.1 uncultured Syntrophaceae bacterium | reverse complement strand
TTCGACGGAAGCTACGCCGCCTTCGAGATCGGCGGGCTCTACGTGAAGACGGAGGGCCTCGACGGGAGCCAGCCCGAAATCCTGCGGGCCGCCGAATCGAGGGACGCCTTCCTCGAGAACGTGGCCGTCACGAAGTATCCCTACATGCCCGACTTCAAGGACACCCGCAAGACGGGCAACGGCCGGGCCGTCGTGACGCGGGAGAAGCTCGAGATCGCGAGCGCCGGGCTTCGCGCCGACCGGCTGAATTCCATCGTCATGCTCACGCGCAACCCGCTGGCCAACGTGATCAGCAAGCTCACGCCCGAACAGGCCACCATGATGTTCATCTACGGCGAGTCCATCGAGAGTTCGGGCGGCAACCCCGAAGAGGCGGGCAGGTTCAAGCGCGAGTTCTTCCTCGACCCCTTCATGGCGGGCGACCGGCTCGAGCACGCCATGATCTTCTATGAAATCTTGAAGAAGAGCCGCATCAAGTGCTACCTCGCCAACACGGGAACGATCGGCCAGGACGAAGAGAAGGTGACGCTGCGGCAGTCCCTGGCGGCGTACAACGACATGCTCCGGTACCAGCTGCGCTTCAGCACCGAGCCGGATTACCTGGGGCTGCACTACCCGATCAAGTGCGACCGGGCGAACCTGGACCTGATGATCGCCCACCGGCTCTTCCCGGACCGGGATCTGCTCAGGAAAAAGCTCGTCGACTTCTTCCGCGGCCGCGAGCAGTTCCTGGAGGCCTTCGAGGGAAAATACGGGAAGATCCCCGAGGCGATCCGCGAGTCCGTCCCCTACCGCTACCGGGACATCAACGACAGCGAGCGGATCCTGGCGGAGTAGCCGACAGAAGGTTCAAGGACCGAAACACGAGGAGCGAGGAAAACAATAAACAGGAAAAAGCCGCTCCCTGTCGCGGGGGCGGCTTTTGTTCACGCCGCCGACGGGAGCTCAAAATGGTGATTGATTTCCCGGCGCAATGACGATAAAACCTCTTTCCCATATACGGGAGTGGTTTCAAGATATGGATCTGCTTAAGAAATGGTTCCGGTTTCTCGTCATCGGCCTCCTCCTCTTCGCAGGGGCCGTGATCGTCTACATCTCCACGGCCTTCTACTACGACGACGTGGCGGCGCTGCAGAAGAAGAACCCGGGGAAGACGGCCTTCATGACCCACCGGGAGATCGAGTGGGAGTTCAAGGGGCTCAAGAACCGGAAGATCCAGCAGGTGTACGTGCCGCTCTCGAAGATCTCCCCCTACGCCGCGAAGGCCGTCCTCATCGCCGAGGACGACAAGTTCTACTCCCACGAGGGGTTCGACTTCGAGGCCATGCAGAAGGCCATCGAGAAGGACATCAAGCTGGGAAAGCTCAAGTACGGCGGCAGCACGATCAGCCAGCAGCTTGCCAAGAATCTCTTCCTCTCCCCGACGAAGAACCCGTTGAGGAAGATCAAGGAGGCCATCCTGACCTGGCGGATCGAGAACAACCTGTCCAAGCGGCGCATCCTGGAGCTTTACCTCAATGTGGCCGAGTGGGGCGACGGGATCTTCGGCATCGAGGCCGCCTCGCGGCACTACTTCGGCAAGTCCGCCGCGGAGCTCGCGCCCATGGAGGCAGCGCGTCTTGCCGTCGTCCTGCCCAACCCGCTGAAGCTCAACCCCACGGGGACGTCGAAGTACGTGGAGAAGAGGGCCGAGATCGTCTACGGGATCATGGTCAGGCGGGGCATCGTGATCGAGGAGTACGAGGACATCATGAAGGCGCCGCCCGACGGCCCCCCAGCCGATACGGGCGCACCGAGGCCGCCCGGACAGACGTCGGGGGCGGTCGACATGGCCGAGAAAAAGGACGTGGCGCCGGAGAAGCCGGTCGCCCCGGCGGCGCAGGCACAGGCCCCATCAACAGCCACGGGAACAGGGGAGGATAAAGGAGCCGGTCATGCTCCATCTCCTTCGGTCCAGGACAAATGAACCCGCATCGGCCGGCGACCGTTCCCCGTCACTTCGACCTGGCGTAATCGATCATCCCCTGGAAATCGACGACGACAACCGGCTCGTTGCCGACGACCCAGGCATCATGACCCACCGGCAGAAGCGTCACGTCGCCCGCCCTGCTGTCGAACTCCGTCCCGTCATCCATGACGACGTGCATCGTCCCCGAAAGCTGGTACTGAAAATGCGGCGCCTCGCAACTCTTCGTCTTCGCCAGGGGCTTCACGGACTCGGACCATTTCCACCCCGGCTCGAAGGTTCCCCGGCCGACCAGCGCGCCCCCGATCCTGACGAGTTCCACCTTTCCCTTTGGAAAAGTCCTCACTTCGTCGGGCTTGCCGAAGCTCTTTCGTTCCGCTTTATTCTCACCCTGTTTCATGGCTTCTTCCTCACTTTCCCGGGTTCCCGCCCGAAGAGAAGGACGCGGAATCCGGAAGTTCTCTATTTCACAATCTACATCCCCCATTCCATCCGTCAATCCGGCGGTGGACGGGTTTCTCCGTCGAAAGAGCCCGGAATTCCATCGGGCAGGGGGGGTGAGCACCCCGCGTTGAAAATCGGCATGATTGGTGGTAGTTTAACCGGCAAGTGTGGCTCGTTTCCGGGGTGCAGCATGAGTCATCGAATCCTGCCCATTTTGATGATGGGGATCATGGTCCTGACGGGATGCCAGAAATCTGCCGCAGAAGCAGGCCTCAGGGACGGCAGGCTGCCGCCCTGCCCGGACAAGCCCAACTGCGTCTGCACCCAGGACAGCTCGGAGCGGCACCGCATCGAGCCCCTGCGCTATGCGGGCACGCAGGCGCAGGCCCGGGAGAGGCTCCTGAACATCATCGGGCAGATGGAGCGCGCGACCCTCGTGAAATCCGAGGCCGAGTATCTCCATGTGGAGTTCCGTTCGGCCTTCTTCCGCTTCGTCGACGACGTGGAGTTCCTCTTCGACGATGCCGCCAAGCTCATCCATTTCCGGTCCGCCTCGCGATCGGGGAACTACGACTTCAAGGTCAACCGCAACCGGATGGAGGACATCCGCAGGCGCTTTGCGGGGCCGGAATGAACCCGGCACGGAGTAACCGGCTAACGAGACCGGCGGTATCCGTCATCGTCCCCGTCCTGCACGAGGCCCATCGGCTGGATCCGCTCGTTGATCATCTCCGGCAGACAGCCGGGGAGGAACCCGCCGAGGTCCTCATCGTCGACGGAAGCGCGGACGGGGAATCGATCCGGACCGTCACCCGCGGGGACGTGACCCTCCTGAGCGCACCGGCCGGCAGGGCGCGCCAGATGAACGCGGGGGCCTCCGCAGCCGGAGGCGATGCCCTTCTCTTCCTCCACGCCGACACCCGCCTCCCGCCGGGGGCCTTCCGACTCATCGCGAAGACCCTCTCGGACGGCCGGTACGCGGCCGGCGCATTCGATTTGCGATACGACTCCGAGCGGCCGCTGGTCCGGTTCATCGCCCGGGTGGCCTGCCTGCGCTCTCGACTCACACGGATCCCCTACGGAGACCAGGCCCATTTCTTCCGGAAGGATTATTTCGAGGCGCTCGGCGGGTACGCGGACATCCCCTTCCTGGAGGACGTGGAGATCATGCGCCGCATCAAGAGGCGCGGCGAGCGCATTTCCATCCTGCCCGATCCTGTGGTAACATCGGCCCGGCGCCAGGAACAGGAAGGCGTCGTGACCTGCACCGCGCGCAACGGGGCCATCGTCGCCCTGTACTTCATGGGGGTATCCCCCGGGCGGCTGGCGCGGTTCTATCGCACGCACCGATAAGGAGACGGCATGTCGGACGGGCTCGGTACGGAAGGCGCGCGGGGAAAGCATCTCTGGAAGCTCGCTCTTTTCGCGGTCATCGTCCTGTCCATGATCGTCCTTGCGCGTGTCCTCGGGCTCGGGGAGCGGCTCCTGGAGCTGCGCGACTGGATCGCGGCCATGGGCCCTGCCGGGATGGCGGTCTACGTGGGCCTCTACATCGTCGCCGTCCTGGCGGCCCTGCCCGGACTGCCCATCTCGATCGCCGGGGCGGCCATCTTCGGGGCCTTTCGCGGGGTCATCCTGGTGAGCATCGGCTCCACCCTGGGGTCGGGCCTCGCCTTCCTCACCGCCCGCTACCTCGCGCGCGACGCGGTGGGGCGCTGGCTTTCGGGAAACGAGAAGTTCAGGCGGCTCGACGGTCTGACGGAGAAGCACGGGGCCATCATCGTCGCCGTCACCCGCCTGGTGCCCCTGTTCCCCTTCAACCTGCTCAACTACGGGTTCGGGCTGACGCGGGTCCCGTTCTGGACGTACCTCTTCTGGTCCTGGCTCTGCATGCTGCCCGGAACCATTGCCTACCTCGTGGGGACCGACGCCGTCATCCTCGCCGTCACGACGGGGGAGATCCCCTGGACCGCCGTGGGGGTGTTCGCCGTTGCGCTGGCCGTCGGGATCGGGGCCGTGCGGTTCGCAAAGGGAAGGCTCAAGGAATGAAGGAGGGCGACCCATGCTGCTCGCTGGCGACATAGGGGGCACGAAGCTCCACTTCGGTCTCTTTACCCGGGAGCGGGGCCCGCGCCGCGCCCTGGCCGAGGCCGTCTACCCGAGCGCCGATCACGACAGCCTGGAGGCCGCCATCCGGCACTTTCTCGGAGGGACGGGCCGCCTCCCCGCGCATGCCGTCCTGGCCGTCGCGGGCCCCGTGCTGGACGGCACGTCGCGGATCACAAACCTCCCCTGGACGATCGACGAAGCCCGCCTGCGCAGGAGCTTCAAGTTCCGCTCGGCAACGCTGATCAACGACGTCGAGGCGATCGCCGTCTCCTTGCCCCTGCTGCGCAGGACGGACCTCGTCTGCCTGCGGGAGGGGACGCCCGTGCGCCGCGGCAACCGGGCCGTCGTCGCTCCGGGGACGGGCCTGGGCGAGGCCTGCCTCTGCTGGGACGGAAGGCAATACCGCGCGTTTGCCTCCGAGGGGGGACACACCGATTTCGCCCCGGGCACGCCGCAAGAGGACCAACTCCTTGCATTCCTGCGGGCCCGTCACGGACACGTGAGCTACGAACGGGTCTGCTCCGGGATCGGGATCGCAAACCTCTACCGGTTCCTCCGGGAGGAGGGCCACGGGGAAGAACCCCCGTGGCTTGCCGAGGCCCTTTCCCGGGCCGACGACCCGGTGCCCCTCCTCGTCGAAAAAGCGCTTGACCCGAAAAATCCCTGTGATATCTGTGTCAGGGCACTCGACCTGTTCGCCTCCATCCTGGGCGCCGAGGCGGGCAACCTGGCCCTGAAGATCCTGGCCACGGGAGGGGTCTACCTCGGGGGAGGGATCCCGCCGCGAGTCCTCCCGTTCCTGAAAAAAAAGACGTTCGCGGAGGCTTTCCTCCGGAAGGGACGGATGCGGGGCCTCGTGGCGCGAATCCCCGTGTACGTCATCACGAACCCGAAAGCGGCCCTCCTCGGGGCTGCCGCGCTGGGAATCGGGCACGAAACCAGAACAAGGAGCCGTTTGTCACGATGAATCAAACCGACTCGCTGTGCATCAACACCATCCGCATGCTCGCCGTCGACGCCATCGAGAAGGCGAAATCGGGGCACCCCGGACTGCCGCTGGGGGCGGCGCCCATGGCCTACGTCCTGTGGACGCGGCACCTGCGGTTCAACCCGGCGAACCCGCGGTGGCCCAACCGCGACCGCTTCGTGCTCTCCGGCGGGCACGGTTCCATGCTGCTCTACGCGCTCCTGCACCTGACGGGCTACGATCTTCCGCTTGCCGAGATCAAGAACTTCCGCCAGTGGGGCAGCCTCACGCCGGGCCACCCCGAGCACGGCCACGACGGGATCGAGGTCACCACGGGCCCGCTCGGGCAGGGGCTCGGCAATGCCGTGGGCCTGGCCATCGGCGAGGCCCACATGGCGGCCCGCTTCAACCGCGAGGACTACCCCCTGGTCGATCACTACACGTACGTGCTGGCCAGCGACGGCGACCTGATGGAGGGGGTGGCCAACGAGGCCTGCGCCCTGGCCGGTCACCTCGGCCTGGGCAAGCTCATCGTCCTGCACGACGACAACCGCATCTCCCTGGCGGGCAGCACGGACCTCTCCTTCACGGAAAACCAGGCCCAGCACTACGGGGCCTACGGCTGGCACGTCCAGACCGTCGAGGACGGCAACGATCTGGCCTCCATCGATGCGGCGATCGAGGAGGCGAAGAAGGAACCCGCCAGGCCCTCCCTCATCTGCGTGCGGACGGTCATCGGATACGGGTCGCCCCACAAGCAGGGCAGCTTCGAGGCCCACGGGGCGCCGCTGGGTGCCAGGGAGACCGAGGAGACGAAGAAAAACCTCGGCTGGCCGCTCGAACCGGCATTCCACGTGCCCGAGGAGGCGCTGAAGGTGTTCCGCTGGGCCCAGTCCAGGGGCAAGCAGCTCGAGGGCCGCTGGTCCGGCATGCTCGAACGATACGAAAAGGCCTTTCCCGAGCCCGCCGACGAGTTCAAGCGCCGCATGGCAGAGCTGCTGCCGGAAGGATGGGACAGGGGGCTGGCCGAATACCCGGCGGGCAAATCCGTCGCCACGCGAAAGGCCTCCGAGGAAATCCTGCAGGTCCTCGGGAAGAACATCCCCGAGCTGATGGGAGGCACGGCCGACCTGAACAACTCCGTCTTCGCCTGGCTCAAGGGCATGGGCGACTTCCAGCACGGCGACAAGCCGGAGGGTGCGCAGGGTTCCGTCGGCGGCCCCTGGGGCTACGAGGGGCGCAACATCCACTTCGGGGTGCGCGAGCACGCCATGGGCGCCATTGCCAACGGCCTTGCCGCCTACGGCGGGATCCTTCCTTTCACGGGGACCTTTTTCGTTTTTTCCGACTACATGCGCCCGCCGATCCGGCTCGCGGCGATCTCACAGCTCAAGACCCTGTTCGTCTTCTCCCACGACAGCATCGGCGTGGGCGAGGACGGCCCCACGCACCAGCCCGTCGAGCAGCTCATGGCCCTGAGGGCCGTCCCGAACCTGACGGTCCTGCGGCCCGCCGACGCCAACGAGACCGTTGCCGCCTGGAAGGTGGCCCTGCAGCGGCGCAACCCGACGGTTTTCGTCTTCTCCCGGCAGAACCTGCCCGTCCTCGACGCCTCGAAGTACCCCGTTGCAGAGGGGGTGAGCCGCGGCGCCTACGTGCTCGTCGACGGGGGCGACAACCCCGACATCGTCCTCATCGCCACGGGCTCCGAGGTGTCGCTCGCGCTGAGGGCGGCCGACGAACTGGCGGTGAAGAAGGTGCGCTCCCGCGTCGTCTCCATGCCTTCCTGGGAACTCTTCCGGGAGCAGGGCGAGGGGTACCGCAACGCCGTGATCCCGCCCGGCGTGAAGAAGCGCCTGGCCATCGAGGCCGGGGCCACCCTGGGGTGGTGGAAGTGGGTGGGCGGCGAGGGCGACGTGCTCGGGATCGACCATTTCGGGGCGTCGGCGCCGGGCGACGTGCTGATGGAAAAGTTCGGCTTCACCGTGGAGAACGTCGTCCGTCGGGCCCTGAAACTGCTGGGAAGGGAATGAGACCGGGGTTCGGGTTTCGGCACGGACAGAAAGAAGCCGGCATTGCCTCCGCAGGCGATGGCGAGCTTGTTTAATCGGAGTGGATTGTGTATAGATAAAGCAGCGCTCTCACGCGCTGCTTTTTTCTTGCTCGGTGCTCAGCCCGAGAGCAGGGCGTTCCGATCGCTCCCGCTCCGCGAACAACCTTCCGTTCTTTAATGCCCTTTGCACCCGTCCCGCTCGAGGAGGGCCGCCATGAGCGCAATCAAGGATCTCAACTCGCTGGGCCAGTCCGTCTGGCTCGATTTCATCCGCCGCTCGCTGATCGACTCGGGCGAGCTGGAGGCCCTCATCGCCCGCGGCGTCTCCGGCATCACGTCCAACCCCACCATCTTCGAGAAAGCCATCGCGGGAAGCGCCGATTACGACGAAGCCCTCCGGGAACTCGTCGACGAGGGAAGGACCAACGACGAGATCTACCTCGCGCTCGCCCTGGACGACATCCGGCGCGCGGCCGATCTCTTCCGGCCCGTGTGGGAACGATCGGCGGGAGCCGACGGCTACGTGAGCCTCGAGGCGAACCCCAAGCTCGCCTACGATACCGAGGGGACCGTCGCCGAGGCGAGGATGCTCTTCAAAGCCCTCGGGCGGCCCAACGTGATGATCAAGGTCCCCGCAACGCCGGAGGGGATCCCGGCCATCGAGGCCCTGATCGGAGAGGGGGTCAATGTCAACGTAACCCTCATCTTCTCGCTTGCGCACTACGAGGCCGTGGTCCGGGCTTACCTCGACGGCCTCGAGAAGCTCGCCGCCCGGGGAGGCGATCCTGCCCGCGTGGCGTCGGTGGCCTCCTTCTTCGTGAGCCGGATCGACACGGCCGTGGACAGGAAGCTCGAGACGCGGGGAAACAGAGCGCTCCAGGGCAAGGCGGCCATCGCCTGCGCGAAGATCGCCTATGAGCGCTTCCGGGCGATTTGCGGATGGAAGCGCTGGGAAAAGCTGGCCGCCAACGGGGCCCGCGTGCAGCGGCTGCTCTGGGGGAGCACGGGTACGAAGAGCCCTCGCTACCCCGACACGCTCTACGTCGACGAGCTGATCGGCCCGGACACGGTGAACACCCTGCCCCCGGCCACCCTCCAGGCTTTCCTCGATCACGGAAAAGTCGCGTCGACGCTTCGCCGTGGCGTTCGGGAGGCCGGCCGGGTTCTCGACGGGATCGAGGGCCTGGGCATCGGCATGAACGAGATCGCCGACGAGCTGCAGCGCGAGGGCGTGCTGGCCTTCGAATCCTCCTTCGATGCCCTGATGGGGAGCATCCGCTCGAAGCGCGAAGAAATCCGGGCCGGGTGGACGCCGGAGTCCACCGAGGCGGGCTCCCTGCGGGAACGGATCGACGAGGGTCTGGCCGCGCTGCGGAAGGAACGGGTCATGGACCGCATCTGGGC
>CAZPCN010000054.1:0-13796 GCA_964585095.1 uncultured Syntrophaceae bacterium | reverse complement strand
TTCATGCTGCCCGAGAGGTCGAGCATGATCAGCACGTCGGGCTGGATGGAGTTGAACAGCGCCGTTTCGTCCCCCCCATGGCTCGCCACGGGGGCAAACAGGCACGCGGCCGCGAGCAGGGCTGACGCAAAGCGGGTTCGCAGGGTCATAAAACGCTCCTATCGGGACATGGTGGAGATCTCGACGGGCCCGTACCCGATCTCCACGTCGACGGTTACGCTCGTGTTGTATGCCGTGTTCCTTCCCGTCACGGCGGCGCTGTAGCGGGACTGCCCCCACATCTGCGCCCCCCCGATGGCGTACCCGTTGAGCTGCAGGGTCGACGAGCCCGTCTGGGGCACCGCCGGCTGGGCGATCGAGTACTGCGTCGTCGCGTCCTGCCCGCCGCTGAGGGCCTGGAAGTTCACGGGGAACACCGTGCCGCTGAAGGCCGTGGCGGGGTCGAAAATCCTCGTGAGCTCGTGCACGCCCGTCTCGGCGGCGTTCAGGGCCTTCTTGTCGCCCACGGCCCGCATGCTGACCCGGATGTCCCCGCTGGAAAGGTTGACGGCCAGGATCCCCACGGCCAGCAGGATCAGGTTGGCCAGCAGGGCCGCGATGAGGGCGAAACCGTTTTTGCGCGCCAGGGTCTTCATTCCGTAAAAACCTTTTCAGAACTGGATGCCGTGGTTCCGGGGAACCACGCCGGTCGAGTAGATCATCCTGCGCCGCTGCGAGCCGCTCAGGGAGGGGTCGGTGTCCTCGCTGTCCACGACGAGGGTGATCTCGATTCGCCGGATCTGGCCGATTGCGCCGGGCAGGCTGCCCGTGACGTCCGTGCCCGCGCTGTTGAAGAAGCGCAGCAGCGGGGTCGCCGTGTCCCCGTTGACCACCCGGACCGCCTTCACCTCCCCGGCCGCTCCCCCGAGGAACGACTGGGCGCCGGGGGTTGCCGGCGCGCCCGAACAGGTCCAGGTCTGCCTCGTGATGCGCTGGTTCGCCGCGTCCAGGGCGTACACGATGATCTCGTTGGCGGCATCCCCGCAGGAGCCGTTTCCGTTGAGGTCCATCTGGATCTGGATCGTGTCGGCCGCCGCGTTCTGGATGCCGCGCCGCGCCGCGTCGCCCGCGTTGCAGCTGGAGATGTCCGTCCAGGGGTTGGTCACGTTGGAGTAATTGGGGTTGTAGGAGGCCATGCGCAGCTCCATGGCCATCACCTCCAGGGCCGCCCGCGCGTCCTGCCCCGTCGTGACCTTGCGGTCGATGCCCGTGGTGGACCGCTGTCCCGACCACACCGCCGTGTACACGGCGGCGAGGATCGCCATCCCCACCGCGACGGCGACGATGCACTCGACGAGCGTGAAACCGCTGCCGCCGGAGATCTTCTTCGTCATTGCCGGAACGTCTCCTGCCGGGTCACCGTCATCGATTCTGCGATGCCCCGGTTGTTGCCGGGCCAGGTGACCCTCACGTCCACCCGCCACGCCGTGGACCCGAGCGACGAGATCGTCGTCGCCGCCGTGTAGGCCACATCGCCCTTCTGCGGCGTCGTGCCGCTGCTGAGGTTGCTGGGGTAGATCGTCCGGGTCGTCGTTCCCGTCGTCACGGTGTTCGCGGGGTTCATGATCCGGATCTCATTTCTCTCCAGCTCGCTCTGCAGGATTCCCGCCGCCCGCCCCATGAAGTCCGATCGGCCCGCCGTCTGCCAGGAGATGGGCTGCATGGACAGCAGCGCCATGATGCCGACGGCCGTCAGGAAGAGCGTGATCACGACCTCGATGATCGTGATCCCTTTTTCATTGCATCGTGTACTGGACATGAGTCCTGCCTGCCAGGTTCGAGGTGATCTGCGCCGTGGAGTTCCGGCTGTTTCTCAGCGTGATGGTCCGGTTGTCCTCGCTCAGAATCCCCCGCGCCAGGAAATTCACCTCGTTTGAGGTGAACGTGGTCGCCGCGATCCGGATGCCGTTCCCGTGCTCGGCCAGGGTTTTCGTCTGTGTTTCGGCCGGGGCCGTCACGCGCTCCACGGCGTACGTGTTCGCCGGATCGAGGCTCAGGGTGATCCGGTACTGGGCGTTTTCCGCCTTGGCCCGCTGCTGCGCCTCGGCCATGTCCGACACGATCTGGCGGGCGGCCGCCTTGAGTTTCGTGTTTTCGATGTACCCCCGGAAGGAGGGCAGGGCGATGGCCGTCACGATGGCGAAAAAAAGGAGCGCGAGCACCAGCTCGATGAGGGTGAATCCGCTCCCGGTTGACATCGCTTGCCGCCCGTTTCCCATGTCCCTTCTTCCGCCTCGACTGCCCGGGAAGCTCTCGTGTCTGAAGCCTGATTGTGCAAGGGGCGTCGGATCTGACACACTGTCAGGCCGGGATGAGGGATTGCGTCTCCCCCGCGGTTGCCGATCGATGACCATGGATGCTCAAGGCCGGCAATCCTGCTGCCCTATCCGTTCTCCGGCCGTAGGCCAGAAACTTTGCGTCCCGCCCTTTCGGGCGGTTTGCCCTTTACAGCACTCGATGATGCAGGCGAAACGCCCCTGCACCCGTATCCGATGCCGGGCCGTTACGTCTCTACGTCTAGTTTTCGGATGTAACAGGGCCGAACTTAAAGGAAATATTTCAGGCATGTGTCAAAACAGGCCCTTCGTCCTGCGCACCGTTGAGAAAAAAAAGGGCCGGCGGTCACCGCCTGCCCCGCGCCGTTATGCAACACCTCGGCATTTCATGCGGATTTCCCCCTTTTCGCCGGCCCGGCCTGCCGGCATTCGAGTTAGAAACATGGCCGGCTCCGCCTGTCGCTTTTTCCCGGCCGGTCAGCAGTCCCGTCCCGGGGATTGGTATCCCGATTGCAAGGCAGCTACCGGAGATTGCGTTACCCAAATCAATCAGGAGGTTTTTCATGTCTCGCAAGCGAATCGTTTTATTGCTCTCTCTGTTCCTGGTTCTGTTTGTGGCCGGCAGCGCGGTTGCCGCCACGCTGAGCGGCACCGTCACCACGAGCAAGAAGGAAAGCCAGATGGCCCTGCCGAAGGATGTTCCCCTGGCCGGCGCGCAGGTCATCATCGGAAAGGATCTGGACCTCGACGTCGGAGGCTCGGGGGCGGACACTATCCGGGGCAAGGTGGCCGCCAAGGCGGTGACGGACGACAAGGGGAAATTCACGGCGAACCTGCCTGGCGGCAAGTACACCGTCATCGTGTGGAAGACGAGATACACGCCTGCCACCTACACCGTGACCGTGCCGAAGACGAACTTCCAGGGGAACATCAGCATACAGAACGAGCGGATTCTCCACACGAGCCTGTCGTTCAAGTAATCCGCCGCCGGGCGTCTTTCACCTCTCTTGAAGCAGAGGGGGCAGGGCTTTCAGAGGCCCTGCCCCCTTGCAATCTTACCTCTTGATCCACTCTCCACCCCGTCCGCGCGTGTGCCGGGTTCCGGTGCCCTGCTCCTGAAAATCAGACATTGCTCGTATTTGAAAACGACGCATCCCGGGTTATACTGATTCGAAGGTTCGGGAGGGAGCCCATGGGGATGCAGAAGAGAACCGGTCCAGATCGCCGCGGAACGCCCACGCCCATGCTGAGCCGCTATACGTTTTTCCGCGGGCGCCGGAGCGGGTTTAGGAGAAAAGAGGACCGACATCGGGGCGGATACGTCGACCGCTACGGTCACGGCCTGTTCAGCGTGCTGCTGGGGCTCGTCACGCTCAACATTTTTGACGCCCTGTTCACGCACATGATCCTGGATGTGGGGGGCACGGAGCTGAATCCGGTTGCGGCATGGGCCCTTGCCGCGTTCGGGGATCATTTCATCGTCTGGAAGCTGTCCGTCATCGGACTCTGCGTCCTCGTCCTGTGTCTGCTGAGCAAGTTCCGCGCCGCCAAAGCCGCCCTGAGCGTGGCTGTCGCGCTGTACGGCGGAGTCGTGTGTTATCAGCTCGTACTGATGTCCTCCATCATGTGATCCTTCCCCGCGTCCCCGGCCGTGCCATCCGCCCGGGCCCGAACCGCCGTCACTTCGCACACGCTGAATAGTAGGCGTTGAACACCCGGTTGTCCCGGCAGTTGAGACCCCGGTAGCGCAGTTCGAACTGGTGGAGGCCGAAGTTCACTTCCCGGTAGAGGTCCTTCGCCCGCAGCTCCCCGCGGAGAAACCGGACCTTTGCCTCCTCGATGAAGCCGATGAGCTCGACGATTTCGCGCCGCAGGGAACCTGCCGTCTTGCCGTCGTCGAAGGGGGCGATGATCCTGGCGATCTCGCGCTGCAGATCCCCCCTGATATCGTTGCTGTCGATAACGCCGAGGATTTCATCCCTGACGGCGAAAAGCGGTTCCATGCCCATGATTCCGATCCCTTTCTATTCCGTTTTTTACGTCACCGGGTGAAGCCGAAGAAAATGCAGATTCTCGTGAAGAGCTGATGGATTTCCCTTTCTTCGGAAATCTTCACCGAGATTTTCTTGTCTTTCAGGATCACCTTGCTCAACTCGCCGACGCAGGGGGAGTTTTCTTCGCTGGTGATGACCGTGACCGAGTTGCCCGCCTTTTCCAGCACGATCAGGTCACCGGACGGGCAGTGCTCCTCGCCGACGAGCGATCGCAGATCCGACAGCGTGAAATATCGGGGAAAAGGCATGTTCTCGCTCAAATAGACCATGGAAACATCCTGCTTCATCGTGGCACCTCCCCTGGTTACTGACCGGGAGCGCCGCCCCCGGTGCCCGAGTGCGAAAGGCAACCGGTGTGCCGCTGCGCGGCGGTTTCTAAATTATCAATGATATCGGATGATTCGGCAGGATCGGGGGCTGGCTCCCCGCAGGCGGGTCTGCGGGTTCCCGTTCCAGGATGGACCCCGGAAGGCCGATTGCCGGGGATTATTGAACTCTTACGCAGGTATGCCGGAACGGGACGGTCTGATCTGGAGGGGTTTCCCGGGATGGCATGATCACGTTGCGTGGATTGCGCAAGGGGAAGCGGAGCAGGGGCTCTCTCCCGATCCGTCGAGACGGGGCCGCCTCAGATCAGCGGAGCGAGAAGCGACCGGATTTTCCGGCTGATTTCGTTTCGGCTGTTGAGATTCCACTTCCGGGCCGCGTTGGCGGATCCGTAGATGTTTCCCAGATAAAAGGGAACGCCGACGCCTCCGACGATTCCGGCGACGGCGTAGTTTTCCTGGTGAATGGCCACCGCCGTCCCCGCGATGAACAACCCGTTGATGAGAAAGGCCGTGATGCCGTCCCCGTAATGCTCCGCATAGATGTAGCCCGACCCCGGCAGGACGGCTGACATGATACCCGCGAGGACCGGAGACTTCTCGGGGAGATCCTGATATCGGTCGATCAACGCTGCAGCCTCCCGGACGCCCTCCCTGCCCGGATGGTCCGGATATCGGTCGAGGACCCGCTTCAGCGCTTGGCGAGCCTGCTCCGGCCGGTCCTCGTCGAGCGCCGCCAAGCCGGTAACCAGCAACGCCCGGGGGGCATAGTCCGATGCCGGGTGTGCGTCGGCCAGGGCCTCCAGCGTCGCCTGCGCCCGGCTGTAGCTCTTCAGCTTCCACAAGCTGACCCCTTCCAGGTAGCCGGCCTCGACGGCAAGGCCGCTTTGGGGGTATTTCTCGCGCGTGATCTGGAAGGTTCGGGCAGCCGCCCCGTACTCCTCGCCCTTGAAATAGGCCTGGCCGATCCGGAATGAGGCATAGTCCGACCGCGTGGAGTCCGGGAAGAGGATCAGGAACTTCTTGAGCTCCGTGACGGCCCGGTAGTACTCGCCCTCATCCATGAAGGCGTCGGCGATCTTCAGCTGGACATCCCCGGTCAGAAGGACGGCCCCGTTTTCTGCGTGAAGCGGGTGGGCGGCGATAAAGCCGAAAAGAAGAAAGAGGGTCAGCGGCAGGCGCCGGAAACGTGCTTTCATGGCTCGAAGAGAAGGTTGTCCGAGACGGGATCGTAGAGCTTGCCGTTCGGCAGCCGCGTGTAGCCCGGCCGCTCGAAGACGTTGCACCGGATCTGCCGGTCCCCGATCAGGATGACCCCCAGAACAGGGCCCTGGTCCCGGATGGCCTGTCGGCCGTAGTTGGAGCAGCTCGGACGGAACCCGCAGCGGTCGACCCCGCCGATGGGCGACACGAATCGCTGGTAGACCCCGATCAAACCCAGCATGGCCAGGCGCACGCTGGAAGTTTCCCGTTCCTCGCTTCTCTCCGGGTCGCGCACGGCCTCCCCGGGACCTTTCATCATGAAATCAGAACCGTGGGAATACGGGACGGGACCGGCCCAACAGAACCCGGCGAGCATCGCCGCTACGATGAAAACTCGCCGCAATTCCATCGTTTGAGGCATAGACCCCACCCGCCCCGTCATGATCGGTTGACGGGAAACGTGCTTATTTCTTCTCGGCCGGAGCGGCCTTCTCCAGGATGCCCTTCTTGGTCTTTTCGTACTCTTCCTTGGTGATCGCTCCGTTCTTGTAGGCCTTATCCAGATCCTCGATCTGCTGCCCGACGGTCGGCTGGTTGATGATCTCCGTTTTCTTGACTTCCGTCGTGTCGGGCCCGCAGCAGGCAACCACGCTCACCCCGAAAACGACCGCCAGGACCACTGCGAAAAGTCTCGTTGCTTTCATCGATTTCCCCTCCCAGAGAAGTTATGTGCTTTCAATAACATGAAATCACCGCCCCGGCAATTCGGATTTTGCCCGAATTCCCGCTGCAGGCATCCGGGTCCGCCGGCGCTTCATGCTCCAGGACCGCGCAGTCCCCTACCAGGGGAAATAATACTTTCTTCGTATTCATTTTCACTTCCATCAGCCGATAACAAGGGTGTGAGGCGCCTTTTCCCTTGCCCGCATGTGCTTTATCAATCATCGATACGTCCCAGGAGTCAACCATGTCCCCCACCGAGCTTTCCCCTGCGTCCCTCGCCTCCGGAAGAAAAGGGCGCATCCTTTTTGTGGATGATGAGGAAATCATTTGCGAAACCTACAGCGGTATGCTGCTCCAGCTGGGGCACGAGGTGAGCACGCGTAAAAACGGTGTCGATGCCCTGGACGTGTTCAAGGCCGGTCCTGACAAGTTCGACCTGGTCATAACGGACCAGGCGATGCCGAATTTGAGCGGGCTCGACCTGGCGGATCACCTCAGGAAAATCAGGCCGAACATCTCTATCATTCTCTGTACGGGCTACAGTGAACTCATCACACCCCAGACAGCGTGTGATTTCGGCATCGATAAAGTTCTGATCAAGCCGGTCGGAATCTGGCAGATGCGGGAAGTCGTGGAAAGAGCCCTCGGCTGATCCGCCGCCGCGGGCGGCAGTCGGTTGTAAGGCAGAGATGCGGATTTTCATCGACCCCTTCATGGGGCCTTTGCAGGACTTTGGACCCGAAGCCCGTAAAAAGATGCGACAGGTGGCTCAAACAGCCATGCATTGAGCCTTGACGTTACACATGCCGCGTTCAAAAAGACTTCCGGGCAATCGTGACACAAATCGCGCGGTTTCCCGGGGTTGTGCTCGACCATGAAGAAATCAATCCAGGCAGACAAACGCGCCGGAACCCCTCGTGCCGCGCAACGCGACCAAATCCTGATCGTGGATAACGACCCTGTATTTCTGGCGCTGCTGGCCAAGTTTCTCAGGAAAGACGGGTTCCGGGTGCTCACGGCCAAGGACGGCGCTCTTGCATTGAAGATCTTGAAGACGGTGACGCCCGATGTCATCCTGCTGGATCTGGTGATGCCGAACGTCAGCGGCGATCGGCTATGCCGCATGATCCGGGAGATGGACACGGCAGCGAAAGACGTCCACATCATCCTCGTCACTGCGTTGGCCGCCGACGGGACCGCGGTTGACTACCGAGGGATGGGCGCCAATGACTGCGTTGCAAAAGCCGCCTTCAACCAGACGTACAGGAGGATCAACGAAGCCCTCACCGGACTCGAACGGAGGTCCCGAAAAAAGGGGGTCGGCAAGCCGGTTGCACCCCGAGAGGTCCCCTCCCGAAGCATCATCAGCGAGCTGCTCACCATCAACAGAAATCACGAGACGTTCATCTCGAATATTTCCGAGGGCCGGCTTGAGTTGACGGAGGATGGAAGAATCCTCTTTGCAAACCCCGTAGCCGCCTCCCTTCTGGGGATCCCAGAGATGGACCTCATTTCATCGAAATTCAGCCGTTTTTTCCGGAAGGAAGATCGGAATGCGATCTCGAGGCTCCTTTCCTTTAAAAAACGACGTCCCCGGGCCGACGGCAACGTGTCCTACCGCTTATCGAACTCCCGGGACGTCGCGGTCAAAGTATTGCACGTTGTCGACGAGGACAAGTACACCGTCATCCTGCGCGATGTCACGGAGCAAAAAGGATTCGAGAGAGCCCTTCTGAAAGCCTACGCGGACCTGGAAACCCGCGTTGCGGAACGCACCGCCGAACTGGCAAAGGCAAACGAGGCCCTGCATACGGAGCTTCGGGAACGCAGGAAAGTAGAGGAGATGCTGCAGCAGAGCCGGAATACCTTGCGTTCCGTCTTCGACAGCATTTCCGATCCGCTGATCATGGTCGATCAGGACCTCTGCGTCCGGATGGCGAACAGGGCTACGATCGATTACTTCCACTGCGCCGATTACCTGGAGATTCTGGGACGGCCCTTTTCGCTTCTGGCAAAAGACGTCTATGCCTGCGATTTGCTGACATCCATGCAATCGGCAATTTTACGCTTCGAAGAAGTCAGTTTCGAGTCGAACAGTTCGCTGCATTCCGGTCGTTATGAAAAAATTTTCATCTACCCGACTCATGCGGAGTACAGGGCTTCGGGATCGGCCATTGTCCGCATCTGCGATATCACAAAAGAAAAAATCATGACGATGGAGCTGATTCAGCAGGAGAAGCTCGCCACTCTCGGCCTTCTCGTGTCCAGCGTCACCCACGAGATCAACAACCCCAACAACTTCATTCTCTTCAACCTGCCGATCCTCAGAGATTATGTCAACGCCCTGCTTTCCGTCATCGAGGCACAGGCGAAAGACAGGGACGCGATGGTGGTCATGGGGCTGCCGCTGGACGCGTTCCGCGAAGACACTTTGAAGCTGGTCGCCAGCATTCAGAACGGGGCGGAGCGCATCCAGTCAACGGTCGCCAGTTTCGTGGGATTTTCGAAGAAGAGAAACTCCGAGACCAAAGAGGACGTGAATCCGAAAATCCCGATCGAAAAGTCCGTTTCCATATGCCGCCATCAAATCCATCGGACCATCAGGAATTTTACGGTCGATCTGGATGAGGATCTGCCGCCGATTCGATTGAGTCCCGGGACCCTCGAGCAGGTGATCACCAATCTTCTGATCAATGCGTCGCAGGCGGCAGACAAGGAACATTCCTGCCTGTCGCTGCGGGCTTTTGTGGACGAGGGCCTTCCGCGGTTCCTCGTTGTTCAAATCACGGACAACGGCTGCGGCATGGACGAAGAAACGCAGAAAAAGATCTTCTTCCCGTTTTTCACATCGAGAACGGACGGCACCGGGACGGGTCTTGGCCTCTACATCGTCAAGGGCCTGGTCGACGAAATGTCCGGCCGGATCGAAGTCCGCAGCGAACTCGGCAAGGGCACCACTTTTGTTCTCACTGTGCCCGTTACCGCAGCTTGAGCCCCTTCCCTGTCCTTACCCTTCGACGTCCCTCAGTACGGATTTTGACGCTCGGCCGCACCGGGCCTCCGAGACGCGGCCCGTGCTGCACCGTTGCGTGTGTCGGCCGTGAAATGGTCCGATGGCCGGCCGGGCAAGGAGTACAAAGCGAATCGTTTTTGACGCCTGCACGCTACTGGAAAAGAAGGGGGTGAAAACAGAAAAAAAGAAGGATAGTTGCTGATTGGTAAGAGAAAATTCGCAGTACCAAACGAATGCAACCTGCGCAACATATTGGGGCGTCGTTATCCCCACCCCCGGCCGCCTTCTTTCTTTTCCCCTCACGGCATGATATGAAAGGTGCCGTCGGGGATTGAAAGACATTCTGTTCCCTCAAACTCTTACCCGAATTGCTGCTGGATCATGTCCGACTATCTCATCCGCGTACTGAGCGACAAGGCAAACGTCATCGGCCTGGCCTGCCGGACGACGGAACTGGCGAGCCTGGCCTGCCGGCTCCACGGGACGACGCCGACGGCCTCGGCGGCCCTGGGCAGGGCGCTCACCGGGGGGCTTCTCCTGGGGGCGCTGGCAAAACCGGGCCTGAGCGTCGGACTCAAGTTCGAGGGAAACGGTCCCTTGAAGAAGATCCTCGTCGAGGCCGACAGCGAGGGGACCGTCCGGGGGTTCGTGGGCGTACCCGGCGTGGACGTGATGATCAAGGACGGGAAACTGCACGTCGCCGGGGTCCTGGGAACGGAGGGGCATCTGACCGTCTTCAAGGACGTGGGCCTCGATGAGCCCTACCAGGGCATCGTGAAGCTCCGCACCGGCGAGATCGCCGAGGACATCGCCTACTACTTTGCCGAGTCCGAGCAGATCCCGTCGGCCGTGGGACTGGGGGTTTTCGTCGAGACTGACGGGGCCGTATCGGCGTCGGGCGGGTTTCTCGTCCAGTCCCTGCCCCCCTCGGAAGAGACGACGATCAGCCACCTCATCGGCAATATCCGCAAGATCCGATCGGTGACCGACGTCCTGCGTGAGGGCAAGACGCCCGAGGATCTCCTCGGCCTGATCTTCGAGGGCATACCCTACAAGACCCTGGAGAAAAAGGGTCTCTCCTTCCGGTGCACGTGCAGCCGCGGCCGCATCGAGAGGGTACTCATCTCGCTGGGCTGCGGAGAGCTGAGGCATATCATGGAGGAAACAGGCGAGGCCGAGGTGACCTGCGAGTTCTGCCGGGCGACCTACCGGTTCGACCGCAGCGAGCTGGAGCAGCTGATCCGCGACAGCGGCTGCCCCGGGGGACCGGGCGCACCGGCATCGCAGACGTAACGATATCTTTTGTCCAGATCGAAGGAGGAAATCATGAACCCGATCGTCCGTACACTGATCGCCGCCGCCGTGGCGCTCTGCCTCGTCCTGCCCGGCGCGGCATGGGCCGCCAAAGAGGTTGTCCTGTACTCGTCCAATCCGCCCGAGGCCATCGACCTGGTGAGCAAGGGCTTCGAGAAGAAAACGGGGATCAAGGTCTCCACTGTGCGGCTCGGCACCGGCGAGGCGATGAAGCGCATCCAGGCCGAGAAGGACCGGCCCCTGTGCGATATCTTCTGGAGCGGCGATGTGGCCGTCCTCGACGCGGCGAAGGAATTCTTCATGCCCTACCGCTCGCCCCAGGCGAAGGGGCTGCCCGCGGGCTACGTCGACAAGACCGAGCGCTGGACGAGCACCAACACCCACGTCATGATCATCATGGTCAACAAGTCCCTCGTGAAGGACGCCGAGAGGCCGAGGGCCTGGAAGGACCTCCTCGACCCGAAGTGGAAGGGCAAGGTCGTCATGGCCAACCCCGAGAAGTCCGGCTCGGCCTACGCCCAGGTCTACGGGATCTGGAAGCTCTACGACTGGGACGGCCTCAAGAAGCTCATCGCCAACGCAAAAGTGCTCGACAGCTCGAGCCTGATCTACAAGGGCGTTGCCGCCGGCGAGTACCCCCTGGGGATCACCATGGAGTACGCCGCCCACCGCTACATCGCGGGCGGCGACAGGAACGTGGCCATCGTCTACCCCTCCGACGGGGCCTTCCTCGCCCCCGAGGCGGCGGCGATTATCAAGGGCGCGCCGCACCCGGAGGAGGCGAAGAAGTTCTTCGACTACCTGCTCTCCAAGGAGGTCCAGGACGAGATCTTCCGGCAGTTCTCCCGCCGGCCGGCCCGGACCGACGCGGCGGCCGTCAAGGGGCTGCCCGCCCTCAAGGGCATCCCAGTGCTGAAGAGCTTCGACCCCATGGAAGCCACGGTGAAGGAGAAAGAGATCCTGAAGCAGTGGAAGCAGATCATCCTCTCGAAGTAGGCCGGGCATGCGGGTCGTCCTGAAAGGCATCAGCAAGGTATTCGGAAAGCTTCGCGCCGTCGACGAAGTGAGCCTCGAGATCGGCGACGGGGATTTCTTCACCCTCCTGGGCCCCAGCGGCTGCGGCAAGACGACGCTGCTGCGGGTCATCGCCGGCTTCTACCCGCCCGACGGGGGGGAGGTGTTTTTCGGGGACAGGCTCGTGAACGACGTCCCGCCGCACCGGCGCGAGACGGGGATGGTCTTCCAGAACTACGCCCTCTTTCCCCACCTCACCGTCCGGGAGAACATCGCCTACGGCCTGAGGGTCCGCAAGGTGGGCCGCGCCGAGATGGATGAGCGGATCGGGGAGATGATCCGCAGCGTGCGCCTCGAGGGCCTCGAAAAGCGATTCCCCAGCCAGCTCTCGGGCGGTCAGCAGCAGCGGGTCGCCCTTGCCCGGGCGCTGGTCATTTCGCCGCAGATCCTGCTCATGGACGAGCCGCTCTCGAACCTCGACGCCAAGCTGCGTGTCGCCATGCGCGAGGAGATCCGCCGGATTCAGAAGCAGCTCGGGATCACGACGATCTACGTCACCCACGACCAGGAGGAGGCCATGGCCGTCTCGGACCGGATCGCCATCCTCAACCTGGGAAGGCTCGAGCAGCTGGGCACCCCGGACGAAATCTATTACCACCCCCGCAGCCGCTTTGCCGCCGAGTTCATGGGGGGCAGCAACATCCTCGAGATCCGAGTGCTCTCCTACGACGAAACGGCGTCGAGGCTTCGCGCGGAGGTCAACGGAGCGGCCCTCTCGCTGAAGGCCCCTCGGCCTTCCGGCGAGCGGGCCTATCTCTCCGTGCGGCCCGAGTGGGTCCGCCTCACGGAGGACGCGGGCGAGGACGTCATCGAGGGGACCGTGGAGAGCACGACCTTCCTGGGCGCGCTGGTGCGGTACCGCGTGAAGGCCCTGGGCGGCCAACTCACGATCGAAGTCCACAACCCCCGCTCGGAGGACATCCGGCGCGAGGGCGCGGCCGTCCGGTTCCGGTTCGACCCGGAGCGGCTCGCGATCGTGGGGGACTGAGGGGTGGCCATGCCGCGCATCGTCAATGCCTGGAACGGGGTGTTCGTCCTGGCCTTCGCCATCATCTTCCTGGCCGTTGTCTACCCCATGTTCACCATCTTCCGGGCGAGCTTCGTGAGCCCCGAGACGGGCGGCTGGTCCCTGGAGAGCTACCGGGCCATCTTCCACTACCCCTTTTACCGGCGCTGCCTCGAGAACAGCCTCTTCGTCAGCGTGGTGTCCACGGCGCTCTCCGTGGCGATCGGCGTGCCCTTCGCCTTCTTCCTGTCGCGCTTCGAGATGCCGGGCAAGAACGTCATCAAGACCCTCGCCACGCTGCCCCTGATCCTGCCCACCTTCATCGGGGCCGAGGCGTGGCTCCTGCTGGCCGGCCGCAACGGCCTGTTCTTCAACCTGTTCCAGAAAGTGGGGATCGAGCTGCCGAGCATCTACGGCTGGAAGGGCATCGTGCTCGTCTTCACCCTGCAGTTTTTCCCCTACGTCTTCCTCATGGTCTCGGCCGCCATCAACTCCATCGACCGCTCCCTCGAGGAGGCGGCCACCAACCTCGGCGCAGGCCGGCTCAGGGTCTTCCTCACCGTCACCGTCCCGACGGTCACGCCGGCCGTCCTTGCGGGGGCGCTCATCGTCTTCTACCTCTCCATCGAGAACTTCGGCGTGCCCATCCTCATCGGCGAGGACTTCCGCGTGCTCTCCGTGCAGGCCTACAACGAGTTCATCAGCGAGATGGGCGGCAACCCCTCCATGGCGGGGGCCCTCAGCACGGTGCTGCTCGTCGTCACCATG
>CAZPCN010000053.1:0-13989 GCA_964585095.1 uncultured Syntrophaceae bacterium | reverse complement strand
CCCTTCGTGCTCATCGCCGGGCCCTGCGTCATCGAGGGCGAGAAGCTCACCCGCAGGGTGGCCGCACGGCTCAAGGAGATGACGGACGAGCTGGGGATCCCCTTCATCTTCAAGTCCTCCTACGACAAGGCCAACCGGTCCAGCCTGCGCTCCTTCCGGGGCCCGGGGCTCGACAGGGGGCTGAAGATCCTCGGGTCGATCCGCGAAGAGTTCGGCGTTCCCGTCCTGTCCGACGTCCACCGGTTCGAGGAGATCGAGAAGGCCTCGGAGGTCCTCGACGTCGCCCAGATCCCGGCGTTTCTGTGCCGCCAGACCGATTTCGTCACGGAGCTGGCCCGGCACGCCAAGGTCGTCAACATCAAGAAGGGGCAGTTCCTCGCGCCCTGGGACGTGGCCAACGTGGTGCGGAAGGTCGAGTCGGCCGGCAACCGCAACATTCTCGTCACGGAACGGGGAGCGAGCTTCGGCTACAACAATCTCGTCTCCGACATGCGGTCGATCCCGATCCTGAGGAGCATGGGCTACCCCGTCGTCTTCGATGCGACGCACAGCGTGCAGCTGCCCGGCGGGGCCGGGGAGGCATCGGGCGGGGATCGCGCGATGGCCGTCTTCCTGGCCCGCGCGGCGACGGCGGTCGGCGTGGACGCCCTGTTCCTGGAGGTCCACCCGGACCCGGACCGGGCCCGCTGCGACGGGCCGAACTCGATCGCGCTGGATTCCCTCCGGGGCCTTCTCATGACGCTCCAGGGAATCGACAGGCTGGTGAAGATAGACATGAAAAAGGGGCGATGATGGGTCTCGAGGCGCAGCTGGGGTCGGCACTGGCCGACAAGATCCGGAAGGTGAAGGTGCTCATCCTCGACGTGGACGGCGTGCTCACCGACGGCCGCATCGTCATCAGCGACGACGGGCAGGAGACCAAGTGCTTCAACGTCCGCGACGGCCACGGCCTCAAGATGATCCGGCGGGCCGGCGTCGAGATCATGTTCCTCACGGGGCGCAAGTCCCGCGTCGTGGAGCATCGAGCGCGCGAACTGGGCGTGGAGAGGGTCTATCAGGGAGTCCTGGACAAGCGGGCCGTCTTCGACGAAATCCTGGCTTCGACGGGGCTCGCCCCGGGCCAGGTTGCCTACATGGGCGACGACATCGTCGATCTTCCGGTCCTGCGGCGGGCGGGGTTTTCCGTGACCGTGCGCGACGCTCACGAGGACGTCCTCAAGGCTGTGGACCTCGTGACGCAGAACCCGGGGGGCCGGGGGGCCGTCCGGGAAGTCTGCGAGATCATCCTCAAGGTCCAGGGGCATTGGGAGACCCTGATGGAGCGCTACCGGGCATGAAAAGAAAGAAGATAGGAAGTTACGAAGTTAAGAAGCTCGGAGAACCTGAAAGATTTTGAAAAGCCTGAGGCGGGCCCATCTTTCCGAACCTCCCGGCTTCTGCATGATCATGAGGAGCGCCTTTTAGGCTTTACATCGAGAATGCCGGGTGGTATGGTTCAGCCCTGCGATTGAAACATGGCAAAATTGTTTGCATTTTTTCGGTATTGCGCAGGGACGACGGCAGGGAAACTCGGGCTTGCCGCGGCCGTCATTCTCGTCGCGGCCCTGATCGCCGCCGGGTACTACAGGGGTTCCCGACCGGCGGAAGAGCAGAAACCGGGACTGAAGGTGATCGACGACCAGGTCGATCTCTATATAAAGGACGTGCATTACACGGAAGTCGGGGACTCGGGAAACCGTCTCGAGATCAACGCGGACTCGGCGACGTTTCTGAAAAAGGAGAGCGAGGCCCGATTCGAGCGGGTCCGCATGAAGCTCATCCTTCCCGACGGCAAGACCTACGAGCTGTCGGCCGACCGGGGGAAACTCCGGACGGACCGCAAGGACGTCGAGATCGAGGGCAACGTGGTGATCCTCTCCAACCGGGGAGACCGGCTCACGACGAATCGCCTTTTCTACTCCGACGGGGAAAAGAAGATCTACACGAAGGACGACGTGACGCTGACAAACCCCCGGTTCGACGTGCAGGGCAGGGGCATGGCCCTGATGCTGAAGTCCGAGCACGTCTCACTCTCCGGCCCCGTGAAGGCGCGGGTCCGATGATGGTCCCGGACGCATGAGGAAGACACCGTGAAACGAGCCCTTCTGACGATTCTCGCGATTTTCCTGCTGGGCGTTTTCTCGATCCCGCAGCCCCTCCACGGCCAGGACAAGCGTTCCCAGTGGCTCAAGGAAGGGGGCAACAGGCCGATCGAGATCGTTTCCGACCGGCTCGACGCCTACCGGGAGAAGGATCTCGTCGAGTTCTCCGGCAACGTCGTCGCCACCCAGGGCGATCGCATCATCCAGAGCGACTCCCTGATGCTGTACTTCAAGAAGAAGGCAGGCCCCCAGGGGGCACCGAAGGGGGCCGCGGCCGGTGCTGCAGGCGACATCGACCGCATCGTCTCGAAGGGGAACGTGCGGATCACCGAGAAGGACCGCATCGTCACAGGCGATCAGGCCGTCTTCCACGCCGACGAGCAGCGCATCGTCGTGACGGGCAACCCCGTCATGCGCGAGGGCAGCAACGTCGTCACCGGCGACCGCGTCGTGGTGCTCCTCAACGAGAACCGCGGCGTCGTCGAGGGCTCATCGGGAAAACGGGTCACGGCGACCATCTACCCCGACGAGTCGAAGGGGAAAAAGAAAAAGGAGTAGCCGAGAGGCATGCCCGGGCGGCCGGGCCATGGCAGCCGATGAGCAAGCTCGAAGCCAGGGCATTGACAAAAATGTACGGGGGCCGGAAGGTCGTCAGCGGCGTGGATTTGGAGATCCGCCCGGGCGAGGTCGTGGGCCTGCTGGGCCCCAACGGCGCGGGCAAGACGACGACCTTCTACATGATCGTCGGTCTCATCAAGCCCGACGACGGCCGGATCTTTCTCGATGCCGAGGAGATCACCCGGGATCCCATGTACGTGAGGGCTCGCAAGGGCATCAACTACCTGCCCCAGGAGCCTTCCGTATTCAGGAAACTGACTGTCAAGGAAAATATCCTGGCGATCCTCGAAACGCTTGACATCGACGGCGAGGAGAGGAAGAATAGGCTCGACCAATTGCTGGGAGAACTCGATCTTACGGGCCTGGCCTCGAGCAAGGCCTACTCCCTCTCGGGGGGGGAGAGGCGGAGGGTTGAGATCACGCGGGCGCTGGTCACGTCCCCGCGGTTCATCCTGCTCGACGAGCCGTTCGCGGGGATCGACCCGCTGGCCGTGGCGGACATCCAGAAGATCATCCAGAAGCTCAAATCCAAGGGCATCGGGGTGGTCATCTCGGACCACAACGTGCGGGAGACCCTTTCGGTCTGCGACCGGGCCTACATCCTCAACGAGGGGACGGTGCTGATCGAGGGCTTGCCCGACATGATCGCGGAGAGTAAAATCGCCAGGAAGTTCTACCTGGGCGACGACTTCAGGTTTTAAGACCTCAGCAGGCAGGAAGGCATGACGTTCGAACTCAAACAGAGCCTCAAGCTCAGCCAGCAGCTGATCATGACGCCCCAGCTGCAGCAGGCGATCAAGCTGCTCCAGCTTTCCCGGATCGAGCTGATCGACATGATCCAGCAGGAGATGGAGGAGAACCCCCTGCTCGAGGAACGCGCGAGCGAGGAGTTCGGCGAGGAAGGGGCGCCCGCGCCGGAGGTCGACGAAGTCAAGACCGCGGAGCGAACCGGCGAAGTGACGGGCGAGGGGGACGGCAAGGAAGATTTCGACTGGGACAGCTACCTGGAAGATTACGGCCCCATGCGGGTGACGTACGACCGGGAGGAGGACGAGGGGCCTTCCTGGGAGAACATGCTGTCCCGCAAGACGACGCTCACGGACCACCTGATGTGGCAGCTGGGCCTCTCCCGCCTTTCGGAAGCGGAACGCCGGATCGGCGAGCAGATCATCGGCAACCTGGACACGAGCGGCTACCTCGCGGCCACCGTCGAGGAGATCGCCGAGCAGGAAAAAGTCGGTGTCGAGGTCGTCGAGAAGGTGCTGGCCCGGATCCAGGAATTCGACCCGCCGGGGATCGCGGCGCGGGACCTCCGGGAGTGCCTGCTGCTGCAGGCCCGGTACGTGGGCGCCTCCCACGCCCTGATCGAGACGATCATCCGCGACTACCTCCACGACCTGGAGACGAAGAACTACAACAACATCGCAAAAAAGCTCAAGATTCCGATCGCCGAAGTCCTGGACGCCATCTTCCTCATCAGCCGCATGGACCCCAAGCCGGGTCTCGTGTACAGCGACGAGGGCCCCCAGTACATCATCCCCGACGTGTTCGTATTCAAGGTGGGCGACGAGTACAAGATCATCCTGAACGACGAGGGTCTCCCCCGGCTGCGGATCAGCAACTTCTACCGGGAGATCCTGGGGGGAGGCTCCGAAGGGGCGCAGAGCGGCGACGAGTGCAAGAAATACATCAAGGAGAGGCTCCAGTCGGCCACGTGGCTCATCAAGAGCATCCAGCAGCGCCAGAGAACGATTTTCCGCGTCACCGAGAGCATCGTCAAATTCCAGCGGGAATTCTTCGACAACGGGATTCACTTCCTGAAGCCGCTGGTGCTGCGCGACGTCGCCGACGACGTGGAGATGCACGAGTCCACGATCAGCCGCGTGACGACCAACAAGTACATGCACACGCCGAGGGGCATCTTCGAGCTGAAGTACTTCTTCAACAGCAGCATCAGCAAGACGAGCGGCGACACGATCGCCTCGAAGAGCGTCCAGGAGGAGATCCGGAAGATCATCAGCGGCGAGGACGCCCGCAAGCCCTTGAGCGACAGCGAGATCGTCGACATCCTCAGCGGCCAGGGCATCTCGATCGCCCGGCGGACCGTTGCCAAGTACCGCGAAATGATGGGCATCCTTCCTTCGTCCAAGCGCAAGAAATTTTTCATCAAGCCGAAAAACTGATTGACATTTCAAGGGCTCTGGCCTATAAGGCAGAGCTTATTTTCAGACGGAAACGGCATCCCGCGCGGCTGCCGCCGCGCGATTCCCCCGCGTTGCGAACCGCCGTCCGTCTTGCCCCCGGCCCGGGGCCTCCTTCTTGCAAGGAAAACGGGCAGGAACGGGGCTACCCGAGAACTCTGGATGAGGAGGCATGAACACATGCAGGTTTCCGTGACCTTTCGGAATACGGGGTCGGAAAATTGGTTCAAGGATTATGCGACGGAACGGCTGAGCAAGATCCAGAAATACATCGACAAACCCGTGGAAGCCCACGTCGTCCTCTCCGTTGAGAAATTCCGCAACGTGGCCGAAGTCAACATCATGGCCAAGGGGATCAACCTCGTCGGCAAAGAAGAGGCCAAGGACATGCAGCTGGCGATCGACAACGTGATCGACAAGATCGAGCGCCAGATCAAGAAGCACAAGGAGAAGAGCCGGGACCACAAGGCCGGCACGGGCCGCGCCGAGGAGAAGGGCGGCCCGCGCGAGTCGTCCGCAGGCTTCGAGGAGGAGTCGCGGGCCCGGGTGGTCGAGACCCGCAAGGTCGTGCTCAAGCCCATGTCCCTGGAAGAGGCCATGATCGAGATGGAGGGTTCCCGCAACCGCTTCGTCATCTACCGGGATGCGCAGTCGGAGAACATCAGCGTCATCTACCGCCGGGAAGATGGAAATTTCGCGCTGCTCGAGGCCAACAGCTGAACGGACGAGATTTCCCCATGCAAATCAACGACATGTTCGACAAGGACTACATCATCGAGGAACTGAAGGCCACGTCCAAGCGCGCCGTCCTCGCAGAGTTGTCGGAGATCTTCAGCCGCGATCAGAAGGGGCTTGCGCCGGGGGCCATGGTCGACGTGCTTCTCGAGCGGGAGAAGCTGGGCAGCACGGGCATCGGGGACGGGATCGCCATTCCCCACGGGAAGCTCAAAGGCCTGGACCGCCTGGTGATCTCCTTCGGCCGCAGCCGCCAGGGGATCGACTTCGACGCCATCGACGGGAAGCCCGTTCACATCTTCTTCCTGCTGATGGCGCCCGAGAGCTCGACGGGCCAGCATCTCAAGGCCCTGGCGAAGATTTCCCGCATGCTCAAGGACCCGGAGTTCCGCAACGGTCTCCTGGAGGCGAAGAGCGCCGAGGAGATTTACCGGAAGATCGCCGAGAAAGACGAGTCCTATTGAAAAGGGACTTCTCGTCCCGTGGCAACCGCTGCAGACAGGCCCGCAGGGCGTGACCCGATGGAGAGCATCCCCACATCAGCCCCGACAAGACCTATCGCGTTGTCTTCCCCCCGTCACCGGCTTCCCCGGGCCGGACGGCGCCGACACAGCCCCGCACCAGGGGGTCCCGCATGCAGAACCTGAGGATCGTCATCGTCACCGGCATGTCCGGTTCGGGGAAGAGCACGGCCCTCCGAGCGCTGGAGGACGTGGGGTTCTTCTGCGTGGACAACCTCCCCGTGGCGCTCCTGCCGAAGTTCCTCGAGATGCAGACCGACGCGGCCAGCGAGATCAGCAAGGTCGCCCTCGTGATGGACCTGCGGGAGCGGTATTTCCTGGAAAAGTACGCGGAGATCTTCTCCGCATTGAAGGAGGAGGGTCACCGGATCGAGATCCTCTTTCTCGACGCCAGCGACGACTCGCTCCTTCGGCGCTTCCGGGAGACGAGGCGGGCCCACCCGCTGTGCGAGCGCGGAACGGTCATGGAGGGGATCGCACTGGAACGGGAAAAGCTGGCGGCGTTGCGGAACATGGCCGACAAGGTCGTGAACACCTCTTCGTTCAACGTCCACCAGCTCAAGGAGGTCATCCAGCGGCACTTCACGGCCTCCCCGTCGGAGAAGAGGCTCGTGATCAACCTCATGTCCTTCGGCTACCGCTACGGGCTGCCTCCGGAGGCGGACATCGTGCTGGACGTGAGGTTCCTGCCCAATCCGTACTTCATCGAGGAATTGAAGCATCTCAACGGGGAAGACCGGAAGATCCAGGACTATGTCATGGGATGGCAGGAAAGTCAGACCTTCCTCAGGCAGTTGCTCGGCATGATGGAGTTTCTCATCCCCCTCTACGAGAAGGAGGGGAAGTCGAGCCTCAACGTGGCCCTCGGCTGCACGGGAGGCAAGCACCGCTCCGTGGTCATGGCCAAGCGGCTGGCCGAACATTTTGCCGGGCAGGGGTATCTGGTGAACGCGACTCACCGCGACATCCACCGCTCTTAGGGTTTCGGGTCCAGGGTATCGGGTATCGGGTGAAGAGAAATACAAACCAATAGAACAAACCCCCTGCAGCATTGCTCACAGGGGGTTTTCTTCGTTTGAAAATGCTTTCTACTTTACCCTATACCCTTTCTTAGCCCCTCGTTTTCTTCTTCCCCTTCCCCTTCGCCTTGGCTTTCGCGGGCTGGGCTTTTGGCGCGGGTGCAGCCGACTGCGAGGGCGACTCGGTGAGTTTTCCCGTCACATTGTCGCGGATCCAGTGCGCGTCCCACCACTCCGCCGGGTTGACGAACACCCCGCCGACCAGGATCGAGAAGTGCAGGTGATCGCCGCTCGCGAGCCCCGTGCTCCCGCTCGCGCCCAGCGTTTCCCCCCGGGCGACGGCCTGGCCCGTCTTCACGCCGATTTCCGAGAGGTGCGCGTAGAGGCTGCACAGGCCGAGCCCGTGGTCCACGATGACGGCGTTGCCGTAGATCCCGAGCGGGCCCGCGAAGACGACGGTTCCGTGATTGGCAGACTCGATGGGGGCGCGCTCCGTCGATGCGAGGTCGACGCCCAGGTGCGTGCTGCGGCTCACGGCCATCCCCTCGAACCAGTAGGATCGTTCCTCGCCGAAACCGGCCATGGGCGCGGCGTTCTTCATGCGCAGAAAGGTGCCGTCCCAGAGCGGCTTGGGCTGCGTGTTCGAACAGGCCTCCCGGATGGTCTTGAAGTTTTCGTCCCGCAGCTTTTCGTTGATGAACAGGAACGCCTCCAGCGGCGTGGTCGGCACGCGGGGATCCTGCTGGCGGAACGTGGGGGCCATGTTGTCGATGAAGGCCCGGCTGATCGTGATCTTGTCCGCCTTGAACTTCTTCTCCCGGACGAGGTGGGGCAGCAGGGCGGAGGACTCGTTCCCGGCCCGGTCCTGTGCCGTGATCAGGATCTTGAGGTCCCCCTTGCCGGCCGAGGACGGAACGGCGAAGTACACGATGTGGCAGGGCTTGCCCTGGATCGAGAAGGGATAGCCCCTGAAGAAGCGGTCGCCCATCTTCAGGCCCGTCGTCGTCACGTCCTCGGAGACGCGGTAGACCGCAACACCGGTCCCTCCCGCGTTGACGTTGTGGGCCGTGCTGATCAGCGAGATCTGCGGCGGGACCGTGTCGATGGAGGTTTCGATGGTGACCGTACCCCGGTTCTTGAGCCAGGAGTGGTCTTCCGCCGTGACCGTGATCGTCGCGGGACCGTCCTTCAGGCCCCTGCCGCGCGGGTTGACATCGATGCTCAGGGCCTCCTCGGCCGTCCCCTTGGGGTAGGTCTGGGAAAGCAGAACCGCGTCCTTGCCGTCCTGGCTGATCGTTACGGTAACGCTCCGGATGCCGCTTTTTTGATCCGCGACGGTCAGTGCGAGGGCTTTCCCCTGGCCGATCGTCGAGAGATCGTCTTTCACGGCGACGGCGGGTTTCTCGAATTCGAGCACGGTGTTGAACGCCCAGACGGCGGCGCCCGCCAGCGCGAGCACGGCGGCCAGGGCAATCAGGTACATCCGGTTCATGGCTGCTCCTCCCGGGGGAAAGGGAATGGCGGCACGCGGCACGCCCAAACGTCGCCCATCATACCCGGATTGGAGAAATTTTCAAGCCGAATCAAGGCCCGTAAATCCCTTCATTCCTTGACGATCCGAGCGATTTGGTATATTCATGTTCAGGGGCTCATCCGGGGGCGACGGCCTTGCCCCCACTCTCCCGCACAACGGCGGATCGATCGCAACGTGCGCGCCGAAGGCGCTGAAATCGTTCATCGGGGGCATCAGGCATGAAAGGCAGGAAGATCGTCCTGGGGGTGACCGGCGGCATTGCGGCCTACAAGGCCGCCGAGCTGGCCCGGGAATTCATCAAGCGGGGGGCTGTCGTCCACGTCATCATGACCCGCAACGCCACGGAGTTCATCACCCCGTTGACCTTTCAGACCCTCACGGGGAATCCCGTATCCGTCGACACCTTCCAGTTGACGGGCGAGTGGGAGATCGGGCACATCTCGCTGGCCGAGAGCGCCCACCTCGTCCTGCTGGCGCCGGCCACGGCGAACGTGATCGGCAAGATCGCGGGCGGCATCGCCGACGACCTGCTGACGACGACGGTCATGGCCACGCAGGCGCCGGTCCTCATCTGCCCGGCGATGAACGTGAACATGTATGCGAACCCCATCGTCCGCGAGAACATGGAAAAGCTCTCCGCGAAGGGCTACCGGTTCGTCGAGGCGGGGTACGGGGAACTGGCCTGCAAGACCGAGGGGTACGGCCGCCTCGCGTGCCTCGAGGACATCGTGGAAGACGCCGAGGACCTTCTGACGGTCAAGGACCTCGACGGGCAGTGCGTCCTGGTCACGGCAGGCCCCACGAGGGAAGCCTTCGACCCCGTGCGGTTCATCACGAATTACTCGACGGGCAGGATGGGTTACGCCGTGGCCCTGGCGGCGAAGCGCCGCGGGGCGAAGGTCACGCTCGTCAGCGGTCCCACGAGCCTGCCGACGCCCCGAGGGGTCCGCTTCGTGGCCGTTTCGTCCGCCCGCGAGATGCGCGACGCGGTCATGTCGAACCTGGCGGAAGCGACCGTCGTCGTCAAGTCCGCCGCCGTGGCCGATTACCGGCCCGCGGGGTACTCCGAGTCCAAGATCAAGAAAACGGACCGCCCCCTGGAATTCAGGCTCGAAAGGAACCCCGACATCATCTCCGAGGTGGGGAAGGTCAAGGGGGACCGAATCCTGGTGGGCTTTGCCGTCGAGACGGACAACCTCGTCGGGTACGCCGCGAAGAAGATGAAGGAAAAGAACATGGACCTCATCGTGGCCAACGACATCACCCAGCCCGGGGCGGGCTTCGCGGGGGAGACGAACATCGTCAAGATCCTCGACCGGGAAGGGGGCTCGCAGGACCTTCCCCTGATGGACAAGATGGATGTGGCGCACCGCATCCTGGACCGCGTTGCGGACCTCGTCGGGAAACGAAAAGGGGCGGCCCGTGCACGGAAACGATGACCTGCGAGTGGAGCTGCTCGGCCTCGTGAGCGCCCTGAAGAATCACGTTGCCGGCGAGCGGGATTCCTGCATCCCCGTCTCGCGGCTGAGCCGCAAGGGGGCGGGGCGACCCCGTACGGAAGAAGCGATCGCCGGGGAATCGGCGGCGCCCGCCGCGGCTTCGATGCCGGCGCGGGACAAGGGCCCCGGCAGCCTCGGCGCGGTCCGGGAGGAACTGGGCGACTGCACCCGGTGCCCGCTCCACCGCACGCGGCGCACCCTCGTCTTCGGCGAGGGCAGTCCCAGGGCGAGGCTTGTCTTCGTCGGGGAGGCCCCGGGCGAAGAGGAAGACAAGCAGGGAAGGCCCTTCGTGGGCCGTGCGGGGCAGCTGCTCACGAAGATCATCAACGCCATGGGGCTTGCGCGCGAGGAGGTCTATATCTGCAACATCCTGAAGTGCCGGCCCCCGGGGAACCGCAACCCCAAGGAGGACGAGATCGCCACCTGCGAACCCTTCCTCGTGAAGCAGCTCGAGGCCATCGACCCGGAAATCATCTGCGCCCTCGGGACCTTCGCGGCGAAGACCCTCTTGCGCACCGAGGCTCCCATCTCGGCGATCCGGGGGAAGTTTCACGACTACCACGGGCGCAAGCTCATGCCGACCTATCACCCGGCCTACCTCCTGCGCAACCCCGATGCGAAGAAGCCGGTCTGGGAAGACGTGCAGAAAATCATGAAGATCCTGTGAGGCGAAGCGATGAAGAGAACTCCTGATCGTCGTGCGATCGCGCTGGGGGCCGCGGCGGCCCTGTTTCTCCTGGCCTGCGGGGTTGCGGTGACGGGCCTGCAGGCCGCGGAGGAAAAGCGCATCGTCGATGTCATCGCCGTCAGCGATGCCATCACCCCGCCCATCGGGGAATACATCGTCAAGAATGTCAAGCAGGCCGCAGAGAGCGGGGCGGAGGCCATCGTCATCCAGCTCGACACGCCCGGCGGGCTCGACCTCTCCATGCGGGACATCATCAAGGAATGCCTCAACGCTTCCGTCCCCGTCGTCGTCTACGTGTCTCCCTCCGGGGCGAGGGCGGCATCGGCGGGAGTGCTCATCACGATCTCGGCCCACGTGGCGGCCATGGCCCCCGGGACCAACATCGGGGCGGCCCACCCCGTGGCCATGGGGTTCGGCAAGGCCGACGAGACCATGATGGAAAAGGTCGAGAACGACGCCGTGGCCTACGGCCGGGGCATCGCGGACCAGAAGGGCCGCAACGCGGACTGGATCGAGGACGCCATCCGCAAGAGCGTGTCCGTGACGGCCGAAGAGGCCCTGAAGCTCAAGGTGATCGACGTGATTGCCGAGGATCTCGCTCAGCTCCTGGAGAAAATTGACGGCCGGGAGGTGAAGCTCGCCACCGGGACCCGGGCGCTGAAGACGAAGGGCGCCGAGATCAACCGCAAGGAAATGGGCTTTCGGGAGAAGGTGCTCATCACCATCTCGAACCCCAACATCGCCTTCATCCTGTTCCTGCTGGGGCTCGCGGGGCTGTACTTCGAGTTTTCCTCCCCGGGCGTCGTCGTGCCGGGGATCATCGGCGGGATCTCGCTGATCCTCGCCTTTTTCGCCTTCCAGACGCTCCCCGTCAACTACGCGGGGATCCTCCTGATCGTCTTTGCCGTGATCCTGTTCATCGCGGAGATCAAGGTCGTCAGCCACGGGGTGCTCACGATCGGGGGGGTCGTCTCCCTTGTCCTGGGCTCGATCATGCTGTTCGAGTCGCCGGATCCGGCCCTCCGGGTGTCCTGGAGCGTGCTGGTTCCCGCCGTGACGATCGTGTCCCTGTTCTTCATCGCCGTCATTTCCATCGCCGTTCGGGCCCAGATGCGGAAGGTCATGACCGGGGGCGAAGGCATGATCGGCGCCGCGGGACAGTCCGTGTCCGCCGTGCACGAAAGCGGCAAGGTCCTCGTCCGGGGAGAGTACTGGAACGCCTTCAGCAAGGTGCCCATCGAAAAGGGGAAGCCGGTCGTCGTCGTCGGAGTGAGAGAACTGAAAGTCGAAGTCGAAGAACGCTCGTAAAAGGGGGTTTCCATGTATACCATTCTCGTCCTTGTCGTCCTGGTCGTCATGTTCCTGGCGGCGTCCATCCGGGTGCTCAACGAGTACGAACGGGCCGTCGTGTTCCGCCTGGGGCGGATCATCCCCGTCAAGGGCCCGGGCCTCATCATCCTCATCCCCGTCGTGGACCGCATGGTCCGCGTGGACATGCGGACGATCACCATGGACGTCCCGTCGCAGGACGTGATCACGCGGGACAACGTCTCCATCAAGGTCAACGCCGTGGTCTACTTCCGCGTCGTCGAGGCCATGAACGCCATCGTCGAGGTGGAGAACTTCCTCTACGCCACCTCGCAGCTTGCCCAGACGACGCTCCGGAGCGTCTGCGGGCAGGTGGAGCTCGACGAGATCCTCGCCTCCCGCGAGAAGCTCAACGTGCACATCCAGGAAATCCTCGACCGAAGCACCGACCCCTGGGGGATCAAGGTGACCCACGTGGAGGTCAAGTACATCGACCTGCCGCCCGACATGCAGCGGGCCATGGCGAAGCAGGCCGAGGCGGAACGCGAGCGACGCGCCAAGGTCATCGCCGCCGAGGGCGAATTCCAGGCCGCGCAGAAGCTCTCCGAGGCCGCCGCCGTCATGCAGCAGCAGCCCATGGCCCTGCAGCTCCGCTACCTGCAGACGCTGGTGCAGATCGGGACGGAGAACAACACGACCACCGTGTTCCCGATCCCCATCGACATGCTGAACCTGATGTTCAAGAAGGAAGAAAAGGGCGGGGCGTAACCGCCTGCCCCGATGCCGCGGAAAGGAGGATCGATCGTGGAAGCGAAGGACAGGATGAAGGTCGTATCGGGCGCGGTGATCCTGCTGGCGTTGGGCGTGCTGGTGCTCCTGAGCACCTTCGGCATCTACAGTCTCGACAAGAGCTGGCCCATCCTGATCATCGTGTTCGCGCTGTTCACGCTCGTCCAGAGCCCCCGGGACGCGGCGGGGTGGATCATCGGGGCCGCGGGGGTCATGTTCCTGTTCTTCGAGAACTGGTTCGGCCAGGTGGGCGAGATGACGCTGAACGTGATCCGGTCGGCCGTCCTCATCGTCATCGTGTTCGTCTATTTCAAATACCTGCGGAAAAAGGAATCCTGAACAAGGCGGGCGCAACGGGATGCCATCGACGAAACCCCTCCTGGTGCTGACCGATTTCGACGGGACCTTGAGCCTCACCGACGTGGGCTACGAGGTTCTCCTGAAGTTCAGCGGCAGCGGCTGGGACGAGATCGACCGGGACTACTGCGAGGGGCGGATCGGGTCCAGGGAAGCCTACGGCCGCATCTGCGCCATCCTGGGGGGCACCCGGGACGAGATGCTGCGGTTCGTGGCGGAAAACACCGTCATCGACCCCCACTTCGAGGCATTCTACGACTTCTGCCGCGAGAGGGGCATCGACGTCAAGGTCGTTTCCGACGGCCTGGACTTCTACATCGACTTTGTGCTTCGTCGGCACGGCCTCTCCGGGATCCCCTTCTACTCGAACGTGATGACCTTCGAGGGGGGCCGGCCCCGGTCCATCGAGTTCCCGCACGCCAACGCGTCGTGCAGCACCTGCGGGACCTGCAAGAGCAACATCCTCGAATCCTGCCAGGCCCGCTACGGGACGATCCTGTACGTGGGCGACGGATACTCGGATTTGTGCCCCGCGGGCAAGGCGGATCTCGTCTTCGCCAAGGGGATCCTCTGGACGCG
>CAZPCN010000052.1:0-14215 GCA_964585095.1 uncultured Syntrophaceae bacterium | reverse complement strand
CGACGCGGGCGTTGCGGCCGATCTCGTCCTGCCGCCGCTTCTGGTTGTCGATCTCTTCGATGACGGCCATGGGGATCACGATCTGGTTGTCTTCGAAGGCAAACAGGGCCCCGGGGTTGTGAAGCAGAACGTTGGTGTCCAGGATGTACGTTTTGATCATGCAGTCAGACTCCTTCGTCGCCGCGGGGACAGGACGCCCTTCCCCGCGCAGGAATCCCGGCGGGGGCGAGCCCCGATCGGGTTACGGCAATAGTGGTCCTTCGGGATGGAACAGATGTCGGCCGAAATCGGGCCTGTAGGAAGGGTTCGCTGGGTTGATCCGATTGCAGGATGTCCTCCTGTCTATAACGCCGTACCCTCCGGCGCTCGGATTTTGTATCTCGAAATGCCGCTGTTTATGTCGTCTATTTCATACCGTCGGGACTCCGTTTTGTCAAGGGTTTCCTGCCGAAAGGCATCTCGATCCCGGGGCCAACGGCGGGAGGAAACCGATCCGCTTCCGAACGGCATCGACCCGATTCACGACATCCATCCGCATCAGCGGTCTGCGAATTTATACCCGACGCCGCGGACCGTGATGATGTACGCGGGAATGTTCTCGTCGGGCTCGATCCGGGCTCGGAGCCGCCGGATGTGCACATCGACGGTTCGGGGCTCCACGAAGGCCTCATCGCCCCAGACCCGGTCCAGAATCTGGTCCCGGCTGAACACCCGACCCCGGTTTCGGATGAGAAAGCTCAGCAGCTTGAACTCCGTGGCGCTCAACTCGATCCGCCTTCCGTCAACGGTCACTTCGTGGGCGCCCGGGTCGACCCGCAGGCCCTTGAATTCGAAGACCGCAGTCTTTTCGTGCGGCAGGCGGGCGTCTGTCCTGCGCAGCACCGCTTTGACCCGGGCCACGAGTTCCTTCACGCTGAACGGCTTGGTCACGTAATCGTCGGCCCCGACCTCGAGGCCGAGGACCTTGTCGACCTCCCCGCCCTTGGCCGTGAGCATGATGACGGGAACGGCGGACGTCGCAGGGTCCCGGCGGAGCCTCCTGCAGACCTCGAGGCCCTGGATGCCGGGAAGCATGAGGTCGAGGATGACGAGATCCGGCGTCTTAGCCCGCGCGATCCGGAGCGCCCCTTCCCCGTCGTAGGCCTTCACGACCTCGTAGCCTTCCTTCTCGAGGTTGTAGGCGACGAGATCCACAATGTCCTTTTCGTCGTCGACGATGAGCAGTTTCACGGACCGGCTACTCCACGTGCACGGGATGGCGGCGGCACCCGTTTAAAAGATCTCCCCCAGCAACTCCTTCAGGTGACCCACGCGGATCAGTTCGATGGCAGCGGCCTTGTCGAGGCCCCGCAATTGCGTGCGCGGCAGGACGCAGCGCGTGAATCCCATGCGGGCCGCCTCGCGGATGCGCACCTCCATCTGGTTGATCCCGCGGATCTCGCCCGTGAGCCCCACCTCGCCGAAGACGACCGTCTTCGGGTCTACGGGCCGGTCGAGGAAGCTCGACGCGATGGCCGAGACGACCCCCAGGTCCACGGCCGGCTCGGCCAGCTTCACACCCCCGGCGACGTTCACGAAGATGTCGTGGTTTCCCAGGTGCAGGCCGCCGATCTTGTCGAGCACCGCCACCAGCAGCGAGACGCGGTTTCCATCGACGCCGATGGCCGTCCTCCGGGGCATGCCGAAGCTCGTGCTCGCCACCAGGGCCTGGATCTCCACCAGGATGGGCCGCGTTCCCTCGATGGCCGCCGCCACGACGGAACCGGCCATGCCCTCGGGCCGCTCCGTGAGGAAGTACTCCGAGGGGTTTGTCACCTCCACGAGCCCCCGGTCGCGCATCTCGAAGACGCCGATCTCGTTGGTCGGCCCGAAGCGGTTCTTGATGCCGCGGATGATGCGGTAGGAATGCCCCGAATCACCCTCGAAGTAGAGAACCGTGTCCACCATGTGCTCGAGGACCTTGGGGCCGGCGATGGAGCCGTCCTTGGTGACGTGGCCCACGAGAAAGACGGGGATCCCCGTCTTCTTGGAAAGGATGATGAGGCGCTCCGAGGCCTCCCTCACCTGTCCCACGCTCCCGGGCGCCGAGGTCAACAGCGAGCTGTACACGGTCTGGATGGAATCGATGACGATGGCGTCGGGGGCCACATCCTTTATATACTTCAGGATGTTCTCCAGGGACACCTCCACGAGGACGTAGAGGCTCTTCGAGGAGGCCCCGATCCGGTCTGCCCGCATCCGGATCTGGCTGGCCGACTCCTCGCCCGAGACGTAGAGAACCTTGCGCCCCGCCGAGGCGAGGCGGTGCAGGACCTGCAGCAGGAGTGTCGACTTGCCGATTCCGGGATCGCCGCCCACGAGGACGGCCGAGCCGGCCACGATCCCTCCGCCGAGGACACGGTCCATCTCCTCGATGCCCGTCTTCAACCGGAACTTCTCGTCGGCCTCGACGGCGTCGATGGGGCGGGGTTTCTCGTTGAACTGGAACTCGGGGGGCACCCGCGAGTCCTTCGGAGCGGCCGGCTCCTCGGCAAAGCGGTTCCACTCTCCGCAGCCGGGGCACTTGCCGACCCACTTGGGCGACTCGTAGCCGCAATTCTGGCAAAAAAAGGCCGTTTTCTGCTGCTTTTTCATCCTTCCTCTGGCTGTCCGCTGCCGGCGGTCGACTTTCGGCTTCTTGCTTTCGACAAGCTACACGCAACCCGGTTTTTGGTAAAGTTTTTATTCATGTTCCCGCCCGATCCGGGGGCTCGTGAGTGTGCCGTAAGGCCTTGGAAAGTGCTTGTCTTATCTGCTCATTTCTGATAAGAGGATTTTTTCGGATTTTCGACAACAGGTGATAAATCATGGCACACAATCCAAACTTCAGCTCAGGTCCCTGCAGCAAACGTCCCGGTTGGAATCTCAACGGGTTGAAAGACGCGGCGCTGGGTCGCTCCCACCGCTCGGCTCTCGGCAAGAGTAAACTGGGCGAGGCGATCGCCCGAAGCAAGAAACTTCTCGGTGTCCCCGACAACTACCTGCTCGGGATCCTGCCCGGCTCCGACACGGGCGCCTTCGAGGCGGCCATGTGGACCCTCCTGGGTCCGCGGCCGGTCACGGCGCTGGTCTGGGAAAGCTTCAGCGGCGAGTGGGCCAAGGACCTTCAGAAGGAACTGAAACTGAAACCGATGGTCCTGGAAGCCCCCTACGGAAAGCTTCCGGATCTCAAGGCCGTGGACTGGTCGAACGACGTGGTCTTCGTGGCCAACGGCACGACGAGCGGCGTGAAGATCCCGAACTGGGACTGGATCCCCGACGACCGCTCGGGGCTCTCCCTGTGCGACGCGACAAGCGCCGTGTTCGCCATGCCCGTGGACTGGTCGAAAGTGGACGTCCTGACCTTCTCCTGGCAGAAGTGCCTGGGTGGCGAGGCGGCCCACGGGGTCCTCGTGCTCGGCCCCCGCGCCCTGGAGAGGATCGCAAGCTACGATCCGCCCTGGCCCCTGCCGAAGGTCTTCCGCCTGAAGAAGAAGGGCGCCGTGGACAAGGCCATCTTCGACGGCGACACGATCAACACGCCCTCGATGCTCTGCGTCGAGGACTACCTCGACGCCCTTGCATGGGCCGAGTCGATCGGCCTCGAGGGCCTCTTCAAGCGCAGCCTGGCGAACCTGAAGGTCGTCGAGGACTGGGTTGCCAAGCGCGACTGGATCGCCTTTCTCGCCGAGGACAAGGCCACCCGTTCCAATACCTCCGTCTGCCTGAAGGTCGTCAGCGACACGTTCAAGGCCATGGGGGAGAAGGAGCAGGGCGATTTCATCAAGTCCGTGGCGAGCCAGCTCAGCAAGGAAGGGGCGGCCCACGACGTGAGCGCCTACCGCGACGCTCCCCCGGGTTTCCGCCTGTGGTGCGGGCCCACCATCGAACCGGCGGACGTCAGGCAAGCCCTCGACGCCCTGGAAAGGGTCTACCTGCAGAAGATGAAGTAATCCGCCGCGGCCTGCGGCGCAGTCCCGCGAGGACGAAGAGATGACGGCACAACGGAAAGGGAAGAAGAACATGAAGAGGGTTTTAATCAGCGACACGCTGTCCCCGGAGGGGATTGAGATCCTGAAGAACACGCCCGGCATCGAGGTGGACGTCCAGACGAGCCTCACGCCCGACGAGCTCAAGGGGATCATCAAGGACTACGACGGCCTCGCGATCCGCAGCGCCACGAAGGTCACCAAGGAGATCATCGAGAAGGCCGACAACCTCAAGGTCGTGGGCCGGGCAGGCATCGGCGTGGACAACGTGGACGTCAACGCGGCCAGCAAGCGCGGCATCGTCGTCATGAACACCCCCGGCGGCAACACGATCACCACGGGCGAGCACACGATCGCCATGATGTTCGCCCTGGCGCGGCAGATCCCGCAGGCCACGGCCTCCATGAAGGGCGGCAAGTGGGACAAGAAGACGTTCATGGGCGCCGAGATCTACAACAAGACCCTCGGCATCATCGGCATCGGCCGGGTGGGCACCATCGTGGCCGACCGCGCCCAGGGCCTCAAGATGAACGTCATCGCCTTCGACCCCTTCCTGGCCCCCGAGACGGCCGAGAAGATGGGCATCACGCTCGTCACCCTGGACGAGCTGCTGAAGCGCTCCCACTTCATCTCCGTCCACACGCCGCTGACGAAGGACACGAAGAACATCCTCAACGCCGCCGCCATCGCGAAGATGCGCAACGGCGTCTTCATCGTCAACTGCGCCCGCGGCGGGATCATCAACGAGAAGGACCTGCTCGAAGCGCTCAACTCCGGCAAGGTGGCCGGCGCGGCCCTGGACGTCTTCGAGGAGGAGCCCACGAAAAACAGAGAGCTGGTGAACCATCCCAACGTCATCTGCACGCCCCACCTGGGGGCGGCCACGGACGAGGCCCAGCGCAACGTGGCCATCGCCATCGCCGAGCAGATCGCCGACTTCCTGACGAAGGGCGAGATCCGCAACGCCATCAACTTCCCGTCGGTGAGCGCGGAGCTGCTCACGCACATCCACCCCTACCTGGCGCTCGCCGAGAAGCTGGGCACCTTCGAGGCCCAGATCGTCAAGGGCGGCATCGAGGAGGTGGCCGTCGAGTACGCCGGCGACATCATCAACTACAACGTGGCGCCGCTGACGATCGCGCTGCTCAAGGGGCTGCTCACGCCGATCCTGAACGCGAACATCAACTTCATCAACGCCCCCTTCATCGCGAAGGAGCGCAACATCAAGGTCGTCGAGTCCAAGTCCAGCGAGGTGAAGGACTTCACGAGCATGATCTCCGTCACGATCAAGACGACGGAGGAGAAGAGCTCCGCCGCCGGGGCCATCTTCGGCAAGCAGGACCCCCGCATCGTGCGGATCGAGAAGTTCTCCATGGAAGTGATCCCCGAGGGCCACATGATTGTGCTGTACAACAACGACAAGCCCGGGGTCATCGGCAACATCGGCCACACGCTCGGCAACAACGGCATCAACATCGCCCGTTTCCAGCTGAGCCGCGAGCACGTGGACGGCAAGGCCCTCGTCGTGCTCTCGACGGACACCGTGGTGCCGGCGGACATCCTGAAGAAGCTGCGGGAACTCCCCAACGTCATATCCCTCACCCAGCTGGAGATGTAATCCGGCACGGAGACAGCCTATGTCAAGCGTGATCGTCGTAGGGACCCAGTGGGGCGATGAAGGCAAGGGCAAGATCGTCGACCTGTACGCGGAAGACGCCGACGCCGTCGTGCGCTTCCAGGGGGGCAACAACGCGGGGCACACGATCGTGGTCAAGGGCAAGCAGACCATCCTGCACCTGATCCCCTCGGGGATCCTGCACGACCACAAGCTGTGCGTCCTGGGCAACGGCATGGTCATCGACCCGAAGGTGCTCATCGAGGAGATCCAGTACCTGAGGAAGGAGAATGCCTTCCCCCCCAACACGAAGCTCGTCATCAGCGACAAGGCGCACCTGATCATGCCCTACCACCGCCGCGTGGACGCGGCCCGCGAGGCCGCCAAGGGCGCGGGCAAGATCGGGACGACCCAGCGCGGCATCGGGCCGGCCTACGAGGACAAGGTCTCCCGCACGGGCATCCGTGTCTGCGACCTGCTGGACCGGGAAGTCTTCGTGGAGAAGCTCCGGCGCAACGTGGAGGAGAAGAACTTCGCCCTCACGAAGCTCTTCGGCGAGGAGCCCGTCGACGACAAGCCCATCTTGGACGAGTACATGGGCTACGCCGACGTGCTGCGGCCCCACGCGGCCGACATCTCGCTGCTGCTCGACGAGGCCATGCGGCAGAAGAAAAAGATCCTCTTCGAGGGGGCCCAGGGCGGGCATCTCGACGTGGACTACGGCACCTACCCCTTCGTCACGTCGTCGAACACGGTGGCCGGCAACGCCTGCTGCGGCGCCGGGGTGGGCCCCACGAAGATCGACGCCGTCGTCGGCATCGTCAAGGCCTACACGACCCGCGTGGGAAGCGGGCCCTTCGTCACGGAGCTCACCGACGAGATCGGCCAGCGCATCCAGTCCGTGGGGCAGGAGTTCGGCGCCACGACGGGGCGCAAGCGGCGCTGCGGGTGGCTGGACATGGTGCTCGTGCGCCAGTCCGTGCGGGTGTCGGGGATCACGGGTCTGGCCGTCACGAAACTGGACGTGCTCACGGGCATCGACAAGCTCAAGATCTGCGTGGGCTACCGCACCGACAGGGGCGAGGAGTTCACGAAGGCCGTCCCGTCCGACCTGAAGGTCTTCGAACGCTGCGAGCCCGTGTACATGGAGCTCGACGGCTGGACGGAGGACATTAACAGCGCCAAGCGGATGGAGGACCTTCCGCGCAACACGCGGCGCTATGTGGACACCCTCGAGAACCTCGCCGGGGTCAAGGTGGTCCTCGTCTCCGTCGGGGCCGACCGCAACGAGACGATCGTCACGGAGAATCCCTTCCGGCGATAAACGGCCGTGTCTGAGTGCGGGAGTGTCTGAGTGCGGGAGTTCATGGAAATATCTTCCTCCTTCGCTGAAACACGGAGACACGCAAACACTTTGTCACTTCTTTCGGCGGCCTTGGCCGCCGTGGGCCGTTAGCTCAGTCCGGTAGAGCAGCGGACTTTTAATCCGTTGGTCACGAGTTCGAATCTCGTACGGCCCACCAAATACAGCAAGGGCCTCCAGTCGTCACGCTGGAGGCCCTTTTTCCGTTTGCGGGGATGATCCGCTTCCGTCAGAGGGTGATTTCGTAGATCTCCGGCGGCCCTCCGCAATGAACATCCATGTCGATCGCCGCGGACAGGGCCTTGTGGCATATTTCTTTCGCAGACAAATCACAATCATACAGGACGTGAATCGCGCCAAGCGCATAGTCGCAGCCGGAGCCGATGGCGTAGTATCGCTCGAATTTATGGACGCTCATGTTTGCCGAGACATAGAATATGCCGCTTCTGCCGGCGACCAGGAAACGGGCATCCAGATCTGCAAAGGGCGTGTTCTGACTATTGCACTGGTTATTCACGTAGCTGTATTTCTCTTTCACGGTGAAATACAGCTTGTTAAAGAACTTGAAGATGGATCTCTCATCGTCCAGGGTGAGATTCCTGTTCTTTTTGTCGGACAAAAGATCCTGAATGATGTTGTCGTAAAGCGCCCATCCGGAACCGGCAACATACGTGCCGTTGATTGTAAACAGTTTACTGGTGTTGATGTTCGTGCCGGGCATGCGGCTGTCGCCGAAGTTGATTTGGGTGTCCGCGCCGATGGCCAGGCGTTTCCTTTTCAATACTGCGGCAACAACCGTCATGCATCGCTCCTTGTATCATTTCCAGCGTTGATTTTTGTCTTGTGTCGGCTTGCCCGGGCATCCCGGTCTGACGCTCTAGCGCCGCAACCGATTCAGCCTTACACGGAATATCCCGGTCCGCCTCCCCCGCATTGTGGGTCAATCCTATTCCAATTCACCCGGAATAAAAAGTTAAAAGTACGTCATCCCGTCAAACCCCGCGAACGCGTACCCTCGGGGATGTTCGTTCACAAAGGCACCCGTGGGCAACGGATCGAAACCGGGCGGCAGAGCATCATGAATCCGCCGGTCACGAGTTCGAATCCCGTTACGGCCCACCGGAAATGAATAGGGCCTCCGGCATGTCTCCGGAGGCCCTATTTCATGTTGCGTTGACGAAATTCCCGACTACTTGATCATCGCTGCGCCGGCGCCGGCGATCACGCCGTCCTGCTGGGCCGAACCGCCGGAAACACCGATGGCCCCGATGATCTTGCCCTTTTCGATGATGGGCACGCCGCCCTCGATGGCGCTGATGCCGTCCAGGGTCAGATAATGAACGTTCGCCTTCACCGCATTCTCGAGCGCCAGGGTGGGCCGCTTGTACATGACGGACGCCTTGGCCTTGTGGATCGCCACGTCATTGCTGCCCCACTGGACCACGTCGAAACGCTCCAGGTATACGAGCTGTCCGCCCGTGTCCGCAATGGCGATGACCACGTTGATCTTCATCTCCTTGGCCTTGGCCGCTGCCGCCGCCGCCACCTTCTTCGCCGCGTCGAGGCCGATGTTTGGCCCGTAGGGGTTGGGCATCTGCTGGGCGAATGCCGAGCCGGCGACGAAAAGCGCGACCACACAAAGTACCGCTGCTACCTTCAGAGAACGCATTGTACTTCCTCCTTGGTCCTTCATGGTTTGAGAAATCCCTCACGGGATCATTAAAAACTATAGGAGTGCGGGAGCGTAATGTCAACGGAATTCGACGGGCAGGATGGCTGGAAATGCAGTCGCAGAGCCTATTTCAAAAATGACATAACCGCCGGGCATTCACTTCGGGACGGGGGATCCCGGGTCCCGCCCGGTGTCAGAGGCTGCAATCTTGCCGTTTCGGACGAATGTGTGGTAGAGAAGCAGGCAATCATTCGACATGCGACAAATTCGTTCAGCTGCAGGGGACCCCATGCAACACATTTCCCCCGATCGCCGGAAACGACCCTGTCAGGCCGCCCTGATTCTCCTGGCCGGGCTCCTCCTCTCCGCCTGCGCGGCGCAGTACCCCCTGAACCCCGCCGTGGAGAAAATCGATCGCGGGGAGCCCTACCGGGTCAAGCTCATGGCCAGGGAACGCTCATCGGACACACTCCTGATCCTGGCCTTTTCGGGGGGTGGCACCCGCGCAGCCGCCCTGTCCTACGGCATCCTGGAGGCTCTCGATCTCGTGGAAGTCCCGGCGCCGCCGGCGAAGGAAAACAAGCGGCACACCCTGCTCGACGAGGTCGACCTGATCTCGGGCGTCTCCGGCGGCAGTTTCACGGCCTCCTACTACGGCCTGCACGGCCGCGAGATCTTCAACGACTTCCGCACCGACTTTCTTTACGGCGACTTCCAGGGTTCGCTGCTCTGGGGGCTTGCGAACCCCGTCAACTGGGTGCGCCTGTGGTCCCCGCGGTTCGGACGAAGCGATCTCGCCCAGGAATATTACGAATACAAGCTTTTCAAGGGCGCAACCCTGGGGGACATTGCGAAGAAGTCCGGCCCCGTCATCGTGATCCTCGCCACGGAGGCCATCGAGGGGATCAGCTTCGCCTTCACGCCGAGCCAGTTCGCCCTCATCTGCTCCGATTTCGACCGGTTCCCCGTGTCGCGCGCCGTGGCGGCGTCGGCCGCCTTCCCGGGCGCCCTGTCGCCGGTGGTCCTGAAAAACTACGCGGGCCAGTGCGACATCCGGACCCCGCGCTGGATCGAAAAGGCCCTGGCCAGCCCGGACCTCGCCAGCCGGGCCTACTACAACGCGCTGCGGATGAAGACCTACCTCGACGTCCGCCGCAAGCCCTACGTCCACCTCATCGACGGGGGCGTCTCGGACAATCTCGGCATCCGGGGTATCCTCGAGTCCCTCATTGCGCGGGGCGGCATCCACGAATCGCTCCGGGCCCTGGGGCTGCAGAAGACCCGGCGCGTGGGCATCGTCATCGTCGACGCGAAAACCCAGGAAAAGGCGCGCTGGCAGATCCTCGACGAGGTCCCCGGCATCGGGACCATCCTGGGGGCGTCCTCGACCATCATGATCAACAAGTACAACTTCGAGACCATCGAGCTGCTGCACCACGTCGCCCGGGAGTGGACGCACGACGACGAGATCCACGGCCAGAAGCCCATCGATTTCTACATCATGCACGTGGCCTTCGACGCACTGCAGGACGAGAAGGAGCGGGACTACTTCAACTCCATCCCCACGAGCCTCCAGCTCGAGCCCGGGCAGGTGGACAACCTCCGGGAGATCGCCTCGAAGATCCTGTACAACGACAAGGATTTCCGGCGGTTCGTCAAGGACCTCGGAGGGCGGATGCCGGAAAAGCCGGTGCGGATCGTCCTGCCGGCACCCCCGAAGGCAGACGGGGCCGTCCCGGGGGAGGAGGCAGACGGGCCGGAGGTGCTGCCGTAAGTGGAAAATATGACGGGCCTCACCGCCTGAGTGAGGCCCGTTGCGTAATTGACCCGCGTCTGTCTGTTCAACTCTTCAATGTCGACTTTTACTGCATGGGCAAGGATACTTCAAAGCCTTCGATTTCGTTGCGCCATGTGAATATTCCGTTTTTTATCGTGAGCTTATTGAAGGCGATCCTGTTGCCGGTCAGCTTCCAGTGGTACATGACAAAATCAGGATAACCGCCGCAATTCCATAGTTCAAGAGGAGTTCCTTCGGCAGGGACATAGGATATCATGTTTCCGTTATAATCGATTTGATAACCTGCACAGCCGGCGTCATTCCCGTCATCCTGAACGACCTGCTCCACCTGCACGGGGCCTTCATAAAGCAGCCCTTCCAAGGGCACGCTGCTTGTCGTATAGACTTTCATTCCCCCTTCCAGAGCCGATGTACTGAGTCCCGGCCCCCCATATCCTTTTTTCCATATTTGCACAGTCCCGTGGCCTACGAGGTTCCACCCGAGGTCCTTCGTGCCATCCTTGTTCGTCTTTACCCGGACGGTCTCGGAATAGGTTGCATTGACATACCTCAGGCAGACCTCATCGTAGGGACCCAGCTTGTCTGCAAAAACATAAGCCAGGTTTGGAATGGCGCTATCATAAGGAAAACACATGAAACTGTGCATCTGAGCTTCCACCAAGTTATTCAAATCCTGATCGACAACTCGATAGACTTCCGTCCCCGCCGATGCGCTCAGCGGCAGCGAAACGGCGAGCAGCGCCGCAACAACAAACAACAGTCCTTTCCTCATGTTCATCCTCCTGTGGTTCTTCGTGGAATCCATCCTGATCATGGCCACCCCGTCGGGCGAATCGTTTCGTGGGAGGGGAAAAAGAGGGGGCGTCCTCCCGGAGGGCGCCTTGCGAGTCTCATCGGTAGAAAAGATGTGAAACTTGAGGGGTTTTCGAGGAGGGAATGCGCAGAGGGCGGTCATCAAGAACGAAGGGGATGGGTCCCTCTTCTCCACTTCCTCCTCCCACCCGGGAAGGAGGACAGGGGTGAAGGTCTGCTTCTAGGCCCGGAAGAGAAAATCGCCCCTCTGCCGCACCACGTTGCGCGTGTCCACCACGGGCACGCCGAGGGCGGCGAAGTCGATCGTCCGGTACTCGTCGTGGGGGGTTGCAATCAGGATGAGGTCAAAAGCCTTCGTAATCGCGACGGATTTTCGGCCCGCGAACCGGGCGTACTCCCGCGAGGGGCGGATGACGGGGATGCAGGGGTCGTGGTAGGACACCTCTGCGCCCAGGTGCTCGAGCTTCTCCATGAGCCGGTACGAGGGCGACTCGCGGTCGTCGTCGACGTTGGCCTTGTAGGCAAGCCCCAGGATGAGGATCTTCGATCCTTTCACGTGCTTGCCGTGCTCGTTGAGAGCCTCCATGACCTTGGACACCACGTAGTCCGGCATGGACGTGTTGATCTCGCCCGCCAGCTCGATGAACCGCGTGTTGAATTCGTATTCCCTCGCCTTCCACGTCAGGTAGAAGGGGTCGATGGGGATGCAGTGCCCGCCGAGGCCCGGTCCCGGGAAGAAGGGCTGGAAGCCGAAGGGCTTGGTCGCGGCCGCTTCGATGACCTCCCAGACGTCGATCCCCATGCGGTCGAAGCAGATCTTCAGCTCGTTGACGAGCGCGATGTTGACGGAACGGTAGATGTTCTCCAGGAGCTTGGCCGCCTCGGCCACCTTCGCCGACGACACGGGGACGGTCCTCTCCACGACGTGGTCGTAGAGCGCCCTGGCGGCGGCCAGGCACGCGGGCGTGAATCCCCCGACGACCTTCGGGACGGTCCGCAGGCTGAAATTCTTGTTGTTCGGGTCCTCCCGCTCGGGCGAGAAGGCCAGGTGGAAATCCTCGCCCGCCTTCAACCCCGAGGCCTCCAGGATCTCCCGGAGGTCTCCGTCGGTCGTCCCGGGGTAGGTGGTGGACTCGAGGATGACGAGCTGCCCCTTGCGCAGTCGCCCGGCGATCGTCCTGCCCGTGTTGAACACGTAGCGCATGTCGGGCTCGCGGTTGCGGTTCAGGGGGGTGGGCACGCAGATGAGGATGCAGTCCACCCCGGCGAGAAGGTCGAAATCCGAGGTCGGCGTGAAGTTGCCGTTGATTTCCTTCCGGAGAAGCGACGAGTCGATGTGGCGGATGTAGCTCTCGCGCCTGCGCAGGGCGGCGACCTTCTTCTCGTCCACGTCGAATCCCGTGACCGTGAAGCCGGCGCGGCAGAACTCGATGACCAGCGGCAGGCCGACGTACCCCAGGCCGATGACCCCCACGCGGGCCTGTCGGGAGGCGATTTTTTCCAGAAGCGTCATGCGGGAACCCTTCCATGCCATGGATTGCGCCGGCACCCCGGCGGCTGAACAAAACTTGCAAATTTCATGCTCCGCAGCATGAAAAGGGCCCATGTTTCACACAGGGGCCCTCCTTGTTGAACCGATTGTCTTTTCCGCTCTTCCGATCTTCCTCGCTTCCGCTCTTCTATCCCTCCGCCGCCGGCAGCAGGATGTGGAACGCGGCGAAGTGCCCCTCGCGGGACTCGACGCGGATGAGGCCTTCGTGGTTGCGGACGATGGCGTAGCTCACGGCGAGCCCCAGCCCGCGGCGGGCCTCCTTGGTCGTGAAGTAGGGATCGAAGATCTTCGAGAGGTGCTCCTCGCGAATCCCCCGGCCGTGGTCGCGGATGGAGATCTTCACGTACCGGCCCTCCCGGATCGGCAGCCGGTCCGTGGCCTCCACGATGGCGTTGCCCGCCCGGATGTCGATGGCGCCTCCCCGGGGCATGGCCTCCACGGCGTTCTGGACGATGTGCCGGAGCACCTGCCGGATCTGCCCCTCGTCGACCTCCACCTGCCAGAGATCGGGGTCGACGTCGAGTCGGACGTCGATCGCCGGCTCGCCGGGGGCCAGGCCCTGCACCTCCTGCAGCAGCGGCTTGAGGTCCGTCACCTTCCGGACGGGGTAGCCCCCCTTGGCCACGGTGATGAGCAGGTGCGTGAGCTCCTTGGCGCGCAGCCCCGCCTTTTCGGCCACGGCGAGGCCCTCCTCGAGCATCTTGTCCTCGTCGGGAACGGAGATCTTGGCGAGGAACACGTTGCGCAGGATCGCGGAGAGCAGCGTGTTGAAGTCCTGGGCGATCCCGCCCGCCAGGGCGCTGAGCGACTCCATCTTCTGCGTCTTGTGAAGCTCCTCCTCGGCCCGCTTCTGCTCGGTGATGTTCTCCAGCGTTTCCAGGGCCCCCACGAGCCGCCTCTCGGCGTCGTGGATGGCCGCCGCCGTGAACCGCAGCCACCGCCCCCCCTCCCCCAGCTCGGGAAAGAAGTCCGTCGCCTCGTAGGCCTCCTCGATGAGCGGCGAGCGGCGGCATTTGCCGGCATACCAGCTCTCGATGGCGTCGAAGTCCTGATCCACCAGCAAATCCGCCAGGCACGGCCGCGCCCCGCTGCGGTAGAAGGCCCGCCAGTGGTCGGGCGTCCCGAGCACCTCGTGGGCGCGGATCCCGCTCAGTTCCTCCAGCGCGCGGTTCCAGTAGAGGATCCGGTGATTCCCGTCGATCACGAACGTGGGAATCGGCGAGCCGTGGATCACGCTCTGGAGCCTGCGCTCGCTGTCCTTCAGACTGTCCTCGGCCTGCTTCTGCTCGGTGATGTTCTCCAGCGTTTCCAGGGCCCCCACGAGCCGCCCCTCGGCGTCATGGATGGCCGCCGCCGTGAACCGCAGCCACCGGCCCCCCTCCCCCAGCTCGGGAA
>CAZPCN010000051.1:0-14590 GCA_964585095.1 uncultured Syntrophaceae bacterium | reverse complement strand
TTTCCTCCTTCGGCAGCATGTAGGTGGCCATCAGGCGGCTGAAGATCTCCACGGAAGTCTCGAATTCCTCGGGGATGACCTCGTTGGCGCCGAGCTCCTTCAGGGGGCCCATTTCCTGGATGAACCGCGTGCGGACGATGATGTACGCCTTGGGGTTGAGCCTCCGCGCAAGCTCCGTGATCCGGCGCGTCGCCGCCGCGTCGTTGATCACGACGGCGAGCGACCGGGCGCGGCAGAAGTTGACGTGCTGCAGGACGGCCTCCTGGGTGGCGTCGCCGTAGAAGATGGGCTCGCCCTTCGATCGTTCTTCAATCACGACGTCGGGGTTCATCTCGATGACGGCGTAGGGGATGCCCATGGCCTTGCCGGCCTGGGCCAGGTTGCGCCCGTTGAAGCCGAAGCCGACGATGACGAGATGATCCTTTTCGCGGAACGCTTTCACGCCGGCCCCGTGGAATCTTCCCCTCTTCAGGCTCCTGGAAAAGGGCAAACGGGAGAAGGCTTCGGACAGGCGCGGAGCAGTGTAAAAGATGAAGGGTGTCGCCATCATGGTGAGCACGGAGATGGAAAGAAACTGCTGGTAGCGGTTCCCGGTGAAGACGGCATACTTGTTTCCCGCCTCGGCCAGGATGAAGGAGAACTCCCCGATCTGGCAGAGGGCCAGCCCCACGAGAAGGGCGGTCCGGAGGGGCAGGCCGACGATCAGGGCGGCCGTCGTTGCGATCAGGGCCTTGACCGCGATGACCCCGGAGGTCATCCACGCGATCTCGACGGGGTTTGCGGCCAGATAGCGCAGGTCGAGAAGCATGCCGATGGAGACGAAGAAAAAACCGGTGAAGACGTCCCGAAAGGGCAGAATGTTGCCGAGGGCCTGATGGCTGTATTCGGACTCGGAGATGACGAGCCCGGCCATGAACGCGCCCAGGGCAAGCGAGAGCCCCGCCGTCTGGGTCAACCAGGCCACGGCGAGGCCGATCATGACGATGGCCAGCAGAAAGAGCTCGCGGCTTCGGGTCTGCGTGACCCGCAGGAGGGCCCAGGGCACGAGCCACTTGGCGGCGACGACGATCAGCAGGATCACCCCGATCTCCTCGGCAACGAGTCGCAGGATCGATTCCGGGCTTTCCTGGATGACGCCGCCCAGCAGGGGCAGAATGAGCATCATGGGCACAACGATGAGGTCCTGGAAGATGAGGATGCCCAGGGTGCTCATGCCGTGAGGGGTGTCGATCTCCGCGCGGTCCTGCAGGAGCTTCATGACGATAGCGGTGCTGCTGAGCGCCGTCAGGAACCCGATGAGGATCGCTTCCCCGGGCGGCTGGTCGAAGAACTGGGCTGCCGCCGCGGCGATGAAAAAGGTCAGGATGACCTGGAGCGATCCGCCCAGCAGCGCGGTGCGCCTGAGCTGGATGAGGTTGCGGAAGGAGAACTCCAGGCCGATGGTGAACAGCAGCGCCACGATGCCCAGCTCGGCCAGGACCCGGACGGCCTCGATGTCCCCGACAAGGCGGAACCCGTAGGGGCCCGCGACGATGCCCGTGAGAAGGTAGCCGACGATGACGGGGATTCCCGCCCGGTGGCACAGGTAGAGCACGACGGCGGACAGCCCGATGATGATGAGAATGTCCCCGAGAAACGGCATTCCGGAAGCCCCTTTTCTGGATCTGGGTGCCGCGTTCGACCGGCGCGTCTGCGGCCGGCCGCGGGCGGGTGCCGGTCAAAAGAAAAGGCCGTCACTGCCCCGCGGGCAGATGGCGGCCCGACCATCTCGATGCTCCTCCGGGGTGATTCCCGGACCCGACTTCAGTCTAGTGGTTTTGCCGGCCCGCTTCAACTCTTTTCCGGGACGGTGGAGGCTTCTTCCCGCCCGCGCCCCGAAGCACCGCCTCGAGGTCCGAGATTTTGGCGGGCGGGCCGACGACGAAGAGGATGTCCTCCGGCTCGAGGGCCAGGTCCGAAGGCGGGATGGAAATGATGTCCCCCTCTCGCCTGACGGCCAGGATCGTGACCCCGAACGTCTTGCCCAGTTCCCCCTCGGCGATCGTCTTCCCCGCCAGCGGCGAAGCCTCGCGGACGCGGACCGAGCGAAGGTCCATGTCCGGCAGGCAGGCCCCGATGTGCGGGCACGCCGTGGCGTGCTTCGAGAGGTTTCGGAACATGGCGTACCCGTCCGAGCGGATGTCTTCGACGAAGCGGTGGATCTCCTCCTCGGGCAGGAGGTACCGCGAGAGGATCCGGCTGAAGATCTCCACGGAGGTCTCGAACTCCTCGGAGACGACCTCGTTGGCCCCCGTTTCCATGAGGGGACCGATCTCCTGGATGAACCTCGTCCGCACGACGATGTAGAGCTTGGGGTTGAGGCGGCGGGCGATGTCGGTGATGCGGCGGGTGGCCGCGGCGTCGCTGATCACGACCACCAGGATCCGGGCCTGGCGGATGTTGACGTGCTGCAGGATGGCCTCGTGCGTCGCGTCGCCGTAGTGGATCGGCTCGTCCTTCAGCCGCTGCTCGTGGACGAGATCGGCGTTCATGTCCAGGACGGCGTAGGGGATCTTCGCCTCCCGGGCGGCCCGGGCGATGTTCTGACCGTAGATGCCGAATCCGACAATGATCAGGTGGTCCTTCTCGTGGAACCGCTTCGTGCCCGCCACCGGAGTGCTGCCGCGCTTGAGGCGGCGGGGCAGCGGCAGGCGGGCCACGGCGTCGGCCACCGGGTGGGAGAGACGGAACAGGAAAGGCGTGGCCATCATCGTGAGGACCGAATAGGCCAGGAACTCCTGGTTGATGGCCTGCGAGAGCAGGCCGTACTTCCTGCCCGCCTCGGCCAGGATGAAGGAGAACTCGCCGATCTGCCCGAGGCAGAGACCGGCCAGCGCGGCCACTCGGATGGGCAACCCGACGAACAGAAACGCCGCGGCGGCGGCCAGGCTCTTGACGAGCATGATCCCGGCGGCCATCAGAAAGACGTAGCCCGGCTGCTCCGCGAGGAAGCGCAAATCCAGGAGCATGCCGATGGAGACGAAAAAGAAGCTCGCGAAGATGTCGCGGAAGGGGATGACGTTGCCCATGGCCTGGTGGCTGTATTCGGACTCGGAGATGACCAGGCCCGCCAGGAAGGCCCCGACCGCCAGCGAGAGCCCCGCGACGTGGGTGAGCCACGCCACGGCCAGGCCGATCATCACGATCGTGAGCAGGAAGAGTTCGCGGCTGCCGGTCCGGGTGACCGTGACCAGGGTCCAGGGAACGACCCACTTGGCCGCCAGGACGAGGGCCAGAATGACCCCGACCTCCTTGGCAAGCAGCAGGAGCAGGTCGTCGGACGACCCCTCGACGCCCCCGCCGAGGAAGGGGAGAAGCAGCATCATGGGGACGACGATGAGGTCCTGGTAGATGAGGATGCCCAGCGCGCTGCCGCCGTGGGGCGTTTCCACCTCGGCGCGGTCCTGCAGGAGCTTCATGACGATAGCGGTGCTGCTCAGGGCCGTCAGGAAGCCGATGAAGATCGACTGTCCCGCGGGCCGCCCGAGGCCGTGGGAGATGGCCGCGGCGATCAGCAGCGTGAGCATCACCTGCAGGGTGCCGCCCAGCAGGGCCGTCCGGCGCAGCTGCACGAGGTTGCGGAAGGAAAACTCCAGGCCGATCGTGAACAGCAGGGCCACGACCCCGATCTCGGCCAGCATCGTCACGGCCTCCAGGTTGCCGACCAGCTTGAACCCGTAGGGGCCTGTCAGCAGCCCCGTGAGGAGGTACCCCACGATGGCGGGCAGCTCGAGCCGGTGGCACAGGTAGAGCACGACGGCGGACAGCCCGATGATGATGACGATGTCGTCCAGGAAGAACATGCCGATCCGTTTCCCTCGACCGCGCGGATACGAAAAAGCCGCTGCCTGTCCGCGGACAGACGGCGGCCCGATTCTCTACGGAGAGCCGCGGACGTTTCGTCCGGCGGGATACAGTGTAGACGCTTTTGTCCTCGGGGACAACTTCTTTCCGTTACTCCTGCGGCGCCTCAATGATCGCGCGCGCCTGGGCGAGCTGCGCCGCGGCCGCCAGGAACAGGAGCCGGTCCCCGGGGTTCAGGATCGTGCCCCCCGTCGGGATGATGAACTCCTCGCCCCGGTTGATGAGAACGACGAGGGCCCCTTCGGGCAGGCCCAGCTCCACGAGCTGTTTCCCCGCCGCCGCCGAGTCCGGCCGTATTTCCACGTCGACGAGGTCGCAGGGCACCCGCCCCCCGGGCTCGCATTCGATGGGATAGACCGGAACCCGGGCCATCGGGGCATCGACGCCGAGCCAACGCGCCACCTGCGGAATCGACGTCCCCTGCAGCAGTGCCGAGGCCAGCACGACAAAGAAGACAATGTCGAACATCATCTCGGCCTGCGCGATTCCGGCCAGAAGGGGGAACGTGGCCAGGATGATCGGCACGGCACCGCGGAGCCCCACCCAGGCCACCATCAACCGCTCCCGGTGCGGCATGCCCGACCCGATGAGGGTCAGAAAGACGGCCGCGGGCCTGGCGGCGAGCATCAGGAATGCCGTGACGAGGATCCCCGTGCCTGCCACGCCCGCAAGCTTCGAGGGATACACCAGGAGCCCGAGCACGAGGAACATGGAGATTTGCATGAGCCAGGCCAGGCCGTCGTGGAACCGGATGAGGCTCCTCTTGTGGATGAAGCTGTGATTGCCCATCACGATGCCGGCGACGTAGACGGCGAGGAAGCCGTTTGCCTGCACGATCGTGGAGAGCCCGTAGATCAGGAGGACCATCGCGAGGCTCAGGACGGGGTAAAGACCTTCGTACTCGAGGCGGATGTGATTGATCAGCAGGATCATCCCGCGGCCGAGCAGGTAGCCGAGACCCGCGCCGAGAACCAGCTGGACCAACATCATGGGGACGAGGCCGCCCACGGTTTCCCCGGGGTGCTGAAGCAGGCTGATGCAGGCGAGCGTCAGGAGCACGGCCATGGGGTCGTTGCTGCCCGATTCGAGTTCCAGCAGAGGCTTCAGGCCTCCCCTGAGGCTGACGTTTCTCGACCGAAGGACGGAAAACACGGCTGCCGCGTCCGTCGAGGAGATGATGGAGCCGAGGAGAAGCCCTTCCAGCGGGGTGAAGCCCCCGACGAGAGTCGCGAACCCGCCCGCCAGTGCGGCCGTGATGAAGACCCCCAGCGTCGCCAGAAGACCTCCCTGCGCAAGAACGGGGCGCACACTCGCCCAATCGGTGGACAGCCCTCCGGCAAAGAGGATGTAGGACAGGGCGACAATCCCGAGGGCCTGCGCGAGGGAGGGGTCGTCGAAGTGGATCCCGCCGATCCCGTCGGACCCGGCCAGCATGCCGATCCCGAGGAAGATCAGAAGAGAGGGGATCCCGAGGCGGTCCGAGACCTTGCTGACGAGGATGCTCGCGAGAAGGAGAACCGCTGCGGCCAGAAGCGTCAATTCGATGGAGATCAGGCTCATGAAACCCGTCCGGGAAGATTCTTCCGTTCCCCCGGAACCCCCCGGGGACTCAGGATACACTATGCAAAGTTTTCAGGCTCTGCGCAACGGAAAAAACGGCAGGGACGGGGTCAGCGCATGAGCTGCGGCAGCCACAGGGCGATCTGCGGGAAGAGGATGAGGAGCGCAGCCGTGACGACCTGCGCGGCCAGCAGCTTGACGGTCCCCCGGAAGATGACGTGCAGCGGGACGTCGCGGGCAACCCCTGCGACCACGTACACGTTGATGCCCACGGGGGGCGTGATGACGCCCATCCCGGTGACGAGCACGATGATCACGCCGAACCAGATCGGATCGAACCCGAGCGACGTGACGACGGGGAAGAAGATGGGGATCGTCAGCATGATCATCGCGAGCGAGTCCATCAGGCAGCCCAGGGCGAGATAGACCAGGATGATGAGACCCATGACAGCCCACGGGGGCATCTGGAGCCCCATGACCCATGCGCCCACGTCGAAGGGGATCCGGGTGACGGCCAGGAAGTGGCCGAACACGGTGGCGCCCGCCACGATGACGAGGATCATGCAGGTGACCCGCGTCGTCTCGACGAGGGACTGGGTGAAGCCCTTCCAGGAGAGGTGCCGCCCCGCGACGGCGATCACCAGGGTGCCGAAGGCGCCGATGGCCGCCGCCTCCGTCGGGGTGAACACCCCGATAAAGAGCCCTCCCATGACGGCGACGAAGAGGATAAGGGTTTCGACGACGCCTGCCAGCGAGGCGATCTTCTCCCGCAGAGTGAAGCGTGCCCCCGGCATGGCCAGCTCCGGCCGGTTCCAGGTCCAGATGAAGACCGTCGCAATGAAGAGGAGGGTCATGAGGATCCCCGGCACGACGCCCGCCAGGAATAGTTTCCCGACGGACTGCTCCGTCATGATCCCGTAGACGATGAAGATCGTGCTGGGCGGGATCAGGATGCCGAGGCTGCCTCCCGCGGCGACGACGCCCGTCGCGAGCGCCGGGTCGTAGTTGTACTTCTTCATTTCCGGCAGGGCGACGGCGGCCATCGTGGCGGCCGTGGCGCTCGTGGAGCCGCAGATGGCCGAGAACCCCGCGCAGGCCCCGATGGTGGCGACGGCCAGACCGCCCGGCAGGCTTCCGAAAAAGCGGTACGCGGCATGGAAGAGCCTTCCGCTCATCCCCGAGTGATGCGCCAGCTGCCCCATGAGGACGAACAGGGGGATCACGGTGAGGTTGTAGGACCCGAAGACGGAGGTGAAATCCTGTGCCATCAGGTGCAGCGCCGCATCCCAGGACACCAGGAAGGCAAACCCCAGCAGGCCCACGAGGGCCATGACGAAGCCCACGGGAATCTTCAGGAACATGAGGGCGACCAGGGCGACAAAGCCGTAGATCCCGGCTTCGGTGGGCGTCATGGCTCAAGCCCCCTTTTGGATTCCCGCAGCGCCTCCACGAGGAGCACCAGCGCAAGCAGGGCCGATCCGAGGGCGATGCAGCCCACGAAGGGCCACGTCGCCACCCCGAGCGTCGGCGACACCTCGCCGCTTTCCATCAGATCGGCGGCGTAGATCCGGCACTGCCAGGCGAGCAGCCCGAACAGAACAGCCCCCGCCGCGGCGCCCAGGGCCTCTACGAAGTGCCTCGCCCTGCGGGGCAGGCGGTCGACGAGCATTTCCACCGAGATGTGACCCCGCTCGATGGAGGTCCAGGCCATGGCAAAGGCCACGATCACAGCCCCGAAATACCCCACCAGCTCATAGGTCCCGGGGATCGGCCGGCCGAAGAGGCGCAGCACGACGTCGGCGCAGGTCAGGAGCATGATCAGCGCAATCGCCGCCGCCGAGACCCCGTTGAGCCCGGCCGAGACCTGGTGGATCCGTTTTGCGATCGTGCGAAACAAAGGAGGGATCCCCTTTCCGGCACTGTTACTTGTATTGCTTCCTGTGTTTCGTGATGAGGGATTCGGCCTCCTTCACCGACTTGCGGCCCGGGATCCCCTTCTGCTCCGCCCCCTTGATATACTCCTCGATGGCGGGCCGGACCGCCTTCTTCCAGCGGGCACTCTCCTGGGGCGAGAGCGTGACGATCTGGTTGCCCAAACCCTTCGTGAAGGCACGGCCCTCCTTGTCCGCCTCGTCCCAGGCCTTGCCGTGCACGTCAATCCACTCGCGGCTGACGTCCTCGAAGACCTTCCTGGCGTCGGGGGGCAGGGAGTTCCACTTCTTGAGGTTCATGACGACGAAAAACGCCGTGGTGTAGCCCACGTCGAAGCAATCCGTCGTGGACTTGATCACTTCGCCCTGCTTCCAGCCCTTGAGCACCTCGATGGGGCCGATCGTCCCGTCGGCGATCCCCTTGCTGAGCGCCTCGTAGGTCTCGCCCTGCGGCATCGCCACAGGCACGCCGCCCAGCATCTCGACGACCTTTGCGCTGAAGCCCGTCGAGCGGATCTTCATGCCCTTGAGGTCCTCCAGGGTTTTGACGGGCTTCTTGGTGTGCAGCAGCCCCGGGCCGTGGGCGTGCAGGTAGAGAACCTTCACGTTGTCCAGGGCCTTGGGCTTCATGGCGAGGTAGAAGTCGTTTGCGACCCGCGTGGCCACGCGGCCGTTCGTGTAGCCCAGCGGCAGATCGAGCGCCTCCATCTGCGGGAAGCGGCCCCGCGTGTAGGCGAAGGCGGACATGCCGATGTCAGAGATCCCCTTCACGACGCCGTCGTAGCACTGGTCGGCCGGGGTCAGCGTCCCGCCCGGGAAGACCGAAATTTTCACCTTGCCGGCGCTGCGCTTCTCGACTTCCTTCGCCCATGCCTCCGCCGCCTTGGCCTGGGCGTGCGTGGGCGGGAAGAAGATGCTGTAGGTGAGGCTGGTGGCTGCTTCGGCCGATGTCCACGAACCCAGCGCGAACGCCGCCGCAACCAGCAGGATGATGGTCATCTTTCCTGTCGAGGTCTTTCTCATGGCCCTGTCCTCCATTCGGTGAGAGTGCATTCGTTCTGATCGGGATCGGACTCCGATGCCGGCCCCAACCAAAGATTTCCCGGCGGGTGTCGACAGATACGGGTCCGGCGGATACGCGGGGTGTTCCGGAAAGCCTGCATGCCCACCCGAAAGGGTGAACTGCAGGCATCAATACATGTAGGAGTATTGAAACAGGCTGGAGGGGATGGTTGGAATGCTGATCGCTGTGTTCATGACACTCGCTTGTCCGTGTTGTGTGAACAGGCTTATCCCGATATTGGATTTTCGCCTTGATGTCAAGGGTTTTTCGCCCGCCTCACTTGGCGTCCTTGAGCTTTTCCAGCTCTTCCCTGTACTTGTCGGCTTCCGCTTTGGCCCGCTCGAGCTCGGCCCGGGCCTTGTTGAGCTCCTCTTTTTCCTTTTCCTGGGTCTCGCGGATCTTGTCCTTGAGTTCGTCGAGACCCACGTACACGGCGAGCGCCCCTCCCAGGATGAGGAGGATCGGAACGGCTCCCATCAGGAGGACCAGGAAATGTTTGTACCAGAAAATCAGCAATACGAGGCCCAGCATGACCGACACGCCGCCGCCGATGAGGACTGACATGGGACAAAACCTCCCGAGAAAGACTCGTGACCGGGGACGCAACCCGCAGAAACAACGCATAATTTCCTAACATAAAAAAACCGGGCAGGCAAGGCGAAAAGAAAAAGTTCTTGATAAAAACAGGATGTTTATCTAACATTCTCGTTTCCACGCGCCGCGGGAAATGCGTCCCCGCGCCGGGGCCTGAAGAAAAAACGAAACGGAACGAATCACCATGGTACAACCCGATTTCAAGAAGAGCGGAGGCCTCGTGCCGGCCGTCGTCCAGGACTGCGAGACGAAGGAAGTTCTCATGCTCGCCTACATGAACGAGCTTTCCTGGCAGCACACCCTGCAGACGGGGAAGGCCACCTACTGGAGCCGGTCGCGCAACGAGCTCTGGGTCAAGGGGGAGACCTCCGGAAACGTGCAGAGGGTCAGGGAGATCCGGATCGACTGCGACAACGACACCATTCTGCTGATGGTCGACCAGGTCGGAAAGGCGGCCTGCCACACGGGATACCGGTCCTGCTTTTACCGGAAGGTGTCCGGCGGAGTCGAGGAAATCGTCGGCGAGCTCGTCTTCAACCCGAAGGATGTCTACAAATGAAGAAGCTGAAACTGGGGATCCCGAAGGGGAGCCTCGAGACCAATACGGTGGACCTGTTCAAGCGGGCAGGCTGGCGGATCAGTTACGACAGCCGCAGCTATTTCCCGGACATCGACGACGAGGAGATTTCCTGCGCCCTCGTGCGGGCCCAGGAGATGTCCAAGTACATCGAGGCGGGGACCCTGGACCTGGGGCTCACGGGCCATGACTGGGTGATCGAGAACGAGTCGGACGTGGTCGTCGTCGACGACCTCGTGTATTCCAAGGTGCTGGCGAAGCCCGCCCGGTGGGTTCTGGTCGTGCGGGAGGATTCCCCCGTCACGAAGGTCGAAGACCTCCAGGGCAAGAAGATCTCCACGGAGCTTGTCAACTTCACGAAGCGGTACTTCCGCGAGCGCAACATCGACGTCAAGGTCGAGTTCTCCTGGGGCGCGACGGAGGCCAAGGTGGTCGAGGGGCTCGTCGACGCCATCGTGGAGGTGACCGAGACGGGGAGCACCATCAAGGCCAACCGCCTGCGCATCGTGCATGAGCTGATGAGGACCAACACACAGCTCATCGCCAACAAGTCAGCCTGGGACGATCCCTGGAAACGCCGCAAGATCGAGCAGATCCGGACGATGCTCAAGGGGTCGCTGCTCGGCATGGGCAAGGTGGTCATCAAGATGAACGTGTCCAAGGAAAACCTGGGGCGCGTGATCCTGCTGCTGCCCTCCCTGAAGGCGCCCACCATCTCGAACCTTTACAACGAGGAATGGTTCGCCGTGGAGACCGTGGTGGACAGCAACGTCATCCGCGACCTGATCCCGCTGCTGCAGGAGGCGGGGGCGGAGGGGATTATCGAGTACGCACTCAACAAGGTCGTCTGATCGAAACGAAGTGACAGAAGTGGCAGAAGTGACGGAAGTGACGGAAGGGGGGCTTCATGCCGCGTAAGGCCAAGATCGAGCGGAAGACGTCGGAGACGAACATCCGGATCCTCCTGGATCTCGACGGGACGGGAAAGGGAAAGATCGACACGACGATCCCTTTCCTGGACCACATGCTCACCCTGACGGCCCGCCACGGCCTCTTCGACCTCACGGTGAAGGGCAGCGGCGACACGGACGTGGACGACCATCACCTCGTGGAGGACATCGGGATCTGCCTGGGGAAGGCATTCCGGGATGCGCTGGCCGACAAGGAGGGAATCAACCGGTACGGCACCGCCACGGTCCCCATGGACGAGAGCCTGGCCTCGGTCCACCTGGACGCCTCTGGACGGTCCTACCTGGTCTACGACGTGAATTTCGGCGCGCGGCGGATCAAGACGTTCGACTTGGCTCTGATCCGGGAATTCTTCCAGGCCTTCGCCGACGCGAGCGGAATGACCTTGCACGTCCGGGTCTTGTATGGTAAGAACAGCCATCACATGGCGGAGGCTGTTTTCAAGGCCTTTGCCCGCGCCCTGCGAGAGGCGGTCGCACGGAACGCGCGTATCCGCGGGGTCCTCTCCACAAAGGGAACCCTCTGATCTGACGGGTGTTTCGGGAGAGCCTTCTCTTCGTTCTTTGTGTTTCCAGCCAGACCATGATTTCGGATCATCCCGGCGGGGGGGAGTGTGAAGCCCTTTTCGAAATCCTTTGTCGCAGCCCTGACGGCTCTCTGTGTCGTGCTGCCCGTCCTGATCGGGTGCGCCTCGAGCACACCGGTTCGTACGACCCAGGTTGCGAGGGAGCCCGCCGTCCTCAAGCGGCTCGTCGTGGTGCCTTTCGAGAAGCTCACATCGAGCGATGCCAGCCGCATGGCCCGCTGCCCCGTCTGCGGGACGGTGTTCACCACCTGCGAGATGCCGCAAAACGCCGATTTGGTCGTCCAGGAATTCTTTGTCGGGAAGCTCGAGAAGTCCGGAGCGTTTTCCGTCATCCCGCCCTACCAGAGCGATCTCGTCCATCAGAAAGTCAAGAGCGAGAATCCGAGGCTGCCCGTGACGAAGCAGCTGCAACGGGTGGGGCAGGTCCTCGAGGTCGATGGGGTCGTGGCCGGCTACGTGTCCTGTTTCCGGGAGCGGGTGGGGTACAAGTATTCGGCCGAAAGGCCCGCATCGGTCACGTTTGGCGTCTACCTGATCCGGGTAAGCGACGGCGAGATGGTCTGGGGGAACATCTACGACAAGACGCAACAGTCGCTCTCCGAAAACGTTCTGCAGGCCTCGACCTTCTTCAGCAGGGGGCTGAAGTGGGTCACGGCGCAGGAACTGGCCGAAGACGGCGTCGATGAAATGCTGAAAACCTTCCCCGGGTATCGATAAGCAGCCCGGCTGGCCGAACGACAGCGCCGGTCCGGCGACCCCCCGGGGAATAGCCGGAAACCGGCTTTTTTTATGACGAAGCAGAACCGGGCCACCGGTTCCGGAGTTGCAATCCTTGATTATTATCCCAGCCATAGACATACGGGGCGGCAGATGCGTCCGGCTTCTCCAGGGGGATTTCCAGCGCGAGACCGTCTACAGCGGGGATCCCGTGGAGGTGGCCCGGCGGTGGGCCGAAAAGGGCGCCGAGCGGATCCACATCGTCGACCTTGACGGTTCCCGCGAGGGGCGCCCCGTCAATGCCGATGTCATCGGCCGCATCCTCTCCGCCGTCGACGTGCCCGTCGAGCTGGGGGGCGGCATCCGGGACATCGCCACGGTCGACACCTACCTCAGCCTGGGGGTTCGCTGGGTGATCCTCGGCACGGCGGCCCTCAAGGACAGGGGCCTTGTCGTCGAAGCATGCCGCCGGAACCCCGGCCGGGTCATCCTGGGCATCGATGCGAAGGGGGGGAAGGTCGCCGTCGAGGGCTGGACAGAGGCCACGGGGGCGGACGTCCTCGAAGTGGCCAAACGGTACGAGGGCCTCGGGCTGGCGGCGCTGGTATACACGGACATCAGCCGCGACGGCATGGAAACGGGGGTCAATGTGGCCGCTACGGAACGCCTGGCGCATTCCGTCGGGATCCCCGTCATTGCGTCGGGCGGCGTGGCCGGGCTGGGGGACATCGACCGGCTCCTGGCCGTCGCGGACGCCGGCATCCTCGGCGTCATCACGGGCAAGGCCCTCTACACGGGCGCCCTGGATCTCGGTGAGGCCATTGCGCGGACGAAGGAAGAGGGTAAGAGGGTAAGAGGGTAAGGACGGGCAGGCAGGAGCCGCAGAGCAGACGGATGGGAACTAACTGTTCCGAGTGGAAAAAGGGGGTGAAGAGATGAGCGACTGCATTTTCTGCAAGATCGTCAAGGGGGAGATCCCCTGCAGCAAGGTGCTCGAAACGGACCGGGTTGTCGCCTTCAACGACATCCACCCGGTGGCTCCCGTCCACGTCCTGATCGTGCCGAAGGAGCACGTCGCGACGTTCAACGACGTTAAGGAGGGCCAGGACGATCTGCTGAGGGACATGTACCGGGCCGCGCAGGCCATCGCGCGCGAGCGGGGGATCGCCGAAAAGGGCTACCGGGTCACCGTCAACGTCAACCCCGACGGCGGCCAGCTTATTTTCCACCTGCACATGCACGTCTTCGGCGGCAGGAGACTGACCGATGCCATGGGCTGAGCGCAGGAGCTTTCCCGTTGACTCGCCGGGGCAAACCTGATAGGGAGTTTGCGGCCGCAAAACAGGGGGATGCAGGGTCATCAACATCTTCGGGGAGGATGGACATGAATAAAGAAAGACTGGTCATCTGGTTCGACGAACTTCAACTGAAAGACATACCCGAGGTGGGCGGGAAGAACGCATCGCTCGGCGAGATGAGGCAGAACCTGCAGAAAAAGGGGGTCAACATCCCCGACGGGTATGCCATCACGGCGCACGCCTACCGGTACCTGGTCGAGTCGGCGGGGATCTGGGGCAAAATCAAGGAGGTCCTGAAAGACCTCGACACCCATGACATCCACAATCTCAGCACCCGGGGCAAGAAGGTCCGCAGCCTGATCTACAACGCGGAGATGCCCGAGGATCTGCGAAAAGAGATCGTCAAGGCCTACAAGCGGCTCTGCGAGGAGTACGGCGAAAACACCGACGTGGCCGTCCGCAGCTCCGCCACGGCCGAGGACCTTCCCGACGCAAGCTTTGCGGGTCAGCAGGAGACCTTCCTGAACATCCGGGGAGAGGAGGCCCTCATCGACGCCTGCAAGCGCTGCTTCGCTTCGCTCTTCACGGACCGCGCGATCTCCTACCGTTTCGACAAGGGATTCGATCACGAGAGCGTCTTCCTCTCCATCGGCGTGCAGAAAATGGTCCGCTCCGACATTGGCGCCTCGGGGGTCATTTTCTCCATCGACACCGAGAGCGGCTTCAAAGACGCCGTCCTGATCACGTCGTCTTACGGCCTGGGCGAGACGGTCGTCCAGGGGACGGTGAACCCCGACGAGTTCTACGTCTTCAAGCCGACGCTTAACAAGGGGTTCCGGCCGATCGTCCAGAAGAAGCTCGGGACGAAGGAGATCAAGATGATCTACTCGAGGAAGAAGGGCCTCGAGTCGACGGAGATCAAGCCCGTCCCCAAGGCGCAGCGGGACGTTTTCAGCATCAGCGACGACGAGATTATCACGCTGGCCCAGTGGGCCTGCATCATCGAGGACCACTACTCGGCCGAGGCCGGCTACTTCAAGCCCATGGACATCGAGTGGGGCAGAGACGGCGTGACCGGGGAGCTCTTCATCCTTCAGGCCCGGCCCGAGACGGTCCAGTCCCAGAAGGACGCCAACGTCCTCGAGAGCTACGTGCTGCTCGAGCACAAGAAACCGCTCGTGACGGGAACGGCCGTGGGTTCCAAGATCGGCTCGGGCGCCGTCAACGTCATCCACTCCGTGGCCGACATCAAGAACTTCAAGAAAGGCGAGGTGCTGGTGACGGACATGACGGATCCGGACTGGGAGCCCATCATGAAGATCGCCGCCGCCATCGTGACCAACAAGGGCGGCCGGACCTGCCACGCGGCCATCGTGAGCCGCGAGCTCGGCG
>CAZPCN010000050.1:12873-14925 GCA_964585095.1 uncultured Syntrophaceae bacterium | reverse complement strand
GCCTGACTTCGACGAACTTCCGGTAGCCGATGGCGCTGAACTGATCCTGGATGCTGGACCCCGGGGTCGATTCGATCGTGGCGTCGGGCAGGGGGGATTCGACAACCAGCTTGCCGTGCCTCGAGAAGCTCTGACGGACCACGAGGTCGGCGAGGTCGATCACCGCCAGGGGCGACAGCGACCGGTGCAGGAAGGAGAAGTGGCTGTGCAGGAGGGTCTCCTCGAGGTAGCCGGGCAGCTCGTACTTCCTGAGAAGGGAGAGGCCCAGCAGCGGGTGCCAGGTGGAGACGAAACCCTCGTCCAGCGAGGTTTTCGAGCGGATCTCGTAGAGAATGGCCGGGATCCGGCCGATTTCGAGAAGCAGCGACCCCATCTCCACGCGTTCCACCGCCGTGCTCTTGAACCCCAGCTCCTCCGCCAGGATCCGTCCGAGAATGGCCCGTGAAAAACTGCGGCCGGCCAGGGGCTCCAGGGCGGGGTCGAGCAGGAAAAGGGCCATGGCGAGGATGTAGATCTTGGAGGGTTTCATCCCCATCCGCAGGACGACTTTCGTGAAGCTGCCGGCATCGCCGGGCTTGACCTTGCCGAAGAGGACCACGGAGTTGGCCCGGCCCATCATGCGGGAGACGATCTGTTCCTTGATCTTGAATTTGAGTTGTTCGATCTCGTGCTGGTGGGCGTCCTCGTTGTCCAGGACGAGGAGAACGGAGGGGTCGAAGCCGAGGTTGAGGGTTTCGATGATCGTATCGTGAATATCGGACATCAACGCCAGGTCGGGTCCCGGGACCTCCCGTTTCAGCTCCGCGACCAGGCTTTCCATGGTGCCGCTCATACCGCCAACCGTGTGCCCCGTCCGCGGCGTGCGCCGGTCGGGGTCTTGTGTGCACGATGACCTGACCACCGGCGATCGGGAAGCGAGCAGGGCGCAAGTGAGGTTCCAGTTCCGCTGTCGATCGAGGCCAGAAAGAGCGCGAGAAGAATGAGTCCGTTTTCCGCGTGCGATCCGGTGCCGGGGTCCGCCATGCCGATGGTCAGGTCATTCACGACTAATTCCCACAGGGATGATAAAGCAATAAGCGTACCATGATCGGCGGAGGCGCGGCCGCGGGACCCCCGTAACCGGCCGAATTCACTTGACAGTTTACACGGGCGGGTTCTATCTAGGGTCATTGATGCCCCGTGGCGAAGCCGCGGCGGGCGGGCCGATCCGGGGAACCGGCCCCGGAGAGGATACCCTTTTTCGACAGGTGAGCCGATGGCGAAGCACATCATCAAGCGTTCGAGGAAAACAGGTCTGCCCCCCGGCAGTCTCGTCCACATCGGCAGGGAGCGGACGGAGAAGACACGGGTCACCGTGGTCGACTACGAGCAGGAGTCGTTCGAGGAGCGGGAGGTCCGGTCCGTCGACGAGCTGGCCCCTTACGGCGGCAAACCCAGCGTGACGTGGATCGACGTCGTCGGGATCCACGAACCGCCCGTCATCGAGCAGATCGGCGGCCGGTTCGGCATCCACCCGCTGCTGATGGAAGACATCATGAACACGACCCAGCGGCCGAAGATCGACGACCTGGGGAAGTACATCTGCGTGATCCTCAAGGTGATCGCATTCGACGAGGCGTCGATGGATCTGCGGGTCGAGCAGTTGAGCCTCGTGTTCAGCGACGACGTCGTCCTGTCCTTCCAGGAGTCGGACAGCGGGATCTTCAGGCCCCTCCGCGAGAGGCTCCGCAACAACCTCGGGCGGGCACGGAGGATGGGGACGGATTACCTGGCCTATGCCCTCATGGACGCCGTCGTGGATCACTATTTCGTCGTGATGGAAAGAATGGGGGAGAAGATCGACAGCCTGGAAAACGAGGTCGTGGCAAACCCGAAGCGGGAGACCCTGCGGAGCGTCCAGCAGATCCGGGACGAGATCCTGCTGGTGCGGCGCGCCGTGTGGCCGCTACGGGAGGTGATCTCCCTGCTCGAGCGGGCCGAGTCGCCGCTGATCGACAAGGCGACGGCGATGTACTTCCGGGACGTCTACGAACACACGATCCAGGTGATGGA
>CAZPCN010000050.1:2626-12773 GCA_964585095.1 uncultured Syntrophaceae bacterium | reverse complement strand
ATAGCTCGACGGCCCGATCCTCCCGCCCCCCGAGATCGCGATGATCTTCACGGCGGGGGCGGACTTCCGGAACTCCACGATGGTCTCGAGCCCTTCCTTTTCGGGCATGATGATGTCCGTGATCACGAGATCGACCGGGCAACTGCGGTGCAGCCGCAGCGCCCGGCCGCCGTTTTCCGCCGTTTCCACGTCGTAGCGGGCCTTGCGCATGAGCCGCTCCAGCATGTCCCTCACGAGAAAATCGTCGTCGATGATCAGGATGCGTTTCATGCCGCGGTCCCCCTGCCGCTGCCGTCGAGGACGGCGCGGATTTCCCGGGCCACGTCGCCCATGAAGAGGGGCTTCATCAGGAAGCGGCGGATGCCCATCCTCAGTGCCTCCTCCTCGCTGATCAGCTCGCTGTACCCCGTGCAGAGGATGATGGGCGTCTGCGGCCTGAAACGCAGGATCTCGCGGGCCAGCTCGGCGCCCGTCATGTCCGGCATGGTCATGTCCGTGATGACAAGATCGAAGCCCTCGGGGTTCTCGCGGAACAGGCGCAGCGCATTGCGGCTCTCGCGGACGGTGGTGACACGGTACCCCAGGGCGGAGAGCACCTGTCCCATGACCTCCACCAGGTGTCCCTCGTCGTCGACGAACAGCACGCTTTCCGAGCCCCGGGGGATCGGCTCCGCCGGTTTCTCCGGTTCCATTCCCCGGTCGGCAGCGGAAGGCAGGTAGATCTCGAACGCGCTTCCCCGGCCGGGCGTGCTGTCGACGCGGATGGCGCCGCCGAGAGCCTTGACGATGCCGTAGACGACCGAGAGGCCCAGCCCGGTCCCCTCCCCGGGGGCCTTCGTGGTGAAGAAGGGGTCGAAGATGCGGTTGATCCGGTCCGGCTCGATGCCGTGTCCCGTGTCGCTCACACTCAGGCGCAGGAAACCCGCCGGCCGGGGGCCGTCCCCGTCCGGCACGAGGCCCGGCGGGGGGGACGCGTTGTCGATGCGGATGGCCAGCCGGCCGCCCGAGGCGCGCATCGCATGGGCTGCGTTGGTGCAGAGATTCATGAGAACCTGGTGGATCTGCGTGGCGTCGGCCATGACGACGCTGTTCGCGGCCGCGACATCGAGATGCAGGTCGATCGTGACGGGCAGGGAGGAGCGGAGGAACTTCACGGCCTCCTTGGCCAGCGGGACGACGTCGAGGGGCTTGCACTCCTGTTCGACCTGCCGGCTGAATGCGAGGATCTGGCTCACGAGGGTCTTCGCGCGGCTGCAGGCGCTGAGGATCTGCGAGAGGTTCCACCGGCTCTCGTCGTTGGTCGTGTCCTGCAGGCACAGCTCGGCGTAGCCGATGACGGCGAAGAGGATGTTGTTGAAGTCGTGGGCGATGCCGCCCGCCAGGGTGCCGACGGCCTCCATCTTCTGGGCCTGCCGCAGCTGCTGTTCCAGCAGGGCGTTTTGCTTCTCGGCCCTCTTGCGTTCCGCAATGTCCCGGGTCACTCCGATGATGGAGCGGGGGGTCCCGTCCTCGTTCCGGATCATCTGTGCCGAGACCTCGTACCAGCCCGTAGTGCCGTCTTTGCGGGTGAGTTCCATCTCCAGCGTGATGACGCGTGCCCCCGCGCTGCCGGTGCCGGTCGGCATGGCGGTCTCTTCCCGGACCATCCGTTCGGCCGTCTCGAGGGAAGACGGCGCCAGAAAATCCCGAAGCGGCTTCGACATCCACTCGGAGGGGCTCCAACCGAAGAGACGTTCCGACGAGGGGCTCACGTAGGTGAACGCGAGATCGAGGTTCGCCGTCCAGATGACGTCCGTGACGTTTTCCGCGAGCAGGCGGTACTTCTCCTCGCTGAGACGGAGCTTTTCCCGGGCCTCGACCTGCTGCGAGATGTCGTGGATGGTCGTGAGGATCACCTCGTCGTCCCCCAGCCGGATCCGGTCCGCCGACCAGAGCGCCGGCGCCACTCGCCCGGCCCGGGTCCGGAAGTGGGCAAGGCCGTCCCGCAAGAATCCCTGTTCGCGGATTTGCGCAATCAGCCTGTCCCGCTCCTCGGGGTAGGCCCAGAGCCCGATTTCCATGGCTGTCCGGCCGATCAATTCCCCCCGCGAGTATCCGGACAGCTCGATGGCCCTCTCGTTGACGGCGATCAGGCGGCCCTCGTCGAGGGTCGCGATGGTCATCGGGATCGGGTTGGACTGGAACACCTTGAAGAACCGCTCTTCGCTAGCCTTGAGATCCTCCTCGGAGCGCCTGCGCTGGATGATGCGCCACATGCCCTGGGCCAGCAGCGTGAGCTGCACGATATCCGACTCGTCGTAGTCGGCTTCCTTGTTCCCCACGCCCACCACGGCGACGATGCGCTCCCCGTCGAGCACGGGGACGTTCATGTGCCTCACGATCGGCACGTGGCCCGGGGGCAGCCCCTTCTTGAGGGCGCCGGCCGTTGCGTAGTCGTTGGTGATGACGGGCCTTCGCTGGCGGACCGCCTCCCCCCAGAGGCCTGTCGTTTCGACGGGGTAGAGGTCCGTAAGGTTGCTCACGGCGCATTGTTCCATGGCGGACCTCGACCAGGTGAACATCGTCATGACCGACTCGTCCCGGTTGAGGAAGGCAAGGTAGCCGATGCGGCTGCCGGTGAGCCGAACGCACTCCTCCAGGGCGAAGTCGCACAGCTCCTGAACGGTCGCCCGGCTCATCTGGTTGAGCGTTTGAAGCGCCTCGAGGCGCTGCTCGTTGAGCTTCAGGGCCTCTTCGGCCCGCTTTCGCTGCGTGATGTCCTCGACGACCCCCTCGATGAACCGCAGCTGTCCTCCGGCATCGCGGACGATGCGGGAGTTGATGGCCGTCCACATGATGCTGCCGTCCTTGCGCCGCGTCCGGGTCTCGAACCGCTCCAGGATGCCCGTTTCGCTCAGGGTGGCGAGGCTGCGCTCCCGGTCTTCGGGGTCCACGAAGATCTCGCGGCCGATGTCGGTGACGGACGCGACCACGTCCTCGGGGGAGTCGTAGCCGAAGATCCTGGCAAAGGCCGGGTTCACGCGGAGGTAACGGCCGGCCGGCGTGGACTGGAAGATGCCCACGATCGAGTTCTCGAAAAGGGCCCGGTAACGCGCCTCGCTCAGGCGGAGCGCCTCGGCGGCGAGGACCCGGTCCGTCACGTCCCGTCCCAGGCCGCGGAATCCGACGGGGTTCCCCTTCGCGTCCCGCTTCAACGAGGCCGATATCTCCAGCACGCGGCGCGAGCCGTCCTTGCGGATGATCTCGTAGTCGTCGAGTCTCTGCTTTTCCCCCGTGCGCCACACGCGGTTGAAGACGCGGTACATCCGCTCGGCCGTTTCCGGGGTCGTGTAGTCGCGGTTGTTCTTTCCAAGAAGCTCCTCGCGGCAGTACCCGATGATGCTGCAGGCGGCGTCGTTGAAGAACGTCAGGCTTCCCCGGAGGTCGGCCTCGTAGTAGAACTCGTCGATCTCGGCGAGGATGCTCTGGTACTTTTCCTCCGCGATCTTGCGCTCGGTGATGTCGTGCAGGATCGAGAGCAGGACGTCCCGGTCGCCCAGGCGGATGATCTCGCCGGACCAGAGGCCCGTCCGGTACTCCCCGGAGCGGGTCCGGAACTGCATCGGCACGTCTCTGACGGAACCCGTTTCATGGAGCGTTTGGCGGGCGTCCCCGCGCCCGGTTTCCTCATCCCAGAACCCGAGTTCCCCCGACGTGCGGCCGACGATCTCGTCCCGGCGGTATCCGAAGGTCTCCACGAACCGGTCGTTGACCTCGATGAATCGCCCCTCGGCGATCGTGGAAACGGCGACCGGCACAGGGCTGGAATGGAAGATCTTCGCGAAGCGCTCCTCGCTTTCCCGCAAGGCCGCCTCGGCCTCCTTGCGTCCCTGGATGTCCTCGTGGGTCCCCTCGTAATGGGTGATTCGCCCCTGCCGGTCACGGACCGCGCGCGCGTTCACGGAAACCCAGAAGATGCTGCCGTCCTTGCGGTACGTCCGATGATCGAAATTCCGGACGAAGCCCTGCTCCTCGATGGCACGGATGAAGAGGTCCCTCTCGGCAGGGTCCACGTAGTGCTGGGCGGCGATGTCGGTGACCGATGCGATCATCTCTTCCGAGGAGTCGAAGCCGCACATCGTCGCCGTGGCGGGGTTGACGCTGAGGAAACGCCCCTCCGGCGTGCTCTGGAAGATGCCCATGACGGCATTCTCGAAGAGGGCCCGGTATTTCTCCTCGCTTCTCCACAACTCGTCCTGGGCCTTCTTCTTCTCGGTGATGTCCAGGGCCGTGAAGACGACGCCGGCCGCAAGGTCGCCGGGATCGATCGGGGTCGAGCTCAGGAAGATGTTGACCGTTCCGCCGTCCTTGCGCCGCCAGACCGTCGCGATGCTGCCTGTGCCCGTGCGCTGGATCTCGGCGTACTTGTGCCGGCCGACGCGGTCGAATTCCTCGTCGCCGGCATAGAAAATGCGCGCGCTCCTCCCTTTCAGTTCCTCCGGGGAGTACCCCGTGATCCGGCTGACCTGCTCGTTGGTCCACTCGATCACCCGATCCCGGACCATCCCGATTCCCGCGGGGGCGGCCTGGAGAATGCTGCGAAGGAGAGCCTCGTTCCGCATGAGGGCCGCCTCGGAGAGCTTCTGCTCCGTGACGTCGAACACGAGGGCCTGTATGGCGACGGAGCCGTCCTTGCGGGGCAGGGGGGTGAGAACGCTGGAGTACCAGCGTTTGTCCAACTGGCCCTGGATCTCCTGCCGGACGGTCTGCCCCTGGAGCGCGAGACCGGCCAGGCACCAGGGGCAACGGTCGTCGAGCCCGTGGAGGGCCGTGTAGCAAGGCCGGCCCGTCATGTCCCGCCCGAGTTTCCGGATGGCCGTCTCGTTCATGTACTCGATCCGGTAATCGGACGAAGCCACGAAGACCATCCCGCCCATGGCGTTGATGAGTGCGTCGGGGTCGAAGACGCTTGCCCGCGTGACTTTGGCCACGCAGCGCGTTTTCGGGGTTTTCGTTGCCGCCGCGATCCCCGCATTCTTCTTGTCGGCGGCCGCTTGCCGCCCCGGCGCTTTCTTCATGGGTTCGTTCCTGCTAGCGATCGCAGGCGCACCACCCGACGTGTGCCGAGGGGTAAGCCCGCGGGACAACCGATTGCCCCGTTCCTTGCCTTTTCAATCAACGGCGCCTCGACACCGGCGATCCTCATTCCGTCCGGTTTTGATGCCCGTCAGGGACAGGCGGCATGACGCGTCGGTCCGGCCTGCTGGAGGACGGGCAGGTGGCGAGAGAGCAACTGGCTGGTATCGTTAGAAAAATCGGAATCCTGCACCGTCTGCTTCTGAAGGTTGCAATCTTGCAAAAACGGTGCCTTCAGGCCGCTTCCGGGCGGGGCGGAAGCGGGGATGTGGGGGGCCTGGGCTCACATAAAGCCGAGCACGTCGGGCAGCCACAGGACGATCTGGGGGAAGAAAACCATGGCCACCAGGCCCAGGCCCATGAAGAGCAGCAGCCAGATGACCCAGCGGACGGTGGACTCCATGGAGGCGCCCGTCAGCCGGCAGCTCACCATGAGGTTGACGGCCATGGGCGGGCAGAACTGCCCCAGGGCGATGACGTAGGTCATGAGCACGCCGAACCACACCAGGTCCCAATGGAACTCGTTGGCGATGGGGATCATGAGGGGGCAGAAGATGAGGAAGATCGATATGCCGTCGAGGAACATGCCCGCGATTTTCAGGAAGATCAGCAGGATGAACAGTACGGCCAGGGAATTGCCGCCCCCGAGGGCGACCAGGCCGTGGGTGATCGGGTCGACGATGCCCAGCGTGGCCGTGGCCCAGGCGAACACGCTGGCAAGGCCGATCACCACCAGGATGACGGCGGAGGTTTCCGCGGATTCGATCAGCAGCTCGAACAGGTCGCGCAGGGTGAGCGAGCGGTAGACCACGAAGCCGACAAAAAGGCCGAAGACCACGGCCATCACAGCGGCTTCCGTCGGGGTGAACCATCCCGTGCGCAGCCCCCCCAGGATGAGAACCGGGGCGGAGAGCGCCCAGGAGGCGTCCCGGAGCGAGGGCCAGAATTTCGGCTTGGGCTCCGTGCTCGTGTCTACGCCGAAGTTGTACTTTCGGCTGAGATAGAGCGCGGGGATGATGAGCAGGACACAGGCCAGGATCCCGGGAATGACTCCGCCCACGAAGAGGGCGGGAACCGTGGCCGACGGCACGAGCACGCTGTAGACGATGAAGGCCACCGACGGCGGGATCAGGATGTCCGTCGAGCCCGCAGCGGCCGTGACGGAAGCCGCGAAGGCCGGCGGGTAGCCGTTGCGGATCATGGCGGCGAGCATGACGCCGCCCACGGCGGCCGTGCAGGCGGGCCCCGAGCCGGAGATGCCGCCGATGATCATGGCCACCAGGATCGTGATGACCGCCAGGGCTCCGCGGCCGCGGCCGATGATGGCCTCGGTGAAGCGCAGGAGCCTCTCCGCCACGCCCGCCCGGTCGAAGATGGCCCCGGCCAGGACGAACATGGGGATGGCCAGCAGGGGGTATTTCGCGATCCCCGTGTAGAAATTGGTCGGGAAGGCCATGATGCCGAGCTTGCCCATGGCGATCGCGATGGTCCCCGCGAGCCCCAGGGAGACGGCGATGGGCACGCCGGCAAACATCATGACGAAGAAGGCGCCGAAGAGGAACGCGACTGTGACCATCAGGGCTTTCCCCTCCAGATGCGGATCAGCGCGCCCATGGCGCGGCCGCAAATCGCCAGGGACAGGACCGGCAGCCAGACGGTGTAGATCCAGGTGGGCAGGCCGAGGCCGGGCGAGGTGACTTCGAAGCGGTATTCGTCCCAGGCCATGCGGGCCCCGAAGATCGCCAACAGGGCGAACATGAGGACCGAGAGGGCGTGGGCCGCGATGCGGACGCGGCGCCTGCGCTCGGGAGAGAGGCGGTCCACCACGAACATGATGTTCAGGTGCCCGCCCTTGGCCATGACGCTGGAGCCGCCGAGCAGGGCCACGAGCACCATGAGGAAGATGGAAATCTCCTCGGTGAAGGCGAACGAGAAGTCCGTCAGGTAACGGACCACCACGTTGGCGAAGGTGATGAGCCCGAGCAGCCCGATGGTGATCCCTGCCGCGTATTCCTCGAGCCTGAGAGGCACCCGGGTCTTGAGCCGTTCGGCCTCCCGTGGGGGGTGACATTCCATGGGTCGTCTGCTCCGCGCACTGCGGTACCGGACGGGTAAAATGCAGCGGCACGCGCCCCCGTCCGGACGAGCGGGCGCGTGCCGCTGGGGTTCGATGCGAAAACGATGACGCCTACTTGCGCTTGGCGACGGCCTGTTCGGCCTTCTTCACCAGCTCGGGCCCGATCTGCTTGGCCCACTTGTCGTAGACGGACCGGGAGGCCTTCTTGAAGGCTTCCTTTTCCTTGGGCGTCAGGCTGGAGACGTTGACCCCCGATGCCTTGATCTCTTTCAGCAGCGTGTCGTTCGGGGGGATGAGGCCTTTGCGGGCCAGGACGATGTTCTCCCTGGCGGCCTGGAGGGCGGCCTCGCGGACGGCTTTCTGGTCCGCCGGCGTCCAGCTGTTCCAGACCTCCTTGTTGACGACGAAGATCAGCGGGTCGGCCACGTAGCCCCAGATCGTGAGGTACTTCTGGTTGGCGGCCGTTGCCAGCTTGGCCACCGTGTAAACGGTCAGCGGGTTTTCCTGCCCGTCCACGGCGCCGCTCGAGAGGGCGGGCACCGCATCCGCCCAGCTCATCTGGGTCGGGTTGGCGCCGAGGGCCGCGAAGGTCTCCAGGAAGAGCGGCGAGCCGACGACGCGGATCTTGAGGCCCTTGAGGTCCTCGGGCTTGCGGATCGCCTTCTTCGAATTCGAGAGCTCCCGGAATCCGTTCTCGCCCCAGGCAAGGGGCACGGTGTCCTTGCTCTCGAGGATCTTGAAGATTTCCTTGCCGACGTCGCCCTGCGTCAGGGCGTCGATGGCCTTGTAGTCCGGCATCAGGAAGGGCATGGCGAAAATGTTCAGCTCCTTCACCTGGGGCGACCAGTTGATCGTGGAGCCGATGGCCATGTCGATGGCGCCCTGCCGGATGGCGGTGTACTCCTTGGTCTGGTCACCGCCCACGAGGCTTGTGCCGGGGTACTGCTTGACGACGATCCGGCCCTGCGTTTTTTCCTTGATGAGTTCCGCCCAGCGCTCGCCGGCGATGCCCCAGGGCATGGGCTTCGCGAGCACCGTCGAGAGCTTGTACTCGGCCTTGTAGCCTGCCGCCGATGCCGTCGCCGCCAGTCCCAGGGCAAACAGCGCAACCGTGATGACTCCAACCCAGCGTTTCATGATGCCTCCTCCTTTCGTGATCAAAAAACATCCCCGCTTCCTGGCGGGGAGGCTGTCTCTTTCTCGGTCAGGCTTCCCGCCCGTTTGCGCCGGGGACGGAGATCCGCAGCGTGCCGCCGCGGCCGAAGATGTCGTGCAGGTGGATGTAACCCTTGAGCCGGTTGTTCCTGCCCGTGACGACGAGGGTCGTGATCTCGAGGGTCTCCATCATCTCCACGGTTTTCGCGAGGGTGGCGTTTTCGTCGATCGTCCGAGGCGTTTTCGTCATGATCTCGTCGACGGGGACGGCGTCGAAGCGCACCCCGCGCTTCACGCAGCGCCGCACGTCTCCGTCTGTGAGAATCCCCTTCAGATGGTCCTTCCGGTCCGTGACGAGGACGAAGCCCAGGTTCCGGCGGTCGATCTCTTCGACGGCCTCCAGGGCGGGAGAGCCGGAGTACACCCGGGGAATCCGCTCGCCCGTGATCATGGCCTCCTTCACCTGGCTCATGAGCCGTTGGCCCAGCGTCCCGCCCGGGTGGAACTTGAGGAAGTCCTTTTCGCCGAAGTTGCGCCTCTCCGTCAGCGCCACGGCCAGGGCATCGCCCATGGCGAGAGCCGCCGTGGTGCTCGAGGTGGGCGCCAGGCCGAAGGGACAGGCCTCGCGGGCCACGCCCACGTCGATGACGATGTCGCTTGCCTGCCCCAGGGTCGAGCGTGGGTTTCCCGTCAGGGCGATGAGCGGCAGCCCGATCGAGCCCGTCCGTGCGATCAGCTCGTTGAGCTCGGCCGTTTCCCCGCTGTTGGAGATGGCGATGAGCACGTCGCCCTTCGTCACGATGCCCAGGTCCCCGTGCATGCCCTCGACGGGGTGCAGGAAGATGGCCGGGGTGCCCGTGCTCGTGAAGGTGGCCACGATCTTGCGGCCGATGAGGCCCGACTTGCCGATCCCGGACACAATGACGCGCCCCTTGGCCCTGAAGATGGTATCGACGGCCTTCGTGAAGTTCTGATCGAGCCTGGGGATGAGCCCCAGGATGCACTCGGCCTCGATCTTCAGGACCTCGCGGGCCTGTTTGAGGGCGTCGCCGCCCTTTTGCGTCTTTTTCATCCGTTGCTCCGCAACCGCCTGAACGGTTTTGTATACAAGGTCTCCTGACTATCAAATCTTGACCCTGATGACAAGGCACAATTTGCCTCTCGGATCAAGACCTTGAAACTTGCGGGCCCGTGCGTTAAGGTTCGGCGGAGAGCCTGGCAGGCAAGGGGGTGCGCGATATGGAAATCAAGAATTACGTGCTGAGCTTCCCGACGACGGCGAAGACCGATCTCATCGACATCACGCGTGAGGTCTCGCAGAGGATCCGCGAGTCGGGCATCGCCGAGGGCAGCGTGCTCGTTTTCGTGCCGGGCTCGACGGCGGCCCTGACGACCATCGAGTACGAAAGCGGCGTCGTCGAGGACCTGCGGGAGGCGATCGAGCGTCTCGCGCCGGAGGGGGTGCGCTACCGGCACGATGCCCGGTGGGGCGACGGCAACGGCTACTCCCACGTGCGGGCGGCCCTCCTGGGGCCGTCGCTGGCGATCCCCGTCATCGAGGGCCGTCCCGTGCTGGGCACCTGGCAGCAGGTGATCCTCTGCGACTTCGATAATGAACCACGAAACAGGCGCGTGGTCGTGCAGGTGACAGGGGTCAGCAAACAGTGAAAGAAGTGAAAGAAGTGAAAGAAGTGAAAGAAGTGGGGAAGTGATACAGACCGAACAGACCGAATAGACGGAACAGACCGAACAGACCGAACCGACCGGATAGACCGGACAGACCGAATAGACCGGACAGAC
>CAZPCN010000050.1:0-2526 GCA_964585095.1 uncultured Syntrophaceae bacterium | reverse complement strand
ATAGACCGGACAGACCGAATAGACCGGACAGACTCATGACCCGTTTGCTGATTCGCGGCGGCAGCATCGCGGCAGGCGCCGGTGTGGCGCGGGGGTACGCGGAAATCCTCCGCGATCTCTATGCGCCCCGCGGGGTGGAGGTCGTCAACCGCTCGAGGCCCGGGGAGACCTCGTTCGACGGGGTCGAGACCTTCGCGCGGGACGTCGAGCCGTTTCGCCCCGACATCCTGATCGTCCACTTCGGCGTCGATGACGCCTTCTCGGCGGTCTACCGCTCCGAGTTCAAGGAGAACCTCGTCCGCATCGTCGGGATGGCCCGCCGGATACTTTCGGCGACCGTTGTGCTGCCCACGTCCCACCCCCTTGTCGATCCCCACGAGCAGGCCGCTCTCGAGATCTACCACCGGACGATCCGGGAAGTGGCGCTCGACCTGGGCTGCGGGCTCGTTCCCGTCCAAACCGCCTGGGCGGGCCGCCTGATGGACCGGGGCCTGTCGAAAACGGCGTTCCTCCAGGCCGATGCCCGGCTGCCCGACGAAGAGGGGCACGGGCTTTACGCCTCCATCTTGGACGGCCATCTGGGCCGTCTCCTCTGATCGGCCTGCCCCCGCATTGGCACGAAACTTGTTACATTCAGGAAAGGGAAATCCGTTCCCGCGGGGTGCAGATATGCTGGTCCGCTATTGGATGTCCGAGTCGCCGATCGTCGCCCTCGAACGAACCAACCTGTACGAGGCCCTGGGCCTGATGCTCAAGCACGACATCCGCAGGCTGCCGGTCGTGTCTCCCGAGAACAAGCTCTGCGGCATCGTCACCCTCTCCGACCTCTACCCGTACGTCAACCCCGTCAAGCTCAAGGGGGAACTTCCGGCCCCCGACGCGGAAAATCTTCGAAAGCACACCGTATCCGAAGCCATGACGAGGGAACTCGTCACATGCGGGCCGAACACGGCGCTGGAGGATGTGGGGGCGCTCATGCGGGAGAAGAAGATCGGGGCCCTGCCGGTCCTGAAGGAAGACCACCTCGTGGGCATCATCACGGACTGCGACGTCCTGGAGGCGCTCTGCGGCATCGCGAGGGCGGGCGACAACAACGTGCGCATCTGCTTCAGCGTCCCCGCGGGGGAGAAGCAGAACATCATCTACGACGTCGTCGAGCTGTGCAAGCGCTACCGGCTGGACCTCCAGACGGTGCTCGTCCACCCCCTGAAGGGCAGCAAGCGGTGTCTCGTCATGATCCGGGTGGAAGGCCTGCGGATGGACGATTTCCTGAAGGCCCTGTGGGACATCAACTACCAGGTGCTGATCGTCAGCGACGGGACGGACCGGGGGAAGGCAAGGCGCTGAGCGACCAGGAGGGTCCAGGGACCAGGAAAAGCAAATCCCCCTCGTTCCCCCTTTTGCAAAGGGGGAGGCAGGGGGATTTTTTTGTCGACGCAAAGCGGCTAGAAGAGGGGGATAAGGCTGTCGATCAGGATCATGTGCCACACCGTCACGGCGCTGTACAGGACGGCCGCGACCGCGAGGCAGACCCTCGCCATGCGCAGGTGCACCAGGCTGCTCAACAGGATGACCGACAGGGAGACGACGGCGTATTTCCAGATCCAGAATGCGTCGCCGAAGGCTGCGATGGCGGCCCGTGCGATCGGGTTGACCTCCCAGCCGCCGTGCGCGAGGATGAATTCCGTGAAGACCGCGTCGGCCAGGTTCAGGATGATCACCAGGACGGCCAGGAAGAAGACGCCGGGGCTGTCCCTGCGCTCGTTCAGGAACTGCATCCAGCCGGTCGCGGTCTGAAGCGACCTGCAGCTTCCCTCCATTTCCATCCCCTTTCCGCGGATTCGAGCCGCCTGTTCTCGCTGACGACATCCAACCACAAAACCGGGAATGTGGGCAATACGACGGGAAGGTGATTTTTTCTACGAAAAAAGAAGTAGGCGCTCACGGGCGGGTCAGCAGGGCCGCCTCCTGCTTTCCCCTGCGCTCGTCGACGCGGCTCAGGACGAAACCGCCCGCCAGGAAGAGCAACACCACGGAGACGATGCCGATGCGCGATGCCGTGCCCCCCTCGTAGCCCATGGAGCGGGCCCATATGCCGGTGGCGCCGATGAGGACGGGCCCCGCGACGGTGGCGAAGCGGCTCAGCATGTTGTAGAAGCCGAAGAACTCGGCCGACTGCTCGGCCGGGATGATCCGCGAGTAGAGGGAGCGGCTGAGGGCCTGGACGCCGCCCTGGACGAGGCCGATCATGCAGGCCAGGACGAAGAACTCCCGCGTTTCGTCGATGAAGGCCCCGTAGACGGTGATCATCAGGTAGACGGCGATGCCGATCAGGATGGCCCGCTTCGCCCCGATCCGCTCCCCGAGGCGCCCGAAGACGAGGGCCGACGGGAAGCCGATGAACTGGGTGATGAGCAGCGCGACGATCAGGTCGTCGGCCTTGAACCCGATCGAGAGCCCGTAGTCGAGGGCCATGACGATGATCGTGTCGACGCCGTCGATGTAGAGCCAGTAGGCCGCGAGGAA
>CAZPCN010000049.1:0-15479 GCA_964585095.1 uncultured Syntrophaceae bacterium | reverse complement strand
TCACGGGGAAATACATCTCGGCGAAGATCCACGAATCGAACCGCAAGCTGGCGGGGCTGCGCAACATCCACGGCGACGAGCAGCTCGCCCTCGACAAGAGCGCCGACATCATCCTGCAGAACCAGCTGCAGTACTCGGGGTTCGTGAAGACCTACTGTTCCGAGGAGCTGGACCGCATCGTGCCCTACGAAGCCCCCTCCAGCAAGTACCACGTCACGGCCGACCCCCTCGACGGCTCGTCGCTCGTGGACACGAACCTCGCGATCGGGACGATCATCGGCATCCACAGGGACTCGCCGCTGGCCGCAGAGGGCCGCAAGACCATGGTGGGCGCCATGTACATCACCTACGGGCCCCTCATCACGATGGTCTACTCGGCCGGCAAGGGAACCCACGAATTCGTCCTCAACCGCGAGGGGGAGTACGTCCTCTCCGAGGAGAATATCACCCTCGACGAGAAGGGCTCCATCTACAGCCTGGGGGGCCTTCGGAAAGACTGGTTCTCCGGTCACCTGAAGTTCGTCGAGACCCTCGAGGGCGAGGGCTACAAGCTGCGCTACAGCGGCGGTTTCGTCCCCGACATCAACCAGATCCTCATCAAGAGGGGCGGAGTCTTCACCTACCCCGGCACGAAGAAAGACCCCAAAGGCAAGCTCCGCCTGATCTTCGAACTGCAGCCCATGGCTTTCCTGACCGAGCAGGCAGGCGGCATGGCGACGGACGGAAAGCAGGACATCCTGGCCATCAAGCCCGACGGCCTCGACCACCGGGCGCCGATCTACATCGGGAGCCGATACGAGGTGGAAAAGGCGCGGGAGCTCCTGATCTGAACGACCCAACGCGGGGGGAACCATGATCTTCAGCAGCATCGACCAGCTCAAGAAGGCAATCGACGGGATCCTCAAGATCGAGGGCGACAACGTGCGGGTCCTCGACGAGAAGAAGCTGCGCGGCTCGCTGGTCGACCACCTGGTCTACTCGGCCGTCCTGTCGGGCGACACGGGGGTGAAGCAGGCCGCCCGCTGGCTCATCCGTCGCGCGGGGGTCACGCTGGGCGTGCTGCCCTCGTCCATCCAGTCGCTCTACGAGGCCATGGGCCGGGGCGACGCCAAGGGGTTCACCGTGCCGGCCATCAACATCCGCGGCCTGACCTACGATACGGCCCAGGCCATCTTCCGGGCGGGCCTAAAGGGCAACGTAGGGCCCATCATCTTCGAGATCGCCCGCTCCGAGATCGGCTACACCGAGCAGCGCCCCGCCGAGTACGCCTGCGCCATCACGGCCGCGGCCATCAAGACGGGCTGGCGGGGGCCCCTGTTCCTGCAGGGCGACCACTTCCAGATCGGCGTGAAGAAATTCGCGACCGAACCGCAGAAGGAAATCGATTCCGTGAAGGAACTGGTCCGCGAGGCTGTCGAGGCGGGCTTCTACAACATCGACATCGACTCCTCCACCGTCGTGGACCTGAGCAAGCCCACCGAGGCGGAGCAGCAGCGCAACAACTTCACAATCGCCGCGGACATCACGGCCTTCATCCGCGCAATCCAGCCCAGGGGCGTGGAGGTCTCCGTGGGCGGCGAGATCGGCGAGGTGGGCAGCAAGAACAGCACCGTCGGCGAGCTGCGGGCTTTCATGGACGGCTACCTCAAGGAGTTGGAAAAACGCGGCAAGGACCTCAAGGGGATCAGCAAGATCAGCGTCCAGACGGGGACCTCTCACGGGGGTGTCGTGCTGCCCGACGGCAGTATCGCCAAGGTGAAGCTCGACTTCGACACCCTGCAAACCCTCTCCGAGGCAGCCCGGAAGGAGTTCGGCATGTCGGGCGCCGTCCAGCACGGGGCCTCGACCCTGCCCGACGAGGCCTTCGACAACTTCCCGAAGCGGGGGACCGCCGAGGTCCACCTCGCCACGGCTTTCCAGAACATGATCTACGACAGCACATACTTCCCGGTCCCGCTGCGGGAAAAGATATACGATCACATCCGGAAAGACCTGATCGCCGAGAAGGGCGCCAAGGACACCGACGAGCAGTTCATCTACAAGACGCGCAAGAAGGGGTTCGGCCCCTTCAAGAAGGACATGTGGAACCTCCCGCCCGACGTCCTGAGGGGGATCGGCAAGGAGCTGGAAGACAAGTTCTTCTTCCTCTTCGACAAGCTCGCCGTTCTCCACACAAGGGACGTGACGGCAAAGTTCATCAAGCCCGTCGACGTGCCCGTCCCCGCCCCGGCAAGCCTCACGGGAAAGGGCCCCGTGAAAGGCGAGAAGAAGGCCGAGGCCTTCGACGAAGGGGAGTGACAAGCAGGGTATCGGGTCTCGGGTATAGGGTCTAGGGAAGAAAGAAGAATATACGCAAAAAAGGGCCTGCGGCGGAATCGCGGGCCCCTTTTTTATCGTGAAGGCTAACGGGGGAGAAGAAGCAGAAGCAGGCTCACCAGCAGGCAAAGCACAAGGCCGCCCAGCATGAGCCAGCGGGAAGAGGAACCCTGCGGCACGATCGGCTGCTGTCCCGCTGCGGGTTTTCCCGCCGGCGCCCCTTTGCCGGAGCCGATGCACTGCATTGCCACCGCGTACATCTCCCGCACATCGTCCGGCATGGCACGGACATCGTCGTAGCGCTTCCCGTCCACGATGACCCCCCTACAGCCCCCTGCCTGCGATTCCCCGTGCTGCGAGGCCAACGCCCCGCAGAGGCCGTCGCGAAACTCCGGGGGGACTTCCTCGAGGGAACGGTACGGCTTGCCGTTGACGACGAACTCGCGGGTCACGTTGACTTCAATCCCCATGGGACACTCCTGAAACGCAAAGATGCCCGCCCGGCTTACCAGGCCGGACGGACAAAAGACCTATCGGCTCTATTCGTGGGAAACTGAAGAGGGGGATGGCCGCATTCAAACGGATCGCAGGGTTGCAGGCAAGCGATACCGCAGCCTCTGCACGGGATATCTCTACTTCGGTCGAGCGCCGTCGGCGCCCTTCTCGATCTCCTTGCTGCGCTCCTCTGTCCGATCGAGGACTTTGTCAATCTTCTTGCGCATTTGGCTGCCGTTATAGCCTGCAGCCGAGGCCCCTTCGACGACCTTCGTCTCGGCTCGGCCCGGGGCTGCATCCCGGGCACTGGGGGCCGGGCTTCCGGAGCCGCAGCCCAAGATCAGTCCCGCGGAAATCGCAAATGCAAACAGGCGGCATGAAAGGGTCATGGTCACTTCCTCGTGGGGGTGTGACCGGGGAATGTTGCAACAATCGCGCCGGACCGCCGCGCTCACCCCGCCTTGCGAACGCTCGAGTCCAGGACCCGGAAATCGTCGCTCCGGACGAGGGCATGGAGCACCTCGGCCAGCCTGTCCGGAGGGAAGGTCAGCTTCCGGGCCGTCAGGTCCATCCACCCGCCCATGCTCGCGACGCGCGCGGCGCACTTGCCGTCCTGCCGGAAAAACTCGTTGCGCAGATAAAACCGCGACGCGTCGTCGCTGAGGCCCGCGAGGGTCAGGTTCACCTCGATGGGCTCGAGCAGCCGCAATTCTCGGCAGTACTCGATTTCGTCGCGCATTACGACGGGGCCCACCCTGAGACGCACGAACCCGCTCATGGAAAAGCCGTTCTCAGCGAAGTACATCATCCGCACGTCTCCCGAGATGTCGAGGTAGGCCGTGTTCTTCATGTGGGCGTTGAAATCCATGTCGCCCCAGCGGACGTGGAACGTTTTCGAAAAAATCCCGGTCATCCCCTGCCTCCGTTTTCATATTATAGTTGTGCAGCTTCCGACAGGCTCGCTTACCCCTTCCTTGCCGGTTCGTCAAGGACTGGATGGAGCCGGAAAAAAGGAAAGCCCGGGAAAAACACCCGGGCTTTCCGGCATCGATGGACGCCGTCTTCATGCGTCTATCAGTGTTCGCCGGGGCAGCGGCCGCGGCTCTCCACGCCCATGTAGCCCCAGTACCACTCGCTGCCGTCGTATTCCCACATCTCAAGGGGCCGTTCCTTCGTGATTTTCCCGCCGGTCCCCTCGACGGCGACGTCCACGATCAGTACGCAGCGCCGATACTGCACGGGAGCACAGCTGCAGGCCTTGCCCAGTGCGGCGGTCATCTTCATCCGCGCGTCGTTCCCGTTCCAGCGCATGTCCCTCTTGAACTGTTCGAGGGTCATTTTATCACGGATGGCAGGCGCCGACATCGCGAACCAGCGCTCGATGTCGTTTGCGCCGAGTGCGTTGTGGAACTCCGTGATGCGTGCGCGCAGCCTCGTCTCGTCGGGCAGGGAAACGGTTTCGTCAGCCGAACCGCGGGACCCCGATGGTCCGGCGCAGGCCGACAGGAGCAGCATGGCCGTCGCTGCGCAAATCGCGCAGAAGATCAGCAAGCGGAATGTTGTCATCATCCCCACTCCTTGCACGTGGTTTCACCGAACGACGAATCACTGTAAATATAAGACCCGCGCGAGTCAAGCGTCGAGGGGGGAAACACCATGCGGAAACAGAAAGCCGTGGACCTTTCGGTCGCACTCCACCATAATAAGAAAAAAGCGCGGAGGCGCAAAGCGATGCAAGACACACGGGCCGATTTTCAGGAATGCCTAGATGCAACGGCGGGAATTCTCATCCGGTGCTTCCTGGGCGGGATGGCTTTGCTGATCATCTGGTTTGCGGGGTACGCCGCAGCCGGGGACTGGATTTACCAGATCCATTCGCGTTGGTTCCAGATCCCGAGGCAGAGCTTCGATGCGATTCATTACGCCGGCATGGCTTTCACCAAGATCGCGATCATCCTCTTTTTCCTGCTTCCCTGGATCGCCACAAGGTTTTCATCGGGGCGAGGGAAACCGGACTCGAGCGGATAAGGGGGACGGCCCTGCCGACAGACCCCTTCGTTTCCAGCTCAACACCGATGAGAGCCGGGGACGGTTTGACTCCTTCCCCGAGAACAGAATCATCGCATCGCAGAGGAAGAGACTCTGGTGTCCGTCACAGCGGCCATACGATCAGCAGCACAGGAATCGCCACCGCAACGACCAGGATCTCCAGCGGCAGACCCAGCCTCCAGTAATCACCAAAGCGAAACCCGCCGGGACCGAGGATGAGCGTGTTGTTCTGGTGGCCGATGGGGGTGAGGAAGGCGCAGGAAGATCCGACTGCGACGGCCATCAGGAAGGGATCGGCGCTTGCCCCCAGTTGACCCGCCGTGCTGATCGCAATCGGGCACATCACCGCAGCGGTGGCGGCGTTGTTCATCAGGTCCGAAAGGGTCATGGTGACAATCAGGACCACGGCCAGGCCGGCAATCGCATAGCCCCGGGCGACGTTATCGAGCATGAACCGCGCGATTACGTCGGCCGCCCCGGTGCTCTCCATCGCCCCGGCCACCGGGATGAGCGCCCCGAGCAGCACGATCACCGGCCAGTCGATCGCATCGTAGACCGCCCGCAACGACACGGTGCGCAGCGCCATCGACGCCAGGACGCCGGCTGCGAACGAGACGGCGGCGGGCAGCAGTCCGAAGGCGGCGCCGCCGACGGCCAAGGCCATGATGGCCCCCGAGATGATCGCCTTGCGCTTGTTCGGAATACGCAGGCTCCGCTCCGCGAGCGGCACGCATCCGAAGTTGCCGGCGAATTCGGACAGGGCATCGGGCGGGCCCTGCATCAGCAACACATCGCCCTCCCGGAATATTACCGCACGCAGGCGTGACACCGATCGCCTCCCCTGCCGCGACAGGGCAAGCAGGTTGATGCCGTAGCGGGTGCGCAGCATGATTTCGCTGGCGGACAGCCCGGAGAGGCTCGACCCGGGCAGCACGGCGAACTCCCTCAGCACGATCTCCTGCGGCGGCGGCTTTTTTTCCTGCTCTTCGCACTGCTCATCTTCGGCCCCGTCTAATTTTTTCTTCGCGCAATCACCGTTCTCTTCTCCCTTCGGCTGGGGGCGCTTCGATTCCTCGAGCTTCAAATCCAGGCTGGAAAGCGCCTCGGCGAGGGCGTCCGCTTCGGCCTCGATGACGAGAATATCCCCGGCACGGACCATCTGGCCCTGGCCGGGCGCGGTGAGGCGCACCTCGTTGCGCACCAGCCCGACGACCTGGGCCCCCGCCTTGTCCAGCGTCGCCTCGACCTCGCGCAGCGACAGGCCCACCGCCTTGGTGCCCTCCTGCACACGGGCCTCGGTGAGGTAGGCCTCCGTGTCGAACCCCTCCATGGCGGCCTGCTTTCTGACGGGGACCAGCCGCCAGCCGACGAGCGCCGTGAACACGACCCCGGAGGCTGCGACCGCAAGACCCACGGGCGTGAAATCGAACATGGTGAAGCTGCCCATGCCGTTCTGTGCCCGGAAGCCCGAAACAATGAGGTTGGGCGGCGTCCCGACCATTGTCGTCATGCCGCCCAGGATGGATGCGAAGGCCAGGGGCATGAGGACCCGCCCCGGGGGAAATTCCCGGCGCGCCGCGACCTGCAGCGCCACGGGCATGAGCAGCGCCAGGGCGCCCACGTTGTTCATGAAGCCCGAGAGCACGGCGGCAATGCCCGCCAGCGCCGCGACGGTCAGGGTGAGACCCGCCGATGACGGAACGATGCGTCGCACGAGGGCGTCCACGGCACCCGAATTCTCGAGTCCCTTGCTCAGCACCAGGACGCAGGCCACCGTGATCACGGCGGGGTGTCCGAACCCCAGGAATGCCTCACGGGAAGGCACCAGCCCGCCGGCAACGCAGGCCAGCAGGGCGCCTGCGGCCACCATGTCATGTCGCCAGCGGCCCCAGAGGAACATCGCCACCGTGGCCGCCAGGATGCCCAGGATGAGGAGCTGTTCGGTTGTCAGCGCTCACCTCCGTCTGTCGGCGGAGCCCCTACAGGGGCTGTCGCCGTCCTTGCCGCCGGGGTGCCGGTCAGGGTGCCGGCCGGCAGATCCCGGATGTGCACGTCCCGCTGGGGATAGGGAATCTCCACGCCCTGCTCCCGGAATTTCCGGAAGATCGCATAGTAGAGCTGGCTCTTGAGGACCCCCGGGCGGTCGATGTAGTCCCGGGTCCACACGCGGAGGTTCAACACGATGGCGCTGTCGGCGTATTCCTTGAAAAGCACGTCGGGAGGGGGGCTCACGAGCACGCCCTTGTTCTCGCGGGCCACCTCGAGGAGCAGCCCGCGGACCCGTTCGGGATCCTCCTTGTAAGAGACCGAGACGGGAAAGTTGAAGCGGACGTTGCGGTCCGTGTGGCTCCAGTTGATCACCGTGGAGGTGATGAAATCGGAGTTGGGAACGATCATGGAGATGTTGTCGTTCGTGCGAATGGTCGTGGCCCGCATGGAAATATTGGTCACGTCGCCCGAAACCCCGCGCATCTCGATGCGGTCCCCCACCTTGATCGGCCTCTCGAGGAGGATAATGAGGCCGCTTACGAAGTTGTTCGTGATGTTCTGGAGGCCGAATCCGATGCCGACGCCAAGGGCCCCGAAGAGGAGGGCGAGGCTCGTCATGTCGATGCCCATGAATTGGAGTACGACAATCAGGGCAATGGCAAGCACGACGTAGCGCACCAGGGACGCCACGGCAACGCGGACGCCGAGCTGAATGTCGCTCTTGGACATGAGCCGGTAGATGATCAGACGATTGAGCTTCGCGGTGAGGATCCCCAGGAGGACGAGGACGGATACCGCAACGATCAGGTTCCAGATCGTGACGGACGACTGCCCCAGCGTGATCAGGGGGACATCGAGAAAGGCCAGGATGTCCGTGAACGTTTCCATGGGCCGGCTCGGGGGTGAGGGATAGGTGCCGCCGGGGGCGATCCCTTCGTCGCCGCCGCGGTGCCGCACGGCCTTTCGGGCAAAGAACCCTCAGGGGAACGATTACCGCACCTTCGCCCCCGGGGCCGCGTCCTTGTCGAACCCCACGAGGGCCAGGCCGCCGTCCTCGGTGTCGGTGGCCAGCAGCATCCCGCGGCTCTCGACGCCCATGAGCTTCGTGGGCTTGAGGTTCACGACGACCACGATGTTGCGTCCCACCATCTCCTCGGGCTTGTAGTTCTGCAGGATGCCCGCCACGATGGTGCGCACCTCGCCGCAGTCGATCTTGAGCTTCATGAGCTTCGACGACTTGGGAACGGGCTCGGCCTCGAGGACCTTCGCCACGCGCAGGTCGATCTTGCCGAAATCGTCCCAGGTGATTTCGGGAAGCATCTCGAATGTCTTCGCCGGCGCCTCTTCCTCCTTCTTGTACTCCACCCTCGGGAAGAGGGCCTCGCCGCGCGTGACCGTGAGGCCGGGCTTGATCCCGCCCCAGCTGCGGATGTCGTCGAAGCGGAACTCTTTCACCTCCGCAAGACCGATCTGGTCGAGGATCTTGCGGGCCGTGTCGGGCATGAAGGGGTAGACGAAGTAGGCCGTCAGCCGCAGGGACTCCATGAGGTTGTAGATGACCGTCCCGAGGCGTCCGCTGTTCGCGGGGTCCTTGGCGAGCGTCCAGGGCTCGTTCTCCACGATGTACTTGTTGGCGACGTTGATGAACTCCCAGACGGAGATGAGCACCTTGTGGAACGTCAGCTCCCGGAAGAACTGCTCCACCTCGGCGAGGGTCTTGGCCGCCGCATCGGTCAGCTTGCGGTCCGTCTCGTCGGAGGGCCCGGGCGGCGGGATCGTTCCCTTGAAGTACTTCACGTCCATGGCGACGACGCGGCTCACGAGGTTGCCCAGGTCGTTGGCCAGATCCGAGTTGATCCGCTGGACGAGGGCCTCCTCGCTGAAGCTCGAGTCGAGCCCGAAGACCATGTCGCGAAGCAGAAAGTAGCGGAAGGCGTCCAGGCCGTACTTGTCCTTCAGATCGAGCGGCCGGACCACGTTGCCCAGGCTCTTGGACATCTTGCTGGCGTCCACGTTCCAGTAGCCGTGGACGTTGAGGTTCCTGTAGGGGCCGATCCCGGCGGACTTGAGCATCGTGGGCCAGTAGATGCCGTGGGGCTTGACGATGTCCTTGGCGATGAGGTGCTCGCTGGCGGCCCAGTACTTCTTGAAGTCCTTGCCGTCGGGGTAGCCGATGCCCGTGACGTAGTTGATGAGCGCGTCGAACCAGACGTAGGTCACGTAGTCCTTGTCCCAGGGGATCTCGATGCCCCAGGTCAGCCGCGTCTTGGGCCGCGAGATACAGAGATCCTCCAGGGGCTGCTGCAGGAAGGCGAGCACCTCGTTGCGGTACCGCTCGGGCCGGATGAAGTCGGGGTTGTCGTGGATGTACCGGATGAGCCACTGCTGGTACTTGCTCATCCGGAAGAAGTAGTTGCTCTCCTTGCGGAACTCGGGGACCGTCTGGTGGTCGGGGCACTTGCCGTCGACGAGCTCCGTCTCCGTGTAGAAGCGCTCGCAGCCCACACAGTAGTGGCCGCCGTACTCGCCGAAGTAGATGTCGCCCGCGTCGTAGACCTTCTGGAGGATGTACTGGACGGTTTTGACGTGATTCTCGTCGGTGGTGCGGATGAAGTAGTCGTTCGTCACCGAGAGCTGCGGCCAGAGGTTGCGGAACTGGGCGCTGATGCGGTCGGTGAAGGCCTTGGGCGTCTCGTTGTTCTTCCGGGCCGCCTCGGCGATCTTGTCGCCGTGCTCGTCGGTGCCCGTCATGAAGAAGACGTCGTAGCCCGACATGCGGTAGAAGCGGGCCATGACGTCGCCCACGATCGTCGTGTAGGCATGCCCGATGTGGGGCGAGGCGTTGACGTAGTAGATGGGCGTCGTGACGTAAAAGACGTTCTCGGACACGGCTTGGTTCTCCTTTCTTTCCCCCCGCCCGATCCCCGCGAAGGGGGATCAGGGTGCTGCCATCGCTGGAGTTGGAATCGGTGGTCGGGACGCGCCCCCGGCCGGGGCGCGGCGGGTCGTGACGGGGGAGCTCAGCGCTGTCCCCTGCCCGGGTTTCTCGGGCCTCTGGGCGGCGGTCCCTCGGCTGCCGGGCTCGGCAGGGGCTGGGGCTCTCTGAGGTCCTTGATCTCGACCTCGACTTCCTTGCCCTCCTCGGTGTAGACGGCCAGGGTTCCCTTGAGGATGTTCTGGCGGATCACCTTGCCCGATCCCCCCTGGGCGATCCCGACGCGCTTGCCGCACTTGGGCATCCCGCGCTTCATGTCCAGGTACGAGTCGTACTCGAAGGCCAGGCAGCACATCAAGCGGCCGCACAACCCCGATATCTTCTCCGGGTTGAGCGGCATGTTCTGCTCCTTGGCCATCTTCACGGACACGCGGTCGAGGTTGTAGAGGAAACTGGTGCAGCAGATCTTCTGGCCGCAGACCCCGAGCCCGCCGAAGATCCGGGACTCGTTGCGGGCCCCGATCTGCCTCAGTTCGATCCGCGTCTTGAACTTCTGGACGAGGTCCTTCACCAGCTCGCGGAAATCCACGCGGTTCTCGGCGGTGAAGAAGAAGATCAGTTTGCTGCGGTCGAAAAGGCACTCCACGCCGATGAGCTTCATGGGAAGGCGGCGTTCCCGGATGCGGCCAAAGCAGAAATCCCGCGCGTCGCGCTCGAGCTTGCGGTTTTGCTCGAGCGTGCGAAGGTCCTCGTCGGTGCACTTGCGGACGATGCTCCGGATATCCGTCGGCAGCAGGTGCAGGGGGACGGCCTTGCTCTCCGTCGCCACCACCCCCACGCAAAGCCCGTTCTCCGCGTTGACGATGACCGTGTCGTTCTTTTTCAGGGTATCGTCCGGGGTCTGGAAGTTGAGGACCCGCCCCTCCTTCTCCGCCCGGACGCCTACGATATGTCTCACGTCAAAATCACCTTCCCGGCCCTGCGGCGCGGGGGCCGCGGCGGGAATCCTCAACGAAATTGGCCTTGTCGGCAAACAATGTAAAGACCATCGTCTCCAAAGTCAATGGTTTATTCGCGTTGCGCTCGATGGCCTCGGCGGCCGTGCGGATCCCCCGGACGGCCCCCAGGAGCGACTCCCCGCTCATCGCGGGCGCAAGGCGGCCGATGTCGCCGGCCCGATCGTGGTGAACGAGTGCCCCGGCACCGCCCGTTTCCCGGAAGACGAGCAGGTCCCGGTACCAGGATTTCAGGATGTCGAGGGCCTCGAGGATGTCCTCCTTCTCCCCGGCCAGGCGCCCGGCCAGGGCCAGGCATGCCAGGGGGTCCAGGCTTCCCCGCGCGACCCGGTCCAGGATGCCGTCCCGCAGGGCGATGTAGTCGTCCCGGTTCAGGCTGAGGGCCCGGCCGATGCTCCCCCCGGACGACGAGGCTAGGATCAGGGCTTTGTCGGGTGCAAGGCCGTGCTCCCGCTCCAGGAAGGAGACGATCACGTCCCGGGGAACGGGGTTGAAGCGCAGGCGGTGGCAGCGCGACAGGATCGTCATGGGCAGCAGGTGCGGGCGCGAGGAGACGAGGATGAAGACGTTGACGGCCGACGGCTCCTCGAGGGTCTTGAGCAGGGAGTTGGCCGACGTGGCGTTCATGCGCTCGGCGTCGTCGATGATCACGACGCGCCGGGCCCCCTCGAGGGGGCGAAAGCGCATCCGCTCCTGCAGCTCCTTGATGTCGGCCACTTTGATGAATTGCCCGTCGGGCTCGATCACGATGAGATCGGGGTGGTTGCCCCCGTCGATCTTGCGGCAGGAGGGGCAGGCGTCGCAGGCGTCGGCGCCCCCGGCTTCGCAGTTCAGGGCCTTGGCCAGGACGAGCGCCGTTGTTCGCTTGCCGACGCCCTCGGCCCCGTAGAAGAGAAAGGCGTGGGGCACGCGCCGCTTCTCGACGGCGCGTTTCAGGACGTCGATGGGTCCATTCTGGCCGTAGAGGTTCGCAAACGACATGGGTCACACCCCCAGGAACGCCGAGAGAGCGGATTGGACTGCCTGCCGGGTGGGCTCGATTCCCTTCGAGGCGTCGAGAACCTTGACCCGGCCCGGCTCCTGCCGGGCGATGGCGAGGTAGCCCTCGCGGATGCGCCGGTGAAAATCGAGGTGCTCCCGCTCGAAGCGGTCCTCGCGGAGACCCCCCTCGCGGCCGGCGATCCGCCGGAAAGCCCTCTCGAGGCCCTCCTCGACGGGCAGATCGAACAGGAGGGTGAGCTGCGGCGCAAGCCCCCCCGAGGCGATGCGGCAGATTTCGCGCACGGGCTCCAGGGGCAGTCCCCGCCCGTAGGCCTGGTAGGCGATGGTGGCGTCGGCATAGCGGTCGCAGAGGACGATTTTGCCCGCCTCCAGGGCGGGGCGGATCACGGCGCCGGTGTGCTGGGCGCGGGCCGCGGCGAAGAGAAACACCTCGGCCTCGCCCGAGATGTCGAACCCCCCGCGGTTGAGCAGAAGCTCGCGGATCCGGTCCCCCAGCGGCGTGCCGCCGGGCTCCTGGGTCATGACGACCGCAAGCCCCCTCTCCCGCAGGAATTCCCCCGCGAGCCGGATCTGGGTCGTCTTTCCGGACCCTTCGACGCCCTCAAAGGTGATGAACCTCCCCGCCATGACCGATCGGCTATCCTCCCAGGACGAACCGGGTTCTCCTTCCCGCCGGGGTTACGGCCACAAAAAAGAAAGAGGGGAGCGGGTGCCCTTCCCCTCGTCTCACAAAGGCCGGAGCGGCGGGACTATTCCTCTTCGCCGGGGCTGATCGCCTCGACGGGGCAGACATCCGCGCAGGCCCCGCAGTTGGTGCAGAGGTTCGGATCGATGACGTACTTCTCGTCGCCCTCGCTGATCGCCTCGACGGGGCACTCTTCCTCGCAGCTCCCGCAGGCGATGCACTCATCGCTGATGACGTAGGCCATTTCCAGAAACTCCTTCGTGTAAATATTCGCTTGCCGGGTTGCGAACCGCCGTCCTACACGGACTCGACGGCCTTCACCTCCGGGACGTTCATTTTCAGCAACCGCTCGATGCCCATCTTCAGGGTCATCTGGGACATGGGGCAGCCGTGGCAGCGGCCCGTGAGCTTCACCTTCACGATCCCGTCCTCGGTCACATCCACCAGTTCCACATCCCCCCCGTCACGCTGGAGGCTGGGCCGAACCTGTTCGAGCGCAGCCTGGACTTTCTCTTTCATCATGACACTCCCGATGTCGTGCCGGGTTCCGAGCCCCGGGTTCAAGGTCCCGGGAATACCCTGAGCACGTCTTTCGAAATCTAATATAACCACGAAACGCGATATGTCTCTTGCTTCTGCTGATTCCTCCCGATCCCCTATACCCGATACCCGAACCCCGCGGGGCTCTGCCCCGCTCAATGCGGCATCCGGTCCACCATCTTGCGGATCATGGAGCGCCCCATGCCGGTGAGCTCCGGCTTCAGGAACCGGTACTCTTCCGTGACCTGGTGCCCGGCTTTCCACATGGTCTTTCCCGACCTCGTGTCCACGAGCCGCATGGAAATGCCCACCCGGGCGATCTTGTCGCCGGCGAGCATGGTGTACTCCCACACGTCCACGGTGGGGATGAGGATGGCCTCGATCCCGCAGAGCTCGGCGATCACCTTGCAGAGTTCCGGGTCCGAGAAGTTCAACTCCCGGAGCTTCGCGAGATAAACGTCGACGGACTTGCGGAGAACCTCGTTCGCCTCGATCCGCTTGCGGATCTCCTCGCCGCCGATCACCGTGGTGTACCACTTCGTGCCGACCAGGACCTCGGTGATGATGCCGTCGACCTTCCCCTGGGCATCCTTGTAGATCCCCACATCGACGGGCAGCACCCCGATGCTCTTCGGGTGGAAGTCCTTCGCCTCCTCGGCCGTCTGGACGAACCGCAGCCCCTCGCAACCGGCCAGGACCCAGGCAGTCAAGACGGCCACGGCCACCAGGGCCGCTGCGGAATTTCTTCTCAAGGTTCCCCCTGTCCTCACGCGAGCATCCGCAGGGTCACAAGCCAGCCGACCGTGCATAACCCCGCGAGAACATAATTGGTTTCCAGCAGTCCGTTGATCACGGCCGCCGAAAGCGCCGTTTTTCTATCACAAAGCTCGAAACAAATCCACATGTAATATACGCAGGGAAACAGCGTGAAACTGAGCGATGTCGTCCACTTGAGGGGGTACGAGAGCACGAGCAGCAGGGCCAGGAACAGGGAGACCGCATCAAGGAGTTTCCGGGTCCTGTTCTCGCCGATGACGACGGGGATGGTCTCTCGACCCAGAAGCCGGTCGCTCTGGATCTCGATGAGATCCGACAGGGACGACCGGACGAACACGATCGAGAAGATGAAGAGGGCCGCCACGATCATGTCCGCCGAGATGTCGAGCGGCCAGCCCACGTAGGGAATCACGGCGATGACGAGGGCCCAGGCGGAGGCCATGAAGAAATTCTTCGTGCCCGGCAGGTCCCGGAGCCTCCGGAAGCGCCACCCCTTCGGGAAGACGCGCATGTTGTACAGGGCCCCCACGACGGAGACGCAGGAGAGCATGAGCCAGGGCACGAACCCGATCATGTAGGCCAGCCCCAGGGAGAGGAGCATGCACAGTAACGCTGCGACGACATAGACCCGGGTGTGCTTCGCGTAGGCCTCCTCCCGGAAGGTCCCCCGCAGGCCGCTGACCTCCCGGTCGACGAAGCGGTTGAGGGTGTGGACGGAGAACACGTAGGAGGACGCCATGAGAAGCTGCAGGATGCTGAAGGAGACCCCCTGGAGGTACTGCGCCGCGAGGGCCAGGCAGGCCGCGCCGAGAGAAGAGTAGATGTCGGTACGCACGGAGGCGAGCCACAGCGTAAAGAACCAGCCCCGCGCGTCGGCCCCCAGCCGCGCGTTCTGGATCGTGTCGACGGCGCGCTCGATGATCCAGTTCGGCGTCGAGGCCCCGGCGGAGATCCCGATGCGGTTGTACCGGTCGAGCGCCATGCCCCGGATCTCTTCGGCCGTCTCGACGTGGAACGTCGGGGTGCCCATGGACTCCGAGATCTGGGCCAGGCGCTGGGTGTTGGCGCTGTTGCGCCCCCCGATGATGAAGACGGCGTCCATGGCGCAGGCGAGTTCCTTGATCTCGGCCTGGCGTTTCTCCGTGGAGTCGCAGATCGTGTCGAAGACCACCGTCTCGGGAACGCGGCCCCGGATCTTCTCGACGATGGCCCGGTACTCGTCGGGGCTCTGCGTGGTCTGGGCCACGACGCAGGCCTTCTCCATCGCCGGCAGTCGCCCGGCATCCTCGAGCTTGCTGACGACGACGCCGCGGCCGGCGGCGTATCCCAGCAGGCCGTTGACCTCGGGGTGCTCGGCGTCTCCCACGATAACGATCCGGTAGTCCTGCGCGGCGTGCTTCTTGATCACCGACTGGACGCGCCCCACCTTCGGGCACGTGGCGTCGACGATCATAACCCCCTTTTTCTTCAGGGATTCCCGCTCCTGGGGAGAGATGCCGTGGGCGCGGATGATGACGGTCGTGCCCTCCTCGATGCCGTCGAGCTCCTGCACGGGGATGATGCCGCGCTTCTTCAGAAGCTCCACCGTCTGGGGGTTGTGGATCAGGGGCCCGTAGGTGTAAATCTTCCGATCGCCCTTGTGCTGGGCGAGGTCGAGGACCATGTCGACGGCCCG
>CAZPCN010000048.1:0-15790 GCA_964585095.1 uncultured Syntrophaceae bacterium | reverse complement strand
GCAGAAGGCGCGCCTGGCGGCCTTCCTGCAGGACCGGGTCCGGGCCGTCGTGCCCTTGGGCGGCCAGGTCAACAGCGCCGGCGCCATGCTCGAGGCGGGATTTACCTCCAGCGACGGGCCCGTCGACGGGCTGTCGCTTCTCGAGGGAATCGAGGCCGGCCGCATCCGGGCGCTCTACCTCCTGGGGGAGGATCCCCTCGAGAGCATGCCGGACCCGCAACGGGTGCGCGCGGCCCTGGAGCGGCTCGACTGCATCGTATGCCAGGGGCCCTTCGAGACGGCCGTCACCGGCCTGGCGCACGCGGTGCTGCCCTCGGCCCTTCTTCACGAGAAGGGGGGGGCCGTCCTGTCGCTTTTGGGGGAGAAGCACACCCTGCGCCCCGTGCTGCCCCCTTTCGGGAAGTCCCGGCAGGACGGGGAGATCCTCCGGGACCTCGCCGCGGCCCTGGGCGGCAAAGCCGCCCCCCACATCCTCCTTTCGCCTGAGACAACGAAACCGACGGCCTCCTTGCCTGCCACCGTGCCGGAAGTCGACGTGCAGGGGATGCCCTTCCGCCTCGAGGCGGTGCCCTCGCTGTTCGGGGATGCGATCCTGTCGAGACGGAGCCCCGATCTGGCGGAACTGCGCCGGGGCCTCCGGGTCGTGATGAGCGTCGGGGACTTCGAGCGCATGGGGCTTGCGGAGCGTGAGATCGTGGAGGTGCGGACCCCCTTCGGCACCGCCCGGGCCGAAGCGGAGCGGGACGCGGCCGTGCCGTGCAACCGGCTCCTCCTGCGCCATGCGGCGGGCAGCGCCGCAGGTCTTTCCCTCACCCGGCCGGAGGGGGGCGTCGTGCCGGCGGCCATTGCGAGGATCGAGCCATGACGACAACGGATTTCCTGTGGGGCGCAGTGCGGATCGTCCTCATCTTTTCGGCCATCATGGGCCTCGTGGCCTACATGACCCTCATGGAGAGACGCTTCCTGGGCTTCTTCCAGATCCGGCTGGGACCGAACCGCGTGGGCCCCGGGGGCCTGCTGCAGCCGATCGCCGACGGGATCAAGCTCTTCTTCAAGGAGGACATGACCGTCTCCCACGCGAACCGCTTCTGGTTCCTTTTGGCGCCGGCGATCGCGCTTGTGTCGGTGCTGGCCTGCTTTGCCGTCGTGCCCGCCTCGCCGGCGATTGTCGTGGCGGACATGCCCGTTGCCGTCCTGTACCTTCTGGCCCTGTCCTCCCTGGGCGTCTACGGCATCCTGCTGGCCGGCTGGTCGTCGAACAACAAATACTCGCTGCTGGGCGGGCTGCGGGCCGCCGCCCAGATGATCAGCTACGAGATCCCGCTGGCGCTGTCCGTCGTGGGCGTGCTGATCCTCGCCGGCTCCATGAGCCTCGTCGAGATCGTGAAGGCCCAGGAGGGGCTCTGGTTCATTGTCAAGCAGCCCCTGGGATTCCTCCTGTTCCTCGTCTGCATCTCTGCGGAGACCAACCGCACGCCCTTCGACCTGCTGGAGTGCGAGAACGAACTGGTCGCCGGCTACCAGACGGAGTATTCCTCCATGAAGTTCGGGCTCTTCTACATGGCCGAGTACGCCCACATCCTGCTGGCCTCGTGCCTGGTGAGCCTCTTCTTCCTGGGCGGCTGGAACGGCCCGCTGCTGCCGGCGCCCCTGTGGCTGCTCGTCAAGGTGTTCTTCGTCTTTGCGCTGTTCATCTGGGTGAGGGCCACCTTCCCCCGCATCCGCTACGACCAGCTGATGGGATTTTCCTGGAAGGTGCTGCTGCCGCTTGCCTTCGCGAACCTGATGGCGACGGCGGCGCTGACCGTAACCCTCTCGTGAGGAACTGACATGAGCAAGGCCCTGCTGAAGGGGTTGGCCCTGACCCTGAAAACGTTTTTCCGCAAGCCCGTCACGGTGCAGTACCCCGACGAGAAGCGGCCCGTCCCGGAGCGTTTCCGGGGGCGGCCGGCGCTTGTCGCCCGCGAGGACGGGACGCCGCGCTGCGTGGCCTGCGGGCTCTGCGAGAAGATCTGCCCGAGTCTCTGCATCGCCGTCACGGCCGAAACGGGCCCCGAGGGCGTCCGGTCCCTGGCCCGCTACCGCCTCGACCTCAACCGCTGCTCCTTCTGCGGTCTCTGCGTCGAGGCCTGCCCCGTGGAGGCCATCGTCATGAGCGCCGAGTACGAACTGGCCGCCGCCGGCCGCGACCCCCTCGTCTGCGACGCGGGGCGCCTGCTGGCCGCGCCGGTCCGGGCGGGGGAGGGAAGGACATGATCGAGACGACCCTCTTCTGGGTTCTGGCCGCCGCGGCCGTCGCCTCCGCCCTGGGGGTTGTCGCCCTGAGAAGCCCCGTGGGCAGCGTCATGTCGCTGCTTGCGGCCATGCTGGCCACGGCGGGCCTCTATGCCCTCATGGGGGCGCCCGTGGTGGCCCTCTTCCAGGTCATCGTGTACATCGGGGCCGTCCTCGTGCTCTTCCTGTTCGTCGTGATGCTCCTCGATCTCAAGGGGACCGTTGCCCGCGGGAGGCCTTCGGCCCGCGCCGCGGCAGCGGGCGCTGCCGGGGTCGGGCTCACGGCGGCCGCGGCCTGGGGGGCCTGGAAGAGCTTTTCGCCCGCGCCCCCGGCAGGCGGTCTTCGCCCCGCGCCCGGCGTCGCCGAGATCGCGCTCGATCTCTTCGGCCGGCACCTGCTCGTCTTCGAGCTGACCTCCGTGCTGCTCCTGGCCGCGGCCGTGGGGGCCATGTTCATCAGCCGGACGAAAAAAAGGAGGCCCTCATGAGCCTGGAACACGTCGTCGGACTGGGGATCGTCCTCTTCGCCATCGGGGCGGCGGGGTTCTTCATCCGCTCCAACACCCTCGTGCTGCTGCTGTGCGTGGAACTCATGCTCAACGCCGTGAACCTGATCCTCGCCGGGTTCTCCCGATACCTGTATGGCACGGAGGGGCAGGTCTTCGTCTTCATGATCATGACGGTGGCCGCCGCGGAGGCCGCCGTGGGGCTTGCCATCCTCGTGGCCCTCTACCGGCTTCTCGGCACCCTCGACATGAGCCGGATCAACGTCCTGAAAGGGTAAGCGCCATGCTGTCCGAATCGATCTGGATCCTGCCCGCCCTGCCCGCCCTGGGGGCCCTCGCCAACGGCCTTCTCGGCGCCCGGTGGCGCGAAAAAGGCGTCGCCGCCGTCGCCGTCGGCTCCGTGGGCCTCGCGCTGGCGGCAGCCCTCGCCCTGCTGGCGGAGATGCTTGCCGGCCCGGCAGACCGGGCGTTCTCCGTCACGCTCTGGCGGTGGCTTGCCGACGGGGCGCTCCGCATCGAGACAGGCTTCGTGCTCGACCGCCTCGCCATGGTCATGGTCATGGTCATCCTCTTCGTGGGGTTTCTCATCCACCTCTACTCGGCCGACTACATGAAGGGCGATCCCGGCTACCGCCGCTTCTTCGTCTGCCTCAACCTCTTCGTCTTCTTCATGCTCGTCCTCGTGCTGGCCGACAACCTGGTCGTCACCTTCGTCGGCTGGGAGGGCGTGGGGCTGTGCTCGTACCTGCTCATCGGGTTCTGGCACGAGAAGACCGCGGCCTGCGACGCCGGCCGCAAGGCCTTCGTCGTCAACCGCATCGGCGACTACGGGTTTCTCCTGGGGACCCTGCTGGCCGCCGTGACCTTCGGGACGGTGAACTACGGGGACCTCGCCCGCCTCCTGGCGACGGGCCCCGCCGTCTCCGAGGGCGTCGTCGCCGCCGTCGCCCTGCTGCTCTTCATGGGGGCCATGGGCAAGTCGGCCCAGTTCCCGCTCCACGTCTGGCTGCCCGACGCCATGGAGGGCCCCACGCCGGTCTCGGCCCTGATCCACGCGGCCACCATGGTCAACGCCGGCGTGTACCTCATGTGCCGCATGGCGCCCTTCCTCGAGAAAGTCCCCGCCGTACTGCCCGTCATTGCCGCCGTGGGGCTCGTCACGGCGCTCTACGCTTCGTTTTCCGCCCTGGGCCAGCGCGACATCAAGCGGGTGCTCGCCTACTCGACGGTGAGCCAGATCGGTTACATGTTCGTGGCCCTCGGATGTGGTCTCTGGGCCGCCGGCATGTTCCACCTCCTGACCCACGGTATCTTCAAGGGGCTCCTCTTTCTCGCGGCCGGGGCCGTGATCCACGCCCTCGACGGCGAGCAGGACCTTTCGCGGATGGGGGGCCTCCTGAAGGACCTGCCTGCCGTCTCCGTTACGTTCATCGCGGGGCTCATGGCCCTGGCGGGGCTCTTCCCCCTTTCGGGGTTCGTGAGCAAGGACGCCATCCTCTGGGGGGGCTTCGAGCGCTACGGGGTCTTCTTCTGGCTGGCCGCCTTCGGCGGCGCCCTCGTGACGGCCCTTTACTCGGCAAAGCTTCTCTCGGCCTTTCTCGGCGCTCGGCGCGCCGAGGGGCACCCCCACCGGCCGGGGCCCGTCATCGTGGCCCCCCTTGCCGTTCTGGCCGTCTTCGCGCTGCTCGCGGGGCTCCCGGGGCTGCCGCTCTTCACGCAGGACACGTTCTTTTCCCGGTTCCTGGGAATGCCCGGCGCGGCGCCCGCAGCGGCCGCGTCGCACACCCTCGAGGTGGCCCTCACGGTCCTGCAGTCCCTGGCCGTCCTCGCGGCGCTGGCCGTCGCGATCCGGCTCTTCACGAAGGCGCGCCGCCCCGCGGACCCGGCCGTCCTGGCCGGCGGTTTCGGCATCGACCGGCTCTGCGATGCGCTTCTCGTGAGGCCCCTGAAGGCGGGCGCCCGGTTTTTCGCGGCCGTCGTCGACACGCGCGTCATCGACGGCGCCGTCAACGGCTTGGGATCCCTCTCCATGGCCCTGGGCCGGATCGCGGCAGGGCTGCAGACGGGCGAGCTGCGGCACTACGCCGTCTCGCTCATCGCCGGGGCCTTCGCCCTGATTGCCCTCACCGTCTTTTTCGTCGGAGGTCTCTGAGATGACGACAAATGACTTCCCCCTGCTGTCCGTCCTGATCGCCCTTCCCCTGGCGGGAAGCGCCCTGGTGCTCGCGCTGGACGAGCGGTGGGCCCGCGCCGTGGCGCTCGGCGCCGCGCTCGCGACGTTTCTCGCAACACTGGTCCCCCTGTTCCTCTTCCGGACAGGGGAGCCGGGGTTCCAGTTCGTCGAGTACCGCCCCTGGGTCGGCGCGCTGGGGATCGCCTGGCACCTCGGGATCGACGGGCTTTCGCTCTTCCTGCTGCCGCTGACGGGCTTTTTGTCGCTGGCGGCCGTTCTCGTGTCGTGGGAGAGCGTCGGGCAGAAGGTCAAGGCCTACTTCATCTGCTTCCTCGTCCTCGAGGCGGGGATGCTGGGGGTCTTCGCCGCCCTGGATGCGATTCTCTTCTACGTCTTCTGGGAGGCCATGCTCATCCCCATGTTCCTCATCATCGGCATCTGGGGGAGCGACAACCGGCGCTACGCGGCCGTCAAGTTCATCCTCTACACCGTGGCGGGGAGCCTCTTTCTGCTTGTGGGCTTCATCGTCATGGCCTTCCTTGCCCAGTCGCAGGGGGGCGGCCCGAGCTTCGACATCACCCGTTGGATGACCCTCCGCGTGCCCGCGTCGCACCAGTACTGGCTCTTTGCCGCCTTCTTCGTCGCCTTCGCCGTCAAGGTGCCCCTTTTCCCCCTCCACACCTGGCTGCCCGACGCCCACGTGGAGGCCCCCACGGCGGGGAGCGTCCTTCTGGCCGGGGTGCTCCTCAAGATGGGCGTCTACGGCATCCTGCGCTTCTGCTTCCCCCTCTTTCCCGAGGCGACGGCCTTCTTCACGCCCGCTGTCATGACCCTGGGGCTCATCGGCGTCGTCTACGGGGCGCTCGTGGCTTTCGCCCAGAAGGATCTGAAAAGGCTGGTGGCCTACTCCAGCGTGAGCCACATGGGGCTCATCGTCGTGGGCGTCTTTTGCCTGAACCTGGCGGGTCTGAAGGGCGGCATCGTCCAGATGCTCAACCACGGCCTCAGCACGGGGGCGCTCTTCATCCTGGTGGGGGCCCTCTATGAGCGCAAGAAGACGCGGGATCTCGACCGGCTCGGGGGGCTGGCAGGACGCACGCCCGTGCTGGCGACTTTCTTCGTCATCACCATGCTGTCCTCCGTGGGGTTGCCGGGGCTCAACGGGTTCGTGGGCGAGTTCCTGCTGCTGCTGGGGAGCTTCCGGTACGCCTGGTGGCTCGGGGCCCTGGCCGCCACCTCGATCGTCCTCGGTGCCATCTACCTGCTCTGGATGACGCAGTGCGTTCTCTTCGAGACGGACCGCTCGCCGGAAAAAACCGGTTTCGGGGACTTCTCGCTGCGGGAGAAGATCGTCATGACGCCCATCGTGCTGGCCATGTTCTTCATCGGCCTCTTCCCGGCGGGCCTGACGGACCGCCTCGAGCCGGCGGCACGGCAGATCATCGCCGTCTCGGCGCAGGCCCCTTCCCGCGAGGCTCTGGCGTCGGCGGACATGAAAATCCTTGCGGAGGGAGGTACCCATGGCCTTCAGCATCCCCGACGTTAACCTCGTGAGCCTGCTGCCGGAGATCGTCCTGCTTGCGGCGGCTGCGGGGATTCTCCTTTTTGCCGGCGCGGCCGGCCGCCGAAGGGCCGCCGCCTGTGCGACCGGCGCCGTCGCCGTCTCCCTTGCGACGATCCCGATCCTCTTCAAGGGGGCCGGCATGACGGGCTTCGACGGATTGATCGTGAAGGACGATGCGACCCTGATCTTTCTCGCCCTGACGGATTTGGCGGCCCTTGCGGCCGTCCTGCTTTCCCGCGACGGGACCGCCGGGGAGCAGGAGGGCGGGGAGGTTTACGGACTCACCCTGTTCGCCCTGATCGGCATGCACGTCATGGCCGCGAGCCGGGACCTGCTCGTGCTCTTCCTGGGGCTCGAGACGCTGGCTCTGCCCCTCTACGTCCTGGTCGGCTCCAACCGGGCGTCCCGCGACGGGATGGAGGCGGCGGTGAAGTACTTCCTCCTCGGCAGCTTCGCGTCGGCCCTCTTCCTGCTGGGCCTGGCGCTCTACTACGGCGCGACGGGGACCACGGGCTTCTCCGCGCTGTCGCATCCCCTCGCGCAGCCGGCCCTGGCCTTCGCGGGCCTGGCCCTCGTGACCGCGGGAGTCGGGTTCAAGATCGCTGCCGTGCCCTTCCACATGTGGGCCCCCGACGCCTACGAGGGGGCCCCGGTGCCGGTGGCCGCCTACATCTCCGTGGCGCCCAAGGTGGCCGCCTTCGCCGTGCTGCTTCGCCTGGGGCTCTCCCTGCCGGGCCCCGGCCCGGCGTTCTGGACGCAGGCCGTCCTCGCCATGTCCGCGGCCAGCATGATCGTCGGCAACCTCGCCGCGCTCCGGCAAAGCGGCTTCGTCCGGATGCTCGCCTACTCCGGCATCGCCCAGGCGGGCACCATGCTCATCGGCCTTGCGGCCCTGCCGGCCCAGGGCGGGGCGGCCCTGACCTTCTACCTCCTGGTCTACCTCTTCATGAACCTGGGGGCCTTTGCCGCCGCCGTTGCCCTCGAGCGCCGCGAAGGCGGGCGCCTGCAGATCCAGGACCTCTCGGGGCTCGCCTCGCGCCGGCCGCTCTTCGCCTTCGCCCTGGCGGTATTCATGGTCTCGCTTGCGGGCCTGCCGCCCACGGGCGGGTTCTTCGCCAAGTTCACCCTGTTCAAGGCCGGCATCGACGCGGGGCAACTTCCCGTGGTCCTCGTGGCCCTCGCGATGACCGTTGTCTCCCTCTTTTACTACCTGAGGGTCGTGGCGGTCCTGTACATGCGCGACGACGCGGGCCGCCTGGAGATCCGCCCGGGGGCGCCGCTCCTGGCGGGCTTCATCGGCGCGGCGGCGCTCGTGACGCTCCTTACGGGAGTGCTCCCGGGGGAGTTTCTCCGGGAGATCCTCGCGGCCTTTCCTGCAGCCGGCCTGTAAGGGAGGACGGCGCTTCTCACGGGGAGCAGGAGGGAGACCGCGAAAAGTTTCTGTTGACGGCAGGTTCCTGCGGGCGTATAAACAGCCGAAATGAAAGCGCCTTCTTCCTTGATGCACGGTGAAGGCGTGTTTTTTTATCCGGCCTATGCACAACAGTGAGCCCCTGAGGCTGGGACCGTTTTTTACTCGACACCTCTCGCCGGCGAGGATCTTCATCCTCAGCTTCGCGGGCGTCATCCTGGCCGGCGCCATCCTGCTGTGGCTTCCCTTCGCATCGACAAGGGGCATTCGTTTCGTCGATGCCCTCTTCATGTCGGCTTCGGCCGTCTGCGTGACGGGACTTGCCACGGTGGACGTGGGCACCGATCTCACCACGGCGGGGCAGATCGTCCTCATCTGTCTTTTCCAGGTGGGCGGGCTGGGTATCCTGACGTTTTCGGCGTTTCTCTTCGGGATCATGGGCCGCGGCATTTCCTTCAAGGGGCGGGAGATCGTCCAGAGTGCATTCCTGCACACGCCCCGGCGGGACTTTTTTTTCATCCTGAAATCCGTGATCCTCTCCACGCTCATCATCGAGTCCGCGGGTGCGCTTCTGCTCTTCATCCGCTTCTCCATGGACTTTCCTGGAAGCCAGGCGCTCTACTATGCCGTGTTCCACTCCATCTCGGCCTTCAACAACTGCGGGTTTTCGCTATTCCCGGACAGCTTTGTCCGCTATCAGGGGGACCTGCTGCTGAACTTCACGGTCATGATGCTCATCATCCTCGGAGGGATCGGCTTCGTGGTTCACCACGAGGTCGTTGCGCGGCTGAAAGACCGCAACGCCAGGCTCTCGCTTCACAGCCGGATCGTACTGGCGACCACGGCGGGCCTCATTATCGCCGGGGCGGTTCTGTTCTGGTCCTTCGAGGATGACTACATCCTCAAGGGCCTCTCCCCGCAGACGCAGGTCCTGGTCTCGCTGTTCCAATCCATCACGCCCCGCACGGCGGGATTCAACACCGTCGACATCGGGCAGCTGACCAACGCCACGATCCTGATGATGCTGGTGCTCATGTTCATCGGGGGCTCGCCGGGCTCGACCGCGGGCGGGATCAAGACGACGAGCTTCGCCCTGCTGCTGCTCATGATGTTGAACCGCTGGAGGGGGAGCGAGGAGGTGACCGTCGCCAACCGGACCGTGCCGAAGGAACTGATCGGCCGGACGCTGTCCATCACCCTGGCCTCGATGCTCTCCGTGTTCTTTGTCGTTGCGGCGGTCATGGCGGCAGGGCACATGGAGTCGGGACCGATGGAGCGGCAGCGGTTCGTGGAGTATATCTTCGAGACCGTTTCGGCCTTCGGCACCGTGGGCCTCTCCATGGGGGTCACGCCGAAGCTGGGGGACTTCCAGAAGCTGATGATCGCTTTCATGATGTTCGCGGGCAGGGTGGGGCCCCTGACACTGGCCTTTTCGCTGTCGTTCCGGGAGGGCAAGAAAGCCGTCGTGTACGCGGAAGAGACCGTCATGGTCGGGTAAGGAGGCGCTGCCGTGAAAAAGCGGGTCGTCGTGGTCGGGCTGGGCATCTTCGGGATCAACATCGTGAGGGAGCTCTGCAAGAGCGGCGTCGAGGTGATTGCCATCGACAAGGTGAAAGAAGCCGTTCAGCACGTGAGGGACTGCGCCACCAAGGCCATCGTCGCCGACGGCACGGACCCGGAGATCATGAACGCCATCGGCCTGCGCGAGGACGACCTCGTCATTGTCTCCTTCGGGGAGGACCTGGCGGCCAGCACCCTGATCACGCTCCACCTCCGGCAGATGAAGGTGAAAAACATCATCGTCAAGGCCCCCAACGAGGACCACAAGCTGATCCTGGAAAAAGTCGGTGCGACCGAGGTCATCATCCCGGAAAAAATCATGGCGGACAAGGTTGCCAAGAGCATCGTGTCGCCCAATGTCCTGGACTACATCCCGCTATCCGAGGACTACATCATCTGCGAAATCGCGCCGCCCGCGAGCTTCATCGGCAAGTCCATCGCCGAGCTGCAGCTGCGAAACCGGTATCACGTCGACGTCATTGCCGTCCGCGACACGCTCACGGAAAAGATCCAGATGATCCCCCCGGCCAGCTTTGTCGTCAAAGACAGCGAGGTGCTCGTCGTCGTGGGCCGGGAAGCGGATATAGACAAAATCAAGTGACGGCTTGGGGCTTACGGCGTTAGGCAAAGGGCAAAATATTCCAAGGTAGGGCTCCGAGATGGCACGATATTCGCTCTTGTTTTTTCAGCCTTAAGCCTTTAGCCTTATGCCCTGCGCCATGGAATTCATAGTAAACTACATCGACTTCGTTCTGCACATCGACCGTCACCTCGACGGTCTGATCCAGACCTACGGGACCTGGATCTACCTGATCCTGTTCGCGATCATCTTCTGCGAGACCGGCCTTGTGGTGACCCCCTTCCTGCCGGGGGACTCGCTGCTGTTCGTGACGGGCACCATCGCCGCCCGGGGCTCCCTCGATCTGCAGACGACCCTGGTCCTTCTCACCGTTGCGGCCATCATCGGCGACAACGTCAACTACTGGACAGGCCGGTTCGTCGGGGCCAGGATCGTGGAGCGAGGCTGGGTGCGGCAGGAGTACATGGAGCGGACGCATCACTTCTACGAGAAGTACGGCGGCAAGACGGTCTTTCTGGGCAAGTTCCTGCCCATCATCAGGACCTTTGCCCCCTTCGTGGCGGGCATCGCGAAGATGACCTACCCGAAGTTTCTCGCCTTCAACATCTCCGGGGCGATCACCTGGATGTGCGTCTTCATCCTCGGCGGCTACTATTTCGGCAATCTCCCCTTCGTGAAGAACAACTTCACCATGGTCATCCTGGCCATCATCGTGCTCTCCGTCCTGCCCAGTGTCTTCGAGTTCATCCGCGCCCGGAGGCACATCAAGCAGGCACGACGGGCGACCGATTAGAGGAAGGGGACAGGGTCCAGGGGTCAGGGTACAGGGAAGGAAGAAGATTTCTTGCTTAAGCCCCAACCCCCCTTTTTTATTTTCCTTTCGCCGTGACGCGGAAGCGGCAGGCCGGGTCGCCGAAGCCCATGCGGGCGATCGTTACCTGGCTCACGTCGTGATCGGGCAGCAGGGCCGAAAACCAGATCTGCCAGAGCTGCTCGCAGGTGAGGCAGGCCTGGACGTCCTTCTCCAGCTTTGCCCGTTTTGCCCCTTCCAGGGCCGCGCACTTGTGGACCGTCACCGTCAGCGTGTCCCCCTCGATGGCGTAATCCCCCGCGAAGACGCCGCGGTCGGCCCCGAACATCCGGAAGTAGGCCTGCCAGACCTCGAGGGCGTCCCGCAGGCCGTCAGCTTTCTTCTTCCCCAGCGCCATCAGGGTGCTGCGCATCTCGATCCGGCCGAAGGCGTGGCGCGTCCGAAGGTTGATCTCGGCCGCTGTGTCCCACCCGAACTTGTCGTGGACCTTCAAAAACCACTGGCCGTCCCAGGCCAGGGCCAGCCCCGCCATGACCTGCGCCCGCACCTCGTGCGGGATCTCGTATGGTTTTCTTTCAGACATCTCATGCCTCTTTCGGGAGAATTTGCGCCGGGCGGATAGTAAGTCTGACGGGCGGACAGGTCAAGCCAAAAAAATCCCCCTTTCATCCCCCTTTGCAAAAGGGGGACCGGGGGCACATCCCGTCAGGGTGCGCAACCATGTCCGGTTCGTTCCATGCCGGGCCGCCCCGCGAAGCGGAACACGGCGGCAAAGAAGGGGATTTTCAGGCCTTGTTGCTTGCGGCTTGTAGCTTCCTAGATCCCTTTCCGGTAGGCCAGCTTCTGCTCCAGGTGCCTCGAGTAGCTCGTCAGCATGAAGCAGAGGATGAAGTAGATGACGGCGATGAAGAGGAAGATCTGGGCCGGGTAGATCATCGTGCGGTTGCTCACCTGGGTGGCCACGTGGGTGAGCTCGGCCACGCCCACGATGAAGGCGAGCGAGGTGTCCTTGATGAGCGACACGAGCTGGTTCACGAAGGAGGGGATCATGTTCCGCACGGCCTGGGGCAGGACGATGAAAACCATCACCCTCCACCGGGACAGCCCCGTCGACATCCCCGCCTCGGTCTGGCCCCTGGGGATGCCTTCGATGCCGGCCTGGACGATCTGCGACATGTAGGCCGAGGTGAAGACGGTGAGCGCCGCGATGACCGTCCAGCTCTCCTCCACGACCATCCCCATGAAGGCCGGCAGCAGAAAGTACATCCAGAAGATCACCATGAGCAGCGGGATTCCCCGGATCGTGTTCACGACGGCCAGCACCGGGTACCGGATAAAGCGGTTCTGGGAGACGCACAGCAGGCCCGTGAAGATGCCGATGACGATCGAGAGGGTGCAGGACACAACGGCCAGCCAGATCGTGAGCGCAAGCCCGCCGATGGGGCCGTGAGGATAGCGTCCCACCAGGAAGTGCTCGATGTTGTCCCAGATGACCTGGAATCCGAACCAGCCGTCCATGGTTTATTTCATCCCCGTCGGAGACAGAACTCTCTTGTCGTACAGCGTCACGAGGGCCGTGATGACGACGGACAGCGTCAGGTACACGAGGGTCGCCGCCGTGAAGGACTCGAAGCCCTTGAAGGTATAGCTCTCCACCTGCCTGGCCTGGTACGTCAGCTCGGCCACACCGATCGTCATGGCCAGCGACGAGTTCTTCGTGAGATTGAGGAACTGGCTGATGAGCGGCGGGATCGTGAGCCGCACGGCCTGGGGCAGGATGATGTACTGCATGGAGCGAACGTAGGAGAACCCGGAGCTGCGGGCCGCCTCCATCTGCTCCTTCGGGATGGAGCGGATGCCCGAGCGGATATCCTCGGCGATAAAGGCCGAGGTGTAGATCGTCAGCGCGATGACCGCCGCGGAGAACTCGAAGTCCCGGGCGTTGAGCCAGTCGTTCACGCCCTGCGGCAGGATCTGGTAGGAGCCGAAGTACCAGAAGAAGAACTGCACCAGCAGGGGCGTGTTGCGGATGAACTCGAGGTAGCCCTGCGCGAACCAGCGGATCGGCCCGACGTTGCTCAGGCGCATGACGGCAATGAGAAGCCCCATCAGGAACGACAGGACGATCGACACCGCCGAGAGCTGGATGGTTACCTTGATGCCGTCGACGATCCACTGGGCATACTGCCCGGTGAGGACGACGGACCAGTCGAACTGGTAATTGAACATCTTTCCGCTGCCGCTGGTTTCATCCCCGTCACCCGTCTAGCGGGCGGCGGGGTCGCGAAAAACGAGCCGTCCGCACCCTCCCGCATGGCGGGTGCGGACGGCTTCCGGTCAGAACAAACGATTCGAGTGAAAAACGACTGCTACTTCCGGTCCGCCGTGATCTTGAACTTGCCGCGCTCCATGGGCTGGTCGGACTTGGGGTTGAACCACTTGTCCCAGATCTTCCTGGCTTCGCCGTTTTTCTCCATCTCGAGAAGCGTGTCGTTGACGAACTTCAGCATCTTGGGGCTGTCCTTGCGCATGGCGATCCCGTAGGGCTCGTCGGAGATCCGGATGTCGGCGATCTCAAACTGGTCCTTGTTGGGGGCCTTGCCTAGGATGCCGGCCAGGATCGACTCGTCCGTCGTCACCGCCGCAACCTTGCCCTGCTGCAGGGCCAGGAAGGCCTGGGGGTAGTCGTCGAAGGAGAGGATCGTCGCCTTGGGCAGGGCCTTGGAGGCGTTCTGCTCGGAGGTGGTGCCTTTGGCCGTGCCGATCTTCTTGCCGTCGAGGTCGGCGAGGCTCTTCACGGTGCCCTTCTTCACGAGGAACTTCTGCCCCGTGAGGAAGTAGGTGTAGGAGAAGTCGACCTGCTTGGCCCGCTCGGCCGTCCAGGTCAACGTCGCGATGACGAGGTCGATGTTGCCCGCCTGGAGCTGGGGAATGCGGGCCGCCGAAGTGACGCCCTTGAGCTCGAGCTTCACGCCCATCTTCTTGGCCAGGTAGGCCGCGAAGTCGCAGTCGTAGCCCACGATCTGGCGCGTCTTGGGATCGATGTAGCCGAACCCGGGCGAGGCGTCCTTCGTGCCGACGATCAGGGTGCCTCTTTTCTTGACGATGTCGTAGGTGTCCTCGGCCAGGGCGATGCCCGCCAGGCCGGCCACGAAGGCAACGGTCAGTGCAAGTGCCAGAATCTTCTTCATGTCCATCCTCCTTTTTGGGTTTTCCTCCGGAATCGGATGCTCAGCCTAGTGCATGGGTGAAAGAATTTCTTTCAGGAACTGCTGCGCCCGCTCGTGCTTCGGGTTCTTGAAGAACTCCTCGGGGTGCGCCTCCTCGAGAATCTTGCCGTAATCCATGAAGACCACGCGGTTGGAGACCTCGCGGGCAAAGCCCATCTCGTGGGTGACGACGACCAGCGTCATCCCCGTGTTGGCCAGGCCCAGCATGACCTGGAGCACCTCGCCGATCATCTCGGGGTCGAGGGCCGAGGTGGGCTCGTCGAAGAGCATGACCTTGGGCTTCATCGCCAGCGCCCGGGCGATGGCCACTCGCTGCTGCTGGCCGCCGGAGAGCTGCGCGGGGTAGGAGTCCCGCTTCTCCGTGAGTCCTACCCGCTCGAGGAGCGACATGGCCAGCTCTTCGGCGTCCTTCTTGTTCATCCCCCGGACCTTGATGGGGGCGAGCGTGATGTTCTTGAGAGTGGTCAGGTGAGGGTAGAGGTTGAACTGCTGGAAGACGAAGCCGATCTCGGCGCGCAGCTTCGTGATGTTGGTCTTCTTGTCGCTCAGGTCCATCCCGTCGACGATGAGCTGCCCCTTCTGGATGGGCTCGAGGCTGTTGATGCAGCGGATGAGCGTCGACTTGCCCGAGCCCGACGGCCCGCAGACGACGACCACCTCTCCCTGCTTGACGTGGAAGTTGATGCCGTTGAGCACGTGGAGGTCCTTGAACCACTTGTGGACCTCGATGAATCGGATCATCCGCGAATCTCCCGGTGCGATACGGCCCGCGACGCGTCGGGGCCGGCGGTGAATCGAACGGTATCTTTTATTATCTTGAATCTGAAAAATCAAGGACATTTTACGGCGGAGCAAATCTGCACGACGCAAAAGTGTCCGTTTTGTAACGGATTTTACGAATGGAACCCTGTGGATAGCCGAGGAAAATCTTGACAACGGGGAGGATTTATTCTAATCAGGTCCATCGGCCCGAAGCGGCCGTTCGATCCCGGGAGCAGAGCCGGTCCCGGGACCGACCGTCAACAGGGGCCACAGCCGGCATCCTATCGGGAATTTCAGCCAACATCTTGATAAGGAGGGTTTTTGGATGAAGAAGAGAGCATTCCTCGTCGTATCCATCGTCCTGGCGCTGACCCTCGTCCTTGCGGGGACGTCGATCGCGCAGCAGAAGAAGTTCTTCGTCATTTCCACCGGCGGCACGGGAGGCACCTACTATCCCCTGGGCGGCATCCTGGCCCAGGCGCTGAGCCAGGCGGTGCCCGAGGTGGTCGTAACCTCCCAGGCGGGAAACGCCTCCGTGGCAAACTGCAACCTGATCCGCGACAAGCAGGTCGAGTCGGCCTTCGTCCAGAGCAACGTGGCCTACAACGCGTACAACGGGCTCGAGCAGTTCAAGGAAAAGCCGGCCAAGAACCTCCGGTTCATCGCGTCCCTCTACCCCGAGACGATCCAGATCGTCGCGCGGGCCGACTCGAAGATCAAGACCGTGAAGGACATCAAGGGCAAGAGGCTCGTCCCCGGCGACCGCGGCAGCGGAACCGAGGTCGACACCCTCAACATCCTGGGCGTTTACGGCTACACGTACAAGGACTTCACCAGTGTCGACTGGCTCTCCTTCTCCGGCGGCGCCCAGCGGCTCCAGGACAAGCAGGCCGACGTGACCTTCACGACGGCGGGCTGG
>CAZPCN010000047.1:0-15889 GCA_964585095.1 uncultured Syntrophaceae bacterium | reverse complement strand
ATGATGAGCGGGGTCCTCGCCTCGTCGATCAGGATGCTGTCGACCTCGTCGACGATGGCGTAGTGGAAATCCCTCTGGACGTAGTCCTCGAGGGCGAATTTCATGTTGTCGCGCAGGTAGTCGAACCCGAACTCGTTGTTCGTCCCGTAGGTGATGTCCGACCCGTAGGCGGCGCGCCTCTCCTCGTCGGTGAGACCGTGGACGATGACCCCGACGGCGAGGCCCAGGAAGTTGTAGATGGGGCCCATCCAGGCCGCGTCGCGCCTCGCCAGGTAGTCGTTCACCGTGACGAGGTGGCAGCCCTTCCCGGTGAGGGCGTTGAGGTACAGGGGCATGGTCGCCGCGAGCGTCTTGCCTTCGCCCGTTTTCATCTCGGCGATCTTGCCCTCGTGCAGCACGATGCCCCCGATGAGCTGGACGTCGAAGGGACGCATCCCTACGGTCCGCCGGGCGGCCTCCCGCACGACGGCAAACGCTTCCGGGAGGATGTCGTCGAGGGTGGTCCCTCCGGCGAGCCTTTCCTTGAACTCGGCCGTCTTGGCCTTGAGCTGCTCGTCGGTGAGCGGGGCGATGCGGGCCTCGAAGCGGTTGATCTCGTCCACGAGGGGGGCGATCCGCTTCAGCTCCCGCTCGTTTTTCGTCCCGAACAATTTTTGAATGAAATTCAGCATGGTTCCGCCTAAAAAAAACCCGGTAAGCCCTTACCGGATTTTTGGATAATATACCCTATTTTTTCGCAAAAGGGAATCAGCGCAGATACTTCCTGGGGTTGACATAGACTCCGTTGAGGTTCACGGAATAGTGCAGGTGGGCGCCGGTGCTGCGGCCCGAGTTGCCCACGTACCCGATGACCTCCCCCCGCTTGACCACCTGCCCCTTGCTGACCGCGGAGCGGAAGAGGTGGGCATAGAGGGTCGAGATGCCCTTTCCGTGCTCGACCTGGATGAGGAGGCCCAGGTCGGGCCTCTTCTCCACGTTGGTCACGATCCCGTCGGCCGGCGCCTGGATGGGCGCGCCGAGCTTCGTCGCGATGTCGATCCCCGAGTGGAACTCCCTGCGGCTCCCGAAAGGGTTGGACCGGGGACCGAACTCGGAGGTCACCCACCCCGTGACGGGCCACACGCTGGGCGTCACCGCCGCGATGTTCCGCTGGGCACGGAGGAACTCCTGAAGCTCCGCCAGGCTTCGCTCGCGCGCGGAGGCGTCCTCGAGCAGCCGGTCCATGTGCCGGTTGAGGTTCGTCAGCTTGTCGGCTCCGGCCTCGCCCGCCGGCATCGGCCCGCCGACGCCCAGAGCCTGTTCCCGCACCGCCGTCGCTTCCTTCTTGGGTGCCTTGCGGGACTTGCCGGTCAGATCCGACGCCATGGAGCGGATCTTCTCGTCCACCTGCTTCAGGTCCGCGAGCTTCCTCTCGAAGAAGGAGATCTTCTCCTCGAGGGTGTCGATCTGCTCCTGCTGGGTAGAGGTGAGGTTGCGCAGGTTGGAGAGTTCCATCTGCTCGAGCTTGATCGTCAGGTAATCGACGGCACAGTAACCGAAGAAACAGAACAGGACCACCGACACGGCTGTGGCAAGGCGGAAATGATGCGGCGTGGCGAGGAACTTCTTGACGGAATCCTTTTTCTTATGCGGGATGATCAGGAGGGTGTAAAAATGCTTCGGCATTGCTCATCCTCATCCTTTCTTTGTACTCGGAAACCGGGAAAAGAGACTTCCCGCTTCCCCCTACAAGTACGGGAGGAAAGACGTCGCGTGATGCCGAGGGACACTTCGCATCCCCCAAATCACCGCGTCGAAAACAGCCCCGGCCCGAACGGAAAGAACAGCCGGATTCCGGAGGCAGGCGTCCTAAATACCCGCAAACGGTTGGCCTGTCAAGCCGAAATCGTTCGGCTCGATAGAAACGAAACTAATTCAACACATTACGGATAACTCGAGGTCAAAATCAGCCCTTCCCCTGGCGGGCGCCGTGGCTTCCCACCTCCCCTTCCGGGGCCTTTTTGACCGACAGCAGCGGGTCCCCCACATCGACCTGGTCTCCGGGGTTCTTGAGGACCTCCACGACCTTCCCGTTGATGGCCGAGACGACGTTGTTGAGCATCTTCATAGCCTCGAGCACGATGAGGACCTGCCCGGCCGACACCTCGTCACCCTCGGAGACGGGGACCTCGTTGACGGTTCCCTTGATGGGCGAACGGATGTCTCCGGCCTTGGCCAGCGCTTCGATCTCCTTGGCCGTCAGCGTCACCTTCCGCGCTTCCGCTTTTGCGCCCTCCTGCTCGAGCTCGGTCAGGATCGGCTCGGGGTGATGGTCGATGACGAGGTAGGTCACCGCGTCGCCGCTCGAGGTCTTGCGCTGGGGACCGATGACGATCGAGTGCAGCTTTCCGTAGGCGTCGGGGAATTCGAAGGTGTCTCCCAGGTTGAACCCGCCCTTCTTGAACCACACCTTGGGCGGAAGGACCCAGACCTTGCCGTACTTCTCCTCGAACTTGAAGAAGCTCACCGCGTCGTTGGGGTGCTGGAGGTACAGGACCAGTTCCTCCTCCGAGGCCTTGCGCTCCAGCCTCTTCTCCAGGACGCGCTTCTCGATGGCCAGGTCCACGTCCTCGATCTTCTGGTAGCCGTAGTCGCGCTCGACGGTCTTCTTCCAGTTCGGGCCGAAGACGGCCTCGTAGATCCAGTCGGCGGGCTTGTAGAAGGGCAGCTCGCCGTAGCGGCCGAGCATCAAGTTCTTCAAATCGTCGTTGGCGTCCTTGTACCGGGCTCGTTTCAGAACGTTGTTGACCGCCGTGGTCCAGAGGATCTGCGAGCCCGGTGTCACGCTCCACCAGTTGCCGAGTTCGACCTGGACCTTGGGGAGCTCCTGCTGGAGGATCTCCGGCATGAGGTGCAGGAAGTTTCCCTTCACGGCCTGCTCGAAGCTCGAGCCCGTGGCCCCTCCGGGCAGCTTGTGAATCTGGACGGTGGGGTCGAAGCCGAGGAACTGCGATTCGAAGTCCTTGTAGTACTCGCGCTCGGGCCGCAGCGTGTTGGACGTGTCGATGACGGCCTGCTTGTCGATCCCGACGCAGGGGTAGCCGTAGTCCTCGAGAGTCTCCACGATCGTCAGCAGGGGGGGCGGCCCGTAGAACCCGGTGAAGGAGTGGTCGCCGCCGTTGACGATCCTCGCCCCGTTGCGGACGGCCTCGACGGTGCGTCCGATGTCGTTGCCGTCGGTGTTGTGGCCGTGGTAGTGGATCAGCATCCCCGGGTACCGGTCCAGGATGGCCTTCACGAGGTCCCCGATGCGCTTCTGCGTTCCGAGCCCCGCGTGGTTCTTGATGCACAGGATGATGTCCTCGCCCGTGATGTCGACGATCTCGCCCACCTTCTTCACGTAGTAGGTGTCGGTGTGCTCGGGCCCCGTGGAGAAGCAGATGGCGGGCTCCAGGATCCGGCCGGCGCGCTTGACTTCCTCGAAGACGGGGACCATGTTCCGCACGTCGTTGAGAAAGTCGAAGACGCGGAACACGTCGATCACCTCGGCGAAGTGCTGGATCGTCAGCCGGACGACGTTGTCCGGGTAGGGCCGGTAGCCGAAGAGGTTGATCCCCCGGACCAGCGTCTGGAACAGGGTGTCGGGCATCATGGACTTGAGGACCCGCAGCTTCTCGAAGGGGTTGATCTGCTTGCGCAGCATGTCCACGTGGATCGAGGCCCCGCCGGAGATCTCGATCGAGAAGTAGCCGCAGGCGTTGCGCTCCCCGGCCACGAGCATCTGCGTGTGGGGCAGGACCCGGTTCTTGAAGTCCGACTGGGAGAGGTCCCTCTCCGTGTTCGTCATGAAATAGCCCTTCGACCGTCGGATCTTGTCGAGGACGGGTTTGACCCCGTGCTCCTTCAGCTCGCGGGGGGTGATTCTCTCGTCGATCGGGTGTGCTGTCTTCTTCGCCATGTCTTTCTCTTGAATAGTCTTCTCTTGTTTTTCCTGAACCCTGAACCCGGTACCCTGGCCCCTAGTATGCGTAGGGATTGATCTTCTTGACGTGGATCTCGGCGATCAGCTTCGCGAGCTTCGCCACCTCTCGCTCCGTCTCCGGGTAGCCGAAGATCTCGGGGTGCGTCTCGATGTAGCTCGTGTCGAACCGGCCCGCCCGGAAGTCCGGCTCGTCGCAGATCGCCAGGTAGAAGGGGATGGTCGTCTTCGGCCCCACGATGTTGAATCCCAGAAGGGCCCGCTTGAGCCGGTCGATCGTCTCGTTCCAGTCGTAGCCGCGGCAGGTGAGCTTCACCATGAGCGAGTCGTACTCCGTGGGGATCTTGTAGCCCTGGTACACCAGCCCGTCGAGCCGGATGCCGGGCCCGCCCGGGGAATGGTAGACCTCGACGGTCTTGCCGCCCTCGGGCATGAAGTTGTTCTTCGGGTCCTCGGCGTTGATCCGCACCTGGACGGCCTTCCCCAGCATGTGCACGCGCTCGGCGGGGATGTCGATGGCCTCTCCCCGGGCGATCCGGATCTGCTGCCGGACGATGTCCACGCCCGTGAGCTCCTCGGTCACGGTGTGTTCCACCTGCAGGCGCGTGTTGACCTCCATGAACCAGAAGTCGTTCGTCTTGGAGTCCACCAGGAACTCTACCGTCCCGGCGTTGACGTAGTTCGAGCCCTTCGCCGCGGCGATGGCCGCCTGGTACATCCTCTCCAGGACGTCCTTCGGCAAATCCGCCGGAGCGATCTCGAGGAGCTTCTGGTGCCGGCGCTGGATCGAGCAGTCGCGCGTGCCCAGGTGGATCACGTTGCCCTGCGTGTCCGCCAGGATCTGGACCTCCACGTGGCGGGGCGCCTCGATACACTTCTCCACGTAGATACTGTCGTCGTTGAATGCGCTCTTGGCCTCGGTCCGCGCAACGGGAAGCTGCATGAGCAGGTCCGACTCGCCGTCCACCTTCCGGATGCCCCGTCCGCCGCCGCCGAGGGAGGCCTTCAGCATGATGGGGTAGCCGACTTTCTTGCCGAACTCGATGGCCTGCCTGATCCCCGCCTCCCCGGGTTCGAGCGTTCCCGTGCCCGGGACGAAGGGGATCTTCGCCTTTTCCATGATCTGCCGGGCCACGACCTTGTTGCCCAGGTCCCGGATCACCGCGGGAGGGGGCCCGATGAAGGTGATGCCCGCCTTCTCGCAGGCGGCGGAGAAATCGGGGTTTTCCGCCAGGAAGCCGTACCCGGGGTGGATGGCGTCGGCGCCGCTTTTCCGGGCCGCCCAGATGTGTTTCTCCACGTCGAGATAATCCCTGCGGGGGCCGTTTCCGATGAGGATGGCCTCGTCGGCCAGCCGGATGAAGTAGGCCTCGCTGTCCGGCTTCTCGTAGACCGCAACGGTCTTGAGGCCCATCTCCATGGCCGTGCGGATGATCCGCAGCGCGATCTCGCCGCGGTTGGCGATCAGGATCTTGCTGACGTGCCTTTCCTTCGTTTTCCTTGCTGCCATCGGGCACCTTCTTGTCGGGGTTGAGACTTCTTTCGACTCACGACACGCGTCTGATTTCCGTAAGATTTTGCTTATACGGTCAAGCCGAAATGCTGTCAAGGGCTTTGTGCCTGTTTTTCCCAAAATTGTCTTGACTTTAAAACGTCCGTTGGGCTAAACGGTGCGGATATTAGTTGATGAGCGCAGGCGGGAAAGGAGCTTCTATGGCAAAGTACGATTCGAAGTCCATTCGAAATATCGCGATCGTCGGGCATGGCGGCACCGGGAAGACGTCGATCGCCGAATCCATGCTCTTCGTGGCCGGGAAAACGGACCGCCTGGGCCGTGTCGACGACGGCACGTCCACCATGGACTGGGAGCCCGAGGAGCAGAAGCGCCGCATCTCCATCAGCGCCTCCGCGGCCTTCGTCGACTGGGACAAGCACCGCATCAACATCCTGGACACCCCCGGCGACGCCAACTTTGCCATGGACACCCGCAGCTGCCTCCGGGTCGCCGACGCGGCCCTCGTCGTGATCGACGCCGTGGGCGGGGTGGAATTCCAGACCGAGAAAGTCTGGGAGGCGTCCGACGAGTACGGCCTGCCGCGCCTGATCTTCATCAACAAGATGGACCGCGAGCGCGCGAGCTTCGCGAATGCCATCGAGAGCGTCCGCAAGATCATCGGCAAGAAAGCGACCCCTCTGTTCCTCCCCATCGGCGCCGAGGACAAGTTCAAGGGCATCGTCGACCTCATGCAGATGAAGGCCCTCTCCTTCGACGAGGCCAAGGGGAAGGCGAAGGCGGGGGACATCCCCGCCGAGATGGCCGACGAGGCCAGGAAAGCCCGTGAGGCCATGACCGAGGACATCGCCGAGTGCGACGAGGCGCTCATGGACAAGTACCTCGAAAGCGGCGAGCTGACCGCCGAGGAGCTCAAGGCGGGCCTCCGCAAGGGCGTGGTCTCCGGCTCCCTCATCCCTGTCGTCTGCGGGATCGCCGGCCGCAACATCGGGATTGCACCCCTCATGGACCTGATCGTGGCCGCCGCTCCCTCTCCGCTCGACCGCGGCGACGCGAAGGGCAAGAACCCCTCCACGGGCGCCGAGGAGAAGCGCAGCCCCGACGAGAAGGCCCCCTTCTCCGCCTTTGTCTTCAAGACCATCTCGGACCCCTTCGCGGGGCGCCTCACCCTTTTCCGCGTCTACTCCGGAACGGCGAGCTCCGACGGCACCTTCTTCAACCCCACCCGGAAGTCGACGGAGCGCTTCGGCAACATCTTCCACCTCGACGGGAAGACCCAGCGTCCCTCGGAAGGCGTCATCCCCGGCGACATCGCCGCCGTGGCGAAGCTCAAGGAGACCTTCACGGGCGACACGATGACGGACGAGAAGAACCCGATCCAGTACGAAAAGGTCCAGCCGGTGCCCGCCATCATCTCCTTCGCCGTCCAGCCCAAGTCCAAGGGCGACGAGGAGAAGATCATGTCCGGCCTCAACCGCCTCGTCGAGGAGGACCCCACGCTGAACTACCGCCGCGACGAGCAGACCCGCGAGATCATCCTCTCCGGCATGGGGCAGGTCCACATCGAGATCGCCGTCGAGAAGATGAAGCGCAAGTTCGGCGTCGAGGTCACCCTGACGACGCCCAAGGTCCCCTACAAGGAAACCCTGAAGGGCAAGACGACCGTCCAGGGCCGCTACAAGAAGCAGTCCGGCGGGCGCGGCCAGTTCGGCGACACGTGGCTCGAGATCGAGCCGCTGCCCCGCGGCGGCGGCTTCGAGTTCGTCGACAAGATTGTCGGCGGCGCGATCCCCCGGAACTTCATCCCCGCCGTCGAGAAGGGCATCGTCGAGGCCATGCTGGAAGGCGTCCTGGCGGGTTATCCCGTCGTGGACGTGAGGGTCTCTCTCTTCGACGGCTCCTTCCACACCGTCGACTCGTCCGAAATGGCCTTCAAGATCGCCGGTTCCATGGGCTTCAAGAAGGGCGTGGAGCAGTGCAACCCGACCCTGCTCGAACCCATCGTCAACATCGACATCGAGATCCCCGACGAGTACATGGGTGACGTGATCGGCGATTTGAACTCGCGGCGTGGACGGGTCATCGGCATGGAACCCAAGGGCCACAACCAGATCATCAAGGGGCAGGTGCCCCTGGCCGAGATCCTGCGCTACGCCCCGGATCTTCGCTCCATCACGAGCGGCCGCGGGACGTTCACCTACAGCCACTCCCACTACGAGGAAGTGCCGCCCATGATCGCCGACAAGGTCATCGCCGCGGCCCGAAAGGAAAAGGAAGAAAAGGGTTGATCCAGGCAGGGGTCCTCACGCTGAGCGACAAGGGGTCCCGCGGGGAGCGCGAGGACCTGAGCGGCCCGGAGGCGATTCGGATGCTACGGGAGGTCGGGATCGAGACCGTGCACTCCGAGGTCGTCCCCGACGAGGCGGAGATCATCTCGGCGAAGCTCGTCGAGTTCGCCGACGTCCGCGGGCTGGACCTCGTCGTCACGACGGGCGGCACGGGCGTGAGCCCCCGGGACGTGACGCCCGACGCGACCCTGAAGGTCATCGACCGGGAGATCCCCGGCATGGCCGAGGCCATGCGGCGGGAGAGCATGCTCAAGACCCCCCACGCCATGATCTCCCGGGCCGTCGCCGGCATCCGCGGGCAGACCCTCATCGTCAACCTTCCCGGCAGCCCCCGGGGTGTCCGCGAAAACCTCGCCGTCATCCTGCCCGCCCTCAAGCACGCCATCGAGAAGATCAAGGGCGACCCTGCCGACTGCGCAACCTGAAAAAACAGAAGGTGAGAAGGTAAGGAGGTTGGATACCCCCCTCTTACCCTCTTACCCTCTTACCCTCTTACCCTCTTACCCTCTTACCCTCTTACCCTCCTTACCCTCAGATCCGTTCTTGCCTGTCGAGCCATTGGCATCCACTTTCAAAATCCGACGGAGTGTCTCCAGGGCCCGTTCCCGGTGCGTGCCGGGCCAGTAGACCCTCTTGCATCCCGGGCAACGCGTGAACTCGCGTTGTGTCCGGCACACGTAATCGGGGATTTCCGACCTCACTTCGTCCCGGCTCACCTCATGCAGGGGAACATTGCACTCGAGGCAGATCGTGAAGAAGGCGCCGGGGTTCGGTTTGACGTTCAGCTTCCGCAGGACCTCGGCGACCTGGTCCTCCACCCGGTCGCTCTCCACGTACAGGACGATGCCGGGGTGCTGCCGGGCGAGGACGTCCCGGCGCCGTGTCAGGACCGCCCTGCCCTCCGGCTCGGATGCGCGCAGGAACGCGCGGTCCGCCTCGCCGCGCCAGTACGCCGTGTCGAAGCCGAGCATTCTCAGCCATCGCGACAGGCGCCCCAGGGATCGGTCGGCAATGAATTTCATGGAGTCCCGGCAGGTCAAGGACAGGCTTCGGGTTTAGATCACCCCCGCCGGCGGAAGCGGCGGCTGTGTGGAGGACCCGCGCAGGAGGGAGAGGTTCTTCTGTTCCAGGTCGTCGATCTTCTTGTAGAGCTTGTTCATCCGGAGCGTCATGCGGAGCTTGTCGATGGCGCCGAGCAGCGCGGCGAAGACGAACCCGCAGATGAAGAAGCCGAACACGATGATGTAGAGCGGAACCTCGGCGTAGAGGTAGCCGTAGTACTTCAGCGACACGTTGTACGGGTTCTCGAAGGCAAAGGTGACAAAAAAGAAGGCAAAGGCAAGAATGACCAACAGGTAGATGAATCTCATGTCCCGACCCCCTCCTCGTATTTCCGGAAATGAGGCAGGAGCGCCTCCTTCGTTTTCATGAGATCCTCGGAGATGACCCTCACCTCCCCGAAGACGGACAGGGCGTTCGTGTCGCCGACCCAGCGGGGGACGATGTGCATGTGCAGGTGATCCTCGACGCCGGCGCCTGCGGCGCGGCCCAGGTTCATCCCGAGGTTGAACCCCTGGGGGCTCATCGCCTCCTTGAGCACCCTGACGCACCGGGCCGTGAGCTCGAACATCTCGCAGTGCTCCTCGACGCTGAGCTCCTCGATGTTGTGGACGTGCCGGTGCGGGGCGACCATGAGGTGGCCCGTGATGTACGGGTAACGGTTCATGATGATGAAAGCGTGCCTGCCGTCATAAAGCACAAACCCGCCGTCCCGTATGGAGCCCCTGCAGAAAATGCAGCCTTCCACCTTCTTCCCCCTGATGTATTCCATTCGCCACGGCGCGTAGATGCTCTTCATCTCATCCATCCTGCCTGCACGGCCCGAACTCGTCCACGGCGATGATCCGCCCCTCGATGGCGTCCGGGCCGACCTCCAGAAGACCCACGCTGGTGGAGCGGGCTTGGCGCCGGTCGCAGGCCGATCCGGGGTTGAAAAAGAGGATCCCGTCCCGGACACGGTTTGCGGGGCAATGGCTGTGTCCGTAGACGATGCAGTCCACGTTCCCGAATTCGAGCCGCATCCGGTCCTCGAGGCCGACGGGAGAACCCCACCCGTGGATGAGACCGATCCGGAAGCGACCGACCTCGATCATTCTCTTGCAGGGGATCTCCTCCCCGACACGCGGGGGGTCCATGTTGCCGCAGACGGCGATTACGTCCCGGCCCCCGAAGGCTTCCAGCACCGCCAGCTCTACGAGGTCTCCCGCGTGGAGGATCATCCCGGCGTCGTGGAAATGCGTCCGGACGATGGCGAGGAGCCTGTCGTCCGGCCCCCGGAGATGCGTGTCGGAGATGACGCCGATCTTCAATCCTCACCCTCCCTGAACGCCGTGATTATATCGCCCGTCCTCAAAAAGACAAGTGTTTTTTGGGTCCTGCAGGCCTGCGGCCCGCTTTCGGTTTGACTTTTCACGGTCCCGGGACTAAGATCGAAACGGGCGCAAAAGGGAGCGCAACATGCTGGAAAACACCCTCGAAAAAATCGCCGAGAAGATCCTCAGCCTCGACGAGGCGTCGCTGGCCGCCCTCTGGGACCGCTACAAGCAGAAGATGGAAAAGTTCCAGCCCACGAGGGAGTGGGAGCGGTCCGTCATCGTGTTCTTCATCATCAACTCCGTTCGCGTCAAGAACCATATCTTCAACGAGCGTATCCTGCAGCACCGTCAGCAGGGCGATCCCGGGCCGGAAGAGCCGGCGCCGAAGGGAAAACCGAACCTCAAGCTCGTAAAGTAGATGGACAGATCCCAGGCCCTCAATCGCATCCAGGAACTCCGGGACCTCATCGAGTACCACAACCGCCGCTACTACCAGCTCGACGACCCCGAGATCTCCGACGCCGAATACGACCGGCTCCTGCGTGAACTCGCGGATCTCGAGGAGCGGCACCCCGACATCGACCGCGCCGCCTCCCCGACCCAGCGCGTGGGCGCCGCGCCGCTGGAGAAGTTCCGCTCCGTCACCCACCTCACCCCGATGCTCAGCCTCGCCAACGCCTTCTCGGAAGAGGAGGTGACCGAGTTCGACGAGCGGCTCCGGCGCCTGCTCGGCGACCGGACGGACCTGGACTTCGTGGCGGAGCCGAAGATCGACGGCGTGGCCGTCAACCTGGTCTACGAGAACGGCCTCTTCGCGGTCGGCTCCACCCGCGGAGACGGGTTCACCGGCGAGGACGTGACGCAGAACCTCCGGACGATCCGCGCCCTGCCCCTGAAGATGGCCGCCCGCCCCCGGGGCGGGTTCCCGTCCCGCATCGAGATCCGCGGGGAGGTCTACCTCGAAAAGGAGGCGCTCCGAAAGCTCAACGAACGCAGGCTTTCGCAGGGGGAAAACGCGTTCGCCAACCCGCGCAATGCCGCGGCGGGCTCCCTGCGGCAGCTCGACCCCCGCATCACGGCCAGGCGGCCCCTCGGCATCTTCTGCTACGGCGCGGGAACCGTCGAGGGAGCGGGCTTCCGGACCCACTGGGAGATCCTCGAGGCCCTGCACGGCTGGGGCTTCCCCACGAACCCGAACACCCGGCTCGCGCGAAGCATCGAGGAGTGCGTCGCCTACCGGCGTCACGTCGAATCCATCCGGGAGAAGCTCCCCTACGAGATCGACGGGATCGTCCTCAAGGTCAATTCCCTGTCCCTCCAGGATCAGCTGGGCATGGTCTCCCGGAGCCCCCGCTGGGCCATCGCGGTCAAGTTCGCCCCCACGCAGGCCACGACGGTCATCGAGGACATCATCGTCGGGATCGGGCGCACCGGCGTCCTGACGCCCGTGGCGATCATGCAGCCCGTCCAGGTCGGCGGGGTGACCGTCACCCACGCCACGCTCCACAACGAGGACGAGATCCTGAAAAAGGGCGTCCACGTGGGGGACACGGTCGTCGTCCAGAGGGCGGGCGACGTGATCCCCGAGGTGGTGAAGGTCGTCGAGTCCAAGCGCACGGGGCGCGAGAGACCGTTTCGCATGCCCCGGCGGTGCCCCTTCTGCGACGCCCCCGTCGTCCGGCCCGAGGGGGAAGCCGCCTACCGCTGCGTGAACCCGGACTGCGGCGCCCAGCTGAGGGAGCGGATCAAGCACTTCGTGTCCCGCAACGGGATGGACATCGAGGGGATCGGCGACAAGATCGTCAACCGCCTGTTGGAGTCCGGCATCATCCGGGACGCGGCGGACCTGTACCGCATCACCAAGGAGCAGCTCCTCGAGCTCGAACGATTCGCCGACAAGTCCGCGGAGAACCTGGTCGCGGCCATCGCCGGATCGAAGCGGCCGCCGCTGGAACGGTTTCTGTTCGCCCTGGGGATCCGGCACGTGGGCGAATACGCGGCAAAGATCCTGACGAAGAGATTCGGAAGCATCGGGGCAATCGAGGCGGCAAGCCAGGAGGAGCTCACGGCGGTCGAGGGGATCGGGCCGACCATTGCCGAAAGCATCTTTGCGTTCTTTCACCAGCCGCACAACCTTGCCGTCCTCCGGAAACTCGAGCAGGCCGGCGTAAGTCCCGTTGCGGAACAGAAGCCAACCTCGTCGGCCCTCGCGGGCAAGACCTTCGTCTTCACCGGGGGGCTCAGGGGTTTCTCGCGGGAGAAGGCCAAAGACATGGTGGAATCCCTCGGCGGGTCGGCCACGTCATCCGTGTCGAAGAAGACCGATTACGTCGTTGCCGGGGAGGATCCGGGCTCGAAGATCGAGAAAGCCAAGTCCCTGGGCGTGACGATCCTCGACGAGGACGGCTTCCTGAAGCTCATCCGCGAGGCGGAAGGGTCGTAGACGAGCGATCTCCGTCACGCGCCGGAGAATGCGGGGGTGCCCCATGGGCGCAGACGGGAAACGCGTCCACGTCATCGTCACCGGCAGGGTGCAGGGCGTCTTCTTCCGGGTCAAGACCCGCAACGAGTCCATCCGGAACAACGTGCGGGGGTGGGTGCGAAATCTCCCCGACGGTCGCGTCGAGGCCGTGTTCGAGGGCAAGCCCGAGGACGTCGACCGGGTCGTCGCGTGGTGCCGCATCGGCCCCAGCCACGCATCCGTCGAGCACGTGGAGGCGGTCGAGGAGATCTACTCGGGAGCCTTCCGGGACTTCAGCATCCGCTACGGGCCCTGAACGGCGCCACCCATCCCGGGCAACCCATGCCATGAACGCATCATTGAGAAATCAGGAGGGGAACGTGATGAAGAGAGTCCGTCTGTCGTGCGCGGCCCTGTTGAGCCTGCTTCTTGCCCTGGCCCTGAGCCACCCGGCCCTTGCGGCCGGCGAAGGCGCGAAGCTCGCCGAGATGTATCTCAAGAAACTGCCGGCGCCGGCCCTCGAGCCGGCCCCGTCCCTCGAGCAGGCCATGAAGATCCAGGCCGAGTACGTCGCCGCGATCATGCCGGCATACGGCAGGGTGGTCGGCTACAAGGCGGGCCTGACGAACCCCAACGTTCAGAAGGTCTTCGGCGTCAGTGCACCGGTTCGCGGGACGCTCCTGGAGAAGATGATCCTCCGATCGGGCACGGCGATCGAGGCGAACTTCGGGGCCCGGCCGCTCTACGAGGGGGACCTGATCCTGCGGGTGGGCAGCGAGGCGCTCAACGCGGCGAAAACCCCCATGGAGGCGCTTGCCGGCATCGACGCGGCCATCCCCTTCATCGAGCTGCCCGACCTCGTTTACGCGAAGGATGTGAAGATCAACGGGGCCCTTCTTGCCGCCGTCAACGTCGCCGCCCGCTACGGAGTCGTGGGGGACCCCATCCCGGTCCAGGCGACACCCGAGTGGCTGGAGAGGCTCAAGAGCTTCACGTGCCAGATCTACGACGACAAGGGGGCGATGTTGATCGAGGCCCCCGGATCGAGCCTGCTCGAACACCCGATGAACGTCGTCCTCTGGATCCGTGACTCCCTCAGGGCCGACGGCATCGCGCTGAAGAAGGGGGATCTGCTCTCTCTGGGCACGATCACGAAACTCACCCCCACGGCGCCCAACACGATCATCAAGGCCCGCTACGTCGGTCTCGACCCGAAGGGTCCCGTCGAGATCTCGGTGGTCTTCAAATAATCCGGCATCCCGAAGCCGGCCGATGACCGCGGCAGCCCTGCGCCGCGGACATCGGCCGCTTCTTTGCACCGACCTGTCGCCTCTCCTTGACAGGCCGGCGAATCTCCTTTACAGTGCGGCACGTGCGGATCCGGACGACGTCCGGGTCTTCGCAGGAGACGAATCCCGGTACGGCGAACCGATCAACCCATGAAACCAACCGACAAGACAAACCCCGTCGCGGAACCACGAACGCAGCCCGAACCCGGCCCCCCTTCCCCCGCCCGATCCCGAAGCAGCGACCACATTTTCCGGACCCTCACGGAGAAATCCTTCGTGGGCATGTACGTGGCCCAGAACAGCCTCTTCGTGCGCGTCAACCCGATCATCGCCTCCGTGTCCGGCTACGCGATCGAAGAACTCGAGGGGCGGCGGGCCGACAGCCTCATCCACCCCGACGACGTGGAGTTCGTCAAGCGGATGGCGCGGGAGATGCTCCGCGGCAAGCGCACGACCGCCCACGAGTTCCGCATCGTCACCCGCGCGGGGGAGATCCGATGGGTGATGGAGGCGGTCACCCCGATCACGTACTCGGGCCGGCCTGCCATTTTCGGCCATTTCATGGACATCACCGACCGCAAGGGCATGGAGGAGAAGCTCCGCGAGTCGGAGACCCTCTACCGCACCATCTTCGAAACGACGGGCACGGCCACGATCATCATCGAGGAGGACACGACCGTCTCCCTCGTCAACTCGGAGTTCGAGCGCCTCTACGGGGCGCCCAAGGAGTACTGGGAGGGCAAGCGCAGCTGGCTGGAATTCGCGGCGGAGAAGGAACGCGACCGGATGCTGCGGTATCACAATCAGCGCAGGGTGAACCCCGCAGCCGCTCCGAGCCGTTACGAATTCCGTTTCGTCGACCGGAAAGGCGGAGTGAAGGACGTCCTCGTGACGATCTCCATGATCCCCGGGACCCGTCGCAGCGTCTCCTCCCACGCCGACATCACGGAGCTGAAGCGCCAGGAGAAAGCCCTGATCCGGCGCGAGCGGGAGATCCAGGCCAAGTCGCGCAACCTCGAAGAGATGAACACGGCCCTGAAGGTCCTTCTCAAGCAGCGCGAGCAGGACCAGCACGACATGGAGGACAAGGTGCTCGCCAACATCAAGCACCTCGTGATCCCCTACCTCGACAAGCTCAAGGCGGGTCGTCTCGGCGAGCGGGAACGGTCCTGCGTCAAGGTCCTGGAGTCGAACCTGCTGAGCATCATTTCGCCCTTTTCCCAGCGGCTCTCGTCGAAGTTTCTCAACCTCACCCCGAAAGAGCTCCAGGTGGCCAACCTCGTCAAGGAGGGCCGGACGAGCAAGGAGATCGGCGAGCTGCTGGACGTCTCGCCGGCCACGGTCGCCCTCTACCGCAACCGTATCCGCAAAAAGCTTGCCGTCACCGGCAAGAAGGTCAACCTCCGCACGTACCTCGCCTCCCTGAACTGAGTGTATATTTTTCATATACGGTTTATCTTCATTCTTATCCCATTGCCCATCATGGTGGCCTGTTTTACACTGCTTCCGTCATCGGACGTCAGGCTGTCCACCCGATCCGAAGGCCCCCCTTCGGCGGTTCCAAGACGCGTACGTGTGTCCTTCGGCCTGGCTTCCCGGCGTTGAGTTTCCACGCCAGGACGTCGAACAACGGAGGTCATCGCTGCCATGATTCCCACCAAGGCCCGCATGGTCCCCCCGATTTGAGCCGTATTCCGTTCTTCCCGGGTTGACGATCGTCCCGAGCGCCCCGTCCGGGCGCCTGCAGGCGTGCCGCGCGCCACCGCCGGTGCGAAGACGCCGCCCGGAGACGAGCGGTCCCGGGCACGTGACGAAGCGCGAGCCTTGATGAACCAATTTTGCGGGATCCGGATATCCCGCTGCCCGGAGAAGCCGGGCGCCATCTCACACGACCCATTCGAGTTCGCAAGGAGGTTTTATGCTGAGTTTTCATCTGACCGAGGAA
>CAZPCN010000046.1:0-16040 GCA_964585095.1 uncultured Syntrophaceae bacterium | reverse complement strand
TGGCCGGCTGCGCCTCGCTCTTCTGGGCGGGGGAGAAGCCGCGCGTCGACATCGTCAATGTCGTACCGAAGGAGATGCGGCTCCTCGAGCAGACGTTTCTTCTGGAGCTGCGCATCCAGAATCCCACGGAAACCGATCTGGACATCAACGGCCTCTCCTTCGAGCTGGAGATCAACGGGCAGCCCTTCGCGCGGGGCGTGTCCAACAAGAGCGTGAAGGTGGAGCGCCTCAGCACGAAAGTCGTCGAAGTGGACGCCTATACGGGGCTCACCAGCATCCTGCGGCAGCTCTCGGAGGTGAAAAAGGGAAGCTACGCCTCGGGGTTCAAGTACCGGATCAAGGGGTCCCTCCATTCAGGGGCGCCTTCCTTCCGGATTCCCTTCGACGAGGAGGGGGAGTACAAATAATGCCGCAAGGCGGCAGTGACCGAAGTGAAGGAAGTGACAGAAGTGACAAACGTATATGAGTGATAAGGGACAGGGCTTTTTCCCCCTGTATCCTTGAACGCTCCCTGCCGGTTTGTTCCCATCAGCGGCCGCTCAATTTTTTCCCACATCAGCCGAAAAGAACAAATGGATAGTGTCCCCGGGGGAGGGGTCCGCCTGGTCCGCCCCCGGCCAGCAAGCCAGCCCGGAGCGTATGCGATGCTGAAAGTCCTCATCGGCCTCATCCTGGTCCTGCTCTTCTTTGTCGTCCTCTTCTTCCACCGGCTCCGGGAGGCCTTGAACACCGGCGGCATGGCCGTCCTGCTGGCGATCCTCCTCGGGCTCTCCGGCACGGCCGCCTGGCTGGGCTTCATGGACAACGGCAGGCTCGCGAAGCGGGCCGCTCCGGTTCCGGCGGGCCAGGGGGCCCCGCCGGCGGCCGAGACCCTGGTGCAGGCGATCGTCGTCCCCGGCGATTCGGGTCCCTGGGCGCCCGCAAGGGAGGCCCCGGCGGGCGAGGGGTTTTTGAGCGTGCAGGAGATCTACGAACGGGTCAGCCCGTCCGTCGTGGTGGTCTACAACCTGAACGAGTCCGGGCAGGTGCGGGGGCACGGGACGGGGTTCTTCATCGACCCCTGGGGGATGGTCGCCACGAACTACCATGTCGTGGAGGGAGCGTCGTCTCTGAAGATCAGGACGAAGAGCGGCGCGACGATGGACATCCGGGGCATCGCCGCCTCGGATGCGGAAAACGACGTCGTGATCCTGTCCGCCATCCTGCCCGTCGACAGCATCCAAACCCTCCGGATGACGTCTTTCCTTCCCAAGGTGGGCGACAAGATCGTCGTGATCGGCACCCCTTATCACCCCCAGCTCGCGCAGACCATCACCGACGGGCTCGTTTCCGCGATCCGGCCGGTATCTGGCGGAAAGCGGCTGATCCAGATCTCGGCCCCCATCTCCCCGGGCTCGAGCGGGAGCCCCGTGGTGAACATGAAGGGGGACGTCGTGGGCATCGCGACGCGCGTCCACCGCCAGGCTTCCCACATCGGGATCGCCGTGCCGGGGGAGATCCTTTCGGGCCTGACCCCCTCCAGCCCGTTTCCCGTGGCGAAGCTGCCCGTTGTCTACGCCGGGCAGTCCCTGTCGGTCGAGCCGGCGCCGCAGCCCGGGGACGCGCAACGCAGGCTGGAACAGGAGAGGCAGCGGGCCCTGGAGCAGCAGGCCCGCATCCAGGAGGAACACCGGAAGTGGCGCGCGCAGCAGATCGGGGAAGCAACCGACCTGCTCGACAAGGCGAGGCACAACCTCAGTTTCGACCGCTACGACCTGGCCTTCAGCCAGTTCGAAAAAGCTCTCCAGATCTTCAGGGGCATCGGGGAGACGCAGGGCATGGTCGTCTGCCTCGAGCAGATGGGCGGGATCATGCACAAGAGGGGCCGCGGCGACCTCGCCCAGGAGTATTTTCGCCAGGCCGCCACGCTCCGGGGGCGGTTGTAGGCGCACGGGCCCGGGGCGCGACGCAGGCCGGCGGCCCCCCAACCCCCGATATTCCCCTCAATTTCCGGCGGAAAGAGCCGATACCCTGTATGCGGGGCCGCCTCTCGCGGGGTGCCGCGGATCACGATTTGGGACGGGGACCCGGATGATCGTCGTCGCATCGCTATTTCTCGTCGCACTGCTGTTCGCCGTGCTGTTCTACCGGAGGCTCAGGGAGTCCTTCAGCCGCCGGTCCCTGTTCTTCCTCGGCGCCGTCCTCGCCTGCGTGTCCTTCGCCTTCGCCTACAGCGATTATCTCCTCCTGCGCCAGGCCATCGAGGTGACGCAGAAGCCCTCCATCGTCATCCGGGGGCCGTTCTACATCACGATCCTGCTCACGGTGCTGTTCTACCGGAGGCTCAGGAAGCTGCTGCGGCGCCGCGTCGTGCTTTCCATCGTGCTCGTCCTGGGCGTCATCACGAGCGGCTTCGCCAGTTACCATTTCACGGCCCTGCGCGAGTACCTCAGCGGGAGCCGGGAGTACCAGTTCGCCAAGCGGGTCAAGAACGCCGCCCAGCGGGTCGTCGTGAAGATGACCAAGCCGAACGAGCCCGTGGTGTACGCGCTCAGCAACCAGGATGTCTACCGGAGAGTGGCCCCCTCCGTCGTGCTCGTGAGCTGCCCGGGAAAGGGCTACGGCACGGGGTTCTTCTACGGCAGCGACGGGGTGGTGGCGACCAATCACCACGTGCTGCGGGGGGTGGAACATGCCGAGATCGTGACGCAGAACGGCCAGCGCTACCCCGTGCACGGCATCGTCGCCGAGGACCCGGCCCACGACCTCATCCTGCTTGCGACGGGCATCCCCCCGTCCGAGGTGCGGGGCCTGCCGGTCAACCCCGCCGCCGCCGATCCCGGCGACCGCGTCGTCGTCGTGAGCCGGCACAAGGTCTTCACCGACGCCCTCGCCGAAGGCACCGTGTCCCCCGTTCCCATCCCCCCGTGGCTGGGGATCCGCCTCGCCTCGCCCCTGACTTACGGGGCCAGCGGCAGCCCCGTCTGCAACTCGCGGGGGGAGGTCGTCGCGGTCATCTGGGCGGGAGACCAGAAGGACAACCTGACGGGGTTCGCCGTCCCGGCGGCGAAGCTATCGGCGCTGGCCGCGCGCCAGCCCTACCCGCTCACGCAGATCAACGTCTCGGAGCCCTTGGACACGAACATCCTTGTCACGTCCGCCGCGCCCAATGCCGCCTCGCAGCAGTGAGAAGGCCGCGTTCGGCTGAGCCCGCCTACCGCCTGTTTTTCCCCACCTGCAGCAGGGTGATGGACGCGACGACGAGGAAGACGCCGGCGACCTGCCAGGGGCGCATCGTCTCGCCCAGAAAGAGGAACGCGATCACGGCCGCGGCGATGGGCTGCAACGTGGCCGTGATGCTGGCGTGGGTGGAACGGATCAGGCGCAGGCCCTTGTTGTAGAGGCCCAGCGAGATGGCCGTGCCGACGATGCTGATGAACAGGATCCAGAACCACTGGACGGCGTCGTAGGATCGGGTCAGCCCCTCCAGGGGCTCATGGAGGAAGTTGCAGGCCGCCGCGGAGAAGAGGGACGCGTAGAAGAGGACCGTCCAGGGCTTGTGCCGGCGCAGGGCCGACTCGCTCAGGACGGTGTAGCCGCTCAGAAACGCCGCCGCGCCCAGCCCGCCGGCAATGCCCGCCCGGTTGAGGCTCAGCAGGTCGAGCGAATAGGCGCCCACGGCCAGGTAGCAGCCGAGGCCGGAGCCCGCGATGGCCAGCACGGTCGCCGGCGAGTGGCGCTCCCTGGAGAAGGCCAGGGCATAGGCGGCGACGAGAACGGGCGACTGGTACTGCAGGAGGATCGCCGCCGCCACCTGGATCTTGCTGATGGCATAGAAGTAGGTGAACATGGTTGCCGCCAGCACGAAACCCAGGAGGATGAAGCGGGGCAGGCTCTGCCTCGGGATGCGCAGGCAGGAAGGGTCGGCCAGCGCCAGCCACGCCAGGAGAACCGCCGAAGCGATGGCCGTCCGGATCTGGACGAGCTGATAGGGGGTGACGCCCCCGTGAAAGAGGAACTTGGAAGCCGTTCCCGTGGCCGCGAAGAGCACGGCGGACAGGGCGACGTAGAGATAACCGAGTCGGGCCGACGAGTTCACCCAGAACCCCCTTCCATGTCAGGCGACGATCTTTTTATCACATCCGGACTTGAATCCCCGCATAAAATTCCGCAAATCCTGCCGTCCATGGATTCGCGGTGAGTCCTTCAAATCTTCGCCAAGCTGTGATAGGGAGTGAAGTACGTTCTTTTTTGCCTCGTTTCGCGACCATTCACTTCCCGGGGGGGTGATTTGATATGGCCCGACGAAAGCAGCCAGCCGGCAGGATCGATCTCAAGGCGCTCGAAGCATCGGAAATCAGGGTACGCCTGAAGGAAGTGGGGCCCGTGGCGGAGATACGGCTCACCCGGGCGAACCTGCCGCTCTTCGAGGAGGACGAGTTCGAGCTTTCGCTGGCCTGGGGAGGCCAGCGAAAGAAGTTCAAGATCCCCGTCCGGGAGGGCAAGCCGCTCTTCGGCGCGCTGCCCGATTCGGTGACGCCTCTCACGGACAGAAAGCCGCAGAAGGGCAGCGAGACCCTCATCCGCGAGCTGACGCTGGCGGGGGCCGCCGGCGAGGCGACCTTCCCGATGAGCTGGGGCTACGCCATCCCCGAGGAGTGGAGGCCCCTCGAGCAGGTCTACAATCGAGTGATCGAGATGGCGAGGAAACTTAGCGGCTGGCAGGTCTTTTAGACGGGTTCAGGGGCCAGGGTCCAGGGGACAGGGAAAGAAAGAAGGCAGAACGCTTGTCCATCGCACGCATGCCCATCCCCGAAGTCCCGGCTTCTTCGCTTCCTGACTTCCCGCCCGTTTCGTCGCGATTCTCGCTGTAAAGATTCTCCTGGCAGCGTTTGCGCTCACTGGCCGGTTGCAACCTTGGTTTTTTTCGAGTAATGTAGCGCAACAAATCGGGGAACAGAAACGCTCACAACATGAACAAGGAGGAAGGGCTATGGGTACGAGACTACACGATAAGGTTGCAAAATGCGCGGTCCTGCTGTTTGCGGCCGTGATCCTGATCGGATTTTCGGGCAACGCGCTCGCCGTCACGCTGACGCTCGGCCACGGGGCCTCGCCCGGGAATCCCCGCACCATCGCTGCGGAGGCTTTCGCCAAGATGGTTTCGGAGCGCACGAAGGGCAGTGTCACCATCAAGATCGCAGGCGCCGAGCAGCTCGGAAGCGACGTGGCCATGCTGACATCCCTGCGGATCGGCGCGCTCGACCTGACGGCCAACAGCCAGGGCCCGGCTGCCGGCCTGGTTCCGGAAGTGGCCGCCCTGGGCCTGCCTTTCCTGTTCTCCGACGCCGACGCCGCCCACAAGGTGCTCAGCGGGCCTGTCGGCGAGCGTTTGAACAAGCGGTTTGCCGAAGTGGGAATCGTGGTCCTGGACTGGTGGGACAACGGCATCCGCCACATCACGAATTCGAAGCGGCCCATCAACATGCCGGCCGACCTCAAGGGGCTCAAGATCCGCACCCCGGCGGATCCGATGACCGTGGATATCTTCCAGGCGCTCGGCGCGGCCACCCAGCAGATCGCCTTCGGCGAGCTCTACGTCGCTCTCCAGCAGGGCGTCGTCGACGGCCAGGAGAACCCCCTTGCCAACATCGCCAGCAACAAGCTCTACGAGGTGAACAAGTACGTGTCCCTCTCCGGCCACAAGTGGGAGTCCACCCCGTTCCTGATGTCGGCGGTCGCCGTGAAGAAGCTCAAACCGGCCGAGCTCGAAATCGTCAAGAAGGCCGCGAAAGAGGCGGGGGCCCTCCAGCGCCGGCTGATGGCCGAGACGGACAAGAAACTGCTGGCCGAGTTCAAGGCGAATCCGAACATCGCCGTCAACCAGGCAAACCGCGCTGCCTTCCAGTCGGCAACGGCGAGCGTCGTTGAAAAGTGGCAGGCGAAACCCTTCGGCTCCTTCGTCACGGAGCTCGTGGCCGCGGCGAAGAAGAAGTGATCCTTGCATGATGGACGACAAGGGTCAGAATCCGCCCGCCGCAGGCTCTGCGGGTCGACGCATCGCTCTGGCCGCGGCGAGCGGGGTGGATCGCCTCATCACGCGTCTGTGCCGTTTCATCGTGCTGGTGACGGGGATCGCGCTGACGATCCTCCTCACCGGCAACGTCGTGGCGCGCTACGTGATGGCCAGCGGCGGCATCGACGCGGCGCAGGAGCTCCCGGAGCTCCTGTTCCCCTGGTTCATCGTGGCGGGAATCGCGCTGGCCGCCCAGGCGGGCGGGCATCTGGGGGTCGACTGGATCTACGACCGGCTCGGGCCGCGCGGGCGTGTCTGGCTGCTGCATCTCGTGAGCGCGATCGTCATCGCGTCCTACCTGATCCTCTGCTGGCAGTCGCTGCTCCTGGCGGAGAGCACGTGGGTGCAGGTCAGTCCCGTGCTCAGAATCCCGACCAGCCAGGGGTACCTGGCCGTGGCGCTGGGCTGCCTGCTCCTGGCTCTTGCCGCGGCGTGCTCCTCCGTGCGCGTTGCATTGACCGGGCCCGAAACGCGTTTCACGCTCACCTATAAAGAGACCTGACCATGAGTTTCGTCCTGACCCTCGCCTTTATCGCGCTCATGCTGCTCGCCGTCCCGGTAGGGCATGGGATGGTCATCGCGGCGGCCGTGGCGGTCCTGTGGGACGGGACCCTGCCGCTTATGATCGTGGCCCAGCAGCTGTTCCAGCAGACCCAGTCGTTTCCGATGCTGGCCCTGCCGTTCTTCATGCTGGCGGGAAGCCTGATGATGGGCGGCCGGCTCGGAAAGGAGCTCCTGACGTTCGCGTCCGAGTTCATGAAGCGCTTCACGGGAGGCGAGCTCTCGACCACCGTAGTGGCCTCCGCCGTGTTCGGCGGCGTTTCCGGAAGCGCCGTCGCCAATTCGTCGGCTCTCGGCCCGGTCCTCATCCCCTGGCAGAAGAAGTGCGGCTACCCCGCCGGGCTGTGCGCGGCCAATATGGCGACGTCGTCCGTCCTGGACATCCTGATCCCGCCGTCGATCCCCATGATCCTCTATTCGCTCATCAGCGGTGTGAGCGTGGCCGACCTCTTCATCGCCGGCGTCCTGCCGGGCCTGCTCATGGCGGGAAGCTTCGTTTTCCTGTGCTGGTGGATCTCCAGGCGCCGGGGTTACAAGAACACCGGTTCGGCGATCGGGAAGCGGGAATTGCTTCGGCTCGCTCTTCGATCGTTCCCCGCGCTCGTCATGCCGGTCTGGATCCTCGTCTTCCTGCGCTTCGGGGTTGCCACGCCGACCGAGGTGGCCGTGCTTGCCGTCGTCTACTCCATCCTGCTGAGCGTCCTGCTGTACAGGGACCTCAACTGGGCCCGCTTCAAGGAGGCGATGGTCGAGGCCGGGATTGCCACCGGCATCGTGATGCTGGTGATCATGGGCAGCGCGGCCTGCGGCTGGCTCTTGACCTTTGACGAGGTGCCGGCGCGGTTTGTCGCCTGGGTGTCCGCGACGATCCAGAGCCCCTGGCTGATTTTGATGGCGATGAACGTGGTGCTGCTCGTTGTCGGCATGCCCCTCGATCTGCCGCCGGCCCTGCTTCTCTTCGGGCCCATCTTCGTGCCGCTGGGGCTGTCTCTCGGCCTGGACCCCGTCCAGCTCGGGCTGATCATGGTCATCAACCTGGGGATCGGGATCTACACGCCGCCCGTGGGGACCACGCTGTTCATCTCCACGAGCATCGCCAAGTGCTCGCTGGACGAGACGACCCGGGAGCTCTGGCCGTTTTTCATCGCCGCTTGCCTTCTGCTGCTTGCGGTGACGTACATCCCTGCGCTGACCCTTTACTGAGTCGCACCGGGGGATGAAACGGAATTCATCGGAGAGCGAACGATTCAGACACAAAAGGAGAATACGAAGACATGTCGCTTGAAAAGAGAGTTGCGATTGTGACGGGGGCTGGCTCGCCGAGAGGGATCGGGCGCACGATCGCCCTGACCCTGGCGAAGCAGGGCGCCGATGTCGTGGTCTGTGACGTGGATCTGGCGGGTGCGGAAACCGTGGCCGGGGAGATCAGGGCCATGAAACGCAACGCGATTGCCGTCCAGGTCGATGTGACGAAGCAGGAGAGCGTTGCCGAACTCGTTCGCCGAGCGCTCGAACGCTTCGGCCGGATCGACATCCTGGTGAACAACGCGGGGATCACCCAGCCGATCAAAGTGGTGGACATGACCGAAGCGGACTGGGACCGCATCATGGCCGTCAACCTGAAAGGAACGTTCCTCTGCTCCAAGGCGGTGCTGCCCGCGATGATCAAGCAGGGGCACGGCCGCATCGTGAACATGAGCTCCGTTTCGGCAAAGCGAGGCGGGGGCGTGTTCGGCGGGGCGCACTACTCCGCGGCCAAGGCGGGCATTCTCGGGTTCGCCAAGGCCCTGGCGCGGGAGGTTGCCGCCTGCGGGATCACGGTCAACTCCGTGGCCCCCGGGCTGATCGCCACGGACATCCGCGGGGGCCTCGAATCGCCCGAGCGGCAGAAGGAGATGTCCAGGGACATCCCCGTCCAGAGACTGGGAACGCCGGAGGAGGTGGCCGCGACGGTCGCGTTTCTGGCTTCCGAGGAAGCCGCCTACATCACCGGAGAGGACATCGACATCAACGGCGGCTCCCACATGGATTAGCGTCGCGATCTCCCGGTTTACGTGAATCTCCGTGCCCGTGATGCGTTGAAACGCTGTACACGACGATGTGCATTTTCCCCCGGAGGCATTCATCGTGGATCGTGAACAACGCCCTTCCCGCTTCTTTCGTCCACTCCGGCGGACGCGGACAGTCTCCATGTTGCCGGTGCTGGCGTTTCTTCTCGTCCTGGCGATCGCCGGGTGCGCAAGCCACGACGAGCAGGTCCGCATTCCCGATGAGCGCTTCGGGATGTACGTTCCCCTGACGCTGCCGATCATTCTCGTGGGAGACACGCAGGAGCACGAGGCGACGGGCTTTCCACTGCTCCAGAGCGACGGGGCGGTGGATTCCTACGTCGAGGTGGCCCAGCGGCCGCCCGAACAGCCCCTTTTCGGCCGGCGTCTTCTCGAGTGGGCCATCGAGAGCCATCCGGACGAGCCCATGATCCACCTCGGGGACGTGATCGACCTGTCCTGCCAGTCCGAGCACCGCAGGATGCAGAAGATCTTCGAGAAGGCCAGGAAACCCGTCGCCCTGACCACCGGGAACCATGACGGGCTTCTATTCGGGATCTTCAACTACGACATCGTCGAGTCTTATATCAAAGGGGAAGCCCTGGAATGGCAGCGGGGATGCCGCCCCGGCACGGGCCTCGAGGGAGAGAAGAGTATAAACGGAAGGGGCCCGGGGCTCAACAAACGAAATTTCATTGCCGGCTACCTCAGGCGTCTCTCAACGGGGCATGTGCCACTGGCCGGCCTGCCTGCTCCCGGCGAATCCGGAAACGCAACCGTGAGCTGGGACAACCCCGATCCGAAGGGGTTCATAGAGAGGATCGAGGCGGATCTCGTCGACGGCCGCAATTATGCCCGGTCCTTCATCCTGCACAAGTTCCGGCTGCCGCCAGCCCCGGGGGCCCCGATGCGCACGACGATTATCGCGATGGATACGAGCCAGCTCAACGTGGCCATCGGGTTTTTCAGCACGGCGATGGGGGAGAGTCCCGGGGACGTGGGGCTCGTGATGGAAGGGCAGGCGAAGGTCGTCTTGCAATGGGTAAGCAACGCCCGAAAGGCAGGTGAGGTGGTCATCTTTGCGGGCCATCACCCCTGGGCCATGCTCAGCCCGGGGACGCGCCTGCGGCTCGAGCTAATCCTGAAGTCCGTCGATCACCCGCTCGTCTACCTTTCGGCGCACACGCACTCGGGCTTCTGGGCGCTGCACCGCGTCGGCGGCAGGGACCTGCTCGAGCTCAACGTGAGCTCGCTGTCCGACTGGCCCCTGGCCTACCGGCGCGTTTCCTTTGCCTATGACACGCAGGCAAGGCAGATCCGGGTCACCGGGGAGCTTCTGCCGTCGGCTGCAACACCCGTCGAAAGCGACCAGGAACTGCTCGATGCGTGGACGAAACCCTCCTGCGGGCAGGCGGGCATTCCGGTCGCGGAGCTGACCCAGAAGGACATCGCCGAGATCGAGACGCAGAAGCAGGTCAGGGGCTCTCTCGTCGAGTGGCTGCTGAGGGGCATGGCCGACCTGGGCATCGTCGATCCGGAAGAGATCGACGATGCCGCCGACCCGGCCGACGTTCACGACAGGGCCCGGCAGAAACACCTCGGTAGCCCGCATCCTCACGAGCATTTCGGCAAAGCCCTGAAGGAAGAAGGCGACGCGGCGGAGCAATTCGAAGCGAACTACAACGCCCTGCTCAAGCATTACGAAGCCGCGCACCCATACAAGGACGCCCTGCTCGAGGTCATCATCGAGCTCTATGACGACATGGGCGCCACGGTGACGGAGCTCTCCGAGATCCGCCCGCCCGCCTTCTGCGGCGACGAAGGCATCCGCGACTGCGCCGCCTCGCTCCGAGAGGGCAAGAGGGACTACCTCGCCGCCTCGATCGCGCTGTACCGCAAGAAGGCGGCCTTCGTGGACACCGTGGAGCGGCAGCTCGACGACATCGAGGATCCGCGGGCCAGGGGATACATGACGTGCCGCGCCGCGATCGCGGCAAAGCTCGACCATGAGCTGACCCCCGAGGCAACGCAGCCCGGGACCCCGGAGAGCGAGCGGCGGCGCCTCGGGTTCTTCCGGTCGTCGGCGACGGTCGGGATGGATTGATCGCGCAGTTTGCGCAGAGGCAGTGGTGCTGCGGGGCTTATCAGCGGGCGGAGAGCAGGTCTTCCTCGACGAAACGGATCAGGGCCTCGAGGAGAACCTCCCTGGGGAAGGCGTTGCGGTCCATGAATCCGGCCGAGAGCGTCGGCCAGTCGCGGTTGACGGGTATCGCAACGGCCAGGTGATCCGCCCGGGCATAGCCGAGCAGCGTGCTGCCGGGGATGATCATGTCGTAGAAGATCACCGAGCCGTCGTTGCGCGTGTCGATGCGGGCGAGGCGATCGTACTTCGGCCGTAAGACAGATGAGATCTCTTCGCGGCCGGCAAAGTTGGCCAGCGAGTAGAAGCGGATGCCCGCCGGAAGGGGATTCTTCGACAGCCAGAGGTGTCGTATCCGGGGCCTCAGGCTCTCCATCCCGCCCCCGTCCCCCGCCGGGCAGTGAGGTGCGGGGGCATGCATCAGGATCGACTGGTAGAAGTCGGCCAGCTCGTCGGCCAGGGGGCTTCCCCCCACGGCCCCGGCCACGGACACGACGGCGGCTACCCTCGGGCGGATCTCCGGATAGGCGACCAGGGCCTCGATGATGTCCGGCGTGCCTTTCGAGTAGCCGACGAGAAGGGCTTTTTCGCCGGGCTCGAGGGCTGCGGAGAGAAGATAATCCCGGATCAGGCTTGCATTGCGGGCGCAGCCGGAGCGGCCCTCGACGGGAATGCGGCCCGTCTTGAACCCGATCGTTTCCAGGTGTGCAAGGGCGTCGGAGAACACCGAGACCATGGGATCAAGGCAGTCGTTGAAGAGCCCCGGCACCACCAGGACCTGCAGGTTGAGCCTGGGTGATCCCAGGTCGACGGGCCGTCCAGAGGGTGCAGGTTCCTCGGCCAGTCTCCAGAGGGCCTCGTCGCAGGGCCGGTCATCCGGAAGCTGCCGGCCGTGATCCTCACGGACGGCGCAGTAGATCTCCCGGAAGCGTCCGCGCGCATCCGCCGTTGTCGTGCTGGAGATCGGCGCCAGGATCAGGGGCACCGTGTCGGCAACGGGCGGCAGGGCGGCCTTTCCGCCGCAGGCGGCCAGGAGGGAAATGAGCGCGACGGGCAGCAGGGCCCTGACGAAGCGCATGGAAAAGTCCCGCAAATGGTTTTTCAGTATTCCCTCGTGATTTCTTAACAAGGGCGCCGACCGATGTCAACACGGCAGAGGCGTCCTCGTTTCGCCCATCTGCCGAAACGCGGTCCGTGTCCGATTCCCGAGAAGCTCCAGGGTGCGACCCATGAAACGCAATATCTTCCGATTCGGTCTGGCCGTCATCCTCTTCACGACACTTTCCTGTGCGTCTGCCCCGCCCGCGGGCGTCCACGGGACGGAGGGGAAAACGACTCCTCGAGGCGCGGTGCAGATCTCCGAGATTCGGGGCTCGCCGTTCGACGCGCCCCGGGAATTCGTCGGCAGCGCCTTCGGGGAGGTTGGCGTCAGCGGGCTGTTTCCCGTCCACCCCCCGGAAACCTGCCGGATCGCCGTGCTGCCCGATGGCGACGATTCCTTTGCCGCCCGTATCCAGGCGCTCCGGAGTGCCGACACCTCCGTCCGCATCCAGGCGCTGATCTTCACGGGCGACGAGTCCGGCATCTACATCGCCGAATTGCTGAAGCAAAAGAAGGCCCAGGGGCTGGATGTCCGGGTCATCGTGGACGCCATGTCCAACCCGGGGCCCCAGACCCAGATGATGTATTTCGACCTCAAGCAGCACGGCATCGAGGTGGAGGGATACGAAACCTTCTATCTCCAGTGGCTCAACGAGGTGCCCGTGGTCCGGCATGAGGCCCCTGACAAGGCCACCGACCCGAACAAGCGGTACCACGAAAAAATGTGGATCATCGACGGAGAGACCGATCACGGCGTGGCCGTCGTAGGGGGGTTGAATGTCGCCAACGAATACTTCCGCATCGACCCGCAGAACCCGAGCCGCTACTGGCGGGACCAGGACGTAATCGTGACGGGCGAGGTCGTCAGGGACATGGTGGCGACCTTCGAGCGCAATTTCGACTATTTCGTCAAGGTCAAGGAAAGCCGCGGCATTTTCAACACCGACAAGTACTGGAGCGCCACCCGCACCGTGATGAAGATGACGGGAAAGCTCTACATGAGCCACATCACTGACGAGCGGCTCAACCGGACCGTCCGCGAACTGGCCGACAGGAAACTGGACCTGAGATATGAAAACGCGAAGTGCCGCTTCTTCCAGAACCGGCCGCGGTTCGGGGAAACCTACATCGAGCAGGTCTACCTGAAGTCGATCAAGGGGGCAAAACGGGAAATCCTCATCGCCAATGCCTATTTCGTCGCGTCGCAGGCGCTGATCGAGACCATCCGGGATGCTGCGCGCCGGTGCGTAAAGGTCATTATCCTGACCAACAGCCCCGGGACGAACGACCTGCCCATGCTGACCATCGTGGGGCGGGACTACTACGACGACATCCTGGTCGTGAACGACGAACCCGCCGTCCGTTCCTGCGAGGGGGGCGGCGTTCAGATCTGGGAGTGGCAGGGCCGCCGTACCCACGCGGACGATCAGACCGAGGGGACCATTCATGCCAAGTATGCCGTGTTCGACCGCCGCCTCTCGATCGTCGGCTCCTACAACATGGACCCGCGCAGCAGGAAGCTCAACAGCGAATCGGCGATCGTGTTCGAAAGTGAAACTTTGTCCCGGAAACTGGCGGACCGGTTCTTCCACAACGATCTCGATTTCAGCCGGCCAATCACCCTGGAGGACACCCGGGAGTTTGAGGACCCGAAGGATTTCCTCTACGAACTGCAAAAGGAACTGGGGATCGGCGTCGAGGATCTTCTCTAGTTTTATTTCTGACGTATCGAAGGTAATGAATCATAATCTGCGGGGGTTAGAAATATGGCATTGAAGATGGGAAAGGATTCATGGCCGAAACCCAACCCATCTTCATTCAACGCGGCTCACGAGGGTCATGGCCGACACAGGACCAATGCTCTCAAGGGAGGGGAAACTACCATGAAGAAAGCCGTCATTCTTGCCCTGGCCTGCATCGGGCTTCTGGCCTCGCCGGTGTGGGCGGCAGACGACATCCGGAAGGAGCCGATTCGCTTCAAGAAGGGCACGAGCAGCGCGACGGTCAAGGGTCGCATCAAGGGCTACCAGGCGGTCGACTACGTGCTGGGCGCCAGGGCCGGGCAGACGATGAAGGTCTCCCTGAAGACCAGCAACGGCGCCAACTACTTTATTGTTCTGCCCCCCGGATCGGATGCAGCGATCGCAAACGGCGACACCCTGGGCAACAAGTGGACGGGCACCCTGCCGGCTGACGGGGAATACAAAATCCGCGTTTACCTCATGCGAAGCGCCGCCCGCCGCAACGAGACGGCGAATTACACCCTGTCGGTCGGCATCACCGGCCACGGGGATGCCAAGGCGGCGGGAACGCCGTATCACGCGACCGGCACGGTGCCGTGCTCCGTCGGCACGGACCCGAGGGGCTCCGCACAATGTTCCTTCGGCGTCATCCGCGGCGGGCAGGGCAAGGCGGAGGTTCACCTTGTATCCCCCGGCTACGACGTGAAGCTGCACAAGGACAAGCTGCGCATCCTCCGGTTCGACGGCCGCACCGTGACCAGCGCCGATGCCGGCGAAAAGGTGAAGTCCGAGAAGCAGGGGGACAACTGGGTCATCGGCGTCAATGATTTCTATTTCTACACCATCCCGGAAGCCGTGATCGCCGGCTGATGACCGGCTGTGCCCGGGCGATCAGGCTTTTCCTAACCGATGTCAGGGAACCGTTCGCGCGGCCGCACCATTGGAGACAAACCATGGAACTTCTGGTCTCGATGTTCGTCGGGAATCCGCCGGGCATCCTGGCGGTGGCCGCCCTCTTGCTTGCGGGATACCTGGCGCTGCGGTTCACTGCCCTCGGCGCGGGGCGCCGTCCCCGATGGCTTCTTGCGGCAGCCGGTGCGTGGGGGCTCTACGCGGCCTGGGAGTGGCTGGTCCTCGTCCGGACGCCGGAGGCGAACATCCGGGTCGACCTCCTCCTGGTCTGGCCGGCGCTGGCCATCTTCTCGGCGTGGGCGCTTTTCCGATCCTTTCGATAAGGGAGCACCATCTCACCCTCATGCCTTTCGTCCGTATCGGGAGAGTGCGGGGGATTTCGCTATTTGAAGAAGTTCTTGATCCGGTCCGTTAGGGACCGGGTGCCTTTCTCTGCCGTCTTGCCGGCCTCCAGGACGCTGCGGTTGAGCGAGTCCACGACGATGGGCATCGTCAGCCGGTCATAGAGGGCGGCGAGAATTTGGCTGAAGACTTTCTCCGGCGGAGCCCCGTCTTTTCCTCCCACACTTTGCAAGTGCATATCGGGAACCGCCGCGCTGGCCGCCCCCGAGGGCAGATCCGGGGTATAGAGGGTCACCCGGCCGCCCTTGAGAACGAACTCCCGGATCAGGAGCTTCTTTCCTGGCTTTTCCTTCCCGTCTTCCCCGCCGGCAAGCCCCGTTTCTTTCGCCTGCTTCGCGGCGTGTCTCGCGATGGTCTTGAAGTTGTCCGTGCCGCCCCGCTTTTCGTAGATGATGTCGGGCTGGACCACCTCGATGCGCTTGATGACGACCGTGTCCTGCAGGAGCGAACCGATTTCCAGGTCCACGGAGATGGAAGCCGCCTTCGCCGCATGGGTGGACCGGTAGCCCTTCGGGTTGCCCAGTACAAAGTTCGTTACCGTGGCCTCGCCGGAGAGAAAGGAGACGCGCACGTCGTCGATCCGGATCTCCGTGCCCGTGATCCCGGGCCCGTAGGTGTTGATCGCCTTCGTGATGATTGAATCCAGCCGGGTGACGACGAGGGCCACCGCAAGGAGGAGCGCCGCGGCGAGCACGCCGGCGGTGATGAGCAGCGTTTTCTTCATGGGTCCGGATTGTCCTGCTTTGTCCTTTCTTCTATATCGGACGATCCCGTTTGTCCATGAGGGACTGCCGCAGGCCGCCGCGCGGCGTGCGGTTACAAAACCGGTACGGCCGGGGCGGTCCCGGCCCGCCCCTCCGGCCGCTGAAGTCGTTGAAGAAAAAAGAGATTTTTGTCCCAGTTTGCGCTTGCGTTGAAGGGGGCAACCTTCTATAATCAGCGCCGTTTTGGGTGCAGTCCGGCCAACCCCCGTCATACTCGAATCGTCATTTCAAAAAAAGGAGAGGCGACATATGAAGAAGATCTGGACGCTCATGATCGTCACGGTCGTCGCGGCGGCGTTTCTGGCGACGCCCTGC
>CAZPCN010000045.1:11320-16077 GCA_964585095.1 uncultured Syntrophaceae bacterium | reverse complement strand
GACCTACAAGGGGCAGGACAAGGACGTGGCGACGATCACCACGATGGCCCAGTGGGTCGTAGGGGCCGAAGTTCCCGATGACGTCGTCTACAAGCTGACCAAGGCTCTCTGGGAGAGCGGTGCCAAGAAGATGGCCGAGGCCCACGCGCAGGGCAAGAACGTGCAACCCAAGACCGCGCTGGCCGGCATGTCCATCCCGCTCCACCCGGGTGCCGAGAAGTTCTACAAGGAAGCGGGCCTGATCAAAGCGGAACCCGCCAAGAAACCGGCCCCGAAGAAGAAGTAAGGAATAAAGGCAAAGAAAAGCCCCAATTTTCCGGGAGACGACTGGGCACCCGTAACGGGGTGCCCAGTTTTTTTGCATGAAGAGACGAAACCTTCTCGCCGGCGCAGCCCTGCTTGTCGCCGTCCTGGCGGCGGCGCAGTGGGTCCGGCTGGACGTTCTGCGGGTGGAGGCGCTTCGGGAGGGGCGGACCGTCCTGCTCGTCCCCGCCGGTCCGGGGGACAGCTTTGCCCTGTCTTTCATCCACTCCGTGGAACGGTCCGTCGTCAGGGATTTTTTCCGAATTGACGAGGGGGGGCGGCTTGTTTTATATGGGACGGAATTCTCCTCGTCCAACGCGGGTCTCCCCTCCGATCTGGCGCCAGGGGAAACCCTGACGAGGGGCGATGGGAGATTCCGCATATCGGGCATGCACCGCGTCATGGAGGAGGTCTCGCTCTGGGTAGGCGAGGCGTCCGGCAACAGGCTGGCGATCCATGGCGTAGACCATGACCTGCCCGGCCTCGCGGGGGAGACGCTTCTCCGGATCCGGGCGGGAACGTCCACGGCGGCGGAGGTTCTGCTTTTCTCAATCGGGTGTCGTCAGACAGGACAGGAACGAAAGGTCACGAAAGGGTAGCATGCCATGGCCGAAGAACCTCAGAAGATCTCGACGGAAGTCAAGGAGGACATCGACCAGGTCGCGAAGTACGACCCCGAGCTGAGATTCAGGCAACTCTCCGGTCTCACCCTCAAGCTCGTGGCGGCCATGTGCGTCGTCCACTCCGTCTTCCATGTTTACACGGCCGGGTTCGGCATCCTCCAGGAGTGGAGGCACCGGGCCTATTTCCTGGCCTTCGTCCTGCCGCTGGTGTTCTTCCTCTACGTGATGCGCAAGGACCATGCCGAGCAGGGGACGAAGTTCCTGGTGTACGACGTCGTCTTCGGCGCCATCGCCGGCGTTTTTGCGGCGGCCATCTTCCGGGAGCTGTTCGATCTTGCCTTTGTTTCCTCGGCCGCCCTTGCCCTTGCCGTTACGGCGCTGCTCGTCTACTTCCGGCGCAGGCCCTTCGTGCCCGACGGCATCGCCCAATACCTCGACGCACCCATTTTTACGGCGATGCTTTTCTCCCTGGGGTACGGGACATTCCTGGCCTCCCGCGAGTTCGACTACACCCTGTGGTTCAAGGACCTGAACCTGTCGCTCGTCGTGTGGGGATCCCTGCTGGTGGCCTCCTTCCTGGGGATCCTGCTGCTGTTCGTGATGCAGTGGGGTCTTGCCCTGCGGTCGCTGATCGCGAAGAAGGCGTTTCCGTACAGCATGGACAACATGCCCTATTACGACCTGTTCTTCGCGCTGCTGGCCTCCATCATGTCGCTGTACATCTTCCTGGAGTTCAACGCCCTTGGCCTGCGCACGGGGGCTCCCGACCGGGCCGATCTGATCATCGGCGGCTTCGCCATCCTGCTGGTGCTCGAGGGGGCCCGCAGGAGCATCGGCCCGCCGCTGCCCATCATCGCGGGGCTGGTGCTGATCAACTGCTACCTGGGGCCCTACTTTCTCGACATCCCGGGGCTCACGCTCTTCGCCCACAGGGGATACTCGATCTCGCGGATCGTGGATTACATGTTCCTCGGCACGGAGGGCATCTACGGGATCCCGATCGGGGTCATCGCCACTTTCGTCTTTCACTTCGTTCTCTTCGGGCTCTTCATCGCCCGGACGGGTCTGGGGCAACTCTTCATGGACCTGGCCATGGCCCTGGCCGGGTGGTCCGCCGGCGGTCCGGCGAAAGTCGCGGTCATCTCCAGCGGCTTCTTCGGCTCCATCAGCGGCTCCTCCGTCGCGAACACGGTGACGACGGGCTCCTTCACGATCCCCCTGATGAAGAAGGTGGGCTACAAGCCGGTCTTTGCCGGCGCCGTCGAGGCGACCTCGTCCACAGGCGGTCAGATCATGCCCCCCGTCATGGGGGCCGCCGCCTTCATCATGGCCGAGTTCCTGGGGGTTCCCTACATCAAGATCGCCACGGCCGCCATCGTGCCGGCACTCGTTTACTACTTTGCCGTGGGGACCATGGTCCACCTGGAGGCCCTGAAGAACAACCTCGTGGGGCTGCCGCGGCACATGCTGCCCAACATCTGGGCCATCCTGAAGGACCGCGGGATCATCATCGCCCCGCTCGTCGCCATCGTTTACCTGCTCATATCGGGGAAGAGCCCCTTCCTGTCGGCCTTCTGGGGAATCATCCTGTCCGTTTCCATCGGGCAGGTCCACCGGAGGACGCTGCCCTTGATGGTGACGATCCTCCTGTCGGTGCCCTGCATCCTGGCCGACATGAACCCCCTGCAGGAGATCTCCCCCGCGTTCACGATGTGGGTCGTTTTCTTCGTCGTCGGCTTCGGCTTTACCTTTTTCCGCACCGATCGCCTGACCTGGCTTCTGGGGGTCCTGACGTCGGGGCTGCTGGCCGCGATGCTCATCCTGGGGTTTGAGCCCTTCGACGCGGCCTTCTGGACGAACACCGCCGTCGTCGCCGCGGGCATCTTCTATAAGGAAAGCAAGATGAGGATCCCCGACATCCTGGGCGCCCTGGAGTGGGGCACCCGAAACGCCCTGTCCATCGGCGCCGCCTGCGCCTGCGTGGGATTCATCGTCGGGGCGACAACCCTCACGGGCCTCGGGCTCAAGTTTGCCGCCACGGTCATCAACCTAGCCAACGCGGCGGGGTCGACGGTGATCTCCCTCGATTTCTTCAACCTGCTCACGCTGCAGGGCGTCACGCTCTTTTTCACCCTGCTGTTCACGATGTTCGCCTGCTTTATTCTCGGCATGGGCATCCCCACGACGGCTCAGTACATCGTCGCCTCCATGATCGCCGCGCCCGCCCTGCTGCAGTGGGGGATCAACCCCCTGGTGTCCCACTTCTTCGTCTTCTACTATTCGATCCTCGCCGACGTGACGCCGCCCGTGGCGCTTGCCGCCTACGCCGCGTCGGGCATCTCGGGGGCCGACCCCTTCCGGACGGGGCTCCGGGCGTTTACCCTCTCCTCCGGGGGGTTCATCGTCCCCTTCGTCTTCGTGACGGCCCCCATCGTGCTGGGGTACCCCAGCATCCTGGACCCCAATGTTCCCATGGACTGGGTTTGGTTCTGCCAGGTCCTCTTCACGCTGATCGCCGGGGCGATCGCCCTGGGGGCCACGGTGATCGGGTACCTGGCCGACCGCTCGTCCATTCTGGAGAGGGTCCTGACAGGGCTGTCAGCCGCCTTCCTGATCATTCCCGAGACATTCACGGACTTCGCCGGCCTTGCCCTGCTTGTACTGGTCTATGCGATACAGAAGATGAGGAAGCGCAGGAGAAAGCTCCATACGCCCGAGGCACCGGCCGAAACGGCAGCATGAACGAATGCGATATCAGTTTCCTGAGGAGGTTTGTTGAATGGCATTGCGAAAGAAGATACGCGTGATTCAATACGGGCTGGGGCCCATCGGCATCGAGACGGCAAAGCTCGTCCTCAAGAAGGCGAACCTGAAGCTGGTCGGGGCCGTCGACATCTCGAAGGACATCGCCGGCAAGGACCTGGGAGAGGTCCTGGGGACGGGCAAGAAGCTGGGCGTGAAGGTGAGCGACAACGCCAAGGCGCTCTTCCGGAACACGAAGGCGGACGTCGTGCTGCACACGGCGGGCTCGCGCATCCCGAAGATCTACGATCAATTGATCGAGATCATCGGCGGCGGGCTCAACATCGTCTCCTCCTCCGAGGAGCTGCTGTTCCCCATGAAGGGAAGCGCCAGGCTGGCCAAGCAGATCGACAGGCTGGCCAAGGCGAAGAATGTCACCGTTCTCGGGACGGGCGTCAACCCGGGCTTCGTCATGGACGCCCTTCCGCTCTTTCTGACGGCGGTCTGCCAGGACGTCAGGCGGGTGCACGTGGAGCGGGTCGTCGATGCCGGGACCCGGCGCTACCCCCTCCAGAAGAAGGTGGGCGCATCCATGACCCCGAAGGAGTTTTATGAAAAGATCAGCCGCAAGGAGCTGGGGCACGTGGGGCTGACGGAATCGCTCCACATCGTGTCGAAGAAGCTCGGGCTGGACATCGACGAAGTGCTCGAGACGATCGACCCCGTGATCGCGAAGAAGACGGTCAAGACGAAATTCTTCGCGCTCAAGCCGGGGGACGTAGCCGGCATCAAGCACATCGCGAAGGGGATCAAGAACGGCGAGCCGGTCCTCACGCTCGATCTCCGGATGTACATCGGCGCCGAGGACCCCCACGACGCGATCCGCATCGTGGGAACGCCGGAGATCAATGTCCGGATCGAGGGCGGTGTGGCCGGCGACCAGGCCACGGCGGCGGTCCTGGTGAACTCCGTCGAGAACGTCGTCAACTCACGGTCGGGCCTGACGACGATCACGGACATCCCGGCGGCGCACTACACGCGCTGAAGAAAGGGTTCAGGGGGCAGGGACAAGGGTATAGGGTCTCGGGT
>CAZPCN010000045.1:0-11220 GCA_964585095.1 uncultured Syntrophaceae bacterium | reverse complement strand
ACACGCGCTGAAGAAAGGGTTCAGGGGGCAGGGACAAGGGTATAGGGTCTCGGGTCCAGGGTATCGGGTACGAAGACATAACGGCTGAAAAGATAAAGGATCGGGAAGATGATATCCGACCGATCCTTTTTTTCGCCTGCACGGGCCCCTGGACCCTGACCCCTCTATTTGAAGAGTTTGTCGAAAAACGCCTCCTTCTCCTTGGGGAAGGAGATCGTCCCCTCGTGGTCCACGACGAGGCGCCCCTCGAGGTGGTCGATCTCGTGCTGGACGATGCGCGCGAGAAACCCCGTGTAGCGCTTGTTGACCTTGTTGCCGTGGAGATCGACGGCCTTCACCTTGATCTCCGTCGCGCGGGTGACCTCCACGCTGATGTCCGGGCAGGAGAGGCACCCCTCGTTCATCACCTCCGTCTCGCCGCGCATCTGGGTGATGCGCGCGTTGATCAGCACCTCCCAGTCGCCCTTGCCGCTGACCCCCTTCTTGTCGAAGTCCTTCACCTTGAAGGCGATGATCCGCTTGCTGATCCCGATCTGCGGGGCCGCCAGCCCCAGGGCGTCGTTGCGCTTCAGGAAGGCCTCGACGAGGGTCTGGATGTCTTTTTTCGCCGCGGCGTCGAAGGGGACGGGCAGGTCGGCGGCCTTCTTCCGCAGAAGCTTCGCCTCCTCTTCGATCATCTTTCCGTCGCGCCAGAGTTGCCAGGTCGTGTGCTTGGTCATGACGATACTCCCTTCGCAATGATCCGCGAAGAGCTATAGCACCAAGAGGCCTCGATTTCAAGGCTGCATCGGTTCTTGATAAATTGCCCGATGTCTGCTAACGTCGCCTGACCGCAAGGAAAATGCCTCCAGGCACACCCGGAGAGGTTCCCGTGATCGACACCGTCATCGGGCATGTGGCGCGAAAACAGTTCGCCCGGGCCATGAATTTCCAGGGGGGCGCCCGGCCCGCACTCCCGCCCGTCCGCGCGGCAGGCCCCTGCCTCCTCTATATGCACGTCCCGTTCTGCGAGAAGCTCTGCCCCTACTGCTCCTTCCACCGCGTGACCTTCGATGAAGCCCTGTGCCGGGAGTATTTCGGGGCCCTCCGGAAGGAGCTTTCCCTGTACAAGGAACGGGGGTTCACGTTCGAGGGGATCTACGCCGGAGGGGGCACGCCGACGGTCATGGTCGACGAACTGGCGGCAACGCTCGGGCACGCGAAGAGCCTCTTCCCCATCCGGGAAATCTCCGTCGAGACCAACCCCAACCACCTGACGGACCGGCACCTCGACGTTCTGAAAAAGGCGGGCGTGAACCGCCTCTCCGTGGGGATCCAGAGCTTCGACGACGCGCTGCTCAAGGCCATGGACCGCTACGAGAAGTACGGCAGCGGCGCCTCCATCGCCGCGAGGCTCAAGGAGATCGGGGGCGTCTTCGACACGCTCAATGCCGACATGATCTTCAACTTCGCCCGGCAGAGCGCGGAGAGCCTGAAGGCCGACATCGACCGGCTCCTGGACACCGGGGTCGACCAGGTGACCTACTACCCCCTCATGGTCTCGACGAAGACGCGGGAACGGGTGCACCGGACCCTGGGGCCCGTCCCGCAGGACCGAGAGAGGGAATTCTACGGGATCATCACGGAGCGGCTCGTTCCGCCCTACCGCTTCTCCTCGGCGTGGTGCTTCTCCCGCAAGGAGGCGATGATCGACGAGTACGTCGTCAACTACGACGACTACGCCGGCCTGGGGAGCGGCTCCATCGGCTACCTCTACGGGACCTGCTACGCCAACACCTTCGACATCCGCGACTACATCGGGCGGGTCAACCGCGGGGAGATCCCGCTTGCAGCCGCGCGGGAATTCAGCCTGGCGGACCAGGTCCGCTATGATTTCCTCATGAAGCTCTTCGGCCTGTTGCTCGACATCCCGTCGCTGCGGAAAAAGCACGGGAAGGCCTTCGACTGGCACCTGGGCCGGATCCTGCTGCCCTTCCGAATCGTGGACGCCGTCCGATACGATTACCGCAAGGACTGGCTGTACCTGACGCCGCGGGGGAGGTACTACTGGGTCGTGATGATGAGGGAGTTCTTCGTTGCGGTCAATAATTTCAGAGATTATTGCCGGGAATAGCAGCCGGAGGCTGCGGAATCAGGGAGTATGGGAGTACTGGAATATTGGAGTGTTGGAATAATGGAATATTGGCTATAATGCCCAAACCCATTCTTCCACCATTCCATCATCCCCGTCTTCCGGAGCGAGGCCGCCCATGGACGACAAGCAGAAAGCCCTGTTGAAGAACCTGCCCAAGATCGACGAGGTCCTCGCCGTTCTCGAGAAGCGGGGGACCCTTTCCAGGGCCCCGCGGGAAAAGGTCCTCGAGACGATCCGGGACGTGGTCGGCGGGATCCGCTCGGCAATCCTGGCGGGCGGCTGGGACGGAGCCCAAACCCTTACGAGCGAATCCGCCGCCGATGCCGTAGCGGCCCGTATCGAGCGGCTCCATGAGTACAGCCTGCGGCGCGTGATCAACGCCACGGGGATCATCCTCCACACGAACCTCGGCCGGGCGCCCCTGTGCAAGGAGGCCCTGGAGCGCATCGTCGAGGTGAGCCGGGGCTATTCCAACCTCGAGTTCGATCTGGCTTCCGGCAAACGGGGGCTCCGCTACGACCACGTCCGGGAGATCCTCTGCGAACTGACGGGGGCCGAGGACGCGCTGGTCGTCAACAACAACGCCGCCGCGGTCCTTCTGGTGCTCGGCACGCTGGCCCGGGGCCGGGAGGCGATCGTGTCGCGGGGCGAGCTGATCGAGATCGGCGGCGAGTTCCGCATCCCCGAGGTGATGGAGCGCAGCGGCGCCGTCCTGCGCGAGGTGGGCGCCACCAACCGCACCCACCTGTCCGACTACGAGAGGGCCATCCATGAGAACACGGCCCTCATCATGAAGGTCCACACGAGCAACTTCCGGATCGTGGGGTTCGCCGAGGAGGTGCCCGTGCCGGAGCTGGTCGCGCTGGGAAGCCGCCGCGGGATCCCCGTGATGAACGACCTGGGGAGCGGCTGCTTCCTGCGGCTCGAGAAATACGGCCTGCAACGCGAGCCCACCGTGGCGGAGGCGGTGAAGGAGGGCGCCGACGTGATCACCTTCAGCGGCGACAAGCTGCTCGGCGGCCCCCAGGCGGGGATCATCGTGGGCAAGAGGGACCTGCTGGAGGCGATCAAGCGCAACCCCCTGAACCGGGCCCTGCGCATCGACAAGCTGACCCTTGCGGCCCTCGAGGCCACGGCGAAGCTCTATCTCAACGAGCGGGACGCCGTCGCCGGCCTGCGCTCGCTCACGGCGCTCACGGAACCCGTCGAGGCCGCCGCGAGGCGCGCCGGGCGGCTCGTGCGGATGCTCAAGCGGGAGAATTTCCCCGGCGTGACGCTCTCCCTGCGGAAGGGGTCCTCCATGTCGGGAGGCGGCTCGCTGCCGACGCAGCAGATCCCCACGGTCCTCGTGGCCCTGCGCTCGGAGGGGCTTTCGGCCGCGCGCATCGACGAGAAGCTCCGGGCCCTGCCCGTGCCCGTCGTGGCCCGCATCGCCGAGGACGAGATCCTCTTCGACCCCCGGACCCTGTCCGCGGACGAGCTGCCCGAGGTCCGCAGCGCCCTGAGAGCCGTCCTGGCCTCGAGTGGGAAGGGATGACGACACAGGAGGGGACACTGGCGGAGTTCACCGTGGGCCCGGCGGAGCAGGGCCTCCGGCTGGACGTCTACCTCTCGCGGATGGACGCGACCGTGTCGCGCTCGCAGGCGCGGCGCCTCATCGACGACGGGGAGGCGCTCGTCGACGGCAGGCTCGCGAGGGCCTCCCACCGTCTCAGGCCCGGCGAGCGGGTGTCCCTGCGCCGGCCCCCGCCCCTGCCTTCCGGGATCGTCCCCGAGGAGATTCCCCTTGCGATCCTCTACGAGGACGATGCGATCCTGGTCGTCGACAAGCCCGCCGGCATGGTCGTACACCCCGCGGCGGGGAATCCCCGGGGCACGCTGGTCAATGCGCTGCAGTTCCACTGCGGGAACCTCTCGACCATCGGCGGGGTCATGCGGCCGGGGATCGTGCACCGGCTCGACAAAGGGACCTCGGGCCTCATGGTCGTCGCGAAGTCCGACGAGGCGCACCGCCATCTCTCGGAGCAGTTCAAGAAGCGTCTCGTGTCCAAGCACTACACCGCGCTCGTGCAAGGCGATTTCCGGGAGGACGAGGGCGTCGTCGACGCCCCCGTGGGGCGTCACCCCGTGGAGCGCAAGAAGATGTCCACGTCAAGCCGCCGGGGCAAGGCGGCGCTCACTCGCTGGAGGGTCCTGGAGCGCTACGGTGCCTTCACCCTTTTGGAGGCGAAAATCGAGACGGGCAGGACGCACCAGATCCGCGTCCACCTGGGGGCCCTGGGGCGCCCCGTCGTCGGCGACAGCGTCTACGGCGGGTCGAAGCGAATCATCGAGCCCCCCGAACTGCGGGTTGTGCTGAAGAATCTCACCCGACAGGCCCTGCACGCCGGACGGCTGTCCTTCCGCCACCCCCTCACGGGGAAGGAGATGACCTTCGAATCGCCCCTGCCCGCGGACATGGCGGAAGTGATCCGCATCCTGCGGGAGAGGGCCGCGAAGTGACCAGTGACGCGTGACCGGTGAAAAAGCGGGATCCGAGAATTCTTCTTCTCCCGATACCCTACACCCTAGACCCGATACCCTGTTGTTGCCATGCTCAAACTCACCCGACGCGGCCCCGTACAATACCTCGAATCGGAAGAATTTTTAAAGGACCCGTCGATTTTGCACGGGTTTTGCACACGAATCGGGGGTGTGAGCGGAGGCCCCTTCGCCTCCCTCAACGTCAGCCCCCGGGAGGGAGACCCCCCGGAGCAAGTCCGCGAGAACTGGCAGCGGCTTGCCTCTGCCTTCGGAATTCCCTGCGAGCAGTTCTTTGTCGTCAACCAGGTTCACGGCGAGCGGTTTCTGGCCATCGAGGATGCGTTCTCCTGCCGCTTCCTGGAAGACAGGCAGGTTGACGCGATCGTGACGGACCGGCCGGGAGTGGCCATCGGGATCAAGACGGCGGACTGCGCGCCGGTCCTCCTGTTCGACAGGCGAAACAGGGCAATCGCCGCCGTCCACGCCGGGTGGCGGGGGACGGCCCTGGGCATCGCGGAAAAGGCGGTCGGGGTCATGGGGCAGCGCTACGCTTCCCGCCCCGAAGACCTTTCGGCCGTCATCGGCCCCTCCATCGGCCCCTGCTGCTACGAGGTCGACGGGCCGGTCTTCGAGGCCCTGTCCGAACAAGGTGGATCGGACCGGGTACTTCAGCCGGGGATCAGGGAAGGGCGCTGGATGCTCGACCTGCCGCTGGCCAACCGGATCCAGCTCGAGAGGGCGGGGATACAGCCGGGGCGGATCTTCACCTCCGGTTTCTGCACCTGCTGCAGGCCGGACCTCTTCTTTTCGCACCGCCGCGACGGGGCGAAAACGGGGCGGCACCTGAATTTCATCCTGCTGTTGCAGGGGAAATAGCGCTTGACAAGGGGGGAAGGCTTGGTGTACATACCGGCCATCTCAAAGAGGCTTTTGCAAGTCCTTCCCTTGAGTAACCCAGCTGTTCGACGCACTACCCGTTGAATTAATCCCGAGATACGAAGAGTAACTCACCCACATTCATGCGTGCCGGTACACTGAGGAAGGGTCATCCCTGCTCCCGCCGCCCTGCGGCGACCGGGGAGTGATTTCGGCGCGCGACAGCATCAAGGAAGACCATCATGAACATCGTTGAAATCAAGAGGAAGCCGATCAATGAACTGACGATCCTGGCCAAGGAGCTCAACGTGCCCGGCGCAAGCGGCATGCGCCGACAGGACCTCATCTTTTCGATCCTGCAAACCCAGGCCGAAAAAAACGGGGCCATATACGGCGAGGGCGTCCTGGAGACGCTGCCCGACGGGTTCGGCTTCCTGCGGGCCGTGGATTACAACTACCTGCCGGGACCCGACGACATCTACGTCTCGCCCTCGCAGATCCGCCGCTTCAGCCTGCGGACGGGCGACACCGTCTCCGGCGAGGTCCGGCCCCCCAAGGAAGGGGAGAAGTACTTCGCCCTCCTGAAAGTCGACACCGTCAACTTCGAGGGCACCGAGCAGGCCCGGGACAAGATCCTCTTCGACAACCTCACCCCGCTGTATCCCGATGAAAAGCTCAAGCTCGAAAGCGACCCGGAGAACTTCTCCACGCGGGTCATGGACATCTTCGTCCCCATCGGCAAGGGCCAGCGCGCCCTGGTCGTCTCCCCGCCGCGGGCCGGCAAGACGGTCCTTTTAAAAGATATCGCTCACAGCATCGCCGCCAACCACCCCGAGGTGACCCTCATGGTGCTGCTCATCGACGAGCGCCCCGAGGAAGTGACGGACATGGAGCGCAGCGTCAAGGGCGAGGTCATCTCCTCGACCTTCGACGAGCCGGCGACCCGCCACGTGCAGGTGGCCGAGATGGTCATCGAGAAGGCCAAGCGCCTCGTGGAGCACCGCAAGGACGTGGTCATCCTGCTCGACAGCATCACGCGCCTCGCGCGGGCCTACAACACCGTCGTCCCGCCGAGCGGCAAGGTCCTCTCGGGCGGCGTCGACTCCAACGCCCTGCACAAGCCCAAGCGCTTCTTCGGCGCCGCGCGCAACATCGAGCACGGCGGCAGCCTCACCATCATCGCCACGGCCCTCATCGACACGGGCAGCCGGATGGACGAGGTCATCTTCGAGGAGTTCAAGGGCACGGGCAACATGGAGATCATCCTCGACCGCCGGATCGCCGACCGGAGAGTCTTCCCGGCCTTCGACCTGATCCGCTCCGGCACCCGCAAGGAAGAGCTCCTCACCCCGAAGGAGATCCTGAACCGCGTCTGGATCCTGCGCCGCCTGCTGCAGGAGATGAACCCCGTGGACGCCATCGAGTTCATCATCGACAAGATGCGCAAGACGCAGACGAACAAGGAATTTTTCGACTCCATGAGCCAGTAGCAAGCCGCGAAGCGGCTCGGGAATCGGGTCTAGGGGTTCGGGTATCGGGTCTGGAGGAAGAAGAATCATTTCGGATTCGGATCCTTGGAGAAGCTCCCTTCGCTTCGCGAGGGAGCTGAAAATTTAGCTTGAAATTCTTCGAATTTTGACTATACTCTCCAGCTTCACACGCCGGTCCGGTCGGAAATCGGGCCCACGGCAAGGAGGATAGGAAGGCATTATGAAAGAAGGCATCCACCCCGACTACAAAGAAACGACCATTTCCTGTGTCTGCGGCAACGTCATCAAGACCCGCTCGACCCGGAAGGACATCAAGATCGAAATCTGCTCCAAGTGTCACCCCTTCATGACGGGCAAGCAGAAGATCATCGACACGGCCGGCCGCGTCGACCGGTTCAAGAAGAGGTACGCCGCCCAGGAAGCGGTAAAAGACGCTGCCAAGGAAGAACAGGCAAAGTAGGGACTTCGCAACGCCCCGTTGCCGATGCGCAGCGGGGCGGAGCTGTCTTCCGGGCCCGAGTCCACACGCCATGACCGCTATGCCCCATCCGGTGTTTCCCCCTCTCCCGAGGTGCCACTTCCTCTAGGGCACTGACAGCGCACATCCGCGTTATGGCCGCCTGCCCGGCGGCGCCCCCTTCATCACCCACAACCGTGGAAGGTCACGAACCGACATGTTTCAGCGCATCAAGGACATCGAAAAGCGATACGAGGAACTGGAGCGGCTGCTGAGCGATCCCGCCGTGATCGCCAACCGCGCCGAGTACCAGAAGCTCGCCAAGGAACACGCCGACCTGACGCCGCTCGTCGAGACCTTCCGGGACTACGAGAACACGGGCCGGCAGCTCGACGAGGCCCAGCAGATGCTGCGGGAGGGGGACGAGGGGCTCCGGGAACTGGCCAAGGAGGAGATTCCACCGCTCAAGGAGAAGATCGAGCAGCTCGAACAGCGCCTCACGGTCCTGCTGCTTCCCAAAGATCCGAACGACGAGAAGAACGTCATCCTCGAGATCCGGGCCGGCACGGGCGGAGACGAGGCGGGGCTCTTTGCCGCGGACCTCTTCCGCATGTACGCCCGCTTCGCCGAGATGTCGGGCTGGCGCGTGGAGGTGCTCAGCTCGAGCGCCGCGTCGGGCATGGGCGGCTTCAAGGAAGTGATCGCCATGATCGAGGGCCGGGGCGCCTACAGCCGCCTCAAGTACGAAAGCGGCGTCCACCGGGTCCAGCGGGTGCCCGTCACCGAGGCCCAGGGCCGGATCCACACCTCTGCCGTCACGGTGGCCGTGCTGCCCGAGGCCGAGGAGGTGGAGGTCCAGATCGACCCCAACGAGATCCGGGTGGATGTCTTCCGCTCCGGCGGCCACGGGGGCCAGAGCGTCAACACGACGGACTCGGCCGTACGGGTGACCCACATCCCCACGGGCCTCGTCGTGAGCTGCCAGGACGAGAAGTCCCAGCTCAAGAACAAGAACAAGGCCATGAAAGTCCTGCGGGCACGCCTGCTGGACAAGATGCAGGCCGAGAGCGCGGCCCAGATGTCCGAGGCGCGGCGCAAGCAGGTGGGCTCCGGCGACCGCAGCGAGCGGATCCGGACCTACAACTTCCCCCAGGGCCGCCTGACGGACCACCGCATCGGGCTCACCCTCTACAACCTCCAGGCCATCCTCGACGGGGACATCCAGCCGGTGATCGACGCCCTGGCGACGCACTACCAGACGGAGGAGCTGAAGAAAACGGCGGCCTGAAGATCCCCCTCCTTTGAAAAAGGAGGGTCGGGGAGGATTGTACAAACGTCTCTTCCATCGAGAACCCGACCGTCATCTGGATAAATCGAAAGGATCAGGGGATGTCAGGGGAAGGCAAGCGCACCATCTCCCGGATTCTCTCCCGCCTCACCGAGGTCTTCGAGAGGGCGGGCATCGAGACCCCCCGCCTCGACGCCGAGGTCCTGCTGGGCTACTGCCTGGGGAAGGATCGCGCCGAGCTCTACCGGGACCTTTCCATGGAGCTGGAGAATGACCGGATTCTGCGGATTCTCGAACTGGCAGGCCGGCGCAAGCGGCGAGAGCCCATGGCCTACATCCGGGGGTTTCGCGAGTTCTGGTCCCTCGAGTTCACCGTGACCCCCGCCGTTCTCGTGCCCAGGCCCGAAACGGAATGCCTCGTCGAGGAAGTCCTTGCGCTCCGGGAGGCCTGCCGGGGGGTGAAAGCGCGGATCCTGGACATCGGCGCCGGTTCTGGGGCCGTGGGCATCGCCGTGGCCGCCGAGTGGCCCGACTGCGAGATGACGGCCACGGAGCTGTCGGCGGCGGCCCTCGAGGTGGCCCGCGAAAACGCGAAGCGGCTCCTCGGAATGAACCGGCAGATCGCATTCGTGCAGGGCGATCTCTACGAAGGCACTCAAGGGGTCTTCGATATCGTCTGCTCGAACCCGCCCTACATCAGCGAAGCTGAGTACGAAACGCTGTCGCGCGAGGTGACGCTCTACGAGCCGCGGCAGGCCCTCGTGGCGGGTCCCCTGGGCACCGAGGTCCACCGGCGCATCGCCGAGGGCGCGCGGGAGAAGCTCAAACCCGGCGGCTGGCTCCTCATGGAGATGGGGGCGGAGCAGCGGGCGGCCCTCACGGAGATCCTGGGACAGACGGGATTGTTCGAGGAGATCCGCTTCCGGGCCGACCTGGCCGGCCTCGACCGGGTGGTGATTGCGCGGAGAGCGACAGCTGAAAAGATCAGTGCGAAGGACTTTGACAGAAAGTTTGACAAGGGTGAGGATGTCACGCAATATCTCGACGTGACGAAGGCGGGAAGACCCGGTCGAGAAAAGAAATAGACACACTTGACAGGGTGTCATCGCGAGCCGAGCCTTGCGAGGCGTGGCGATCCACGGTTGAGATTCAGAAGACAATTTTTGCTGGATTCCCTCTCCCCGCCGCGGGAGAGGGCAGGGTGAGGGGGACAAATCCTCTTCCTTGTCTGCAGGAGGGTATCTTTTGGACAAGTTCATCATCGAAGGCGGGAAAAAGCTCGAAGGGCGCGCGAGGATCAGCGGTTCGAAGAACGCCGCGCTTCCCCTGCTCGTCTCCTCGCTGCTTGCCGACGGCTGGAGCACCTACCGCAACATCCCCGACCTGGCCGACATCCGGACGATCAAGAAGCTGCTGGCCAACCACGGGGCGCAGATGGAGGGCGAGGGGGAGACCCTTCGCATCAACGGCGGCAACATCGCCAACTGCGAGGCGCCCTATGACCTGGTGCGGACCATGCGCGCCTCCGTCCTCGTCCTGGGGCCGCTGGTGGCCCGGATGGGGCAGGCGCGGGTGTCGCTGCCCGGCGGGTGTGCCATCGGAGCGCGGCCCATCAACCTCCACCTCAAGGCCCTCGAGGCCATGGGGGCCGAGATCGACCTGCGGGAAGGATACGTGGAAGCAAGGGCCAAACGGCTCCAGGGGGCCCGGATCTACTTCGACATCTCCACCGTGGGCGGCACGGAGAACATCCTCATGGCGGCGGCCCTCGCGAAGGGCACGACGCGGCTGGAGAACGCCGCGAAAGAACCCGAGGTGGTCAACCTCGCCGAGACCCTCACGGCCATGGGCGCCCGGATCAGGGGCGCCGGCACCGACGTCATCACCGTCGAGGGCGTCGAGAGTCTCAAGCCCTGCGAAGTCGATGTCATCCCCGACCGGATCGAGGCGGGGACCTTCATGATCGCCGCGGCGATCACGGGGGGCGATGTCGTCCTGGAGAACTGCAACGCCGACCACCTCGATGCCCTCATCGTGAAGCTCGCCGAGGCGGAGGTGTCCATCGAGGCCGTCGAGGGCGGGCTCCGCGTGCGGGGCGCCCCGGAGATCCGCAGCGTCGATCTCAAAACCCTGCCGTACCCCGGGTTCCCCACGGACCTGCAGGCCCAGATGATGGCGCTCATGGCCGTCGCCAAAGGATCGAGCGTGATCACGGAGACCATCTTCGAGAACCGCTTCATGCACGTGGCGGAGCTTCGGCGCCTCGGCGCCAGCATCGCCGTGGACGGCCACAACGCCGTGATCAAGGGGGTGAAGAGGCTCAAGGGGGCCCCCGTCATGGCCACGGACCTGCGGGCCTCGGCCTCGCTCGTCGTGGCGGGACTCGTGGCGGAAGGCAAGACGACCCTTGCCCGCGTCTACCACATCGACCGGGGCTACCAGGCCATCGAGA
>CAZPCN010000044.1:0-16214 GCA_964585095.1 uncultured Syntrophaceae bacterium | reverse complement strand
CGAGGAAGCTCTTGAAGTCGTAGTAACGCTTCCGGTTTTTCCAGAACTCGGGCTTTGGCATAGGGTAAATTCTGTTGTTTTTTTGAAGGGATGTTATTAAATAGTCTCTGCAAAGGCAAGGGTGAGTTCATGAATTCTTACTCGATATTTCGCGAACAGGATTCCTCCCGCGAATTGACGGTTTTCGACCGCTCTAACGCTCGCTTCACTGCAGTCGCAAAAACTCGCCCTTTGGGCTCAGACAATTTGCGCTGCGGACGTTTCGCTTCGCGAACAGCGGTACCCAAAACACGTCAAACTTCGCTGTCCGGAATCCCGCTCACTCAAGGTAAATAACAGTTATGGCAAGGGAGTACGACGTCATCGTTGTCGGCGGCGGACACGCGGGGTGCGAGGCGGCCCTGGCGGCTGCGCGCATGGGCTGCGAGACCCTCCTGTTCAACATCAACCTCGACTCCGTCGCGCTCATGTCCTGCAACCCCGCCATCGGCGGGCTTGCCAAGGGGCAGCTCGTGAAGGAGATCGACGCTCTCGGCGGCGAGATGGGAAAGATCGCCGACCGCACGGCCGTCCACTTCCGCCTGCTGAACTCCTCGAAGGGACCGGCCGTGCAATCCTCCCGCGTCCAGTGCGACAAGCAGCTCTACCGCCTGGCGATGAAGGCCGTCGTGGAGCAGCAGAAACGCCTTCATCTCCGGCAGGCCCTCGTGGAGCGCATCGCCGTCGACGGCGGCCGGGTCGCGGGCGTGATCGACAGCACGGGGTTCTTCTATCCTGCTCGAGCCGTCGTCGTCACCACCGGCACCTTTCTCAACGGGCTCATCCACATCGGGACCTTCCGCACCCCCGCGGGCCGCGCCGGCGAGATCGCCTCCGTGGGTCTGGCCGAATCGCTGCGAGGCCTCGGCTTCGACATGGGGCGCATGAAGACGGGGACCCCGCCTCGCCTGAAGGCCGCCACGATCGACTTCGGGCGTCTCGAGCGCCAGGACAGCGACCCCGCGCCCCGGCCCTTCTCGTACACGACGGAGAGGCTCCGGGAGGAGCGCCTGCCCTCCTACTTCTCCCACACCACGGAGGAGACGCACCGGCTGCTGCGGGAGAACATCGCCCTGTCCCCCCTCTACTCGGGCGTGATCACGGGGGTGAGCGCCCGCTATTGCCCGTCGCTCGAGGACAAGGTGATGCGATTCTCCGACCGGGGCCGCCACCCCGTCACGCTGGAGTTCGAGGGGCTCGACACGGAGGAGATCTACGCCAAGGGCCTCGGCAACTGCCTCCCCCTGGAATTGCAGGAACGGATCGTCCACAGCGTCCCCGGCCTGGAAAAGGCGGAGATCATGCGCCCGGCCTACGCCATCGAGTACGACTACGTCCAGCCGACGGAGCTCAGGCAGACCCTGGAGACGAAGCGCATCGCGGGGCTCTTCCTCGCGGGGCAGATCAACGGGACCTCTGGATATGAGGAGGCCGCCGGCCAGGGGATCTGGGCGGGCATCAACGCGGCGCTGCAGATCCAGGACCGCCCGCCCTTCGTCCTGGAGCGCTCCGAGGCCTACCTGGCCGTCATGGTCGACGATCTCGTGACGCGGGGCGTCGACGAGCCCTACCGGATGTTCACGTCGCGAGCCGAATACCGCCTTCTGCTCCGGGAGGACAACGCGACAATCCGCCTCATGGGAAAGGGGCACGCGCTGGGGCTCGTCCCGGACGAGCACCACCGGGACCTGCAGGGTCGCGTAGAGCGGATCGAGAGCGCGATTCGGCATCTCTCGTCCCGGACGGTCTACCCCTCGGCCGAGACCAACCGGGTCCTCGCGGAACGCGGCTCGCTGCCCATCCGCAAGCCCCTCTCGCTTTTTCAGCTTCTCAAGCGCCCCGACATGGGCTACGATGATCTCGCGGCGTTCGATACCGACCTGCCGGCCGTCGAGGAACCGGAGAAGAGGCAGGTCGAGATCGAGTCCCGCTACGAGGAGTACATCAGCAGGCAGAACGAGTCCGTCGGGAAATTTCGCGAGATGGAGCGCAGGAAGATTCCCGACGGCATCGACTACTTCGCGATCCCGAGCCTCTCGAACGAGCTGAAGTGCAAGCTCGACGCGATCCGCCCGGCCTCCTTCGGACAGGCGCAGCGGATTCCCGGCATGACCCAGGCGGCCCTGGCGGCGATCCTGGTTTACCTGAAAAAGAAGGAGATGGAGTCGGCGGCCGCCGGCGCATGAAAGGAGGGACATCATGCGGTGGAAAGATCAGGACAGAAGCGACAACGTGGAAGACCGCAGGGGGATGCCCGTCTCGAAGGGGATGATGGGCGGCGGGATCGGCACCGTGATCCTGGTGATCGTGGCGCTCTACTTCGGCATCGACCCCTCGGTGATCCTCCAGACAGTGCCCGAGAGCGGGCCCCCTGCCGTGACGCAGCAGCGCCCCGCGGGGCAGGACGAGATGGCGCAGTTTGTCTCCGTCGTTCTCGCCGACACGGAGAAGACCTGGCACGGAGTCTTCCGACAGTCGGGCAGGACCTACGAGGAACCGAAGCTCGTCCTGTTCACCGGCGCCGTCCAGTCCGCCTGCGGGTTCGCCCAGGCGGCCATGGGGCCCTTCTACTGCCCCCAGGACCACAGGGTCTACATCGACCTTGCCTTCTACGAGGATTTGAAGAACCGATTCAAGGCGCCGGGCGATTTCGCCCAGGCCTACGTCATCGCCCACGAGGTCGGGCACCACGTGCAGAACCTTCTGGGGATCACGTCGAAGGTCCAGGGAACGATGCAGCGCGTGAGCAAGGCCGAGGCCAACCGACTCTCCGTGCGGATGGAGCTGCAGGCCGACTGCTTCGCGGGCGTCTGGGGCTATCACGCCGACCGGTCCCGCAGGATCCTGGAGACGGGCGACCTGGAGGAGGCCCTCCGGGCCGCAAGCGCCATCGGCGACGATCGGATCATGAAGCAGACCCGCGGCACCGTGGTGCCCGACGCCTTCACCCACGGGACGTCGGAGCAGCGGGTGCGGTGGTTCAGGCGTGGTTTCGAGACGGGCGACCCGAACCAGTGCGATGCGTTCCGGGCCCCGGCGCTGTAGGGTGCCGGCGCGGCAGCAGACAAAAAAAGGCAGGGGAGAAACCCTGCCTTTCTTGCGTTCTGAACGGAACCCGCGGTCCCACCTTCTCAGAACTGCCCCGGTTCCTGCATCGGGATGACCGCCTCGGGGTCGGGGCTCGTGAACTCGACCGGCTTGGACGGAGCCTCGGCCCCCCTGCCCCGTTTCCCGGAGCCGTTCGCAGGCGATTTCTTGCCGCTTTCCACCCGGAACATGGACATCACCGAGGCCAGCTCCTCCGCATTGGCGGCGTTCTGCTGGGTGACCTGGTTCATGTCGGCCACGGCGCGGTTGATCTGGTGGATCCCGTCGGACTGCTCCCGGGACGCCGCGGCGATCTCCTCCATCAGCTCCTGGACCTTTTTCGAGCTGCCGATCACGCTGCCGAAGGCGTCGTTGGTCACCGAGACCAGCTTCTCGCCTCCGCGCACCTTGTTGACGATGTCCTGGATGAGGTTGGCCGTGTCCTTGGCCGAGTCCGTCGCCCGCAGCGCGAGGTTGCGGACCTCGTCGGCCACCACCGCGAAACCCGCGCCGGCCTCGCCCGCCCGTGCCGCCTCGACGGCCGCATTGAGCGCCAGCAGGTTTGTCTGGAAGGCCACCTCGTCGATGTTCTTGACGATCTTCTGGGTCTGCTCGCTGGCGCGGGCGATTTCCGTCATGGACCGCGTCAACTCCGTCATGGCCTGGTTCGCCTTTTCGATCGCCTCCCGGACCGTCATCATCAGGTGATTGGCCGCCGTGGTGTTCTCCGCGTTCTGCTTCGTCATGGAGGCCATCTCGTCGAGCGACGCCGACGTCTCCTCGATGGAGGCCGCCTGCTGGGACGATGAGTCGGACAGCACGCTGGAGATCGCCATGGACTGGCCCACGGCCTCGCCCATCTTCTTGCGCATGGCGTTGACCGACTCGGCCAGGTCCCCGATCTCGTCCCGGGAGAGCACCTGGATGTCCTGCGTCAGGTCCCCCTCGGCAACCTTCTTGATGACATCCACCGACTCCTTCACCGGCTTCGAGATCAGCCTGGCCATGACCAGGTTGACGGCGACGGCCAGCAGGATCACGACGGCGAGCACCACGGCAAACACGCTCAGAAGCCGGTTGGAATCCTTGATGGAGCCCTCGTAGTTCTCCTTGCTGAGCCGGTTTTCGAGCGCCATGAGTTCCGTGAGGGTCTTGTTGAGGGCCTGGTACTTCTCGTCGGTCACCGTCATGAACAGCGCCGCCCCGTTCACGTCGGCCGCCGCGATGTCCAGCAGCCCCAGGGCCGGCTCCTGGTAGAGCTTGAGCTGCGCCAGGGTCGTGTCGTAGAGCTTCTTTTCCTCCGGGGTGATCTGGGCGCTCTTCTGGAGTCCCTGCACGAAGGCGATGCTCTTCTCGATGGCGGCCTTCTGCTCCTTGCCCAGGGCCTCCACCTTGGAGGTCTCGTAGTTCGCACCCGCCCAGCTGACCACCTTGTAGAGATTGGCGTGGACGTTGGCGATCGTCCTGCTGATCTCCGAGCTGTTCTGGTAGCCCTGGAAGCGGTTGTTGTAGATGTCGTCCATGGCCGCCTTCTGGCTCGTCATGCCGTGATAGGTGCCCGCCGCCAGGAGCAGCAGGAACAGGGACACCGCCACGGGGCCGATCAGGAGTTTCTTGGCCAGCTTCAGGTTGCGAAGGATCTTGTTCATCGTCCCGTCCCCTTTTTTGATGCAGGGGCCGGACGGGGCTGCCCCGTCCGGCCCTGTTTGTCCGTCCGTTACTTATACGCCCCGCAAACGAGGACCACGTCGCCCATCTTCTGGAAGAACACCTGCTTGGCCTCGACCTTCTTGGTCTGGGGGTTGGTCCACTTGTAGTCGACCGTGCCGCTGGCCGAGGTTTTCGCCTTGTCGACGAGTTCCTTCATGAAGAGCTTGCCGTCCGAGTCCTTCAGCTCGATGAGCGTCTTGCCGATGAGGGCCTTGTTCGCCCCGTGGGAGAGGATCTTCGCGTTCAGGTCGCTCACGTAGATGTAGAGATCCCGATCCACGAATTTGCCTTTCGGGTCGTCGAACGCCGCAAAGGCCTTGGCCTGCCCGTTTGCCTTGTAGAAGTCCACGGCCTTGGCCAGCATCGCCTGGGCCTCCTTCGGCGTCCCCTTCGCCTGCGCAAAGGCAAATCCTGCAGTCAACGCGACGATCAACAGCCCGATCCATACTTTCTTCATCTTCTCGTTCCTCCTGTTCTCTGTCTTTGGGTGTGGTTTGCTGTTCCCTGTTTGGTTCCGACCGACTTCCTTCGCATCCGTCTGCGTGGTTTGCATCCCCGTTTCCCCGTGACCGAAGTCTGCGTCCGCCGCCTTTCGGCGGGAAGGCGCCTGCGCAGACGTTCCCCCGTACGGAGCACGCTCCTCAAGGTGCCAGAGGTCCGACCCGACGAAGCGAACTTTCAACAGAATGTTTCCGGAAACCGCACAGAGACAGGACGATGTCGAAAGGTTCGCAAACCCGCAGAATACCCCGCCGGGCAGACGGGCGGCCGTTTGCCTGCAGCGGTCCTATTCGGCGACTGGCTATCAAGAGGAGCTGTGAACTCCTGATCCTACGACTCACCCGCGGGGGAGAAACAGATGAAAAGTTGCCTTTATACCGTCTTGCAAGTTTCAGACCAAAAAAACCACTGCGTGGAACGCGGGTTGCCACCCCTAAAAGACTTGCCGGATAAGGGTTTCGGCCCGGAAGGAACGGTGCGGAGGCATCGGTGAGCCCGAATCCCAGCTAGCGAACGTGCGGGAACGATGACTACTCGGGTCGGATTTCCAGCTGTACAACAAGAGGAACGCCCGGTCGCGGCGCGGCGGCTGCGCTCTCGCGGACAGGCCCCAAAGACGCAAGTTTCTCCCGCAGGGCCTCGAGGTCTTCCGGTCGGATCCGGGCCGTCAGGGTCACCCGCCCTTCGCGGGTGCTCCGCTCGATGGACCGGGCCCCGATCTTTCTGAGCGTCTCCTCGGCCCGGTCGGCGGCGCCGATCGGGTCTTTCACGCAAACGGAGATGTCCAGATCGGGACGGGCCGGCAGGGTCGCCGACCGCATGGGCGCCGACGCCGGTGCGCCTTCCCCCTTCGCCGCCTCCCCGGGCGCCGCACCGAGTGGGGCTTTCAGGGTTTTCTGCTTCCGCTGCGGCTCCGACGCCGCCATGCCCCGGGCCGAGTCCCGTCGGGCAAACGCGCCGGAGCTCTCGGGCTTCTCCTCGTCCTTCGAGGCCGCAACCTTCCCCGGGGCCTCTTCGGGCAGGCGTGCGGCCCCGACGGCGTCGGCCTTTGCGGCAACCCGGGCGGGCTCGTCCTTCCGCTCCGCGAGGACCTCGCCTGTTGCGGGCGGCGCGAAGGTCTTCTTCTCGCGGCTCTCGGGGCCTTCCTCTTTCTTCACCCCCTCCCCTGGCGTCGCCTTCTCCTGCGGGGTCTCGGCCCTGCGGGCTTCCTGCACCGCGACCGGCGGAGGAGCGGCCTGCCGGAAATCGGTCTCGCCCGTCCGGTAGACGTTCCACGCCACGACGGCGATGAGAACCGTGGCGAGGGCCTGGATGGGCACCTTGATGTGGAGGGGGAAGAAGAGCTTCCGGAGGACGCTCTGCCTGCCCTGCGTCTCTTCCCGCACGCGGGCCATCACCCGCGTCTTGAGCCAGGGCGGCGGCTCCGCCACTTCCAGCCGCTTCACGAGCGCATCGGACGCCTTCAGTTCCTCGAGCGCCCTGCGGCAGCCCTCGCACGACTTCAGGTGCGCTTCGACCCGCTCCCTCTCGCCCTCGTCGAGGGCCCCGTCGATCAGGCCCGCGAGCCGGGTTTCCATTTCCTTGCACGTCATGGCCAATCACCCAAAATCCTGACGAGGCAGTCCTTCAGCACGGCCCGGGCCCTGAAGAGCCTCGATTTCACGGTCCCCTCCGGCAGGTGCAGCATGCCGCCGATCTCCTCGTACGTGAAGCCCTGGATGTCCCTCAGAACAAGGACCTCGCGGAACTCCGCGTCCAGCGTCCCGATGCACTGCTGCACCCGGGCCTCGATCTCTCTTTTCTCGAGACGCTCGTCCGCCGTATCCCCGCAATCCGGCACCTCTCTCCTCGAGCCATCGCCCTCCGGCCCTGCCGGGTCGTCGATCGAAGCGGTCTCGTGCCGCGACAGGGCCTGCACCTTCCGCATGCGGGTCCGGGCGTGGTTCACGACGATGCCGTAGAGCCAGGTGGAGAACTTCGCCTCGCGCCGGAAGGACCGGATCGCGCGCCAGGCCGCAACAAAGGCCTCCTGCACCACGTCGCAGGCCTCGTCGTAGTCCCCCAGCATCCGGTAGGCGACGTTGAGCATCCGCTTCTGGTGCCGGTCGACGAGAACCTCGAAGGCATCCGTATCGCCCCTCTGGCATCGAAGGACGGCGTCGGCATCCTCGTCATCGGTCATCCGGTTCAGGACAGCAATCACGGTAACAGGCATCCCGGTTGGTTTCGTTCCCCCGATTTCCCTTTACGGGGGCCTTCTTGTCAAGAACTATCCTTGCCTCACCCCCGTATCGGGATGGGTGCGGACCGGCCCCGCCGTCCGGCGTGACCGGTCCGCCCGATGAGGAACTATGAGCCGCACACGATCGTGACGACCGCCCTGCCCTCCTTCCCGTCCTGCGTGGCGGGCAGTCGAATCTTCTTCAGATGCTCGACGACGCACTGTGCCGCTTTGGCGCCCGTAAGGGTGCTGGACAGGAGCCGCACACCCTTCACGGTGCCGTCGGGGTTGACGGTGAGCCGGATCGCCAGCCTGCCCGTCGCACCGGCCAGGCAGGCCGCCAGCTTCTGCCTCTGCCCGTCGAGCGCCTTGCGGACGTCGGTCTTCGAGAGATTCCCGGAGACGGCGGCATCTTCGATGGTCATGGCCGCCTGCCCGCCCTTCTCCTCGTCCTTTGCCCGCTTCTCCCGGGTAAGAACCGGGCCGCCTGCCGGCGCGGCTTCCCTCACGGCCGTCGCCATCAGGGGCGCATGGGCTTTCATCGCGGAGCCGCCCACGGCGTAGTCCGACACGCCCTGGGGAAGCGGCAGCGGCTGCTTCACCGTCGAGGGGTTCCCGTCGGCGTTTCGCACCTCCGAGTCGATCGCGACGAAGGAAGTGTAGGGTGTGAGAAGATTGTACCGAAGGCCCAGGTCCGTCACCTCGGCGATGCGCCGGTCGCTTGCGCGGAGCTTGTTGTAATCGGAGAGCATCGTGATCCGGTGGCGCGCCCAGAGGTAGCGCAGGGCGGCGTGAGACGCGGAAGGTTTCACGGCCCCCACGTCGATGGTTTCGACAACCCGTCCGTTGCCCGCGATGCCGCTCAGGACGATTGTCCCCTTTGCCTGGCCGCGCCACTTGCCGAAGACGAGGACGGGACGATCGGCCAGGACGTCGGGGAGGGCCGGGGGCTCCACGTCGGAGGCGCTGAACCCCTTGAAGCCGACCGTCACCTGCGTGAGCACGGGCGACTGGATCATGCGGCGGAACGCCTCTGCCGACGCCTGCGCCTCGGCGGGCTTTGTGACCACGAAGGGCTCGCCCATGCCGACGCGGGCCATGCCCTCGATGAGGTGGCGGTTGACGGACGTGCCGATGCCGAAGGCGAACAGGTTCGCTTGGCCCAGGCTGCCCCGGATCAGGTCGAAGGCCTCTTCCTCGACGGTCACATACCCGTCGGTCACGATGACGACCGTGCGGGACGTCCCTTCCGTCTTCTTCAGGGACAGAGCGCGCTTCAGCGCGGGCAGCAGCTCCGTTCCCCCGCCCCCGCGCTGCCGGTCGATAAGCTGGATGGCCCGGGCCATGTTTTCCTGCGTGGCGGGAAGCGATTCCTCCGCCATGATCGAGGAGCCGCCGGAGAAGAGGAGCACGTTGAAGCGGTCCGCAGACCTCAGGTTCCCGATCAGGTCGGCCATGAGCTTCTTGGAGATCTCCAGGGGAAACCCGTGCATCGAGCCCGACACGTCGACGATGAAGACGTACTCGCGCCCGGGAATGTCCGCGGTTGCGACCCGTTTCGGAGGCTGCAGCATGAGCAGGAAGAAGTTCTCTTTCTTCCCCTCGTAGAGCATGAGCCCCGACTGGATGCGGTCCCCGTCGAGCCGATAGCGCAGGATGTAGTCGCGGTTGCCGCCCCCCGATTCGGAGGGATCGAGGGCCACCTTCACCGCGGAGGGGCTCCCGTAGACGGCATTCACCCTGTGGGAGGGGCAGGCCAGCTCCCGGATCGGGATCCCCGCCGAGATCTCCGCCGAAACGTCGAAGGCATAATTCGGGGCCTCGCCCTGCCGCAGGGTCGGGTTCTGCACCCAGCGCTCCGAAGCCGGAGCCGTATGGGCTGCCTGGTTCGAATAACGGGGACCGACCACGGCGGGGTAGACGAATTCGTAGACCCGTTCCGTCGGGACGATGAGCTCCGTGTACCGCATCTCCACCCGGATCTCGTCGCCCGGCATGATGTTGGCCACGTTCATCTGGAACACGTTGGGCCGCTGCTGCTCCAGAAGCGCTGCGCTCTTCCCCTGATCGCGGGCCTTTTCGTAGTCGCGCCGGGCGTCGTCGCGCTTCCGGATCTTCGCTTCGACGACGCGCTTGCCGATCGTCATTTTCATTCCGTAGACGGCGGCCCGGGTCGAGGCGGGGAAGACATAGACCGCCTCGATGGGCTTCTTCCCCTCATTTTTATAGAGCTGGGTGACGAGGACGTCGGCAATCACCCCGGATATCCGTACCGACGCGGACGTGGATTTCAGGGGAAGCCGGTCCAGCGAGGCATCGTCGCTTTTCACGAAGAAGTACGGGGAGAGGGTACGGTCGGCCGACGTCTCCGGGCGGGCATGGGCCGCGCCCCAGGGCATCATCGACACGACGAGGAAGAGAAGGGCAAACATTCGAATCGCCGGTTTCATGGGGTACCTCCTTTGGATTCGGGACTTCTGACCGTTTAGACAAAGGAGGTGCCCCAAAAGTTCCCGCCTCGTGAAGTACCCTGATTTGGATCGATTCTCCTTCCTTTCACCCCATACCCGATACCCTATCCCCGATACCCGTTTTTTCACGTGACAATTTTGTCCATGTACAAGATGAACCCTTGTTTTTTGTGCTGTTTTTCGTTATAGGAACAAACGTGTAATTGCCGAGCCTGTCAGGACAGAACATGAGCCGTTTCAACTACGAGGAGCTTGCCGCCCTCCACAAGATCGCAAGGATTCTCACCCAGGCGGGGGAGCTGCGCGACCATCTCGAAAAGACCATGGACGAGCTGAGCAAGCGCCTCGGCATGGAGCGGGGGATGATCTCGATCCTCGATCAGACCACGAAGGACGCCTGGCTGGAAGTGGCCCGCGGCGTGGACATCGAGGGCCTCGACATCCGCTACAAGCTGGGGGAAGGCATCACCGGCAAGGTGGCCCAGACCGGCCGTCCCATGGCGATCGCCAACCTGGGAAAGGAAAATCTCTTTCTGGACCGCACGGGGGCGCGGAAAAACCTGGACCGCTCCCAGCTGGCCTTTCTCTGCGTGCCCATCCTCTACGACGGCAAGGTGGTCGGGGTGCTCTCGGCCGACAAGCTCACCCACAAGGTGACGGACCTCGAGGAGGAGGTGGCCATCCTGTCGGCCGTGGCGGAGCTGATCGGCAAGGCGGTGCACGGCCTGGGTCTCGAGGAGGAAAACCGCCGGCTGCGGAAGATGCTGAGCAACACGCGGGCCATCTCCACGGACATCATCGGGAATTCCAAGCCCATGCTCGACGTGTTGAGCCTGATCTCCCAGGTCGCCGACTCGAGCACGACGGTCCTGATAAACGGAGAAACGGGCACGGGGAAGGAACTCGTCGCCCGGGCCATCCACGCCAACAGCCCCCGCAAGGGCGGCCCCTTCATCCAGGTCAACTGCGCCGCCATGCCCGACACCCTCGTGGAAAGCGAACTCTTCGGCCATGAGAAGGGCGCCTTCACCGGGGCCATCCAGCGCCGGCGGGGGCTCTTCGAGGAAGCCCACGGCGGGACGATCTTCCTCGACGAAATCGGGGAGCTCTCCCAGGCGGCGCAGGCGAAGGTGCTGCGCGTGCTCCAGGAGAAGCAGCTCCAGCCGCTGGGCTCGTCGCGGACGGTGACGGTGAACGTACGCGTCATCGCGGCGACGAACCGCAACCTGGAGCAGGATGTCGCCGGGGGCCGATTCCGGGCCGACCTGTTCTACCGCCTCCACGTCTTTCCCATCTTCATGCCCGCGCTGCGCGAGCGGGGCAGCGACATCATCCTGCTGACGGACCACTTCATCCTGAAGTACGCGAAGATGCTCGGCAAGCGTGTGAAGCGGATCTCCACGCCGGCCCTGGACATGCTCCTGGCCTACCACTGGCCGGGCAATGTCCGCGAGCTCGAGAACTGCATCGAGCGGGCCGTGATCCTGGCGCCCGGGGATTCCATCGAGAGTGTGCACCTGCCCCCGTCCCTGCAGATGAAGTCGAAGGAGGCCGCAAAAAAAGAGCGGGGCAAGCTCGAGACCCTGGTCAACGCCTACGAGCGCTCCCTGATCATCGATGCTCTGAAGGACGCACGCGGCAACCAGACCCGGGCGGCAAAGTTGCTCGCCACGACGAAGCGGATCATCCAGTACAAGATCGCGAAGTACGACATCGACCCGAAGCGCTTCAAGGCCAAGCGGCTCGCCTGAGGCCGCCCGGCGGCTGGAAGGGCTTCGTGAGCATTTTCGAATCACAGTCAATTTGGAACAATTGTGTTCTCTTTTTCTCTTCCACTCTCACGGCGCAGCGCGTTTCCATCCCTGACCGAACCCTGAACCCGGCATCGGCACACTGAAATTATTCCATTCATTCAAATACTTGGCATGCAAGCCTGCATTTGCCCCTTAATCGGGTTGACCCGGGGCGATGCATGGCACGCTTCTTGTCAATTGAGTCTGCATCGGTTCAGCATTCCACAATGACCAAACGGGGTGGAAAGTCATGAAAGCGCAGACCATAGAAAGCAGGACGGTGTCTTCCCTGGCGAGCCTCATGAACGCCTACGAAAGGGCCCTCATCATCGATGCCCTCGTGAGCACGCAGGGAAATCAAAGCCAGGCGGCCAAACTGCTCGGGACGTCCAAGCGGGTGATCCATTACAAGATCCACAAGTACGGGATCGATCCCCGCCGTTTCAGGATGGACCAGTGAGGCGCCTCCGGCGAAAGCGGCGGCAATTACAATTTCGTTCATCGGCATTCGCGTAGAACAATATTGTCCTGAATTTGCAACGGACCTTCGCGATTGTCCCGCGTCTCACCGCATTCACAGAGGATTCAGCATCATGTGCAGACTTTTTGCCATCACGAGCCAGGTCCCCATCTCCCCCATGGTCGCCCTCGAGGCGCTCAACCTCATGAAGGAGGGGCACGACGGATCGGGTGTCGGCCTGTATCTCACGGACCTGGCGGGCGATTTCGAGCCCTACAAGGATTTCCCCACGCTCTCCGGCATTTTCAGCAACGCGGGCATGAAGAAGCTTGACGACTACATGCTGGCCCGGGGCTTCAGGCCGAAGTTCGAGCGGACGATCCGCCCCTCGAAACCGGCGCCTTCGGGGACGCCCCGCAGGGACGTCTACCTGATCAGCGTCTACGACTACCCGGACGACTGGAAATACCTCCCCAAGGCCGAGGTCCGGTTCCGCCTCATGCTCACCCGCGTCACCCTGCGCCAGATGGGGCTCGAAGACGGCTCGATGATGGTCTTCAGTTTCTGGCCCGACACGATCATGCTCAAGGAGATCGGCGACCCCCTGGCGATCGCCGACTACCTCGACCTGGGCGACCGCAACATCCTGGCCCGGAGCATGCTGGCCCAGGGGCGCCAGAACACCAACTACGCCATCACCCTCTACGCCTGCCACCCCTTCTTCGTCCAGGGCGTGGCGACGATGACCAACGGGGAAAACACGGCCTTCACCCCGATCCGCGAGTTTCTTTTGTCGCGGCAGTTTCCCGGCTACATCGGCTACCAGTCGGACTCGGAGGTCTTCACCCACATCCTGCACTACACCTACTACAACCTCGGCATGGGCCTCGAGGCCTACAAGCACATCATCACGCCGCTGAGGGACGACGAGCTGGCCAGGCACCCCGAAACGTCGAGGCTGCGGCTTCTGAAGCACACCTGCCGGCCGCTGATCATCGACGGGCCCAACTGCGTCATCGGCTTCACGCCCGACAGGACGCTGTTCGTCGTCCATGACAGCAAGAAGCTGCGCCCCGGCATCATCGGCGGCAAGCCCGGCCTGTACGCCGTGTCCTCCGAGCTGTGCGGCCTCGACGCCGCCATCCCCGACCGGGACCGCAGCAAGGATTTCCAACCCATGAAATACGACGTGGCGTACGTGGACAACAACCGCAGGGAGATCAAGACATGGAACCAATGGGAACCCTTCACCCATCCGCACTGAGCACGAAGGACCTGCACTGGCGGATCCTGTGGGACAAGGAGAAGTGCACCCTCTGCGGGCGCTGCACCGCCGTCTGCCCCGTCCAGGCCATCGAGCTCGGCGTCCACCGCAAGCGGCTCGTGACCGTGCCCCTGGGCATCAAGGACACGCCGTCCTCGGCCTTCGCCGTCTACCACGGCATCGACCAGCGCACCGACGCCGCCTTCGCCTGCGTCGGCTGCGCCATGTGCAGCATGGTGTGCCCCAACGACGCGATCCTGCCCGTGCTCAACGAGGACGTGGACAAGCAGCGTTTCCACATCAACAACGGCGGCATCCCGCGCCGCCGCGGAGGCAGGCGCAACGCCCCCGGGAGCTTCCTCGACCAGATCAAGTTCATCCGCATCTCCATGCTGACGGACCCCGCCCTGGACGCGGGCCGTCACGAGTTCGAGATGCGGACGCTGCTGGGCCGCATCCTGCCCCCCGAGGAGGCCCTTGCGTTCAGCCGCGAGAACGGGTGGATCCCGCCCGTCCGGGAGATCTACCCCCTCGTCATCGGCAGCATGTCCTTCGGGGCGCTCTCGCCTACCATGTGGGAGGGGCTGCAGATGGGGGTTGCCTACCTGAACGAGGAGATGGGCATGCCCGTGCGGATGTGCACCGGCGAGGGCGGCTGCCCGCCGCGCCTGCTCCGTTCGCGCTTCCTCAAGTACGTCATCCTCCAGATCGCCAGCGGCTACTTCGGCTGGGACGAGATCATCCGCGCCCTGCCCGAGATGAAGGAGGACCCCTGCGCCGTGGAGATCAAGTACGGCCAGGGCGCCAAGCCCGGCGACGGGGGGCTGTTGATGTGGTACAAGGTCAACAACCTCATCGCCCGCGTCCGCGGCGTGCCCCCCGGCGTGAGCCTGCCGAGCCCGCCCACGCACCAGACGAAGTACTCCATCGAGGAGTCCGTGGCGAAGATGATCCAGTCCATGTACATGGCCTGGGGCTTCCGGGTGCCCGTGTACCCGAAAATCTCCGGGACCAGCACGGCGATGGCCGTCCTGAACAACCTGGCCCGCAACCCCATCGCGGCGGGGCTCGCCATCGACGGCGAGGACGGCGGCACCGGGGCGGCCTACAACGTCTCCATGGACCACATGGGGCACCCCATCGCGAGCAACATCCGCGACGCCTACCTGACCCTCGTCAAGATCGGCAAGCAGAACGAGATCCCCCTGTTCGCGGGCGGGGGCATCGGCAAGAACGGGAACCTCGGGGCCAACGCGGCGGCGCTCATCATGCTCGGCGCCAGCGGCGTCCAGGTGGGCAAGTACATCATGCAGGCCGCGGCGGGATGCCTGGGCTCGGAGAGCGACCGCTGCAATATCTGCAACATCGGCCAGTGCCCCAAGGGCATCACCTCCCAGGACCCGCGCCTGTACAGGCGCCTCGACCCCGAGCACGTGGCCCAGCGGCTGGTGGACGTCTACCTGAGCTTCGACACGGAGCTCAAGAAGATCGTGGCCCCCCTCGGCCGCTCGACGTCGCTGCCCATCGGGATGTCCGACGCCCTCGGCATCACCGACCGCAGCGCCGCGGAGAGACTGCAGATCAAATACGTCGTCTAGAAGGGACCCGAACGTGGCAATCCGAAAAACCGCACAGAAGAAGAAACCGGAAACCGCCCGTGTCACGGCGGTGATCCACGGCGTCGAGAGCGGCCAGCGCGTGGACTCCCGAGTCCTCGAGGAGCGCATGCAGCAGGCCGTGGCGGAAGGCCACCGCCTCATCGAGGTGCAGGCCTTCGGGCAGCACGGCATCGGCGGCCGCCTCTGGAAGGCCGGCGACGAGCCCGTCACCGTCCGGATCACGGGATCCCCCGGGCAGCGCGTCGGCTCCATGGGGTTCCCGAACACCCTCATCGAGGTCATAGGCCCCGCCTCGGACGACGTGGGCTGGCTCAACGCGGGGGCGCGGATCGTTATCCACGGCCAGGCGACCAACGGCGTCGGCAACGCCATGGCGCAGGGGAAGATTTGCGTGGCCGGCGACATCGGGGCCCGCGGCATGACGATGACGAAGCAGAACCCGCGGTTCGCCCCGCCTGAGCTGTGGGTGCTCGGCGGCGCCGGGGACTCCTTCGCGGAGTTCATGGCGGGCGGCACCGCCGTCGTGTGCGGCCACGAGCCACACCACCCGGACAACGTCCTCGGCCACCGGCCCTGCGTGGGCATGGTGGGAGGCCGGATCTTTTTCCGCGGCCCCCACAGGGGTTTCAGCGAAGAAGACGCCCGGCTCGCCGAGATCGGCGACGACGAGTGGGGATGGCTCGCCGCCAACCTGAAGGAGTTCCTCCGCGCCATCGGCCGCAGCGGGCTGCTGGAGACGCTGATGGCGGACCGCGCGGCCTGGAAGCTCCTCGTGGCCCGCAAGCCCGCCGAAAAAGGCGTCAAGGCCGTCCGCAAGATGGCGGATTTCCGCCGGTTCGTCTGGGACCAGGAACTCGGCAAAGGCGGGCTCATCGGGGACCTGACCGATCTGGACCGCAGCCCCGTCCCGCTTATCACGACGGGGGCCCTGCGGCGCTACGTCCCCGTCTGGGAGAATCTCAAATTCCTGCCCCCCTGCCAGGCAAACTGTCCGACGGGCATCCCCGTGCAGAAGCGCTGGGAGATGGTGCGCAAGGGCCTCGTCGACG
>CAZPCN010000043.1:0-16650 GCA_964585095.1 uncultured Syntrophaceae bacterium | reverse complement strand
ACAACATCCTGCACTTTGCCTCGCCCGCCAGCCCGATCGATTACCTGAAGATGCCGATCCAGACCCTGAAGGTGGGCTCCCTGGGCACGCACAAGGCCCTCGGGCTGGCAAAGGCCAAGGGGGCCCGGTTCCTTCTGGCCTCGACGTCGGAGTGTTATGGGGATCCCCTGGTCCACCCCCAGCGGGAGGACTACTGGGGAAACGTCAACCCCGTCGGTCCCCGGGGCGTCTACGACGAGGCGAAGCGGTTCGCCGAGGCCATGACAATGGCCTACCACCGGTATCACGGCGTCCGGGTCCGGATCGTGCGGATTTTCAACACCTACGGCCCCCGCATGAGGCTCCAGGACGGGCGGGCGCTGCCCGCGTTCATGGGGCAGGGACTACGCGGGGAGGACTTGACCGTGTTCGGCGACGGTACGCAGACCCGGAGTTTCTGCTACGTCGACGACCTGGTCGACGGGATCTTCCGCCTCCTGAATTCCGAGGAGGCCGCCCCGGTCAACCTGGGCAACCCCGACGAGATCACGCTCCTGGAGCTGGCCCGACGGGTGCTGGCGGTGACGGGGTCGACAAGCGGGATCGTGTACCGCGAACTGCCCGAGGACGACCCGAAGGTGAGGCAGCCCGACATCGGGAAAGCGAGGGAACTGCTGGGCTGGGAACCGAAGGTGACGCTGGACGAGGGGCTGAAGCGCGTGCTGCCCTACTTCCGGAGCAAGGTGGCGTAGACAAAAGAGGAGAAGGTGAGAGGGTAAGAGGGTAAGAAGGTTGGATAAGCCGTAAGCCGAGTCAAGACGCACTGCTTCTCCGACCTTCTCACCTTCCCACCTTCTTACCCTCTGGTCTGTAACGGGTGAGGAAGCTTTTTAGGAGCGTCGAGACGGCCGTGGAAAAGACCCTGAAGAGGCCCGTCAGCCGGAAGCGCGCACTGGAGATCATCGGGAACTACCCCGCCTCGCGGGTGCTCGTCCTCGGCGATCTCATGGTGGATCACTTCATCTGGGGCAAGGTCTCCCGGATTTCCCCGGAGGCCCCTGTTCCCGTCGTGGAGGTGACGAAGGAAAACCTCATGATGGGCGGCTCGGGCAACGTGGTGAACAACATCCACGCCATCGGCGGCAACGTGGCCGTCGCAGGGGTCATCGGCTCGGACGGGATGGGCGACTGGCTCAAGGCCAAGCTGCAGCAGATGAATGTCGACACGGATGGGCTCGTGCAGGAAGGCGAGCGGCCCACGACGGTCAAGACGCGCATCGTCGCCCACGGGCAGCAGATGGTCCGTTACGACCGGGAGAGCCGGCACGTCGTCCGGCCCGACAGCGCCGACCGCATCGTGCAGTACGTCCTGTCCGTCCTCGACGGCGTGCAGGCCATCGTGATCTCCGACTACAACAAGGGGATCGTGACGGATCGCCTGCTGGACGGGGTCCGCCGGGTCGTGGCGGGGCGCCGCATCCCCGTTTGCGTCGACCCGAAGCGAAACGATTTCACCGTCTACCGGGATTTCGACGTCATCACGCCCAACCATCACGAGGCGGGACGCTCCGTGGGGGTCGAGAACACGCACGAGCTCAACGAGGGCCGCCGCGCCGAGATCGCCCGGATCGGGCGGGACATCATGAAGCAGTTCGGGTTCCGGGCGGTGCTCATCACGCGCGGCGAGGCGGGCATGGACCTCTTCGAGCGCGGGGGCCGGGACTTCCATATCCCCGCCGAGGCCAAGGAGGTCTTCGACGTGACCGGTGCGGGGGACACGGCCATCGGGATCTTTGCCCTGTCGCTGGCCTCCGGGGCCTCCTTTCGCGAGGCGGCCTATCTGGCCAACAAGGCGGCCGGGATCGTCGTGGGCAAGATCGGCACGGCCACGGTCTCCCCGGCGGAACTGAAGCGGGTGGTCTAAAGACAGGGTCCAGGGTCCGGGGTACAGGGCTGGCGCAGGGGCCTGTAGGGGTCTAGGGTTTCGGGTATCGGGAAGGAAAGATGACTGCCGACTTCGTTCCCTGACTTCGACTGGAAAGACCGGACAGACCGGACAGACTGGAAAGACCAGATTCGATGAGTCACCCTAGAGAGCCCGATCCGGTAAAGCTGTTCGTCAGCGTCATCGCCGCCGATCGGGGCCTGATGGCAGAGGCGATCGGGCTGCTCGCGGGGCAGTTCGGGGAACCGGACTTCGTGAGCGAGTTCCTGCCCTTCGACTACACGGACTACTACAGCGCCGAGATGGGCAAGGGTCTCGCGAGGCGGTTCGTAACCTTCGAACGGCTCATCCGCCCGGAGGAGCTGCCCGCCGTCAAGCTCTGCACGAATGCCCTCGAGGAAAAATTCGCGGGAGGCGGAGGGGCCCGGCGGGTCAACATCGACCCCGGGTACGTGGCTCGTCAGCACTTCATCCTGGCGACGGGGAAGGGCTATTCCCACAGGCCGTACCTCGGCCGGGGCATCTACGCGGACCTGACGCTCGAGTATCGGAAGGAGACCTTTCGGCCCCTGGAATGGACATACCCGGACTATCGCGCGGAGCGGACGATCGGGATGCTCAACGCGCTGCGGAAACGGTATCGGATTCAATTGAAACTGGCATAGGGGACGCGGGGCCGGTCGATCAGGCCTCGGGGTCCCCCCTTGCCGCAACGGTTTGGTGATTTATGCTGAGTATGACCGGTTACGGAAGGGCGGAGGCGCTCATCGAGGGGCGCAAGTGGATCATCGAGATCAAGTCGCTCAACCACCGCTACATCGAGATCATCACGCGCCTGCCCAACGCGCTCTCCCCGCTCGAAGTGGACATCAAGAAGCGGGTCGGCGAGCGGATTTTCCGCGGGCGCATCGAGGTGAGCGTCCAGGCCGACGCGGAGAGCGGGGGCGACAACGGCGTCCAGTACAGCCTGAATGTGCCTCTGCTGAGGAACTACCATGCGCTTCTGCTGAAAATCAAGGAAGAGCTGGGCCTGGAAGAACGGGTCGAGCTGAGGACCCTGGTCCGTTTCAAGGAGATCTTCCTCCCCTCGGAGACCCGCTTCGATCCGGCGGCGGCCTGGAAGGAGCTCCAGAAAACCCTCGACGACGCCCTCGACGCCCTCATCCGGATGCGCCAGGCGGAAGGCGAGATCCTCAAGAAGGATTTCCTGGCGCGGCTCGACACCTTGAAGCGCTATCTCGATTCAGCCAAGGCCCGGGCCCCCAAGACCGTGCTGGAGTACAAGCAGCGTCTGCAGGAGCGGATCCGGGAGCTGACGGAGGGGCTCGAGATGGACCCCGTCCGCCTGAGCCAGGAAGTGGCCCTGCTCGCGGAGAAGAGCGACATCACCGAGGAGATCGTGCGTTTCGAGAGCCATGTCAGCCAGATGGAGAAGCTCTTCAAGGGCAGCGACGCCATCGGGCGTAAGCTCGACTTCCTGCTCCAGGAGATGGGGCGCGAGGTGAACACAATCGGCTCCAAGAGCAACGACATCTCCATCGCACAGGATGTCATCGAGCTCAAGAGCGAGCTGGCCAAGCTGAGGGAGCAGGCCCAGAATGTCGAGTAGCCCGGTGCCGATGGGCGGGATCTTCATCGCGGTGACGGGACCCTCGGGGTCCGGAAAGACCTCCGTATGCAAGGCCCTGCTGGCGGGGTTCCCGCATATCCGTTTCTCCGTCTCCCTGACGACGCGGCCGCCGAGACCCGCGGAGGTGGACGGCGAGGATTACCATTTCGTCTCCGAGGCCGAGTTCCGCGAGCGGATCCGGCGCGGCGACCTGATCGAGTGGGCCGAGAATTACGGGCAGCTCTACGGGACGTCCCGCGAGGCCGTGGAGGAGGCCCTGAAGGGAAACGACCTGCTGCTGGACGTGGACACCCGCGGGGCCCGGGCGCTGAAAAAGGCCTGGCCGGGCGGCATTTTCGTGTTCATCGTCCCGCCGTCCATCGGGGAGCTCGAGCGGCGCCTCAGGGGCCGGGGCTCGGAGACCGAAGAAACGATCCGGCGGCGTTTCGACAACGCCCTTCGTGAGATTCGCGAGATCGTGTGGTATGATTACGTCATCGTCAATGACGAGCTGGACGCGGCCATCGACCGCCTGCGGGCCGTGTACCTTGCCGAGACATGCAGGCGGGAACGCATGATGGAACAAATAAAACCTTTCTTTGATCGATCCGGAGGTGTGTAAATATGGCACGAGTGACCGTAGAAGACGCGTTGAAAAACGCGAGAAACCGCTTTGCCCTCGTGATCCTGTCGGGCCAGCGGACCCGGCAGATTCTCAAGGGGTCGCAGCCCCTGGTGGACAACCGGGACAACAAACCCGTGGTGACGTCGCTGCGTGAAATAGCGGCCGGCAAGGTGCGCTACTCCCAGCCCGAGCTCCTGGACAAAGTCGAGGAGCAGGCACGGCAGATCGGCGACGACATGGGGTTCATCGGTGACGAGGATGACTCCGAGTAGGGATGCGCGATCGCGCCTGATCTTCGCCCTGGACATGGGGGACGGCATCGACGAGACCCTGCAGTGGGTCAAGCGCCTGCGCGACCACATCGGGGTCTACAAGATCGGCAAGGAGGCCTTCACCCACTTCGGGCCCGAGATCGTCCGCCGCATCCAGGGTCTCGGGGGGAGGGTCTTTCTCGATCTGAAGTTCCACGACATCCCCAACACGGTGGCTAAGGCCGCCGAGGGGGCGGTCAGGCTCGGGGTCGCCATGTTCAACCTCCACGCCCTCGGGGGGCGGGAGATGATGGAGAAAACCGTGGAGGCCGCGCGGAAGACGGCGCGGGAGGCGGGCGCCCCGATGCCGCTGGTCCTGGCGGTCACCGTGCTCACCAGCCTCAACGACCGGGACCTCTCCGAACTGGGCTTCCGGCAGACCACCCAGGGGCTGGCGGCGCACCTGGCCGCGGCGGCACACCGGGCCGGCGTGGGAGGAGTCGTGGCGTCCCCCCAGGACATCCTTCCCATCCGCAAGGCCTGCGGGCCCGGTTTCGCCATCGTGACGCCAGGCATCCGACTGGGCGGGGGCGCGGTGGAGCAAGACGATCAGAAACGGATCGACACGCCCCGCGAGGCGATCCGCAACGGCGCCGATTACATCGTCGTGGGGCGGCCCATCCGGCTGGCGAAGGACCCCGTCGAGGCGGCAGACCGGATCGTCGAGGAGATCGCCCTGGGACTGGCGGACCGGGAATAAAGGCAAGGCTACAGGCGTCAGGCTTCAGGCATCAGGTGAAAGCAAGAGGATCCGTTTCCTTCCCGATACCCTAGACCCGATACCCCGAATCATGCAAATCATCTACGGCATCAATCCCGTCCTGGAGACCCTCCGCAACAAAGGCAGCGACATCCGCAAGGTCGTCCTCGCCGAAGGCCGGCGGGGAGGGGATGCGGCGAAGATCCTGGAGCTGGCAGCGGCCCGGGGCGTTGCGGTGGAGACCCTCCGGCGGGAGGAACTCGATCGCCGGGCGGGCACCGCGGCGCACCAGGGGGTGCTCTGCCTCTGCGGGGAGTTTGCCTACGCGAATCTCGAGGACCTTGTCGCCAACCGCCACCCCGCCTTTCCCGGCAGCCTTGTCCTGCTGCTCGACGGGATCGAGGACCCGCAGAACCTCGGCTCGCTGATCCGGTCGGCCCATTGCTTCGGCGCCAACGGGGTTGTCATTCCCCGGGACCGGGCCGCCGGCATCACCCCTGCCGTCATCAAAGCCTCGGCCGGCGCTGCCGGCCACATCCCGGTCGTCCGGGTCGTCAATCTCACACAGGCCATCGACACTCTCAAGGAGAAAGGGTTCTGGGTCTACGGGGCCGACGCCGGGGCGGACACCGAACTCGGGTCGGCCCGCTTCGAAGGCGACATCGGCCTCGTCATGGGAAGCGAGGGCAAGGGGATCCGGCCGCTTGTGCGGAAGCACTGCGACATCCTGGTCTCCATCCCGCTTTTCGGCAAGGTCGATTCGCTCAACGTCTCCGTTGCCGCCGGCATTCTTCTGCACGAGATTCGCCGCCAATCCGCTCCCCGTTGAGGGGGGAGGCATCCTGCCGGCAAGAAGGTAAGAAGGTGAGAGGGTAAGAACGTTGGACAAGCCCGAGGCCAGCGCTTACGCTCCGATTCTCCGACCTTCTCACCTTCAAACCCTCTTACCCTCTGATTCCGGTCTGCCCCTCTCCAATCCATGGCACCGATTTTGCTTCACTTTCCAGCACACGCCCTTGCGTTCGTTGCGATCGGTACATTGGGATAAAGAAATCCGGAGGGATGCCGATCATAAGAAAAGGTGAGTCGTGCGCGCCACGGTCCGTTTCCCAAGGCGCCGAACGAGAGCGGATATCTCCGATATCCTTATGAAAAAGCGGATCAAGCGAGGAGAAGGAACATGGCAGTTTATGTCTGGGTAGCCCAGGGTAGGGCCGGCGAGATGAAAAAGGGCGAGACGGAAGCCGTCAACGAGGCAGCCGTCCGCACGCAGCTCCGCAGGCAGGGTCTCAAGCCGACGCGGGTGAAGGAGAAGCCGAAGGACCTTCTGGAGATGCTCCCGCTGCGCGGTTCCGTAAAGGGAAAGGACGTCGTGATCTTCTCCCGCCAGTTCTCCACGATGATCAGCGCGGGCCTGCCCCTCATCCAGTGCCTGGACATCCTGGCGAGCCAGGAGCAGAACAAGGCCTTTGCCCGCATCATCCGGAACATCAAGGAGGACATCGAGGGAGGCTCCACGCTCACCGATGCCCTGAAGAAGTACCCCAAGGTGTTCGACGATCTGTTCATCAACATGATCGCCGCGGGCGAAGCCGGCGGTATCCTGGACACGATCCTCAACCGCCTGGCCACGTACCTGGAAAAGGCGATGAAACTGAAACGGAAGGTCAAGGGCGCCATGACGTACCCGGCGGTTGTCCTGTTCGTTTCGTTTGCCGTCATCACCCTGCTGCTCGTCAAGGTCGTGCCCGTCTTCCAGAGCATCTTCGCGGGCATGGGCCGGGAGCTGCCGCTCCTGACGCAGTCCCTCATCGACCTGAGTAGCTTCGTCACGAACAATGCTCTCTACATCGTCGGCGCGCTCGTCGTCGCCGTCGTGGCCCTGGTCAAGTTCTACCAGACCGACAAGGGGCGGTACCTCTTCGACCGCATGATTCTCAAACCTCCCGTGATCGGGCCCCTGATGAGAAAAGTCGCCATCACGAAATTCACGCGGACCCTCTCCACCATGATCTCCAGCGGCGTGCCCATTCTCGACGGGCTCGAGATCGTGAGCCGCACGGCCGGCAACAAGATCGTCGAGAGGGCCCTCATGGAGACGAGGAAGAACATCAGCGAGGGAAAGACGATCGCCGAGCCCCTGGCGGCCACGTCCGTCTTCCCGCCCATGGTCGTCCAGATGATCGCCGTCGGCGAAGCGACGGGGTCGCTCGACTCCATGCTCACCAAGATCGCCGACTTCTACGACGACGAGGTGGAGACGGCCGTGAACGCCATGACCTCCATGCTCGAGCCCATGCTCATGGTTTTCCTCGGCGGCGTCGTCGGCGGGATGATCGTGGCGATGTATCTGCCGATATTCCAGATCGGCTCGATCGTCGGCTAGGCAGGCCGGGAATGGGCCAACAGGCACAAGCCGCAAGCCCCAAAGCAGAACAGGCCATCCCCCTTTGAAAAAAGGAAGCCGAAGGGGGATTTTAGAAACGGAAAAGCCCCGGACTCCATCAGGAGCCGGGGCTTTTTCTATGGGCAAAAAATGGTCGGGATGGCGCGATTCGAACGCGCGACTCCTGCGTCCCGAACGCAGTGCCCTACCAGGCTGGGCCACATCCCGACGCCGCAAAGATATATAATTTGTCTTTAAAAGTCCATTATTTTTTGTTACTAAGCCTTGTAGGAGCCGATGAGGAGGGCCTACCGGAAGACGTGCCGGAGGTTGCCGTGAAATCCGGGACCGGGTCGGCTAGCCGGGCGAGCCTGCAGCAGAGAGGGCGTCGTGATCATCTACGATCTCAAATGCGGAAAACAGCACAAGTTCGAGGGCTGGTTCAAGGACCTGGCCGCCTTCGAGGAGCAGAAGGCCGGGAAACTCATCACCTGCCCCCTCTGCGGGAGCTCGGATGTGGAGATGGTGCCTTCCTCGATCGCCGTCATGGGCAGGAGCCGCGAACTCAAGGAGCGAAAGGCAAACCTGGCCGACGTCTCCCCGATGAAGATGCTGGAGATGGTCAACGACTTCGTGGCGAAGCATTTCGACGACGTGGGCGAGCGGTTCGCCGAGGTGGCCCTGAAGATCCACCGCGGGGAGGAAGAGAAGCGGAACATCCGGGGGGTCACGACCGACAAGGAGGAGGAGACGCTACGCGAAGAGGGTGTGGAGTTTATGAAGATTCCGGCGCCCAAGTTCGACTCTTAGCGCCGCTTTCAGGGAAGAAGGTAAGAGGGTAAGAAGGTAAGAAGGTAAGACCTGGAAGGACACGGGCGGTTTTTCCGATCTTCTCACCTTCTCAACCTCTTACCTTCGCTTTTTTAAGAGGGGGGACATGAAAGGACGATTCGCGGGGGTTCTCGAGACGATCGGCAACACGCCGCTTGTCGAGATCCGCAAGCTGAACCCCAATCCAAACGTCAAGATCTATGCGAAGCTCGAGAGCTTCAACCCGGGCGGATCCGTCAAGGACCGGCCGGCCCTCTACATGATCGAGCGGGCCGAGGAGCGGGGCGAGCTCACCCGTGACAAGGTGATCCTCGAGGCGACCAGCGGCAACACGGGGATCGGGCTTGCCATGGTGGCCGCCGCGAAGGGGTACCGCCTGTGCCTCACCCTGTCCGAGTCGGCCAGCGAGGAGCGCAAGAAGATCCTCAAGGCCCTCGGCGCGGAGCTCCGGTTCACCCCCGCCGCGCTCGGCACGGACGGGGCCATCGAGGAAGCCTATACGCTCATGCGCGAAAACCCGGACAAGTATTTTCTCGTCGACCAGTTCAACAACGAGGACAACATCGCCGCCCACTATCACGGCACGGCCGTGGAGATCTGGGAGCAGACCGGCGGCCAGGTCACCATGTTCGTGGCCTCCCTCGGCACCTCCGGGACGGCCATGGGCTGCGCGAAGCGGCTCAAGGAGTACAACCCGGCGCTCCGGGTCGTCGGCGTCGAACCGTACATGGGGCACAAGATCCAGGGCCTCAAGAACATGAAGGAATCCTACCGTCCGGGGATCTTCGACAGGAACCGCCTCGACGAGAAGGTCAACATCCTCGACGAGGACGCCTACGAGATGGCCCGCCGGCTGCTGCGCGAGGAGGGCATCTTCGCCGGGATGAGCTGCGGCGCGGCCATGCATGTCGCCGTCGAGAAGGCGAAAGAGCTTCAGGAAGGGTTGATCGTCGTCATCCTGCCCGACAGCGCCGAGCGCTACCTGTCGACGGGGCTCTTCGCCGACAAGGAGAAATCGACGCTTCGCTTCTACAACGTGCGCACCCGGCAGAAGGAATTTTTCCAGCCCCTTCGCGCCGACGAGATCCGGATGGCGTCCACGGGCCCTTCGATCCACCTCGTCCCTCATCTCGGCAGCTACCGCCGCTTCGCCGTTTCGGACCTGATCATCCGGACCCTCCGGATGAAGGGTTACAAGGTGAGGCACACGATCAACATCGTCGACCTGACGGACAAGACCATCGCCGAAGCGGAGCGGGCGGGCCTCGATCACGGGGCGTTCACGAAGAGGGCCCTGGGCGAATTTCTCCGGGAGACGGCGACGCTGCGGATCAGCGAGGACGTCGCCTACCCGAGCGCGCAGGAAAGCGTGGAAACGATGCTGGGCATCGTCGAGAAACTCGTCGAGAAGGGCTACGCCTACGAGAAGCTCCGCTCCGTCTACTTCGACATCTCGAAGTTCGAGGACTACGGAAAGCTCTCCAACGTGGATCCGGGTAAGGTGAAGTCCGGCAAGACCCTGGAAGACGACGAGTACGAAAAGGACAGCCCCGTGGACTTCACGCTGCTGAAGCGCTCCACGCTGGCCGAGCTCAAGAGAGGGATCTACTACAAGACCCGGTGGGGCAACGTGCGCCCCAGCTGGCACCTGGCCTGTGCGGCCCTGTCCATGAAGATGCTGGGCGACACCTTCGACATCCACGCGAGCGGCTCCGACATCGTCTTCCCGCACTGCGAGAACGTCCTGGCCATCGGCAAGGCCCTCACGGGCAAGGCCCCCGCCAACTACTGGATCAACGCGGATCTCGTGATGGTCGAGGGGAAAAAGATGTCCCGCTCGCTGGGCAACATCCTCACGGTGGCGGATCTGGAGAAGCAGGGGTACCGGGGAAGCGAAATCCGGTACTTTCTGCTCTCGTCGCACTACCGCAAGCCGCTGAACTTCTCGCCCGGCGCCATGGAGACGGCGAAGAACACCGTCGAGAAGCTCAACGAGTTCATCCAGCGCCTCATCCACTTCACGCCGGGCGCGGGGTGCCCCGATACGGACCAGTTCGTCTACGACCTGCGGCACGGGTTCGCCGAGGCCATGGACGACGATCTGAACATCTCGGCGGCGCTTGCCGCGCTGTTCGGGTTCGTCAAGCGGGTGAGCGCCCCTCTGGCGCGCAACGCTTTCAGCGAGAAGGAGCGCGACAAGATCCTCGAGGCCCTCCGGTCGGTCGATTCGGTGCTGGCCGTCATGGACTTCGAGGAGGACCGGCTCGGCGACGAGGCGCAGCGCCTCATCGATTTGCGCAACGAGTGCAGGCGGAACCGGAAGTGGAAAGAGGCCGACGAGATCCGCGATCGGCTGCTCGCGATGGGGGTGGAGATCAAAGATACGCCGACGGGGACGACGTGGAAGAAGAAGTGAGGCCGGTGACCGGGGGATTAGATCACAGAAGGTAAGAAGGTAAGAGGGGAAGAACGTTGGACAAGCCTGCGGCCAATGCACGCTATCCGATTCTCCAACCTTCTCACCTTCCCCCCCTCTTACCCTCTAATACGGGGACTTTCATACATGCGGGATGAAGAATTCTTCTTCCTTCAGGTCATAGAGAGCCGGGCCTCGTGCCCGGCTTTTTGATTGTCAGGTCGGAGCCATTTTATTACAATAGAGAGCCTGAAGAGAGAACCGGGGCAACGAGACGGTTCGTATCGCTCGGGCAAAGGAGGGCCTCAGCCATGGCAGACGAGGAGAAGAAACAGAGCGCCGATGCGTGGGATGCCACGCAGTGGCACGTCGTGGAAAAAGGGGAGACGCTGTCGAAGATATCCAAGAAGTACTACGGCGATCCCAACCTGTACATGAAGATCTTCGAGGCGAACAGGGACGTTCTCAAGAACCCCGATCTGATCAAGGTCGGGCAGAAACTGCGGATTCCATAATCACAAGGAGGAACGGAGATGAAATCGAAGAAGTACTGGGTGCCGGTTGTGCTCGTAATCTTTGGGCTGTTCGTGGCCGCCTGCGGTTCGGCAAACAAGGATGCGGCGACGGCGGCGATCAAGGCGGCCGAGGATTCCTGGAACGCCGTCAAGGCGGAGGTGGTGAAGTACATCCCCGACCAGGCCAAGGGCGTGGACGATGCGATCAAGGCTGCGAAAGAGAACTTCGACAAGGGCAACTTCGACGCGGCCCTCGAAGGAGCAAAGGACATCCCCACACGGGTGAAGGCGCTGGTCTCCGCCGCGGCGGCCAAGAAGGCGGAACTGGCGAAGGCCTGGGACGAAATGAGCGCCGGCCTGCCGGGCATGCTCGAGGCGATCAAGAGCCGTCTCGACATCCTCTCGCAGAGCAGGAAGCTGCCCGCGGGTCTCGACAAGGCGAAGCTCGAGGGTGCCAAGGGAGGCTACGAGGCGGCAGCCAAGATGTGGGAAGACGCGAAGGCGGCTTTCGCGGGCGGCAATGCGGCCGATGCGCTGGCCAAAGGGAAAACGGTGAAGGACAAGGCCGTGGAGGTGATGACGGCCCTCGGCATGCAGGTCCCGGCGGCGGCAGCCCCCGCACCCGCTCCGGCCCCAGCACCGGCGCCCGCCCCGGCTCCGAAGGGCTGAGACGGGGAAAAGAGGCTCAAGCCGCAAGGCAAGGCAGAAAAAGCCGGGCACTCGCCCGGCTTTTCTTTTCATCCACGGATCGGGGACGTTGGTGACTAATTAGACAAACTGTACGGTCACCTGGTTTTTTTGACTTTGTCTAATTAGTTACCAACGTCCCCTGTCTCAGCGGCTCCGGGTCACGCCGACTCGGTCGCAGCACCTGAAAACGGGGCAGCGGCTGCAGAGGGGCGAGAGGGGCTTGCAGATGTTCTGGCCGTGCATGACAAGGATCGTGTTGATGGCGATCCAGTGCTTCTTCGGGAGCTTGGACCGCAGGGCCTGCTCCGTTTCGTGGGGCGTCTTCGTCTTCACGTAGCCCCAGCGGTTCGTGATCCGGTGGACGTGGGTGTCCACGCAGATCCCCGCCTTGTTGTGGGCCAGCGTCACGACGAGGTTGGCCGTCTTGCGACCCACGCCGGGCAGCGTGAGCAGCTCTTCGATCGTGTCGGGCACGCGCGAGCCGAACCGATCGACGAGTTCCCGGGCGGTCTTGCGGATGGCTTTCGCCTTCGTGCGGAAAAAACCCGCGGGGAAGATGGCCTTCTCGATTTTTTCTTCCGGCAGGCGCTGCATCTTCTCCGGCGAGTCGGCCAGGTCGAAGAGACGTTCCGTGGCGGGGCCCGTCACCTCGTCCTTCGTCCGGGCGCTGATGATGGTGGAGACGAGGATCTTGAAGGGGTCGACCGCGTCCTCTTCGGCCATGGCCGACACCGGCGGCAGGCCGAACTGCGCCATCTCCTTCTCGAGCAGCTTCATCACGACGTGAATGTCTTTGTCTCTCATGGTGAGATAACCGTGGAATAAGGTCTAGGCGGGGCAGAACGGAGCCAAACAGGCTGTTCAAAAATGCTTGGATGCAAGGCCCCCGAGTCCCGAGGACTGAGGCGTACTTGGTTGCGTACGCCGCAGGGACGAGGGGCGAGGGAAACGAAGCAGACGGGCGTTTTTCAACAGCCTGCCTAGTTGTAGCCTTCCTCGTGTGCCAGCATGTCCAGATGCAACGTCGCCACATCCTCCACGTCCAGGATGGCCTCTTCGCCGACGTTGCGGAAATCCAGGGTCTTGATGTAGCGCTTGCAGACGTCGCAGACGTCGACGCGGTACCGCTCGTCGCCCTCGACGGTGAAGTAGGACAGCGACTGCTGTTCCTCGTTTCCGCAGAAGGGGCACTTCACGCGGCGGAACCGCCACTCGAAGCCGCACTGGCTGCAGAACAGGTGCCGCTTGCCCTCCTTGTCGACGAGGTGACCGATCTTGGGCATCCGCCCGCACACGGGGCAGTAGCCTTCATTCCACCCCATCTTCGTGATCCTCCCGCCGTAGAGGTCGGTGACGAATTCGAGCGACGGCCGCAGGCTCTCCTCGACGAAGAACTTTAGCAGGTCGATCGTGTCGTCGTCCGTTTCCTTCGCTTCGGCTTCCTCCCCTGCGGAAGTGAAGGAGTCGTAGACCATCGCCTCGTAGTTGAGCTTCCCCGCCTCGAGGTCCTTCAGGATCTGCTCCGTTTCGACGGGATTGCGCTTCTGGCCGATCTCGAGCAGCGCGAGGAAAAACTTCTTCGGCTCGTCGAGGTCGAGCTTTGCCGAGGAGAAATCGACCAGGGGCAACCCGCCCTGGAGCTTGGCTTCGATGTGGGCCTCGTCGATGGGGAAGATGCTCTTCGCGATCTTCTTCCGGTGCTCCTCGCGGAGGATGAGGATCTCCCCGAGGATGTCCAGCAGTTCGCTGTACTGGGGGTTGGTGGTCTTGTGGCGCTCGATGACCTGAAGCGTTTCCCGCAATCCCTTTGCCATTCTCGTGATCTACCTCCTTGAGTGGGCGACCGCATCCGCCCGCTGCCTGCGGGATGGCTCTCTTGCCCCATCCTTGCCGGCAAATCCGGGTGCTCTATATCGTCTTTCCGATGCGGACGCAAGGGAATCTTTTCTACAGGGATCGAACCAAAAACCCTTTTAGATACAAGGACATGGGGATGTTCAGGACCTGGGGGTGATCCCGGTCCTGGAACAGGTGCTCCAGGACCTCGACACGACACCCCCGGTCCGCGGCCGCCTCCAGCAGCGCCATGCGGAGGTCCTCCTGCGAGACGTGATGAGAGCAGGAGAAGACGGCCAGCAGTCCTTCGGGCTTCAGGATTCGCAGGCTCTGCGCGACGAGGTGCCTCATCCCCCTGCGGGCCCCGGCAGCGCTGCGCTTCGCCCTGGCAAAGGGAGGGGGGTCGAGGATGACCAGGTCGTAGCGGTCTTTCATGCCCGGGGCCTCCGTCAGGAAGTCGAAGGCATCGGCCCGCACCGCCTCCCCCGAAACCCCGTTGAGGGCCATGTTTTCCCGGGCAAGCGCCAGGGCGTCCCGGGAGACATCGACGAGGCGCACCCGCCCGGCGCCGCGAAGCGCCGCATGGATGCCGAAGGCCCCCGTGTGGGCGAAGACGTCGAGCACGTCGAATCCGGGCTTCACGTGCGAGGCCGTGATCCGCCGGTTCCGGCGCTGGTCGAGGAAGAACCCCGTCTTCTGGCCCTCGCGCAGGTTGACGAGAAACCGTGCGCCCATCTCCTCGATCTCGATCCGCCCGGGGATTTCCCCGTGGGCGACCCGATCCTCCGTGGCGAGTCCCTCGTGGCGGCGGGAAGCCGCGTCGGACTTCTCGTAGATCCCCTTCGGGCGGCGCAGCTCCAGAAGCTCGGGCAGCAGGAGGTCCTTCAGCCGTTCCATTCCCAGCGTGTTGATCTGGACGGCGAGGTGCCCCGCGTAATCGTCGATGACGAGCCCCGGCAGGTCGTCGGCCTCGGCGTGGACCAGGCGGCAGGCGTTTGTGGTCCCCGCGAGGGACTCCCGTTTCCGGAAGGCCGCCAGCAGGCGCTCGCGGAAGAAGTCCCTGTTGATCTCGGTCCGGGAAAACGATAAAATGCGCACGCTGATTTCGCTGGCGGGGTTCAGGTAGCCCATCCCCAGAAACGCCCCGCCGGGGGCGTGGACGGCGACGAGATCGCCGGGGTCGCCGGCGGCCTTCCGGATGTCCGACCGGTACACCCAGGGGTGAAAGGCCCTCAGCCGGTCCGCCGCGGGCCGCGTGACGGTGATCGCGTTCATAGCCCTGATCCTTAGCGGGTTTGACGTTCAAACGCAAGGCCTAACCCAATGATCCGTCCCTGCAACCGATTCGAACTCACCGCGATGCTCGAGATCGTCAACGACGCCGCGCAGGCCTACCGCGGGGTCATCCCGGCGGACTGCTGGACGGAGCCCTACATGCCGGAAGGGGAGCTTCTGTACGAGATCGAAGCCGGGGTGCGGTTCTGGGGGGCCGAGAACGGGGGACGGCTCGTCGCGGTGATGGGAATCCAGCACGTCGGCGATGTGAGCCTCATCCGCCATGCCTACGTCCGCACGGCAGACCGCCGTCAGGGCGTCGGGTCGAGGCTCCTCGGGGCTCTGCGCATGCAGGCGTCGAAGCCGCTGCTGGTCGGCACCTGGGCCGCCGCCTCCTGGGCGATCCGGTTCTACGAAAGGCACGGGTTCCGCCTCGTCACCCCCGAAGAGAAGGACCGGCTGCTGAGGACATACTGGACCATCAGCGACCGGCAGGTCGAGACGTCGGTCGTGCTGGCCGACGGGGCGTGGTTCGAAAGCAGGGTATCGGGTCTAGGGTCAAGGGTATAGGGTAGGGATCAAATGCAGAAAAGATCTGCAGGCGATCCCGTGTGAGTTTCGTTTCGGGAAAGGAGAGAATATGGCGTTGCTGTCACAGGAAGATAGCGTCTTGATGGTCATCGACATGCAGGGAAATCTCTACGAATCCATGCAGGACAAGGAGTTTCTGCTGGAGAACGTCCGGAAGCTCGTCCGGGGCATGCAGGTTTTCGGCATTCCCGTCCTCGTCACCGAGCAGATCCCGGAGAAGCTGGGGCCCACGATCGAGCCGGTGGCGTCTCTTCTTCCCGACGCCCGGCGCATCCCGAAATCCGACTTCAGCTGCTGCGGCGACGAGAAGATCATGAAGGCCCTGAAGGCCGCCGAGCGGCAACAGGTGCTGCTGTGCGGAATCGAGACGCACGTCTGCGTCTACCAGACCGCGATCGACCTGCTGGGGTTCGGTTACGACGTTCACCTCGTCGCCGATGCCGTTTCCTCGAGGACGGTCCTGAACCGCGAGATCGGGATCGAGAAGATGCGCGACGAGGGCGCCCGTCTCGCAAGCACCGAGATGGTCCTCTTCGAGCTCGTCCGGACGGCAGAGGACCCCAAGTTCAAGGAGATCTTCAAGATCGTCAAGTGAAATGAAGCCCCGGCTTTGGAGCGCAGAGTTTCACAAAGAAAGGGCCCGCTTCGTTCGAAACGGGCCCTCTTTCTTTTCCTAACTTCCTATCTTCCTAACTTCGTAACTTCTGTCTTTTAGTGGTGCCCTCCGGCGGCGGGTTTTTTCTCTTCCCCGTAGACGACGAGGGTTCCGTGCTCCTCCATTTCCCGGAGCCACTTGGGGTGCTGCTTCTTGACCCAGCCCCGCGTGACCCAGCCCGTGATCATGGCCTGGAAGGAGCCGGGGTTGCCGACCGTCCCGAGGTAGACGTGGACGAAGAAGAAGGCAAACAGCGTCACAAACCCCACCGCGTGCAGCGTGTACA
>CAZPCN010000042.1:0-16985 GCA_964585095.1 uncultured Syntrophaceae bacterium | reverse complement strand
CGATCTGGACGCCTACGCGGCGGTCCGATCCGAGGCGGGGCCCCCGTCCTGGCTGAAGCCGGGGGACGGCAGGCGATGGATCGGGGGGGTCGACGCGGAGGATGTCGATTCGCTCCGCCGCGCGATCGCGTCCGTCCTGCCGGATGTCGTGATCAACGGCGTCGGGCTGAGGCCGTCCGCCGACGCGGACCCGGCGGCCATGATCTCGATCAATGCCCTGTTCCCGCACCGGCTGGCGCGCCTCTGCGGGGAATATGCGGCACGCCTGGTCCACATCGGCACGGACGGGGTGTTCGACGGGGCGAAGGGCATGTACGCCGAGGGGGACCCCGTCCGGATATCGGATGCCTACGGCATGACGAAGTACCTGGGGGAAGTCGGCGGACGCGGCTGCGTGACGCTGCGGACGTCCATCATCGGGCACGAGCTGACGGGCCACAGCGGCCTCGTCGACTGGTTCCTCCGGGAGCGGGGGCCGGTCCGCGGATTCGCCCGGGCCATCTACTCGGGGTTCCCGACCCCGGAGTTCGCCCGGATCGTGGCCGACTTCGTGATCCCCCGGGAGGACATGGCCGGCGTGTACCACGTCTCGTCGGAGCCCATCTCGAAGTATGAACTGCTGCGGCAGATCGCCGACCGGTACGGGAAACGGGTCGCGATCGAGCGGTGCGACGTCCCCGTCCTGGACCGTTCCCTGGATTCTTCCTCGTTTCGCGCCCTGACGGGGTACCGGCCGCCTTCCTGGCCGGAGATGATCCGCGCCATGCACGCCGATTTCACCCAATACAGGGGGAGCATGTATGTTTAGTCTCGAAAACAAGCGGATTCTGGTCACCGGTGGAACCGGTTCGATGGGACAGACCTTTGTACGCCGGGTCCTGAGCGGAGAACTGGGGACCCCCCGGAAGGTCATCGTGTTTTCGCGGGACGAGGCGAAGCAGCACGACATGAGAATGTCCTACCAGAACAACCGGGCGGCCACGGAAGAGGTCATTTACCGGAACTTCATGAACGTGCTCGAGTTCCGCATCGGGGACGTCAGGAGCTACTCGGACGTCTGCTCCGCGGTCAAGGACGTCGACATCGTCGTGAATGCCGCCGCCATGAAGCAGGTCCCCACGTGCGAGTACTTCCCCCTGCAGGCGGTGCTGACCAACTGCATCGGGCCCTCCAACCTCGTGCGGGCCATCCAGGAGAACGATTTTCCCGTGGAGACCCTCATCGCGATCAGCACGGACAAGGCCTGCAAACCCATCAACGTGATGGGGATGACGAAGTCTCTGCAGGAGCGGATCGTCACGGCCGCCAACATCCTCGTCCCGAAGACACGGTTCATCTGCGTCCGCTACGGAAACGTCCTCGCGTCCCGCGGGTCGGTCATCCCCCTGTTCCACGAGCAGATCCGGTGCGGCGGCCCGGTGACCATCACGATCCCGGAGATGACGCGGTTTCTCCTGAGCCTGAACCAGGCCGTGGACACGGTCTTTGCGGCCCTTCGCGAGGCGCGTCCCGGGGAGACCTTCGTGCCGAATGCGCCCTCCGCGTCGGTCCTCAACATCGTCAGGGCGCTGATCGGCGACCGCGACGTCGGGATCAAGACGATCGGCATCCGCCCGGGCGAGAAGATACACGAGATCATGGTCTCCGAGGAGGAGATCCATCACTGCGTCCGCCGCGGCGATTACTACGCGATCCGCCCCATGCTCCCGGAGCTGTCCGATCCGGGGGCCGCGGAACCCAACGCGCTGGTCAAGGAGTTCAGCTCCGAGGACAACGTGCTCGATTTCCAGGGCACCGTGGCGCTGCTGCAGGCCAACCGGCTCATGGTCGAGGATGTCCAGAATGGCCGGGGAACGGAACTGCTCCGCTGAGACGCAGGAGCCGACGAACAACAGGGGGATTGCCATGGAGCCGCAAGAGAAACGGATCGGGGCGCACGTGAAGCGGGAGACGTGCCGGTTCTGCGAGGGCCGGGACCTGGTCGAGATCCTCGACTTCGGGGACGTGCCGCTGGCCGGGGGGTTTCTCCGGGAGGAGGACATCCCGGCGGAATGTTTCTACCCGCTCAGCCTCAACCTTTGCCGGGACTGCTTCCTGGTCCAGGTCAGCCATGTCGTCCCCGGGGACGTCCTGTTCAGGGACAACTACTTCTTCTTCTCGTCCCAGATCCGTTCCCTGGTGGAGCACTTTGAGGCGTTCGCCGCGGAGATCCACAGCCGGTTCCTTCTCGGCCGGGACAGGCCGTCCGTCTTCGAGCTGGGGTGCAACGACGGGCCGCTGCTGATCCCCCTCGCGGCCCTCGGGGTCCGTGCCTTCGGCGCGGACCCGGCCACCAACGTCGTCCGGTCCATCCGGTCGAAGGACATCACGGTCATCAACGATTTTTTCAGCGAGAAGCTCGCACGCGCGGTCCGGGCGGAACACGGGCCCTTCGACCTCTTCGCATCGAGCTACTCCTTCGCCCACATCGACGACATGATCGACATCATGAACGGGGTGAAGTGCCTGCTGAAGGACGACGGCGTGTTCGTGTTCGAGATCTACTACCTGGGCACCCTGATCGACGAGCTGCAGTACGACATGATCTACCACGAGCACATGAGCTACTATTCCCTGCGCGCGCTCACGGCTTTCCTGAAACGATTCGGCATGGAGGTCTTCGACGTCCGGTTCATCCCCGGAATCCGATCGGGCTCGGTTCGCTTCTATGCCCGGAATATCGGGAAGCGGCCTGAGCCGGTCACCGACGCCGTGCGGAACATGATGGACTACGAAGCCCGCCGCGGGTTCGACCGGGTCGAGACGTACAGGCGCTACGCGCAGCAGATCGCCGGGACGAGGAGCCGGCTCCTGGAGATCCTGGACCGTTTGAAGGGGGAAGGCAGGCGCATCATCGGCTACGGCGCGTCGGGCCGCGGGACCGTCATCATGAACTATTGCGGCATCGACCGGCGGTACGTGGACTGCGTGGTGGACGACGCCCCCGCCAAGCACGGGTTCTACACGCCGGGCACGCACGTCCCGATCACGTCCTGGGAGGCCGTCCACCGATCGGCGCCGCCGGATTACGCCGTCCTGTTCGCCTGGGCCTTCACGGACGAGGTCCTCCGAAAACGCAAGGATTACATGGACCGCGGAGGGAAGTTCATCATCCCGCTCCCCCGGGTGAAAGTGTTTCCCGAATAGAGCGGTCCCGGCCGCCGTCAACCCAAATCTTCTGGAGGCAGGCATGAAAGTCATGACCCTGATGGGCACGAGACCCGAAATGATCAAGCTGTGGTCCGTGTTGAAAAAGCTGGATGCGTCGAATTTCGAGCACATCATGGTGCACACGAACCAGAACTTCACGAAGGAGCTGAAGGACTTCTTTTTCAGGGACCTGGAATTGAGGGCGCCGGACTACGACCTTCAGATCGACACGTCGTCGTACGGCAGAGAGGTGGCAGACGTCATCCGCAAGAGCGCCGAGCTCTTCGAAAAGGTCAAGCCCGACGCGCTGATCGTCCTCGGGGACACCTACAGCGGGCTGTCCGTGCTGCCCGCCGCGCACCACGGCGTGAAAATATTCCACATGGAAGCCGGTCTCCGGGCGTGGGACAAGCGGATGCCGGAGCAGAAGAACCGGATCCTGATCGACCACATCTCGGACATCCTGCTGCCCTTCAACCAGTACCATCGCGAAAACCTGATCCGGGAAGACATCCACCCCTCGAAGATCTTCGTGACGGGAAACCCGACCTTCGAGGTCATGCGGGCATTCCAGGACAAGATCCGGGGCAGCCGCATCCTGGAGCGGCTGGACCTCGAGCCGAAGGGATACATCGCCGTGACGGCCCACCGGAAGGAAAATGTCGACGACCCGGAATCCCTGCAGGCCATCCTGGCGGGCCTCGCCCTCGTGCACGAACGATTCGGGAAGGTCATCGTCTACCCCATGCACCCCCGGACGCAGAGCAAGATCAAGGGACTGCCCGTTTCGAAGGGCATCCGGGTCATCGATCCCCTGGGGTTCTACGATTTCAACTGCCTGAGCATGCACGCCTTCTGCCTGATGGGGGATTCGGGCACCACCCCCGAAGAGGGCCTGTTCTACCGCGTGCCCTGCGTCAGCCTGCGCAAGACGACCGAGCGGCCCGAGACCGTGGAAGCCGGCGCCCACATCGTCGCCGGCATGGATCCCCGGAACATCGCGGACGCCGTCGAGACCATCGTCGGCATGCCGTGGACGGCGCGCTACGACTTCTTCGAGGACTTCAGCCCCTCCTCCGTCGTGATCAACGTGCTGAGGAGCCAGATCACGAACTACTTCTAAGGAGCCGGTCCGGGGACGGCGGCCGAGATCGACGCAATGGCCGCAACCCTCCCTGCAGACCCGCAGAGGCGAATGCGCATCCTGCTGCTTGTTGTCTACTATCTGCCCAGCACCACGTCGAGCGCGAAGCTCATGTCCGACCTGGCGGCGGAGTTCCACCGCCTCGGGCACGAGGTGATCGTCGCCGCGCCGGACGAAACGATCCTCCGCGACACGGAAACCTCCGTGGAAAACGGCGTCGTCGTCCTGCGGGTGCGCACGGGGAAAATCAAGACCGCCGCCCGATGGCTCCGGGGCCTCAACGAGGCCAGGCTTTCGGGCCTGATGTGGAAGAAGGGGCGTTCTTTCTTCGAGAGCCACCCCTGCGACCTGATCGTCTATTACTCGCCGACGATTTTTTTCGGGTCCCTCGTCAAGAGGCTCAAGCGGCGCTTTCGTTGCCCGTCCTACCTGGTCCTGCGCGACCTGTTCCCGCAGTGGGCCGTCGATGCCGGAATCCTGCGCAAGGGCCTGGTTTACGCCTATCTCAAGAGGAAAGAGCGGCAGCATCACGAGGCCGCCGACATCATCGGGGTCCAGTCCCCGGCGAATCTCGATTATTTCCGGGACAACGGGCTGAACCGGAAATACCGCCTGGAAGTGCTTTACAATTGGACAACCCTCAAGGAAGAGCGTATCGTGCCGGGTGAATACCGCAATCGCCTGGGCCTGCAGGGGAAAGTGGTTTTCTTCTACGGCGGCAACGTCGGCGTCGCCCAGGACATGGACAACCTCATCCGCCTCGCGGCCCGTCTGCAGGATGAACCGTCCGCCTATTTTCTCGTCGTCGGGGACGGCAGCGAAGTCCCCCGGTTGAAGGCCGCGATCACGGAGAGAGGCCTGACGAACATCGCCCTGCACCCCGCGGTGGGCCAGCGGGAATACATCTCCATGCTCTCCGAGTTCGACATCGGCCTGATTTCACTGGACAGGGGATTGAAAACACAGAACTTCCCCGGTAAAATGCTGGGGTACATGTACCATGCCATGCCGATGCTGGCGAGCATCAACCCGGGCAACGACCTGCAGACGATCCTGGAGGCCCACGAGGCGGGGCTCGTGTGCGTCAACGGAGACGACGACCGGTTCGCCGCCCACGCCCGGCGACTGCTGGCCGACGCCGAGTTGCGCAACAGGCTGGGACGCAACGCCCGCTCCCTGCTGGAGAGCACCTTTTCGGCTTCGGGCGCCGCAGGGCAGATCCTGGCGCACTTCCGACCGCGGCACTAGATGAACCCATCCGATCTCATACTGGTCACGGGAGCCACAGGGGCCGTCGGCCCGCAGGTGGTGAGCGCGTTGCGCGAGGCGGGACACCCGGTCCGCACCCTCTCCCTCGATCCTCCTCCCCGGGAGATGGGTTCAGACGCGGTCGAGACCCGAATCGGCGACGTGACAAACCCCGCGGACGTCGAGCCGGCGATGCGGGGCGCGGGCGCCGTGGTCCATCTCGCCGCGCTGCTGCACATCGTGAACCCGACGCCCGACCTGCAGCAGAGATACGAGAAGGTCAACGTCGGCGGCACGGCGGTCGTGGTGGATGCCGCCGTCCGCGCAGGGGCGAGAAGAATCCTGCTGTTCAGCACGATTGCCGTCTACGGGGATTCCCGCGGCAGCATCCTGGACGAAGACAGCCCCCCCGCCCCGAAGACCTTTTACGAAAGGACGAAATGGGATGCGGAGCGCCTCGTCCTGGGCGCGAGGAATTCCGACGGGTTGCCGATCGGAACCGTTTTGCGCCTTGCCGCCGTCTACGGCCCGCGCGTGAAAGGGAACTACCGGCAGCTGCTGAACGCGCTGAACGGCGGTTACTTCGTGCCCATCGGGTCCGGCCGGAATCGCCGCACCCTCGTCCACGATCGGGACGTGGCCCGCGCGGCCGTTCTGGCATTGGACCATCCGCGGGCCGCGGGGAAACTGTTCAACGTCTCGGACGGGGAATTTCACACCCTGCAGGAGATCATCGCGGTCATGTGCGGCGCACTCGGCCGGAAAGCGCCCCGCTTCTCCCTGCCGGTTCGCCCCGTCCGGTTCGCGGCAGGCGTCCTCGAGTCGGTTGCGCGATGGGGGCGGGTCCGATCCCCCGTTGTCCGAGCCACGATCGACAAGTACACGGAGGACGTGGCCGTCGACAGCCGGCGCATCCAAAACGAGCTGGGGTTCGTCCCGACCTTCGATTTGAAGACGGGCTGGACGGAGACCGTCCGGGAACTGAAACGTTCCGGGGAAATCTAGCGGGAAGACGTCCCGGCGGACCGCGCGTGGGGAAGCCGGACAGACCGTGACGGCGATTTTCTTGCTTCGGGTTCCGAGATGAAGAGGGCATTCGACATCCTATTGGCCGTTGTGGTTTTGTTCTCCCTGTCCCCGCTCCTGATCGTCATTTCGCTGGTGATCGCGTTCGGCTCCGAGGGACCCGTTCTCTATTGGTCCGACCGGGTGGGGATCCACAACCGGATTTTCAAAATGCCGAAATTCCGAACCATGCGGGCGGACACGCCTGCCGTGGCCACGCACCTGCTGGAGAATCCGCATGCCTATCTGACCCCGGAGGGTCAGTGGCTTCGGAAATACAGCCTGGACGAGCTCCCCCAGCTGTGGAGCATCCTGGAAGGGCACATGAGCTTTGTCGGTCCGAGGCCGGCCCTGTTCAACCAGGAGGACCTGATCGAACTGCGAACCCGGAAGGGGGTCCACACCCTCGTGCCCGGCATCACCGGCTGGGCCCAGGTCAACGGGCGGGACGACCTGCCCATCCCCGTCAAGGTCCAGTACGACGAATACTACCTGAAGAACCGCTCCTTCCTGTTCGACCTGAAGATCCTCTATCGGACCCTGCACAAGGTGGCGATCGCCGACGGGGTGAGGCACTGATCCCGCGGGAATTCGAGATGAGACCCGATCCGCCCCCCGGGAGCGAACCGATGCGGCCCCGTGGCCCCGCCCGCCCCGAAGCCCGCAGGGCAACGGCAGGAAAACCTCGATGAAACACTTGCTCCGAAACAAGAATTTCTGGACCATCCTCGTCACCGACGCCGGCCTGGTCTGCGTCTCCTACGTGCTCGCCTACCTGATCCGCTTCGAGAACGACATCCCCCCGGATCAGGTGGAGATGCTTGTGCAGACCCTGCCCTGGATCGTCCCCTTGAAGATCCTCCTCTTCGCGTGGCTCGGACTCTACCGCGGCATGTGGCGCTACACGAGCATCTCCGATCTCATCAACATCATCAAGGCGACGGTGATCAGCGCGGGGGCCATCGCGCTCGCCCTGCTGCTCATCCGCCACTTCGAGGGATTTTCGAGGAGCGTCCTCGTGATGGACGCCCTCCTCACCCTCACGCTCATCGGCGGCGTGCGCCTGCTGATCCGGGTGCACATCCAGAAAGCGTTCCCGGCGAGCTTCTTCAACCCCGCGTACTTCCCCTTTTTCAACCCGGACCGGGAAAAGCGCAAGCGGCTGCTCATCGTGGGGGCGGGAGACGCCGCGGAGAAAATGCTGAGGGAGATCCTCGACAATCCGCGGCTCCGATACAACCCGGTCGGCCTGCTCGACGACGACCCGCGCAAGCAGGGCCGGGCCATCCACGGGGTCCCCGTCCTCGGCCTGATCGACGACCTCGAAAACGTCCCCGTCCAATTCGACGAGATCCTGATCGCCATCCCCTCGGCGCGGGGCGAAGATATGCGGAAAATCGTCGAGCTGTGCGACAGGACGGGGAAGCGGTTTCGGACAATCCCCAAGATCGGCGAGCTCATCGAGGGCAGAATCACCGTGAACTCCATCCGGGAGGTGAGGCTGGAGGACCTTGCAGGCCGCCAGGAGATCAACCTCGATCAGGAGAGGATCAGCCGGTTTCTCTACGGCAAGCGGATTCTCGTGACCGGCGCGGGCGGCTCGATCGGCTCGGAACTCGTGCGCCAGATCAGCCGGTTCGAGCCCCAGGTCGTGGGGCTCCTCGATTTCAGCGAACTCAACCTGTTCCAGGTCGAGCAGGAATTCCGGCTCAGGCTCCAGACGTTGCCGACGGAGAGCTTCCTGACGGACATCCGCGACCGCGAGGCGCTGCAGGAGGTCCTGACGCGCTTCAGGCCCCATGTCATCTTCCACGCCGCGGCCTACAAACACGTGCCCATGCAGGAAAGCCACCCCCGAGAGGCGGTTCTGAACAACGTCCTGGGCACGCGCAATCTCGTCGAGCTGGCCGTGGAGGCGGACGCGGAGCGGCTCGTGCTGGTGTCGACGGACAAGGCCGTTCGGCCCACCAACGTCATGGGGGCCACCAAGCGGGTCGCGGAGCTCTTCGTGGAGAGCATGAACGGAAGGCAGGTGACCCGGTTCGTGGCCGTCCGTTTCGGAAACGTCTTCAGCAGCTCCGGTTCGGTCATCCCGCTGTTCCAGCAGCAGATTGCGGCGGGCGGACCGGTGACGGTGACGCATCCCGAAGTCACCCGGTACTTCATGTCCATCCCCGAGGCGGCCCAGTTGATTCTCCAGGCCGGCGCCATGGGGGAGGGCGGGGAGATCTTTATCCTCGACATGGGCGAGCCCATCCGGATTGTGGACATGGCGAGGGATCTCATCCGGCTCCACGGCCTCGAGCCGGACAAGGACGTCCTCATCGAGTTCACCGGCCTGCGGCCCGGGGAAAAATTGTACGAGGAGCTGATCACCTCCGGAGAGGGCATCGTCTCGACGAACCACAAGAAGATCCTCGTGCTGCGCGGGAAGACGCTGGACGCCCCCGCCCTGCTGGCCCAGATCGAATCCCTGCTCGCCGTCGCCCGGCAGGGCGACGACGAAGCGATCCGGCGGAAGCTCCGGGACATCGTGCCCGAGTACCATCCCCAGCCGTGACCGCGGTGATGTCCTCTGCGCAGAGAAACCCGATTTGAACAGACCGACGATTCTCTCTCGTACCGGAACCGATCTGAACAAGCACCTGGAGCAGGCCCTTGTCATGCTCACGGGCCTGTTCGTCTTTCTCAACCCCTTTCCCCGCGCCACGGCGCCGAAAGAATTCGCCTTTTACGGAGCCCTGGCCGTCGCGCTGTACCTGGTTGCATCCGGCCGCCGGAAGCTCTCCTGGCGCACGCCCCTGGCAACGCCGTTGCTCCTCCTGATCCTGTGGAGCGCAGTCGGGATCGTTTTCGCCCTCGACAAACCGAACAGCCTGCATGACGTCCTGTTTCACCTGGTGAAGTACGTGGCCGTCGCACTGCTTCTCGTTACCGTTTACCCCACGCGCCGTCATCTGCAGACCCTTTCCTGGATCGTCATCCTCTCTACCGCGCTGTTTGTCACCGCGGCCATGATTCATTTCTATCTGGTCCTGGATCACGGGTTCGCCGATCGGCTAGGATACAGTGACGCAAGCAGCAGACCCGGTTTCTTCGAAATGTCCTCCAATTACATGGGATTCATCACGGTTTTCGCCGCCGCGCTCTCCATGAACCAATACCTCCGGGAGGGCCGCAATACGGTGAAGGCCCTGCTTGCCCTGTGCTTCATCGTCACCGTGGCGGCCACCCTGTTGACGCAGACACGGGGGGCCGTCATCGGGCTTGTCCTGGCGATCCTCTTCTTCGGGATGCGAAACCGCAAAGAACTGCTTCTCGCGGTCCTGCTGCCCATCCTCGTTGCAGCGTTCATCTTCGCGGGGGCCGAATCACGCGAACGGATCAGCATGAAAAGCCTGCAGAGCAACGAACGGATCGGGATCGCCCTGATGTACGGGGAGATCATCAAGGAGCATCCGGTCATGGGGATCGGGTTCGGCATGGAACGCCTGCAGAATAAGGAATTCATGACGCCCTATTACGAAAGGGTACCCGAGAAATACCGGGACCCGGCATTCAACATGTCCCCCCACAATTTCTACGTGGACATCGCGGTGAGAATCGGCTTCGTCGGCCTGCTGCTCTACGGGGGCATCATCGTCACGGTATTGCGCACGGCCTGGCGGTCCCTCGGCCACGCGGCGGGACCGGGGGCGAGAAACGACGCGCTTTGCCTGGTCGCCTCGTTCGGGGCGTTTCTGGTCCAGGCGTTCTTCGCCGACGCCTCCTTCGGGGCGCCGGCCATCGTGTTCTACCTTCACCTGGCCATGATCACGATTCTCTGGCAACAGTCGTTCCAGGTCCCGACCGGCGACGGGGCGGAGGCCGCCGGAGCGCGCGGATGAACCGGTCCCGTCGACGAAACGGAACCTCACGATCATGAAGCACTTCCTGCTTAAACATATCCCGTACAGCGTTCATCTCTACAACTTCTGCAAGGGCTACATCGAAAAGCACGACGGGGACTGCAACGGCGACATCATGACCAACGGCGAATTCCGCGTCATGCGCCACTTCCTGCCCGGCTGTTCCGTTGTCTTCGATGTGGGAGCGCACACCGGGGACTGGTCCCGGCTCGCCCTGTCGGTCCACCCGGGCCTCAACATCCACTGCTTCGAGCCGGCCAGGGCCAATTACGCCCGGCTGGCCGAGCAGGTCGCCTCTGCCGGCGTCATCTGCAATCCCTTCGGCCTGAGTTCGGAGAAGGGCGAACGGCCTCTCTTCGTCTACCGTTCCGCCCCGGGCCTGCACTCGCTCTACCAGCGGCGCGGTCTCGAGGACGGCTGGGGATTGGAAACGCCGGAGGAGACGGAAATCGTGAACCTCGACACCCTCGAGAATTACTGTGCCGAGCGGCGAATCGAGCGCATCGACTTCCTGAAGGTGGACGTGGAAGGGCACGAACTGGAAGTCTTCAAGGGCGGCAGGTCCCTCTTCGCGGAGCATCGGGTCGGGATCGTCCAGTTCGAATACGGCGGGTGCAACATCGACTCGAGGGTCTTCCTGAAGGACATCTTCGAGTTTTTCCAGGGGATGCAGTACCGCTTCTACAAAATCCTGCCGGACCGGCTCAAACCGTTCGGGCGCTACGACCAGCGGATCGAGACGTTCAAGTACCAGAACTGGCTCATGATCCACGAAACGGCCGGGAGCCCCCCCCGCAAGCAGAACGCCGGGGACGCCGCGCCGGAAAGAACCGCGAGGGCAGTGGGAAGCCGGTCGACCGGAGAGGCGGCGCTCGTCACCGATCTGCGTCACGCGGTGCGCCGGATGCCGGAGCCCGAGGCGCAGACGGATTCCGCCGCCGAGGCGGAATGGGTGTCCAACCGGAAACGGCTCAGGCGCTCGATCCTCGAGGCGGACCCGCGGGAGTTCCTGAAATGGGACGTGGTGACGGGGAGCATGTTTGTCGGCAATGAGCCTTACGTGGACCGCGAGCTCCAATACCTCAAGGGCCGCCCGGACTGGAGCCGAGTCTGGGAGGACGTCATCCGGGAAGACCCGGCCGGCGGTCCGAAACCGTACAAGGGGTACAGGCGAAGTTCCGGAAACCGCATCCATCAAGCCTATCACCTCGCCCGTTTCGAGCAGAAAACCGGGCTGTCGGTCAACCGGTTCCCCCTGATCGTGGAATTCGGCGGCGGCTACGGCAGCCTTTGCCGGATCGTCCACAAGCTCGGGTTCCAGGGGCGGTACGTCATTTTCGATCTGCCCGAATTCGCGGCACTGCAGGAGTTCTACCTCGGCTTGCTCGGTTTGCCGCTGGTCCGCGAAAAGGAAGCGTCCCCCGGGGATTCGGGAATTCTCTGCACGTCAGAACTGCCCGATCTCGATGCCGCCACTCGAAAGGAGGCGACACGGGGGCTCTTCATTGCCACCTGGTCGCTGAGCGAAACGGGGGAGGCACTGAGGGAACACGTCGTCACGCTGCCCGCCGTAGAGAGCGCCGCCGCCTACCTCTTCGCCTACCAGCGCGATTTCGGGGGCGTCGACAACCCCCGCTTCTTCGACGAGTGGCGCGCAAGCAAACCGGGCATTCATTGGATGCATGACGAGATCGCCCATATGCCCGGAAACTACTACCTCTTCGGCCGGAGGGTGGAACGCTGAAACCTGCCGCGAACGTCCGCGACTGCGGGGAGGCCGATGCACCCTGATGCCCCGGGGACGAAGACGCCCTCCGGCGAGAGCCCGCCCGAGGTTTCCGTCGTCATCGTGACCTACCGCTCCGCCGATGTGATCGGCGGCTGCCTGGATTCCGTCGCCGCGGCGGGCGGGGTGAGCCGCGAGGTCATCGTCGTCGACAACGCCTCGGCGGACGGCACGGCGGAAATCGTCCGCGCGCGGCACCCCTCGGTGCGCCTCATCGCCAACGCGCAGAACCGGGGCTTTGCCGCCGCCAACAACCAGGCGATCCCCCTGTGCAGGGGCCGCTTCCTCTTCTTCCTGAATCCCGATGCCGTGCTCGACGGGCCCTGCCTCGAGACGGCCCTGCGATTCATGGACGGGCACCCGGAGGTCGGCCTGGCGGGGACGAAGGTCGTCTACCCCGACGGGGCGCCGCAGGAGACGATCTCCCTGCGCTACCCAGGCGAGAAGCACGCGTCGGGGGAACTGGAGGGGCTTTCGGGCTCGATCGCCTGCGTGCTCGGCGCGAGCATGATCGCCCGGGCGGAGCTCGTCCGCGAGATCGGGGGATTCGACGAAGAATACTTCCTTTACGGCGAGGACCAGGAGCTGTGCCTGCAGATCCGGCGGCGGGGCTACGAGATCGGGTACATCGCCGAGGCGACGGTGCGTCACATCGGGGGCCACAGTGAGACGGGCGCAGCGGCGGCCGACAGGTGGGGACGAAAGGCACGGGCCGAGTACCTCTTCTACCGCAAGCACTACCGGCCGGAGACGGTCCGCCGGATCGCCCGGGAAGCCCGCCTCAAGGCCTGGTGGAGGGTTCTGACGATTCCCCTCTCCCTGCCCTTCCTGCGAGACGGTGATGCTGCGAGGGAGAAGCTCGTGAAGTACCGTGCGATCCTCGAGACCCTCGATGCGATCGAAAAAGCCGGCACGACGGGAGGGGCCTGAGTGGAACGGGCCCCGGCAGCGTGCATCCTCTGCGGCTCCACCGCCCGGTCGCCCCTGATCGAGCGGGACGGATGGACCGTGCACCGGTGCGCGGGCTGCGGCCTCGGCGTCCTGGACCCCCGGCCCGACCGCGAGGAGCTGGGGCGGCTCTATGAAAAGGAATACTTCGACAGCCAGTACCGCGAGGGCCTGCAGCCCGGGTCGCCGGAGATGCGGCGGCGCATTTCCCAGGAGGATCACCGGATCCGGTTCTTCCGGCGTTTCAAGAAGCGGGGGCTCGTCGTCGACGTCGGCTGCGGCATGGGGTATTTCCTGTATGCCGCCCGGGAGGCGGGCTACGAGGTGACGGGGGTGGACATCTCCGACCACGCCGCCTCCTACGTTCGGGACACCCTGGGGATCCCCATGCGGACCGGGCACATCGACGCCGTCGACGTGCCGGAGGGCTCCGTGGACGTGGCCACCATGTGGCACTTCCTGGAGCACACGGACGACCCGCGGCGCTACGTCGAGAAAGTCGCCCGGTGGCTCAAGCCCGACGGCCTGCTCGTCATCGACGTGCCGAACTACGAGGGGACGGATGCGCAGAAGACCTGGCAGGACTGGGTGGGCTGGCAGCTCCCCTACCACTTCCATCACTTCACGCCGTCGACCCTCGCCCTGCTGCTTTCGCAGCGCGGCTTCGAGATCGTCGGCCGGAAGGACTACCACTCCGAGGTGATCAAGGAGAGGCTGCGCCGCATCCCCGTGGCGGGCCTGTTCGCGCGGCTCGTCGCAAAGGCGTACTCGGGGACGAGCTACGCCGTGGTGGCAAATAAAATCCAACGAGAGGTTTCGTGAACCCTGAACCCTACCTTGACCGACTGACCGCGGGCGGCCCGTTCCGGTTCCGCCGGCTCGACATCGCCGGCATAGACAACGAGCCGGTTTTCAAACTCAACGTCCCCGAGATGGTGGAGCAGGAGACCTGCCTCTTCCACCGGGACGTCTCCTCGGGGGATCAATACGTGGAGATCCTGCACGCGACGGTGCAGCGCGCCCTGGCCGAGAAGGCGGCCATGCCCATCGTGCGGTTCGCCGACGGGGAGTACGCCTTCTACCGGCACTCCCTGGACTGCAACGGCCTGTACCGGCAGGCGGAGAGCGCGGCCGCGATCCGGAAGGCCATGCCCGGGCACGTCGAGGCCATGCGGGCGCTCACCCGCCGGGGGCGCATCGCGCCGCTCGTCTTCCCGGGCAACACGCGCAAGAAGGAGCGCGGCCTCTTTTCCTTCCTGCGCAAGTCGAAACACGACGACTCGGCGATCGGGTTCCTCGATTTTCTCGCCGCGAACGGCATCGAGCTGACGGGCGACAACTACGTGCCCTTCTACGCCGTGTACGCCTACCTGGTGACCGGGCGCTTCGCCAGGCTCCTGGACGGAAAGACGGTCTGCATCGTCAATTCCGACTTCGACGAGAACGCCTGCCGGTCCTGGTTCCGGCAGTTCTCGAGCACGCCCCGGATCTCCCACGCGCCCATCGCCGCCGAATACGTGGCCACCCGCTGGGACTCGATGCGGGAGGGCGTGCTCGCGGCCGTCCCGCCTGGGGTCGACGTCTGCATCGTCGGGGCGGGCGTCGGCGCCCTGCAGGTCTGCGTCGACATCGCCGAGCGCTTTTCCACGGTCGCCGTCGACGCCGGGCACGTGATGAACATGATGAACGGCCGCGTGGACAAGTCCGGCGGTCCCCGGCTCTACACTCTCTGGAAGGATGGGCAGGCGTGAGCGGCCCCCTGCAGGGCGCCCGAAAGAGCCTCCGGGCCTGGCGGAACCGCCGCCGGCTCGAGGCGGAGCGGGCCTTCTACCAAGCGGCCTTCCGGGACCGGGCCCTGGTCGTACCCGGCGAGGCGGCAATCCGGGATGCCCTGCGACGGCGCTTTCCCGCGATCCGGCCGAAGACGAAGGGGACGATCCGGACGCTGGCCGTCTGGCACAACTACAACTGGGAAACCGATGCGCTGAAGCCGTCCCTCGAACGCTTCGGGCCGGTGCGGCTCTACGACTGGTTCGGGGAATTCGACCACAGCCGCAAGGACTGGAGCCGCGCGATCAAGCCCCGGATGAACCGGGCCCTCGTCGATCTCGTTGACCGCTGGTGCCGGGAAGAGCGGCCGGATATCCTCTTCACCTACCTCTCGGGGGAGCTGGTCACCCCCCGGACGGTCGAGGCGCTTCGGGCGCACGGGGTCCCCATCGTGAACCTCGCCCTCAACGACAAGGAGCACTTCGTGGGGAAAGTCCGCGGGGGGCACGCCTTCGGGATGAGAGACATCTGCCGGCACGTCGACCTGTGCTGGACGAGCACCGAGGACGCCCTGATCAAGTACTGCGTCGAGGGGGCGATCCCCCTGTACCTGCCGGAAGGGGCCAACCCCGCCGTGCACCGGCCTTTCGACGTGGAGCGGGAAATTGACGTGTCCTTCGTGGGGCAGTGTTACGGCAACCGCCCCGCCGTCATCGAACGGCTGAGGCAGGCCGGCATCCGGGCGGAGGCCTTCGGGTTCGGCTGGCCCAACGGGCCTCTCGCGACGGACGAAATGGTCAGGATGTACTCGCGAAGCCGGATCAACCTGGGCTTCGGGGGCGTGGCGGGGCACGACGACACCTACTGCCTGAAGGGAAGGGATTTCGAGATCCCCATGAGCGGCGGTCTCTACGTGACCGAAACCTGCCCGGAGCTCGAGAGGTTCTTCCGGCCCGGCGAGGAGGTGGTCACCTACGGGGACTTCGACGATCTGGTGGAGAAGATCCGCCGGCTCCTGTCAAACCCCGAGGAAGCCGAACGGATCCGGAGGGCGGGCTTCGAACGCGCCCGCTCCGAGCACACCTGGGAGATGCGGTTCGAGAAGGTTCTCAAGCTGATCGGCCTTTTGGAAGAAAAGCCGCAGAGTTGAATCCAAAATCAAAATCCCCCTCTTTCCCCCTTTGCAAAAGGGGGAGAAAGGGGGATTTTCTTATTTTTTCCGGCTGCCAGCTGTGCGCTGTTGGCTTTCGGCTCTCTTACCTTGTGACCTGGGGATGGAAATTAGGAAGCTATGACGTTAAGAAGCTCGGAAAAGCGGAAACCGTGAGATTGGTTTTCAGCCCCTCCAAGCTTCACAGCTTCTCAACTTCTCAGCTTCCCCATTCAAGAAGATGCGCCCCCGGTCAACAGCCTGTCTTCATTGCGCTATTCAAGGTGTTCCGCAGCAGCATGGCGATCGTCATGGGGCCCACGCCGCCGGGCACGGGCGTGATGTAGGACGCCTTCGCGGCGGCCTCGGCGAAGGCCACGTCCCCCACGAGCTTGCCGTCGGCCCTGCGGTTGATCCCCACGTCGATGACTACGGCGCCCTCTTTCACCATGTCCCCCCGGATCATCTCCTGCTTGCCCGCGGCCGCCACCAGGATGTCGGCGCGCCTCGCCACGGCCGCCAGGTCCCTCGTCCGGGTGTGGCAGATCGTCACCGTGGCGTGACGGTTCAGGAGCATGAGCGCCAGGGGCTTGCCCACGATGTTGCTGCGGCCCACGATGACGGCCTCCTTGCCCTCGATGGGGATCCCCGTCCGATCGAGCAGCTCGACGACCCCCAGCGGGGTGCAGGCCCGGTGGCCGGGCCGCCCCGTGAAAAGCCCGCCGATGTTGACGGGGTGGAACCCGTCGACGTCCTTGCGGGGGTCGATGGTCTCGA
>CAZPCN010000041.1:0-19612 GCA_964585095.1 uncultured Syntrophaceae bacterium | reverse complement strand
AGTACGCCTCCGCTCCTCGGCCTCGCACGCCTTGCATCCAGACCTTTTTGAACTGTCCCCAAAATGAAGGATTCAGGGTTCAGGGGCCAGGGGACAGGGGGGAAGGGGAATCGCCCCCCTCACCAGGCAACCCGGATCAGCGTTTACAGTTTAATCCGGGCACATGGTTTACACGGATTGAGGTCGGTGACGGGGCGCAGTTCAACCTAGATCCATCCCGGTGCGGAAGGCGTGCGTGATCCGGGGGCCTGTGAGGAGCTGCGGTGCGGGGTTGCGTGCAGGCTACTTCACTTCGAGGATGCAGTTCTCGCCGCCGTACTGGTTCCAGCAGCGGGTCGCGCAGCAGGGGTCGTCGGTCCAGATGCCGTCGACGACGAACCGGTATTCATATCTGCCCGGGGAGAGGTAGAAGGTGAGCTTCCAGTTCCCGCCCGCCTCTCGCTTGAGCGGCCGGCCGGCCGGGTCCCAGTCGTTGAATGTCCCTGCAACGGCCACCTCTCGCGCGTGGGGCGCGTGAACGGAAAAAGTGACCCGCTTCTTTCCGGTCCGCGGGGCTGACGCGCCGCCCTTTCTTTCACGGGTACGTGCCATCGAAAAACCTCCTTCGCTTCCATGATAATGACCCGTACCGGAAACTTCAACCGTTTTTGATGCAGGGACGGCGGGCCGGTCGGCCGGGAACGGAAATACCGGTTGCCGGGAAAAGGCGAAAAAGGGTACATTGCTGTCCGTGATCGCGGCCCTTCACGGCCGGGCCGAAAGGAGGGACCTATGACCGAACAGACGCGGAAAAACGTGGAAGCGGCTTTTGTCGGAGAGGCGAAGGCCTACTTCCGGCTCATGGCCTTCGCCGGGAAGGCGATGGAGGAGGGATACCCGCAGGTCGCGAGGCTCTTTCGTGCCGTCGCCGCGGCCGAGGCGGTCCATGCGGCGAGCCACTTCGAGTTGCTGGAGAAGGTCCACTCGACCGAGGAGAACCTGAAACTGTCCTTCGACAAGGAGACCTTCGTCAATGAGGTCGCCTACCCGGCGTTCCTGAAGCAGGCCTGGGCCGACGAGGACAAGCTGTCCATCTGGTACTTCACGAAGGCCCGCAATGCCGAAGAGCGCCACGCCCACCTCTACAAGCTGGCCATCGCGGACATGGCGAGCGAGAAGGAAACGAAGTACTTTGTGTGTTCCTACTGCGGGTGGGTCGAAACCGTGACACGGCCGGAAAAGTGCCCCAACTGCGGCCGGGCCCCGGAACTGTACAGGGAGATTTCCTGACGGGCGGGGTCAAGTCCCCGCGCGTTTTGCCGATTGGAAGCGGGGAGGCGTCCGGGGCTTGCAATAAGCCCCGCCGGTGCCTACATTGCGCAAATGGGTTGAACAGCGGGTCCTCTTGATCGGACCCGACAGACGAAATAGACCAGACAGACCCAATAGACCAAATTTCGGAGGTGTTATGACGATCAATCGCTGGGTGATGAAAGGGCTCATGCTCTTTACGCTGTTTTTCTTCCTGTGTTTCCTGATTCCCGATGAGGTCTTCGCCCGTGCGGGCGGCAGCCGGTCCTCCTCGGGAAGCCGGGGCTCGAGGACCTATTCGGCTCCTGCGAGCCCGTCGTCCCCCTCGCCGGCCTCGCCGTCGCGTTCGGTCACGTCGCCCACCCCGACGTCGCCCGCGCCGCAGCCCATGCAGCAGCCGAGCATGTGGAGAAGCATTGCCGGCGGCGTCATGGGCGGGCTCATCGGCGGGATGCTCTTCCGCAGCCTGGGGTTTGCCGGCGACGGCACGTCCGGGGGCGGGATCGGCCTGATGGACATCGTCCTGATCGGGGCCATCCTCTACTTCATCTACCGGTTCATCAAGAGACGCCGCGAGCAGGAAGCCACGGCGGGCGCCTACGCCCAGGGAGGCTCCGCGGGAACCGCGACTCCGGGCTACACCCCTCCGATGGGCAGCCCCGCGGCTGAAAACAACGATGTGGAGCGCGGGATTTCGCACGTCCGCCAGATGGACGCGGGGTTCGACGAAAAGGCGTTCACCGACGCCTGCATGGACGTGTTTTTCCAGGTCCAGGGCGCCTGGGCCAACCGGGATATGTCGACGGTGAAGAACGTCCTGACCGACGAGATGCTCGGGATTCTCTCGGAAGACGCCCGGAAGCTGAAAGCCGAGAAGAAGATCAACCGGCTGGACAACATCGCCGTGCGCTCCGTCGAAATCACCGAGGCCTGGCAGGAGTCGGGGCAGGATTACATCACGGTGAAGTTCTACGCCAACCTGCTCGACTACACGATCGACGAGTCGACCAAGGAGGTGCTCTCCGGTAGCAGGACGGAACCCGTGAAGTTCGAGGAATACTGGACGTTCACGCGCCCCGTGGGGAGGAACGCCTGGAAACTCTCGGCCATCCAGCAGACACAGTGAAAGGCCGGGGCTCGGGTATAGGGTCTCGGGTCTAGGGAAAACAACAGGGGCCTTGCGAAAATCGCAAGGCCCCTTTCTTATACCTTTTTCCCCGATACCCTGGCCCCGATACCCGATACCCTGTTCTTCAGTGCGTCTGCTGGATGTTGGCCCGGGCCCAGTCGATGAGCTCCTGAATGGGGGTGCCCATGGGGAAAAACTGCACGATGCCGACTTCCTTGAGCCGGGGGATGTCCTCGTAGCTGAGAAACCCGCCCGCCGTCACGCCGATGTCGCGTGCCCCCGCCTTGTCCAGCAGCTGCATGACCCGGCGGATGTCGTCGATCCTGGCGCCGGGAAGCGTCGTGATCCCGATGTGGTCTACGTCCTCCTGGATGGCCGAGGTTACGATGGCCTCCGGCGTCTGGGTTTCCGTGTAGATGATCTCGAAGCCTGACTCCCGGAAGGCCAGCGCGAGTTTCACCACGGAGTTCTCGTACCCCTCCCCGAACTTGGCCATGAGGATCCTGACCCTCTTCTCGTCCTGCATCTGCCCCTCCCTTCGGCCGCGGCGGAAAAGCCGTCCGGTGGAATCCCGGGCCCCTGGCCGTTTGGGCCGCGCCTGCTGATTTTATAGAAAACCGCCCCGGGGGTGTCAAGCAAATTGAGGCACGCAGCCCCGTTTCCCCGGCGAGGAAGGCACAAGAGGATTGACTTTCCCTGCTCTTCGGCTTATAGCCTTTTTACCCTTTGGGCCGAATCGGTGCCCAGCACCCAATTTGCATGCCTTCTCCCCGGGAGGTGCCTCCGGCGCCATTTCCCGGCGCACGCGACGGTCGACGGCAGCACCGAAGACCGTGCGGGGGTGACCCTCATGATCACGGACAGCATCTATCTGAGCGAACTGTTGGACCGTCCCCTCCTGGACAAGAAGGGGGATGCCATCGGGAAGATCCGGGACCTCAGCGTCGCGCCCGGCGACCCCTTTCCCTGCGTGGAGGGGCTCTACGTCAAGACCCACGGGGGGACGGCGTACGTCTCCATGAAGGAGATCAGCGTCCTGAACAAGCGGGTGGTCACGATCCGGGGGGACGTGGGGTCCATCACCTATGCCGAGCCCCGCGCGAAAGAGATCCTCATCGCGAAGCACATCCTGGACAAGCAGATCGTCGACGTCAACGGCGTGAAGGTCGTCCGCGTCAATGACGTGCAGCTCGGCCAGGTCAACGACCACTTCGGCGTGCTCGCCATCGACGTGGGCTTCGGGGGCCTCATCCGGAGGCTCGGCTTCGGGAAGGCGAGGAAGGGCTCCCTCATCCCCTGGCGGTACGTGACGACGCTCGAGCCCGGGCTCGACCGGCTCACGCTCACGATGACCCGCAAGAGCCTCTCCGAGATGCACCCCGTCGACATGGCGGAGATCCTCTCCCAGGTCTCGATGCAGGAGAGGACCGCCCTGCTCAGCACCCTCGACGAGGAGACGGCAGGCGACGTCATCGGCGAGCTCGACGACGAGACGGCGGCCAGGATCATCAACGAGATGGAGCCGGAAAAAGCCGCCGACGTGCTCGAGCACATGGACCCCGACGAGGCGGCCGACGTCCTGGGCGACCTGCCCGAAAAGAAGGCCGTGGAGCTCCTCAACCGCATGGAGAAGGAAGAGGCCGAGGAGGTCCGGGAACTCCTCGAACACGACGAGGACACGGCGGGCGGTCTCATGACGACGGATTACATCTGTTTCCCGCCGGACATGACGGCCGAGGAGGTCATGCAGGAGCTGCGGCTCGTGGCGCCCGACATCGAGATGATCTACTATCTCTACGTCGTCGACCGGGAGGAGCGCCTGCTCGGCGTGCTCTCGCTGAAGGACCTGATCCTCGCCCAGCCGAAGGCGCCGCTGGAGAGCATCATGGTGGCGAACCCCAAAACGGTCCTGGCCCGGGACGACGAGAAGGAGGTGGCCGAGATGGTCTCGCGCTACAACCTCTACGCGATCCCCGTCGTGGACGAAGAGAATCACCTGCTCGGCATCATCACCGTTGACGACGTGGTGGACATGCTGCTGCCCACGCCGTTGAGGAGGAAGCGCTAGGTCATGCTGACGTGGCTGCAGAGGATAGACCGGAAGAGCCTGCTGTTCTTCCTCAGCATCGTCGGTCCCGGGTTCATCACGGCCAACGTGGACAACGATGCCGCGGGGATCACCACCTACTCGGTGGCGGGCTCCCACTACGGCTACGCCCTGCTGTGGTCTTTCATCCCCATGCTCGCGCTGCTCGTTATCGTGCAGGAGATGGTCGCCCGCCTCGGCGTCGTGACGGGCAAGGGCCTCTCGGACCTCATCCGCGAGGAGTACGGCGTGAAGACCACCGTGTTCGTCATGTTCGCCTTGCTGATCACCAACCTGGGCACCTGCGCCGCCGAGTTCGCCGGTCTTGCAGCCAGTCTCGAGCTCTTCGGGGTCAGCCGGTATTTCTCTGTGCCCCTGGCCTGCGGGGTCATCTGGCTGCTCGTGGTGAGGGGGAACTACAAGACCGTCGAGCGGGTCTTCCTCGGGGCCTGCATCATCTACTTCTCCTACATCCTGTCGGGGTTCATGGCCGGGCCCGACTGGGGGGAGGTCGCGCGCCACACCGTCTGGCCGACGTTCCACATGGACGCCGCCTTCATCGGGGTTCTCGTCGGCATGGTGGGGACGACCATCTCGCCGTGGATGCAGTTCTACCAGCAGGCCTCCATCGTGGAGAAGAACGTCCGCATCGAGGACTACCGGTTCGTCCGCTGGGACGTGATCCTCGGCTGCGTCATGGCCTCCACGGTGGCCTTCTTCATCGTCATGGCCTGCGGGGCCACGCTGTTCAAGAGCGGGATCGTCATCGGGACGGCCGAGGACGCCGCCATGGCCCTCACGCCCCTGGCCGGCGAGTTCGCGAAAGTCCTCTTCGCCGTGGGCCTCGTCAACGCCTCGCTCTTCGCGGCGACGATCCTGCCCCTTTCCACGACCTACACGATCTGCGAAGGCATGGGGTGGGAGTCGGGCGTCAACAAGGAATTCAGCGAGGCGCCGCAGTTCATGGGGCTCTACACGGGCCTGATCCTTTTCAGCGGCGGGCTGATCCTCATCCCCGGGGCCCCCCTCATCCGGATCATGCTCGTCTCTCAGATCGTCAACGGGATCCTGCTGCCCTTTGTCCTCATCTTCATCCTGCTGCTCATCAACAAGAGGGACCTCATGGGCGAATACGTGAACGGCCGCCTCAACAACTGGGTCTCCTGGGGCTCCGTCGTCATCCTCATCGGCCTGAGCATCGCACTGATCTGCCTGGCCGCCGCGCAGATGCTGGCGGGCTGAGCCCCGTCTATCGGTCTATTCCGTCTGTTCCGTCCTTCCGGTCAAACGCCTTTTTTCTTTTCTATTCGACCTTCGGGATATAAAATCTGAGCCATGGAACGGGAAAAGAAACTCCTCCTGATCCTCGCCTTCAATGTGACCCTCATGGTCCTGGAGCTGGCCGGCGGGCTCGTCAGCCGCAGCCTCGCCCTGCTGAGCGACGCGGGGCACATGCTGACGGACTCGCTTGCCGTTTTCCTGAGCTATCTCGCCATCCGGTGGAGCCGCCTGCCCGCCACGCACCGAAAGACCTTCGGCTACCACCGGGCGGAGATTCTCGTGGCGCTGGCCAACGGGGTGGCGCTCCTCGCCATTGCCGGATACATCTTCTACGAGGCGGTCCTGCGTTTTTTCAACCCGCAGGAGATCCGGACGGGCATCCTCCTGGCCGTCGCCGCCGTCGGATTTGCAGGCAATCTCTTCGGGCTTCTCATCCTGCGCGGCGAGAGCCACGACAACCTCAACGTCCGCAGCGCATTCTTTCACATCCTGGCGGACACGCTGTCCTCCGTGGGCGTCATCGCCGGCGGCATCGTCATCTGGGTGACGGGCTGGTACTGGGTCGACTCGCTCATCGGGGTGCTCATCGGGGGGATCGTGCTTCGCGGGGCCGTCGATCTCATCCTCGAGGCGGGGGAGATCCTGCTGGAGGCCGTGCCGCGCGATATCGACATGGCGGCACTGAGGCGGGAAATCGAGAGGGTCCCCGGGGTGAAGGGGGTGCGCGACATCCACATCTGGACGATCGGGTCTGGCCGCAGGGCTCTGAGCGCGCACGTGATGACGGACGACATCTCCACCCGCCGGGGGCAGGAGATCGCCTGCCGCGTCCGAGCCGTGCTGGCGGAGACGTTTTCCATCACCCACACGACGCTCGAGATGGAGTGCGACGGCTGCCTGAGTCCGAGCTGCGAATACGTGCTGAGCCGGGGGGATCTGAACGTCTGACTTGGTTTGCCGCCACGTTCACGCGGGGCAGAGATGTTCCGCGCATGCGCCCACCGACGGGACGTCCCCCGCGAAGACGGCCCGCATGTCCTTCCGGATGTTCTTGATAAGCCCCGCAAGGGTCTTCCTGGGCCCTATCTCCACGAGGGTGGAGATGCCCATGCGCGCCATCCGCTCGATCGTTTCCTGCCAGCGGACCGGCGAGACGATCTGCCTTGCCAGCAGATCCGCCGCATTGTCACGGCTATAAAGGAGAGCAGGATCGCAGTTCGGCACGACGGGGCTCCCGAAGGGCATGAAGCATGTCTGCTCCAGGTCCTTTCGAAATCGTTCGGCGGCTTGTGCAAGCAGGCGGCTGTGGCACGGGACGCTGATCGGCAGGCGGACAACGAGCCTCGCCCCGGTTTCCCTTGCCCGTTCCATGAGTCGCTCGACGGCGCGGACATGCCCGGAGGCCACGGCCTGGTTCGGCGCATTGATGTTCGCCAGGTCGACGGGTTCGCCTTCCCGCGAGGCATCCTCGACGAGGACCTTGATCTGGTCGAGCGTGAGGCCGATGACGGCGGCCATGGCGCCCAACCCCTGCGGGACGGCCTCCTCGTGGCATTTTGCCCGCGCGCGGACGAGCGTCAGGACCTCCTTGAAGCCGAGAGCGCCTGCGGCATAGAGGGCGCTGTACTCGCCCAGGCTGTGGCCCGCAATGGCCGCCGGGGTAAAGCCGTGGCGCTTCCGGATCGCCTCGTACGCCGCGATCTCGAAGACGAGAACGGCAAGCTGGGTGTTGACGGTCTGGTCGAGACGATCCTTCGGGCCCTTGAGACAGAGGGAGAGGATGTCATCGCCCAGGATGTCGCAGGCCCGGGCGAAAACGCTTCGGAACATTGCGTCCTGCTCGCACAGATCCGCCCCCATGCCCACGAACTGGGAGCCCTGCCCCGGGAAAACGAGACCGATCTTGCCCATGGTCATTCTCCTTTAATCCGGCGGAACTTGCCCGGTGGTGCGGCTCAACATGCGCGCAATCAGAGGGTAAGAGGGTTTGAAGGTGAGAAGGTTGGAAAAGTCTCGACCAGGAATTTGGCTTTCGGCTCATCCAACGTTCTTACCCTCTCACCTTCTTACCTTCTCCGGCTGATGGACACGCCCCGAGTTCATCAGCCTTCGAGCACATAGGTCCCCGGCGCCCTCTCGAGGGGAGGGTGCCTCGGGGTGCCCATCGCGGGTGGATCGCCGGGGGAGAGGCTCCGGGCGGCAAGCCACTGCGTCCAGTCGTCCCACCAGGACCCTCGCTTCTCCTGCTGTCGGCTCAGCCAGCGATCCGAATCCGCCTCGCCCCGGGCCTCGCCGGCCCAGTACTTCCTTCTCGACATCTCCGAGGGAGGGTTCACGATTCCCGTGATGTGCCCTTCGCTGGAGAGGACGTAGCGGACCGCGCTGGCGACCTTGTCGCAGACCTTGAACGTGCTCCTCCAGGGGCAGATGTGGTCGATCTGCGCCCCCACCGCGTAGAGGGGCTGCATGATCCGCTCCATGTCGATGGGCCGTCCCCCGAGGGTCAGTGCGTCTTTTCGAACGAGCCGGTTGTTCAGGTAGAACTCGCGAAGGTAGAACGAGCACATCGCGGCCGGCAGGCGTGTGCTGTCGCTGTTCCAGAACAGCAGATCCGACTTGGGCGCTGGCATGCCGTGGAGGAGGCTGTTCGTGAAGTTTCGCCAGATCAGGCTGTCGGAGCCGAGGAGGCGGAAGGCCAGCTCGATGGTTTTTTCGCTCAGGTAGCCCGGGGCCCTCATCGTCGCCTCGAGCCACTCGACGGACTGCTGTGTCACGAAGAAGCCAATGTCACCGGGCTCGGAGAAGTCCACCAGGGTTGAGAACAGGGACCAGTCGGCCACGGGGAAGGGCTGCGCCCCCGGGGGCGGCTCCCGGTTGAGCCAGGCCATGAGGGCCGAAAGGGCCGTCCCCCCGATGCAGTATCCCGCCGCGTGGACCGGCGCTCCTCGGCAGACGGCGCTTGCAACCCGGATCGCCTGCAGGGCGCCGCGCAGCATGTAGTCGTCAAAGGTCACGTCGCGCATGCCGGCGTCGGGGTTCTTCCAGCTGATCATGAAGACGGTGAACCCCCTGTCGCGCAGGTAACGGACAAAGCTCATCGGCGCCGTCAGATCGAAGATGTAGAACTTGTTAATCCAGGGCTGGATGAACACCACGGGGACGGGGTAGGTCGTGCGGGTCGCCGGCTCGTACTGGATCAGCTCCATAAGGTCGTTGCGGAAGATGACTGCGCCGGGTGTCGTGGCGATGTCTCGGCCGACGCGGAAGGCGCGGGTGTCCGCCATCCGCATCAGGGGGTGGCCGTCGAGGAGATCCTCCGCGAAGGACTGCAGCCCCCGGGCGAGGCTCTCGCCGTTGGATTCCAGGAACCGTTTGACGGCGGAGAAGTTCGTCCAGAAGTAATTCGAGGGCGACAGGCCGTTGATGACCTGCCGGGTCCAGAAGAGCATCCGTTCCCGCTGCCTGCCCTCCAGGCCCGGCGCCTGCACGATCAGGTCCCGGATCCAGCTCTGGCAGACGGCGTGGTGCCGTCGGGTCAACTGCCCCATAGACTTGAGCGCGTCGAGGAAGTCGGGCTGCCCGGCTGCTTCCCCCGTTTCCGATTTCCCACTGTGCAGGAAATCCCTCAACTCCTCCAGGGTGGCCTCCTGGAGCTGCAGGGCCAGCTGCGCCTGCCTGCGCGCCAGCTCCAGCGGCCGGTCCTTCCAGGACTGCTGCACATCCTGCAGCGCAGAGAAAATATCGAAAGGGTCCATGGCTGCGGCCTCCGCGAGGGACGAATCAGTTGTTCTTGACGTAGCGCCCGATGTACTCGATCAGTTCTCCCAGGGTCATATCCTCGGTCAGCATGTCCAGCGACACCTTCAGGGGAAACCGCTCCTCGAGGAACACCTGCAGGTTGACGGCGGCCATGGAGTCGTAATCGGGGATGTCCCCCAGGCGCATCTGTGCCGTGATCGGGATCTTCCCGACATCGGGGAACAGGTCCACGATGCCGCTCTTGATGGTGGTCAGGATCGTCTCGTTCATGTCTTCTCCTCTCTTTCTTGGGGATGGTCACATGCGGATCAGGTTTGCCCCCCAGGAGAGTCCTCCCCCGAAGGCGGCAATGACGGCGAGGTCTCCCGTTACCAGGTCCCCCCGGGACACGGCCTCGTCCAGCGCGATGAGCACCGACGCGCTGGCCGTGTTGCCGTAGCGGTCAAGGTTGACGAAGAACCTCTCCCGCGGGATGCCGAGCTGATCGGCGATGCCGTACAGGATGTTGATGTTGGCCTGGTGGCAAATGAAGCGCTTCACCTCCCCCGGCGCCACGCCGGCTTCCTCAAGAAGCCTCCGGATGATCTTCGGCCCCCTGTCCATGGTGAAGGCGAAGACCTCCTCGCCTTTCATTCTGAAATAGGCCGATCGCGGGCCGGGCATTTTCTCGAAGGGGAGCATCGTGCCGCCCCCGGGGACGCAGATCGTGTCGCTGCGGCTTCCGTCGGTGCCGAGGCAGGAGTGCAGGACCCCCTGCAGGCAGCCGTTTCCGGCTTGGAACAGGGCAGCGCCAGCCCCGTCGCCAAAGAAGGGGTACGTCGAGAAGTCCCTGGGGCTGAGGATCTTGGAGTACATCTCGGAGGCGATGAACAGGATCGTCCGGAACGCCCCCGATCGGATGAGGGAGTCGACGACGGCGATGCCGAAGGCGCTGCCGGAGCACACGGAGTTGATGTCGAAGGCGAAGGCGTTGACCGCCCCCAGACCGTGCTGGACCCGCGTGGCCGTGGCAGGCTGCATGCGGTCGGGCGAGGAGGTGGACAGGACGATTCCCTCCAGGCTTTCCGGCTGGAAATCAATCTTTTGAAGGCATGCCCGTGCGGCGGCGACGGCCAGGTCGGAGGTGCACTGATCCTCCGTTGCGTGCCTGCGGGTCTGCACGCCCGTTTTTTCCGCGATCAGCGTGCGAGCTTCTGCTGAAAACTGGGAGAGGTCCTCGTTGGATAGGATCCGGTCGGGAAGGAAACTGCCTGTGGAAAGAATGCGGGCCCGTTGCATCTCTCTGTCCTCCGAGATGTCGGTTTGCCTGTTCGTCCTCCCGTTGATTCGACGTGCGGTTTCATTCCGTTCGGCCTCACGGCCGTAAAGACAGAAAAGTGATGCAAAATTCGTGCCTTGCGTTGTTCCGCCGGATGGATGCCTTTTCGTGTGTCACAAGCGCGGGCGAGAAGAGGTACAACGGAAAAGAGAGCCCGGGCGGCAGGCGAACAGGATAGGTGCGAAAAATAGGAAAGTCAAGGATTCTGGAGAAACCGGTCGCCAGGCCGGCGTCTCGGTTCCTGCAACCCCCGGCCTTCACTCGATCTGCTTGTCGGTCCAGAATTCGAACTCTTCGCCGCGGTCGTTGACGAGGACCGACGTCACCGCGCCGAAGCGAAGCCCGACGCGTTTCCCCTCGAACTCGTAGCCCCAGGGGCACCAACCCTTCTTGGCGTCGAGGACCCACTTCTCCCCGCTTGCGCGCTCCACGACGAGTTCGCCCGTGTGCAGGTCCTCCACCAGGAGGGCCTCTTCGAGAGCCTGTTCATTTTCCATGGCCGGGTCCCCGCTGGATTTCCGTTGACGGGACGGACCTCTTTCGTTAAACCAAAACGTAAAGGGGGTCAAGATGAAACCGGATGACACGAAAAGCTGCGAGAAGTGCGTTTTTTACAGCCCTCGGACCGACGCCGAGCTGGAGAAATGCTGGCGCTTCGCCCGCTTCGTGGAGCATGTGTTGAATGACTGGACAAGGGACTGCGAGTATTTTGTGGCAGCCGCGCAGTAGCGCGGTGCGGGTGACCGGGCTCAAGAGAAGGTAAGAGGGTAAGAGGGTGAGAAGGTAGGAGAGCCGAAAGTACATTCACGGCTTCTTGGTTCTCATCTTCTCACGTTCAAACCTTCTTACCTTCTGTCATTGCGGCCGCCGGCTCACACGCCCGTCCCCGCAGGTTGAAGAACAGCTTGAGACCTTTCTTGACCGGCTCGGAGAAGATCTTCGTGGAGAGGAACGCCCCGGCCACGCGCTTGTTGATCTCGGCCAGCGTCGGGTAGGGGTGCACGGCCGAGGCGAGGGTGGAGAGCCCCGTCCTGCCGTTGAACACGGCGACCCACTCCGCGAGGAGATCTCCCGCCCTCGGTCCCAGAATCTGGACGCCCACGGGTTTTTCCCTCTCGTCGAGGAGCATCTTGATCTTCCCCGCCGCCTCCCCCTCGGCAAGGCCCCGGTCGTTTCCGCGGAAATCCTCGACCCACAGGCTGTACCGGATGCCCGCCTCTCTCGCCGCCTTCTCGTTGAGGCCGATGCTGGCCAGCTCCGGGTCCGTGTAGGTGCACCAGGGCAGGAAGGTGTAGTCCACCTTGCGGGGGAGGCGGAAGACGGCATTGGCGACGACGACCCCTCCCTCGTACCCCGCCGCGTGGGTGAAGGGGTATGTGCCCGTCACGTCGCCTGCGCCCCAGATGTGCTTCTGCGTCGTCCTGAGGCGATCGTCGAGCCTGAGGCCCCTGCGGTCGAACTCGACCCCGATCCCGTCGAGGCCCATGCCTCTCAGGTTCGGCTCGCGCCCCGCCGCCACGAGGATCGCTTCGGCGCGAAGGGTCTCTACCGTTTCGCCGATCCTCACCGTGATCTCCCTCGCGGTCCCCAGATCGGTTGCCCGCAGCACGGCAGCGCCGAGAAGGAAGCGGACCCCTTCGACGCGGAGAGTCTCCATCACGGCCCCTGCCATGTCCGCATCCTCTTTCGGCAGGATGGCGGCCCCCATCTCGACGATCGTGACGGCCGTTCCCAGGCGGTTGAAGGCCTGTCCCATCTCGACGCCGACGGGCCCCCCGCCGATGATGACCATCGAGGCCGGGAGGCGCTCGAGGGAGAAGATCTCCCGGTTCGTCAGGAAGGGGGTCCTGTCGAGACCCGGAACGGGCGGTACCGTCGCGGAGGAGCCCGTCGCGATGACCCAGGACGTTGCCGAGCGGGGCAGCCCGTCGAGGCTCACGGCGTGCTCGTCGACAAAGACGGGGGTTCCGAACTCCACGCGGGCGCCGAGCCCGCAGAAACGTTCCGACGAGTCGTGCCGCTGGATCGCGCCGATCACGGATCGTATCCGGTCCGCGACCCGGGCAAAGTCCACGGGCGGCACGTCCGCCTCCGGGAGCCCGTAAGCCTTCGCGTTCTTCATCTGGTGGTAGATCCTGGCCGTCCTGATCAGCGTCTTGCTCGGGACGCAGCCGAAGTGGAGACAGTCGCCGCCCAGTTCTTTCTCCTTTTCGATCAGGAGGGTCTTCGCCCCGAGCTGGGCCGCCCCCGCCGCGATGGTGAGCCCCGCCGAACCGCCGCCGATGATGCCGATGTCATAATCATATTTCATCATGAAGACCCCTTCGCTGTTTGAGAAAAGTGCCGAGAGCCGGGCGTGCTGTGGCAGGAAATCAAACAGGCTGTTCTTGGATTCCCAGACGCTGGACCCCGAACCCTTTTTACCGGTAGACCTCGATGAATCCCACGTAGGCAACCGATGCTTCCTTCGTGTTGTCCGAATCGTTCATGATCCCGAGAGTCGCCCGGGGCGGAGGGTCGGTGCCGAAGGCCCGGCGGTAGTCCTCGACGACGTTGCGCTCCTCCACGATCCAACGCCCCAGGTTTTGCCGCCCGTTCTGCAGGACGATCATTTTCGCGTTCGACGCGTAGGGGTTCGTCAGGACACCGCCCTCGTCCTCCCGGCTTGCCCAGATGTAGTTGAGCGCGCTGTGGGGCGGGTATTCCCCGTAGATCGCCCTGGCCAGGCCGTACTTCGCTCGCTCGACGGCCGACGCCTTCTCCGGGTCGTATTCGAACAGGACGTAGATCCTCAGCGGGTAATCGTCGCCCTCCTTCGAGCTGGCATTGCCTTTCCTGTAGACGTTTTCCACCCGCCACTTCCACCGCAGCCGGGGGTAGCCGGTCACGTCGAACGGATTGCGGTGGACGATGGCCGACGCGGAGGCCCGGCTTTCGGCCCGCAGCACGGACTCTCGCTCCAGGGTCTCGATCGAGTAGCGCGTGTGTTCCCGGATCTTCGGGAACGTGACGGGGCGCCAGTTTGCCAGATCGCTGAATTCCTCGCGCAGAAAGACCGACCCCTGCGCGGCCGCGGGAGGCGGAGCCAGCGCAATCGCGATCATCAGCAGCACGAGCGTCCCGAAGGTTTTCGTCACCACAGTCCCCCGCCCCGCGGTTTCAGAAGTTGAGCCGCATCCCGATCCAGCATCCACCGGAGTTCCCCGCGCGAGGGCCGGATGGCCTGCGCGGGGAGTGTCCCGGGCCGGCAGGGCCCCTCCAGGACGTCCCGGACGGCGGCGGCCTTGCCCTTCCCCGATACGAGGAAGGCGACGAGCCGCGCGGCGTTGATCGCAGGAGGGGTCAGGGTGATCCGCCACCCCTTCTGCGCGTCCACGTACTGGGCAGACACCCGGCGCAACGATTCCCGGATCGCGGGGCTCCCGGGGAAGAGGGAGGCCGTGTGACCGTCTTCCCCCAGCCCGAGAAGGACGACATCGAAGGCGGGGCAGGGTTCCCCGCGCTGCCCGAAGAAATCGTGGAGCAGCCCCTCGTACAGGGCTGCTGCCTCCACGGGGTCCATCTCGCCGCGAATCCGGTGGACGTTTGCCGGGGGGACGGGCACGTGATCGAGAAGCCGCTCGCGGGCGAGGCGGTAGTTGCTCTCCCTGTGGTCGGGGGGCACGCACCGCTCGTCCCCCCAGAACAGGTGCACCCGATCCCAGGGGATCGTCGTTGCAAAGGGGGCCTTCGCCAGAAGGGTGTAAAGCGCCTCGGGCGTCCTGCCGCCGCTGAGCGCCGCGGTGAACCGGCCCCGCGCGGAGACCGCCCCGGACGCCCTTTCGGCAAACAGCGCGGCTGCCGCGCGGGCCAGATCCCCGTCGGAGGCGTGGATCTCGACGGTTGCCATGGCGCGTCACCCCCGGCTGCAGCTGGTTTGCCAGGCATACCCTTCGCGCTCCAGGAGGGTGCAGGCCTCGTCGGGCCCCCAGCTTCCGGCACGGTAGGGAGCGGGCGGCCGGGCCGCCGGGCTCTCCAGCGCGGCGATCAGCGGATCGAGGATCCTCCACGCCCACTCGATTTCATCGCGCCGCGCAAACAGCGACGCGTCGCCCTGGATGGCGTCCATGAGAAGCCTCTCGTACGCGTCGGGGATGACGAACGCTCCGAAGCGCTCGCCGTAATGGAAGACCATGTCGGCGGGCGCCGATCGCATGGACGCCCCCGGCACCTTGGTTTCGAACCCGAGGTGCACGCCCTCGTCGGGCGCGATGCAGATGGAGATGTGGTTCGGCGAGGGGTCGCAGTTCTCCGGGAACAGCAGGTGGGGCACCGCCTTGAACTGCAGGTAGATCTCCGAGGCCCTCCGGGCGAGCTTCTTCCCCGTGCGAAGGTAGATGGGCACGCCCTGCCAGCGCCAGTTGTCGATGGTCAGCTTCAGGGCCGCGAACGTGGGGGTTCGCGAGCGCCGCGCCACGTCGACCTCGTTCCGGTAGCCACGGTATTGCCCCGTGACGCAGTCCTCGACCCTCGGGCAGCGCACGGCCTGAAGCACCTTGACCTTCTCGTCCCGCAGCGCGCGGGCGCTGTAGGCAGACGGCGGCTCCATCGCCATGAGCGTCAGGAGCTGCAGGAGGTGGTTCTGCACCATGTCGCGGACGACGCCCGCGCGGTCGTAGTAGCCGCCGCGGGTCCCCACGCCGGCGTCCTCGGCCACCATGATCTGCATGTGCTCGACGAAGTTGCGGTTCCACAGGGGCTCGAAGATGGCGTTGGCGAAACGCAGGGTCAAAATGTTCTGGACCGTTTCCTTCCCGAGGTAGTGATCGATGCGGAAGATCTGGCCCTCGGTGAACACGGCGTAGAGGTCGTCATTGAGCCGCCGCGCGCTCTCGAGGTCCGCGCCGAAGGGTTTCTCGACGACGACGCGCCGCCACCCGCCGCCCCGGTTGAGTCCCGCAAGGCCCAGCTGCCCGGCGATCACGGGGAAGAGCGGCGGCGGGGTCGCCAGGTAGAAGAGGACGTTGCCCCGGGTGCGGGCGGTCCTCCCGGGGGCGGCCAGGAGACGGGCCAGGGCCGCATGGGTCTCCCCGTCCTCGAAGCGGCCGCGGAGGTAGGTCACGCGTTTTGCGAAACGCGGCCAGCGGGCGCAGATCTCCTCTCCGTCGGGTTTGTGGCGCGAGTACTCCATGACCCCGTCGTAGAGGCGATCGCGCAGGGCGCCGTCGCTCAGGTCCGTCAGGGCGAGGCCGACGATGTCGGTTTGCGGATGCAGGAGGCCTTCGCAGGAGAGGCTGTGCAGGGCCGGCATGAGCTTGCGGGCCGTCAGGTCGCCCGAGGCGCCGAAGATGACGACCGTGCAGGGATCGGCCGGGGTTTTCGGTTCGCTCATGTCATCCTCGGGACGGTTTTTTTTCCTTCACGGGGTGTCCGCCGAACTTGTGCCGCATGGCGGCCAGCAGCTTCGCCGCGTAGCTCTCGTCCTGGCGGCTCGCGAAGCGCATCAAGAGCGCCATCGTGATGACCGGGGCGGGGACGTCCTCGTCGATCGCCTCGAAGACCGTCCAGCGGCCCTCGCCGGAGTCGGCGACCCAGCCCTCGATCCCGGCCAGTTCGGGGTTTTCGGCGAGGCTTTCGGCGACGAGATCCAGGAGGCGGGAACGGATCACGCTTCCGGAGCGCCAGATCTCGGCCACCCGGTGCAGGTCGAGATCGAAGTCCTTCCTGCCCCGGAGAATTTCGAACCCCTCGGCATAGGCCTGCATGAGGCCGTACTCGATACCGTTGTGGATCATCTTGACGAAGTGGCCGGCCCCCGCCGGTCCCACGTGCCCCCAGCCCCGCCTCGGGGAGGGCGCAAGCGTCTCGAAGACGGGCCGCAGGCGCTCCACGACATCGCTCTCGCCCCCCACCATCAGGCTGTAGCCTTCCTTGACGCCCCGGATGCCGCCGCTGGTGCCCGCGTCGACGAAGCGGATCCCCCGTCCGGCGAGCGACTTCGCCCGTGCCATGGATTCGCGGAAGTTGGAGTTCCCCCCGTCGATGATCACGTCGCCTCGCGAGAGGGACTTCGCCAGGGCACGGACCGCAGAATCCGTCGCCTTGCCGGCGGGCACCATGACCCACAGGTGGCGCGGCCTTGCCATGTCCTTCACCAGGCCGGCCAGCGCCCGGGCCGGCCTGATCCTGGCCTGCTCCCCCGCGAGCGCCGCCGCGATGCCCGGGGAGCGGTCGTAGGCGAGCACGTCGTGCCCGCCCCGGGCGAGCCTGCGGGCGATGTTGGCCCCCATCCTTCCGAGTCCGATAATCCCGATTTGCATGTTCCGGCCCTAAAACTCCTTTCCGAAATCGCTCGGCGAGACCCCGCCCTCGCCCCGCTTGACGTGGCGAACCCCCTTGGGGCCCGCGATGACCACGTCCGAAGCGAGGCCCATGAAGAGCCCGTGCTCCACGACCCCGGCGCGGCCCTTGATTTTCTCCGCCAGCACGTGGGGCCGCTCGATCGCCCCGAAGTTGCACTCCAGGATCCAGTTGCCGCAGTCCGTGTGGTAGGGGCTCCGGTCGGCGTTCCGGCGCAGGCCGACCTTGGAGCCCAGGGACTCCAGGAACATCGCCTGGGACCGCCAGCCGAAGGGGATCACCTCCACGGGGACGCAACGTTTCCGTCCCAGAACGGGCGTGAGCTTGGATTCGTCGACGACGATCACCTCGCGCCGGCTCGCCTGGGCGATGATCTTCTCCCTCAGCAGCGCTCCACCGCCCCCCTTGATCATGTTGAGCTGCGGGTCCACCTCGTCGGCGCCGTCGATCGTGAGATCGATGACAGGGATCTCGTCGAAGGCCCTCAGCGGCATGCCGCATCGCATGGCCTCCTCCTCGACCTGGTAGGAGCTGGGCACGCCGATCACGTCCTTCAGCTGCCCCGCTTTCAGCTTGTCCGCCAGGATCGCCACGGCATGGATGGCCGTGCTGCCGTGGCCGAGCCCGACGATCATCCCCGACTGCACCAGGTCGGCGGCGTAGGCCGCCGCCTGCTTTTTGAGCTGAATCGTGTCGACCGTCATGGTTCCCTCCTTTCCTGTCGCCGGCGCGTCCCGGGCCGCGCCGGCCGTTTCCTATTGAATCCCCTCCGTGAGCAGCGCAAGCCGCCCGATGACGTCCGGTCCCAGGTGCAGGCGGATGACGCGGCGCCCCCTTGCGAGAAGGGCCTGCCGGTCTCCCGCCGCCTGGGCCGCCTCGAGGATGCCGAACGTCAGGGATGACGCCGTCGATCCCGTCGCGTCGGGGATCGGGATGTCCTCCTCGCTGTCCGCCGTCAGCTGAATGAAGACCCCCCTGCCTGCATCCCCCTTGTGGAGCTGTCCCGTCGAATGCAGGTAGCGCGGCCCGTACCCCACGGTCACGGGAACGCGATACCGGTCGCGCAGCCTCGTGCGGAAGATCTGGAGCAGGATGTCCGTCTCGTCCGAGGGCGGCAGCCATGCCGTGACCGCGATATAGCCCCCGGCCGGGATGGCTTCCAGAAAGCCCTCCAGGGCGGTCATGGTGTCCTTGCCCTTCACCGGGCCGTACACCTCGACGCCCCCGAAACGCAGCGCCGGCTCTTCCTGCGGCAGCCTGCCGCTGGCCCGGAAGGCCTCCACGGCCTCGCGCGCGCCGGCCTTGGCGGCCTCCACGTCGGGCTGGTCGAAGGGGTTGATGCCGAGGAAGCGGCCCGCCACGGCGGTGGCCATCATCCAGAGGAAAAACTGCCCGCCCAGGTCGTCGGCGTCGCGGACCCGGAAAATCTCCACGGGGTGCCCCGCCTCCTCCAGGGAGCGGATGAAGGCCGGACGGAGAGGCTCGCCCGCCGCTTCGAGGCCCACAAAGAGCCGATCCGTCCCGTACACCTCGGGACGGCCCGGCGCCTCGCGCAGCACCGGGAGGATCCCCTTGCCCTCCTTGCCGGTGCTCTCGGCGATGAGCTGCTCCACCCAGTCGCCGAAGTGCTGCAGGGAGGGCGAGGTGACGAGCGTCAGCTTGTCCCGGCCGATCTGCGCGAGTCTCCCCAGGTATGCGCCCAGCCTTGCACCGTGGTTGTCTCCCGCCACGGGGCAGTTGCTGGCGTCGCAGTTGGCGGCCATCGTCACGGCTTTCTCGAGAAGGGCCTTCACGTCGACGCCGATGATCGCGGCCGGCACGAGCCCGAACAAGGACAGGGCCGAGAAGCGCCCGCCGATGTCCGGGTCGTTGAGAAAGACCCTGCGGAAGCTGAACTGCCGGGCGATCCCCTCGAGAGCCGATCCCGGGTCGGTGATGGCGATGAAATGTCCGCCGGCCCGCTGCCGGCCGAGCCTCTCGCAGGCCCAGCCGTAAAAGAACTTGAAGAACGAGTGGATCTCCACGGTCGTCCCCGATTTCGACGAGACGATGAAGAGGGTCCTCGTCGGGTCGAGCCGCCCCGCGAGGCGGAACACCGCCCCCGGGTCCGTGCTGTCCAGGATGGAAAGCTCCGGGTGACCGGGCGCGCTGCCGAAGGTCTTCGCGAAGACCTCCGGGGCCAGACTCGAGCCGCCCATGCCCAGGAGCAGCACCTGCGTGAACCCCTCGGAGCGCACGGTCTTCGCGAAGCCCTCGATCTCGTCGATGCGCTCCATCATGTCGACGGGGCTCGAGAGCCAGCCGAGGCGGTTTACGATCTCCTCCGGACCGGGTTTCCAGACGGTGTGGTCCTTCGCCCAGATGCGGTCCATGACCCGTTCCTTCCGCAGCGCGGCCAGACCCTCGTCGA
>CAZPCN010000040.1:0-21265 GCA_964585095.1 uncultured Syntrophaceae bacterium | reverse complement strand
TCGCCGCGGACCCGCACGTAGCCGCGGGGGCCGCACCTCTCCGTGACAATGCCTTCTGCACCGACAAGGCTGCGCGGATCCGAGGCGTCCGTTCCGCCGAAGGAGTGCCATAACACGGGGAACATGAGGATGTCTTTCAGGATCCAGAGAAGGGCAAGACCGCCTGCAAGCCGGGGCGAAACGCCTGCCCATTCGACCAGGATCCAGAGCACGAGAAATGCCAGGGCCGTGTCCGGGATCTGGTACAGGGTGTATTTGACGAGGATGGACCTTCTGGTTTTCCGCGGCAGCTTCCGGAACGGTTCGAGGCGTTTCATCTCATCGGGTGTGTCGGACCCCCATTCCCCCCTCGGTTCGCCGGCCAGGCATGCCCGGACGCGTGTCCGCGGGGAGGCGGGCAGGGGCGTCGGTCAATCTTTCTTTTTTTTGATCCTGTCGGCGACCTTGATCCCGGCGTCGATCAGGCTCTTGTCGCGCCTTCCGTAGACCGGATGGGCATCGCCCACTTCGCCCCCGATTTCCACTTCGACGGACGACGACTTCCTGGAGGCGATGCGCTGGGCGGGAAAGACGCCGCGGTGCCCCGTCATCAGGAAGCTGATGACGCAGGAAACCGCCGCATAGGGAGCGATCGAGGGGCCGAAGAGCTCGATCGCGAGGATGCTCATCGCGATCGGCGTGTTTGCGGCGCCGGCCAGGACGCTGACAAAGCCGATGGCGGCGAAGGTGACGCGGTCCAACCCCAGGATCCCCCCGAAGAAACTGCCCGCCAGGGCCCCCGCGCAGATCAGCGGCGCGATGATCCCGCCGCTGCCCCCGAAGGCGAAGGTCATGCCCGTAAAGACGATCTTGATCAGGAAGGCGTACCAGGCGATCTCGACCCCCTGCAGGGCCCGGTGGGTCAGTTCGACGCCCAGCCCCAGGTAGTCCGTCGAGAACAGAACGGTCACCCCGATGAGGATCAGGCCCCCGATGACCCCGTTGACCGGACCCCACCGAAGGACCCTCTCCGCGATTTTCCGGCTTCCTTTCAGGATTTCGATCGAGAGGGCGGCGCAGATTCCGAAGAAGATCCCCGCGAAGACGACCTTGAGCAGGAATGCCTCCGACAGCGGTTCGATAACCCCGAGAGGCACATGGAGGTAGGTGATGCCCATGAGGGTGGATACGTGGTAGCTCGTGACCCCCGCGATGAACGACGGCAGAAGAACTTCGTAGAGGATGCTGCCCATGAAAAGAACCTCGAGGCCGAATACGGCCCCGGCAACGGGCGCCCCGAGGACGGAGGAGAATCCGGCGCTGATCCCGCAGATGACGAGCTTCCTGCGGTCTCCGTCGCCGAAACGGAGCAGGTCGGCCAGCATGGACGCCAGCGCGGCGCCGATCTGGGAACAGGGTCCGACCTGTCCGACCGATCCGCCTGCCGAGGCCGTGATGACCGTTGCCGCCAGTTTCGCGGGGATCACGCGTGCCCGTACTTTCCCGGCTGACCGGTGGACAGCCTCGATCACCCTGTCCGTTCCGTACCCCTTGGCATTGGGGTCCACGTACTGCACGATGACGGAGCTGATGAACAGTCCGAGGGGAAGGAGCAGGAAGTAGTTGGTGTACTTCGCGACAGACAGGGTGCTCCAGGACAGAATGCGGATGAACAGGGCCGTTGCGGAGCCCACCAATGCGCCGACGGCCGTTGCGAGCACGACCCATTTCAGAACGCTGATAAAAAGAACCGATTCTTCGATCAGTTTCTTTCGCAAGGACCGTTCGTATCCTTCACAACCGGGTATGAGGCTCGGCAGATGCCGCGAGGCTGCCGCGCCGATCCGAGATCTTTTCCTATAAAGAGATTTGCCGTTCAGGTCAACATCGCCGTCGAAGGGAACCCCCTTTTCCCCGCATTCGTCATCGATCGGATCGCTCAGACGATCGCATTCCTCCGGAAAGGGCGATCAAGCCCTTTCCGGCAGCTGGCCGCGCGATCGTGCCGGTCCATCTCCCGTTGGGATCGGCGATCGGATCTTCGGTGCTTGCCGTATCACAGCCTGTGATGAAAAACACAAAGGTCCCGATCCCGATAACCCGTCGATGACATTGAAAAAAGACGGTTCATGCAACCTTGTTCCTTGATTTTTATAACATTTATGCTTTACTTTTGCATCAATAATTTGTAGACAATATAAACATTGCAAAAATTTTCAGCTGCCAACTATCAGCGAGCGCTGTCCGCAACTCCGGGGCCCTGGTCCTGACGCGAGAAAGGATGAGCCGGGATTGCGGACTGCAGGACACGCTGGAAGACCGGGGAACGGATCGATGACGGACAAAGACAGGGTGATCGCCGAGATTGCGGACGATCTGCGGAGAGTCTTCCAGGCGGTTCATTCCTACACCCGGCGGGCAAAGAAAGCCTCGGGTCTGACGAGCCCCCAGCTGTGGGCGATCAAGATGATCGCCGACTCGGGACCGATCCGTGTGTCGGACCTTTCCCGAAAGATGTATCTTCATCCCGCGACGGTGATCGGGATTCTCGACCGGCTGATGCGGCTGGGGCTGATCAGGAAAACCCGTTCCCGCAAGGACCGGCGGGTGGTCCATGCGACCCTGACGGCGGAAGGGAAGAAAATCGTCGAACAATCGCCTCAGGTGGCCCAGGGCATGATCGTGTCGGGTCTGGAAGTCCTGTCCGTTCAACGGCTGGAAACCATTGCCGAGAGCATGAGGGAGATGGCCACGATCCTTCAGGCGCAGGAACTGCCTCCCAAAATGCTGCTTTCCCCGGAGGTGAACATTCCCCTCGACGTTCCCGGGCAGGGATAACGGATTCCGGCAGGCGTCTGTCGTCACGGGGAAGGCGCCGGTGCAGGTTTCTTCGTTTCGCGGTCCTCCTTCGCAAATCGATCCGGGACAGGACGGTGAAGGAATCAACTTGGAATGGAGAGACAATCCGGGTACACTGTAACAGGGTTTTCCATCAGCCAACCAAAGAGCGTTTCTTTCCCTTACGCCTCGTCGGAATTCCCGAGCGAACCGAACCGTCCCGAGTGAAGGCCCTGAATTGTCTCGAAGCAGCAAATCATCGATCAAGGAGCCTGTCATGGATGCCAGATATCTGGGGGGACTCGTCTCCCGTGTCACGAAAGGCGCAAAGGTCGTCATCGTTTCGAACCGGGAACCGGTCATGCACGAACGCGACGTGGGGGGGATCCGGGTCGTCCGCCCGGCAAGCGGGATGGTGGCCGCCCTCGATCCCATCGTCCGGGCGACGGGCGGCATCTGGGTCGCGCACGGATCGGGCAGCGCCGACCGCCTCGTCACCGATGCCATGGGGCGCGTGCCGATGCCCCCCGAGAACCCGCGTTACACGCTGAAGCGGGTCTGGCTGACCAAGAAAGAGGAGGCCGGTTATTACTACGGCCTTTCGAATCAGGCCCTCTGGCCGCTCTGTCACATCGTGTACACCCGGCCTCGCTTTTCCCGGAAGGACTGGGAAACGTACAGGGACGTGAACCAGCGTTTCTGCGATGCGGTCCTCGAGGAGGTGGCGGGATGCCCCGCCATCGTCTTTATCCAGGACTACCACCTGGCCCTGCTGCCGCGGATGTTGAGAACGGGGAGGCCCGACCTGACCCTGGTCCATTTCTGGCACATCCCCTGGCCCAACCGCGAGGCCTTCCGGATCTTCCCCTGGGGGGAGGAACTTCTCGACGGCTTGCTGGGGAACGACATCATGGGCTTCCACATCCAGTATCACTGCAACAATTTCATGGATACGGTGGACCGGGGGATCGAGGCCAAGGTGGATTACGATCGCTTCAGGATCTTCCGCGGCGGCAGACCCACACATGTCCGGGCGTTTCCCATCAGCGTCGATTTTCATCAGATCGGCAAGGATGCGCAGGTGCAGCAGGTCGACGAAAAGCGGGCGAGCTTCGTCAAGGAACTGGGCGAGGGGATCCTGGAGACGAAGATCTTCGTCGGGGCGGACCGGATCGACTATACGAAGGGAATCCCGGAGCGGATGAAAGGATTCGACCTCATGTTGAGAGATCACCCGGAACTCCGGGGAAAGGTCACCCTTCTTCAGCTTGCCGCGCCCAGCCGGACCCACATCGAGGAGTACCGGGACATCAACGAGGAACTCGACGACCTGGTGGACGAGATCAACTGGCGCCACCAGACCGAGGACTGGACGCCCGTCCGGTTCCTGCGGGCGCACCATGACTACTATGCCGTGCTGGCTTCGTACCGGATGGCCGATGTCGTCATGGTCACCTCCCTGCACGACGGCATGAACCTCGTGGCCAAGGAGTTCATCGCCGCCAGGACCGACGGGGACGGGGTCCTGCTGCTTTCCCAGTACACGGGGGCGGCCCGGGAGCTTCCCGATGCGCTCCTCGTGAACCCCTACGATGTCGACGAGCTGGCCGATGCGATGTACGAGGCGTTCCTCATGACGGACAAAGAGCGGACCAAGCGGATGAAGAGGATGCGCAAACAGGTGCAGAAGCACACCGTCTTTGACTGGGGAGCGAAAATCTTCGACGAACTGGAAAGCATCCGGCCTGTCAAGGAGGTGGCCTGATGCGGCGCGGCGAGACGCCCGATCGGCGGAAACCGGCGCCGGACATTGTCCTGGAGGTGCGGCCATGAACCCTTTCGAGATTATGGACTGCTCGCTTCTGATCCGCATGAGCGGCCTGCCGCCCGCGTACAATTTGCGGGAACTGCGCGACCGGATCGCCGTCTGCAGCCCCGACGTCCTGTATCACCATTTCTGCGAGACCCCCCTGTCGCCGAGCTTCGAGTACCCCGACCACCGGAACGATTTTGCCGTCTGGGCGAGCCGGCGGCTCTCGGACAAGGTCCTGGCGGAGCGGCTCGGGGCCGTCGACCCCTATGCCTGCCCGTCGATCGAGGGGCTGCGGGAAACCGTCCTCGAGGTCATCGACGAGCGCCTCAGCGAGGTCACCATGATTCCCTGGGCGAGGCCGGGCCACGAGTTTTACTTCATGGAGGCGACGACCCTTGTCTTCGATTCCGGAGAGCGGGTCCCCACGCTCCGTGAGCTTCCGAAAGCCATCGGCCGGATGTCCAACGGGAGCATCTACTTTCACTTCGTGGAAGCCCAGCGCCGCCCGCCCGTCGGCATCGACGATTTCTCCCACTGGATCGAGGGGTTCGGGGACCCCGGCGCGCCTTGCGTGGAAGCCCTGCGCCGCATCGATTTCTACTTCTACACGCTCCGGGAGCTTCGGGAAGAATTGGTGAGGGTGCTCGAACCGCTCCGGGGCAGGAGATCCTGACTCAGACAGGAGAAAATCATGAACATCGATCAGTACGAGCCCATCGTCGGCATCCCCGTCATCGGCCAGTTGCGCAGGCTCGGGGAGCGCATGAAAGACCTCCGCGTCGTCCACGTCAATTCCACCGCTGAGGGCGGCGGGGTGGCGGAGATTCTCGCCTGGATGGTCCCGCTCATGAACGACCTCGGTCTCGATGTCCACTGGAAGGTCATCACGGGGACCGGCGAATTCTTTTCCGTGACCAAGGCATTCCACAACGGCCTCCAGGGAAACCCCGTCGTGCTCAAGAAGCGGGACTGGGACCTTTACCGGGCTGTGAACGAGGAGAACGCCCGGTCGCTCCAGGGGGAACTCGAGGAGGCGGACATCGTCGTCATCCACGATCCGCAGCCGGCACCCCTGCTGGAACTCTGCCCCCGGCGCCGCGGGCGGTGGATCTGGCGGTGCCACATCGATGCGAGTCACCCGTTCCGGGCGGTCTGGAAGGGGCTCAAACCCTTCGTGGACAAGTATGACGCCAGCATCTTCTCCATGTGCCAGTTTGCGCAGCTGCTGCCCCACCCCCAGGTTCTCATCGCGCCGAGCATCGACCCGCTGAGCGAGAAGAACATCGATCTCGACGACCGCGAGCTCGATGCCGTGCGGGAACAGTTCGATCTCAAGCCCGACGTGCCCGTGCTGGTGCAGATCTCCCGCTTCGACCGGTTCAAAGACCCCGTTGGCGTCATCCAGGCCTACCGGATGGTACGCAAGATGACCCCCGTTCAGCTCGTCCTGGCAGGCGGCGGGGCTACCGACGACCCGGAGGGAAAGGAGGTCCTCGACGCGGTGCTGGAGGCTGCCGACGGGGACCCGGACATTCACGTGGAACTTCTGCCGCCGGCGGCGCACCGGACCGTCAACGCCCTGCAGCGGATCGCCGAGATCGTCGTCCAGAAATCGACGCGCGAGGGCTTCGGTCTCACCGTCACAGAGGGGCTCTGGAAGGGAAAGCCCGTCATCGGTGGCGATGCCGGGGGCATCCGACTGCAGGTCGTCGACTACCACACGGGGTTTCTCGTCATGACGCCCGAGGGGGCGGCCAACCGGATCCGCTACCTCCTGCACCACCGCGAGCAGTGCCGCAGGATGGGTAAAACGGGCCGGGAACTGGTCCGCGAGTACTACCTCCTGACCCGCCACCTCCGGGAGTATCTCACCCTGATGTACGCCCTGGTCGGGGGGAAAACCGAGCACACGGTTATGGTGTGAAATGGGACGGTCGGTGCTCATCTTCACGGACCTCGACGGGAGCCTTCTGGACCACGACGGGTACTCCTACGAGTGCGCCCGTCCTGCTCTGGATCGGATCCGCCGCCTCTCCGTGCCGCTGGTCTTCGTCACGAGCAAGACCCGGGTGGAGGTCGAGCGCCTGCAGGAAAAGATGGGGCTGAGGGAGCCCTTCATCCCGGAAAACGGCGGGGGGATCTTCTTTCCGGCGGGGTACAGGAACTTCCACATTCCGGGCGGGGTCGAGCGGGGCGGAAAGACCCTGATCCCGCTGGGGAGATCCTATCCCGAGATCCGCCGTTTCTTCGAGGAACGAAAGACCCGCTTCGGCGTCCGTGGCGCGGGGGACCTGAGCGTCGAGGAACTGGCGGAGATCACGGGACTGACCCCGGAAGAAGCGCGCCTGGCGAAGCAGCGGGAATTCACCGAGCCGTTCCTCGACGACGGCGACGCGCAGCTGGCGCTGCTGGGGGAGGAGGCCCGACTGGAGGGCCTGAAGATCACGCGGGGCGGGCGTTTCCACCACCTCATCGGGATCGGGCAGGACAAGGGGGAGGCCGTGAAACGGGCCCTCCGCATTTTTCGCGACAATCTCGGCGAGGAGGTGCTGAGCATCGGGATCGGCGACAGGCCCAACGACGTTACCATGCTGGCCGCCGTGGACATCCCCGTGCTGATCCCTCACCCGGACGGGCGATACGAGGACGTCGACCTGCCGAATCTGCGAAAAGCCTCCTGTCCCGGGAGCCGGGGATGGAACGAGGCCGTCACCGGGATCCTGGACGCACAGGACCCATGATACAACATCAAGACGCGAGGATGGAACCGCGATGACGACGACAACCCGATTCTCGACAACCCTCCGGGACCACGCCCGCAAGACGATCGAGCAACTCCGTTACGCAGACATCGTCATCGGGATCCCCTCCTACTACAGCGGGGAATCCATCGTGCACGTGATCCAGACGGTCGCCGCGGGTCTCGAACGCTTCTATCCCGATGCCAAGGCCGTCATTCTCGTCGCCGACGGGGGCTCCACGGACGACTCGCGCGAGATCGCGAACCTCGTGCAGATCCCATCGTACAGCATCAGGAAGATCGTCACGATCTATCGGGGCGTCCCGGGAAAGGGGTCGGGCCTGCGGGCCGCCTTCGAGGTGGCGAATTTCCTCCGGGCCAGGGCCATAGCGGTCTTCGACTCCGACCTCGTCTCCATCAAACCCGAGTGGGTTCGCAACGTGCTCGACCCGGTATTCAAGGGGTACGACTTCGTCGCCCCATTCTACCGGCGCTACAAGCTCGACGGCACCATCACCAACACGATCGCCTACAACCTCACGCGCGCGCTCTACGGGCAGCGCATCCGCCAGCCCATCGGCGGCGACTTCGGGATCTCGCAGCGGCTGGCCAAGCACTATTTCGACCAGGACGTCTGGGAGACGGACGTGGCGCGCTTCGGCATCGACGTCTGGATGACCACGACGGCCGTCGTAGGCGGCTTCAAGCTCTGCCAGGCCAGGCTGGGGGTCAAGGTCCACGGCGAAAAGGACCCCGGGGCCGATCTGGGCCCGATGTTCCGCCAGGTTGTGGGGACGATCTATCAGCTCATGGAAACGAACGCCGAACATTGGCAGAGGGTCCGGCGATCCCACGATGTCCCGGTGCTCGGCGAAGAGCTGGAGCAGGAGCCGGCCCCTTTCGAGATCGACCAGGAGGGGCTCGTCGACTATTTCCGGACGGGATGGGCGAACTTCTCGGGCGTCTGGCAGCGGATCGTCGAGGCGAAGGATCTCGAGGTGATACAGGGCCTCGCGTCCGTCGTGCGGACGGAAGAATTTCTTCTGCCGGCCGAGACGTGGGTCCGCATCGTCTACCGCTACGCCCGTTATTTTCACGCAACGCCGCGGCAGCGCTTCAAGGTCCTCGACACGATGGTCCCTCTGTACAATGCCCGGGTGGCGAGCCTCATCAACGAGGTGCGGGACAGGAGTCCAGGCGAGGCGGAACAGCTTTTCGAGGCCCATGCCCGGGCATTCGAGAAGATGAAAGACTACCTGATCAAAATCTGGGACGAGGAGGTGCGCGATGGCTGATTTCTGGCAGCACGGAATGATCACGACCCTGCAGAAGCTGCGGGAACGCCCCGTCGGGGAACTCGAGGCGAAACTCAAGGCCATCGCGCGACACAGGAAGCTCGTCCTGCTGCTGCCCGCGCTGTACTCGGAATTCGAGACCCCCGCCATGCCGCGGATCATCGAGGAACTGAAAGGCGTGGAGTATCTTCACAAGGTCGTTCTCTCGCTCGACCGGGCGGGCAGGACGGAGTTCGAGAATGCAAAGCAGTACATGTCCGTGCTGAAGTCCGATGTCCGAATCGTTTGGCACGACGGCCCGAGGATGCGGAAGCTCTACCGGGAGCTGATGCGGAACGATTTCTCCATGGATCACCCCGGCAAGGGGCGTTCGGTGTGGATGACCCTCGGCAGCATCCTGTCGGAGCGGGACGTGTATGCCATCGCCCTGCATGACTGCGACATCGTCAACTACCGTCGGGAGATGCTGGCGCGACTGATCTTCCCCGTGGCGCACCCGGCACTGGACTTCGAGTTCAGCAAAGGGTACTACGCCCGCGTGACGGACCAGCTCTACGGCCGCGTCACCCGGCTCTTCTACACGCCCCTGATCCGGACACTGCGCCGTATCCTGGGGTTCAATCCCTTCCTGTCCTTCCTGGACAACTTCCGGTACGCCCTCTCCGGCGAGTTCGCCCTGATTTCGAGCCTGGCCCGCGGGATCCGGATCTCGCCGACCTGGGGCCTCGAGGTGTCGCTGCTGAGCGAGGTCTACCAGCGGGCGTCGATCAACCGGATCTGCCAGGTGGACCTGGCGGAGACCTATGAGCACAAGCACCAGGTGCTCAGGAAGCAGAAGCCCCACGAGGGCCTGCTGCGCATGGCCGGGGATATCGCCCGGGCCCTCTTCCGGGTGCTCACCCAGGACGGCATCGTCATGAGCGAGGCGTTCTTCCGGACCATGCTGACGTCCTACATGCAGGAGGCCCGGGTCACCATCGAGAAATACCACGCCCTGTCGCTCATCAACGGGCTGACCTACGACCGCCACGGGGAGATCGAGGCCGTGGAGGCCTTCGTCGGATCGCTCCGCAAGGCCATCGGCGATTTCGTCGAGGACCCCGTGGGCGTACCGATGCTTGCCGCCTGGGTCCGCGTCAACGCCGCGATCCCCGACTTCGAGGACCGGCTCAGCGAGGCCGTCGAGTTGGACAATGCGTGATAGAACCCGGCATCCGGGCGATCGATCCTGTTGAATCCGAAGCGTATAGATCAATCATGGCCCGAAACGGGTTGACAGGCGGGCGCCGATCCGTTATCGTGGAATGGCAATTGAATAAACGCCAACGGGTCCGGGATGACGATCCCGGAGGTTTTCAAATGGTCGGGCCGCCATCTGATTGAAATCGGATCGCGGCCCGTTTTTTGTGCCGATGCGTGGATCGGAACGGGGCCATGCATCGGTCGGGACGCGGAAGGCCCGGCGGTCCGCGCCTGGTAAGCGCTCGTCCTGTTCGGTTTTTCCTGGACATCCTGCCGGCTGCAGATATCCGCAACCCTCATTCATTTCCTCACATTCATTCAGGGAGACTTGACGATGTTGGAACGCATCCCCGACAGAGCCTGGCATCACAGCCCCCTGGAGGAGACGGCCGGGCTACTCGCAACGGACCTCGACAGGGGCCTCACGGTCTCCGAGGCCGGCGAGCGGCTGGCCCGCTTTGGCCCCAACCGAGTGACGCAGAAGAAGAGGACCGGCCCCCTGATGCGGTTCCTGCTCCAGTTCCACCAGCCGCTGATCTACATCCTGATCGCCGCGGCTGCCGTCACGGCGGCCCTCGGCGAGAGAGTCGACTCCGCGGTCATCTTCGGGGTCGTACTGGTCAACGCCGTCGTGGGATTCATCCAGGAATCCCGCGCGGAGAGTGCGATCGAGTCCCTCATGACGATGATGACGACCCAGACTGTCGTCCTGCACGACGGCGCACCGCGCACGGTTCCGTCCGCCGACCTCGTGCCGGGCGACATCGTGCTCCTGCAGTCGGGCGACAAAATTCCCGCGGATCTGCGTCTCTTTGTCTCACGAGAGCTCCAGATCGACGAGTCGGCGCTTACGGGCGAGTCCGTTCCGGTCGCAAAGAGGGTCGACGTCGTGCCCGAGGACACGGTTCTTGCCGATCGCGGAAACATGGCCTACGCGGGGACGCTGGTGACCTTCGGCCAGGGCAGGGGCATCGTCATCGCCACGGGCGACCGGACGGAAACGGGCCGCATCTCCGGCCTCATCGCCGAGGCCGTCGAGATCTCGACGCCGCTGACGAGGAAGATCGCCCACTTCAGCCGGGTGTTGCTGGTCGTGATCCTGGCGGTCGCGGCCGCCATGTTTTTCGCGGGCCGGGTCGCGGGGCACAGCGCCATCGACATGTTCATGGCAGCAGTGGCCCTGGCGGTGAGCGCCATTCCGGAGGGGCTGCCCGCAGCCGTGACGATCACTCTGGCCGTCGGCGTGAAGCGTATGGCCGACGTCCATGCCATCATCCGCAAACTGCCCGCCGTCGAGACGCTGGGGAGCACGACGGTCATCTGCTCCGACAAGACGGGTACCCTGACGGAGAACCAGATGACGGTGCAGAAAGTCCTGGCCGGGGGCGAGCTGTTCGAGCTGACCGGGGGCGGCTACGCGCCTGAGGGGGAGATCCGCGCCGCCGGAGCGACCGTGGACCCGGCCATATCCCTTGCCTTGGAAGAGTGCCTCCGGGCGGGCCTCCTGTGCAACGACGCCCGGCTCGTGCAGAAGGAGGGGCGATGGGCGATCGAAGGCGACCCGACGGAGGGGGCCCTCATCGTCTCGGCCGCCAAGGCGGGCTTGAAGGAGCACGAGGCCGACGCCCGGCCGCGGATCGACGTCATCCCCTTCGAATCGGAGCGGGCCTACATGGCGACGGCGCACGAAGGGGTCGACGGCGCACCCCCCGTCGTCTACGTCAAGGGCGCCATCGAGAAGGTCCTCGGCGTGTGCGCGCAGGTCCTCCTGCGCGAAGGCGGCACGGCCAAACTAGACCGGGAGGCGGTGCTCGGGGCGGCAGAGGCCATGGCGAGAGAGGGTCTGCGGGTCCTTGCCTTCGCAAGCAGGGAATTGCCCGCGGGGACAACGACTCTGGATCCCTCCGCGAGCCTGTCGGATCTGACCTTTCTGGGGTTGCAGGGCATGATCGATCCGCCGCGCGAGGAGGCGAAACAGGCCATCGCGGCGTGCAAGACGGCGGGTGTTGCAGTCAAGATGATCACCGGCGACCACGCCGTCACGGCCACGGCCATCGCGGACCAGCTCGGACTGACAGACCCGGGGACGGACGGCAATCGCAGCATCACCGTGACGGGGCGCGAGCTTCAAAATCTCTCCGACGCGGAGATGGTCGAGGTGTCGGGGCGGGCCAGGGTCTTCGCCCGAGTCGCGCCGGAGCAGAAACTCCGTCTCGTCGAGGCTCTGCAGAGCCGGGGGCACGTCGTCGCCATGACCGGCGACGGCGTCAACGATGCGCCCGCCCTGAAACAGGCCGACATCGGCATCGCCATGGGCATCACGGGGACGGAAGTCGCCAAGGAGGCGGCCGACATGGTCCTCACCGACGACAACTTCGCCACCATCGAGGCCGCCGTGGAGGAGGGAAGGCGGATCTTCGACAACCTGACGAAGTTCTTCGTCTGGACTCTGCCCACCAACGGAGGCGAAGGTCTTGTGATCGTTGTCTCCGTGCTCATGGGGACGGGAGTGGCCCTGCCCGTGCTCCCCGTGCAGATCCTCTGGATCAACATGACGACGGCGGTTCTGCTGGGGCTCATGCTCGCCTTCGAGGGCAAGGAGGCCGATGTCATGTTGCGGCCGCCTCGAGAGCCCGACAGCCCGATCCTGACGGGCGTGCTGATCCAGCGGATCATCCTGGTGAGCGTTCTCATGCTTGTCGGCGTCTTCGCCCTCTTCCTGCTGAAGAAACAGGCGGGTGCCGATCTCGCCGAGGCGCGGACCGTGGCCGTCAACCTCATCGTGATGATCGAGCTGTTCTACCTCTTCAACTGTCGCTCCCTGAGACACTCGATGCGAAGCCTGGGGCTGTTCTCGAACCCCTGGGTCATCGGTGGCTCGGCGGCCATGATCGGGTTGCAGCTCCTGTTCACCTACAACCCCTGGATGAACACCCTGTTCCACAGCGCGCCCCTGCCGATCGAGGACTGGGCGGTCATCGTTGCCGTCTCCGTCGCCGTTTCCCTGGTCGTCGGCGCCGAGAAATGGCTCCGCGAGCGCTCTTCGGTCCGGGTGCCCGCCGGGAAAGGAGACAAGGGATGAAACTGGTACGGAAGACTGCGGAGGGGATCCCGGAGGAAACGCGGATCGACCCGCCGGCGCGCCTCCGGGAGGCCGTCAAGCGGTACGAGGAACTGCGCCCGCTCTACGGCGCCTATTGCGTCCACGTTCGCCAGCGGGTCACGGAGGAGATCGCGAGACGCTCGATCAAGATCCACTCGATCGAGGCGCGGACCAAAACGGTGGAGAGTTTCGAGAGAAAAATCAGGCGGCTCCTCGGCGCGCACAGAGACTCCCGGCACGCCTCCGATCCGCTCAAGATGGTGACGGACATGGCCGGTGTGCGGGTGATCACCTTCTTCCCGAAAACCTCCCACGATCTCGATGCGGTCATTCGAGAACGTTTTCGGGTGATCGAGAGGGACGACAAGACCGAGTACAGGGAAACGCCTTCCAGTTTCGGGTACCGCAGCATCCACTATCTCGTGGAACTGGCTCCCGGGCAGCTGGAGCCCCAGGACCTGCGGTGGTATCAGGGCCTGGTCGCCGAGATCCAGGTACGGACCATCCTCCAGCACGCGTGGGCGGAGATCGAGCACGACATCCAGTACAAGTCCGTCCGGGCGATCCCGCCCGCGATCCGCCGCCGTCTCGCTGCCGTGGCAGGTCTGCTGGAGATTGCCGACCGGGAGTTCCAGGCCGTCCGGGACGAGTACGATCGCAGCCGCAAGCCCCCGCCGGTCAGTAAGACGGGGCAGGGCCCCTCAGGAGGGAGCAAGATCGGTTGAATCGTTTGGACAGGAGGTCATGCCATGAGAGAGATCAACGCGTTGAAACGTATTCTGTTCTGCACCGACTTCTCCGCGAGCGCCGACGCGGCCTTTGGCTATGCCTGCGGCATCGCCCGGGCGAGCGGCGGTCGGATCGTCGTGATGCACGTGGTGACGAGCACCTACGAAGATCCCGAGTATGTGAGCTTCGTGACGCCGGATCTCCGCATGCAGGTCGACGACGGGATCCGCGGCAGGGTCGAACGGGAGCTCCAGGAGCGATACACGGCGCTGTGTCCCGCGGACACTCCCTGCGAGATCCTGGTCGTGAAGGGAAAGCCGGCGGAAAAGATCCTCGATGTCGCCGCGCGGGAAGAAATCGATCTGATCGTCATGGGGAGCCGGGGCCAGACGGCGATGGGGCACCTGTTCCTCGGCAGCATCGCACAGCGCGTCGGCCAGAGCAGCCGCGTGCCGGTCCTGCTCATTCCCGCCGCCTCCTGAGCCTTGCGCAGGACAGACCGTGCCGGATTGACGATGTGGAGCGTCTCCTCCTGCTCATTCTGTGGGGCGGGCCGACGGGGTGGACCGCGGTCGGCGGCGCCGGGAGAATTTACGATGTTACGCAGCGAGAGAGGGGGCCGCGTGAACAAGGAGAAGGGAGTCGCGTTGACCGGCGAACGGTTTGATGCCGCCATCTTCGACTTCGACGGCGTCGTGGCCGACACGGCGTCACTGCACATCCGGGCCTGGAAGAGCATGTTCGACACATTTTTTTCGATGGACCGGAAGACGGGCGGCGAGAGAAGCGGCCACGACCTTCGCCCGTTCGACACCCAGGAAGACTATCGCCGCTTCGTGGACGGGAAGCCCCGGATCGACGGGGTTCGGGATTTCCTGCGGTCGAGAAACATCCTGCTGCCCGAGGGGCGCGCTGCGGACCCCCCCGCACTGATGACGCTTCACGGCCTCGGCAACTGGAAGAACAGGCTCTTCCAGAAATACCTCCAGGACGAGGGGGTTCGGATCGCCGACTCACTGGCCGCGCTTCTTGATGACTTGAAGCGGCACGGGTTCCGGACCGCCGTGATTTCGGCGAGCAAGAACTGCACGGTCATTCTCGAGAAGGTGGGGCTCGCGGAGCGCTTCGACGCCAAGGTAGACGGGCTCGACACGGAACGCCTCGGTATCCCCGGGAAGCCCGACCCGGGCATCTTTCTCGAGGCCGCGGCGCGCCTCGGTGTTGAACCCGGGCGCTGCGCCGTCGTCGAGGACTCGCTGGCCGGCGTGCAGGCGGCCAGGAGCGGGGGCTTCGGCCTCGTTGCGGGGCTCGCCCAGGGCGAGCGGCAGGCGGAAATCCTGCGCGGCGGCGGCGCGGACATCGTCATCGCTGCGCTCTCCGAACTGTACGTTACCGGGACCGCCGAGGCGGGGGAAACGCCGAGCGGCAGCCTGCCGTCGGCGCTCGCGGCGAGGGACGAGATCTTGGCCGAGACCCGCGGCAGGCGGTTCGCCCTGTTTCTCGACTACGACGGCACGCTGACGCCCATCGTCGAGACCCCGGATCGGGCGGTCCTTTCCTCCGAGGCACGGCGGCTGATCGCCGATCTCGCCGCCCTGGTTCCCGTCGCCGTCGTCAGCGGGCGCGACCTGCGGGACGTCCGGAAACTGGTCGGCATCGATTCGCTGATCTACGCGGGAAGCCACGGCTACGAGATCGAGGGCCCCGGGGCGCTTCGGGTGGAACATGAAGAGGCCGGCGCCGCTCTCCCTGTACTGGACGGTGCCGAGCAGGGCCTGAAGGCGGCGCTTCGCGACGTGCGGGGCTGCCTCGTCGAGCGCAAGCGGTTTTCCATCGCCGTTCACTACCGCCTCGTCGCCGACGAGGAGGTCCCTGCGGTGGAGAATGCCGTGAACGACATGGCCGGGAGGCACCCCGGGCTGCGGAAGACATACGGGAAGAAGGTCTTCGAGCTCCAGCCCGCGCTCGAATGGAACAAGGGCGAGGCGATCCTCCTTCTGCTGCGCAAGCTTCGGCTCGACGGCGGGGACGTACTCCCCGTTTTCATCGGCGACGACGTGACCGACGAGGACGCCTTTCGCGCCCTGCGGGGGCGCGGCATCACCGTGGTCGTGCGGGAGCAGGCCGGTCCGACGGCGGCACGGTTTACCCTGCGGGACCCCGGCGAGGTCCTGAGGTTCCTGCAGATGATTTTGGAGATCGAGAAGGGAGGCTCCCTCCATGCCTGAATGGACCCTTCGCTACGACGACTTCAACCCCGCGGAGGAGAAGCTTCGCGAGGCCCTCTGCACGCTGGGAAACGGGTATTTCTTCACCCGGGGCGCTGCGCCCGAATCGCGCTCCGGCGGGACGCATTATCCCGGGACCTATGTCGCGGGCGGCTACAACAGGCTCGAGACGGAGATCGCCGGCAGGGTTGTGGAAAACGAGGACCTCGTGAACATGCCCAACTGGCTGTGCCTGGATTTTCGACTCGGCGACGACGGCTGGTTCGATATCCAGTCCGTCTTCCTGCTGTCGTACCGCCAGGTCCTGGACCTCCGGCGGGGCGTTCTCTCGAGGGCGTTCCATTTCCGGGACCGCAGGGGCCGAGAGTGCCTGGTCGAGAGCCGCCGCTTCGTTCACATGGGCCGCATGCACCTGGCGGCCCTCGAGACGCGGATCACCGCCCTGAACTGGACCGGCCTTCTCCGGGTCCGATCGTCGCTGGACGGCACTATCGTCAACGACGGGGTGGACCGTTACCGCCGGCTGAACAACCGGCATCTCGAGCCGCTCCGGTCCGGCGAAGACGGCGGGATCCTCTTCCTCCTGGTCCGGACGATCCAATCGGGCCTCCAGATCGCCCAGGCGGCCCGAACGCGGCTGTCCTGCCGCGGGGCAGACGTTGCCGCCGCCCGGCCCGTCGAGGCGGCACCGGGTTTCGTATCCGAGGAGTTCACGGCGGATCTCGAAAAAGGGGAGACCCTTCTGGTGGAGAAGACGGCGGCCCTGCACACGTCGAGGGACCCAGCGGTCTCGGAGATCGTCCGGGACGCCTGCGACGCAGCGGGACGGGCCGAGCGGTTCGATGCGCTGCTGGAGAGCCACGAACTCGCCTGGCGGCATCTTTGGGATCGATGCGACATGGAGCTGGGCGCCGATACGCGCACCCGAATGGTGGTGCGCCTTCATCTCTTTCACCTGCTGCAGGTCAACGCCCCTCTTTCCGCGGACCTCGACGCAGGCATCCCGGCGCGCGGGTGGCACGGCGAGGCGTACCGGGGGCATATCTTCTGGGACGAACTCTTCATCCTGCCCTTTCTGAACCTTCGATTTCCCGAAGTGGCGCGTTCCCGGCTGCTGTACCGGTTTCGCCGTCTCGGGGCGGCCCGGCAGGCCGCGGCCGACGCGGGGCTGTGCGGCGCCCTCTACCCCTGGCAGAGCGGCAGCGACGGACGGGAGGAGACACAGCGGCTGCGCCTCAACCCCCGTTCCGGGCGCTGGATGCCCGACCACTCCCGGCTGCAGCTCCACGTCAACGCGGCGATTGCGTACAATGTCTGGCAGTACGTCGAAATGACGGGCGACAGGGCCTTCCTGTGCTCCTTCGGGGCGGAAGTGATTCTCGAGATCGCCCGGATGTTCGCCCGCCGGGCGATATACAACGCGGTCGAGAACCGCTACGAGATCCACGGCGTGGTGGGTCCCGATGAGTATCACGAGGCCTATCCTGACGCCCCGGGGCCGGGACTGAAGAACAACGCCTACACCAACGTCATGGCGGTGTGGGTGTTCCGAACGGCCCTGCGGGTCATGGAGATCCTCGGCCCCGAGGCGCTGCGGGAGCTGAGGGAAACGATCGGGCTCGAGGACCGGGAGATCGATCTCTGGAGGGCGATCCCGCCGAGGATGAAGGTCCCCTTTCACGGCGACGGGATCATCAGCCAGTTCGAAGGCTACGAACGGCTGGCGCCCTTCGACTGGGCGGGGTACCGGGAGAAGTACGGCGACATTCACCGTCTCGACCGGATCCTCGAGGCCGAAGGCGACTCGCCGAACCGCTACCAGGCCTCCAAGCAGGCCGATGTGCTGATGCTCTTCTACCTGTTCTCTGCGGAGGAGCTGCAGGAGCTGTTCTCGGCGATGGGGTACGAATTCGACCCGGCCTCGATTCCCCGGAACATCCACTACTACCTCGAGCGGACGTCCAACGGTTCGACGCTCAGCAACGTCGTCCACTCCTGGGTCCTCGCCCGGCTGGACCGCATGGCGTCCTGGCGGCTGTTCCAGCGGGCCCTCGAGAGCGACATCTCGGACATCCAGGGCGGCACCACCCACGAGGGGATCCATCTCGGGGCCATGGCCGGGACCGTGGACCTGATCCAGCGGTGCTACACGGGGCTCGAATTCCGAGGCGAGGCCGTCCATGTGAATCCCCGGATCCCGCCGGAGCTCGGCTGCCTGCGGATGAAGATCCGGGTTCGAGGCAGCGTGATCGCGGTCGCCGCGGAGCCGGGGAAGATCTCGATCGGCCGCGAACCGGGGGAAGACGGCGACGTGAGGCTCATTCACCGTGAGGAGCGCTGCACGCTCGCTGCCGGCGATACCATCCACCTTTACAATCCCGAAGCCGACTGAGCCGGGAAGATCCCGGGGTGGGAGGATGCAACGCAACGGAGGAAAACGAATATGAAAACGGACAGAATGCTTACAACACCGGCCGCAGGGGCCAATCTGGACCGCATGGTGCACGCCTGGCTGGGGCGGTTCACGGGGGGGCTCTCCCCCGCGTCGCTGCTGTTTGCCCACCTGGACTGGCTCGTGCACCTGGCCTTCTCCCCGGCCAAGCAGGCCGAGCTCGGGGAGAAGGCGGTCCGCAAGGCGCTGCGCCTCTCCCTCTACATGCAGCAGTGCGCCCGGGACCGGGACGCCGAGCCCTGCATCGACCCCCTGCCGCAGGATCGCCGCTTCGCCGGCGAGGACTGGCAGCGCTGGCCCTACAGCCAGATCTACCAGTCCTTCCTGCTGCTGCAGCAGTGGTGGCACAACGCCACGACGGGCATTCAGGGGGTGTCGCGCCGTCACGATGATTTCGTCTCCTTTGCTGCCCGGCAGTTCCTCGACGTCTTTTCCCCCTCCAACTACATCCTGACGAACCCCGAGGTGCTTCGCGCGACCCTCGAGCAACGGGGCGAAAACCTCGTGCGCGGAACCCGGAACTTCCTCGACGACTGGAACCGGGCCGCCCTCGGGAAAAAGCCGGCCGGGGCGGAAGCGTTCGAGGTCGGGAAACGCGTGGCCGTCACCCCGGGCAAGGTGGTCTACCGCAACCGCCTCATCGAGCTGATCCAGTACTCGCCCGCCACGGAAAGCGTCCACGCCGAGCCGGTCCTGATCGTTCCGGCCTGGATCATGAAGTACTACATCCTGGACCTCTCGCCGGACAATTCCCTCGTCAAGGCCCTCGTGGAGCAGGGATTCACGGTGTTCGCGATTTCCTGGAAGAACCCGGGGCGCGAGGATGCCGACCTGGGCATGGAGGACTACCGGACCCTCGGGGTCATGGCCGCCCTGGATGCCGTGTCGGCCATCGTGCCGGGGCGGAAAATCCACACGGCGGGCTACTGCCTGGGTGGAACGCTCCTGGCAATTGCGGGGGCCGCCATGGAACGGGACGGCGATTCCCGCCTCCGGAGCATGACCCTGCTGACGGCGCAGACGGACTTCACCGAGGCGGGTGAGCTGAGCCTTTTCATCGACGAGAGCCAGGTCACCTTCCTCGAGAACATCATGTGGGACCAGGGCTACCTCGATGCCCGGCAGATGGCCGGGGCCTTCCAGATGCTGCGGACCAACGACCTGATCTGGTCGCGCTACGTCCACGACTACCTCATGGGCGAGCGACGCCCCATGAACGACCTGATGGCGTGGAACGCCGACTCGACCCGGCTTCCCTTCCGCATGCACACCGAGTACCTGCGGCGCATGTTTCTGAACAACGACCTCGCCCAGGGCCGCTACGAGGTGCGCGAGAAACCCGTTGCCATAAGCGACATCCACGTGCCGATGTTCGCCGTGGGGACCGACAGGGACCACGTGGCCCCCTGGCGCTCCGTCTACAAGATCCACCTCCTGGCCGATACGGACGTGACGTTCCTTCTCACCAGCGGCGGCCACAACGCCGGCGTCGTGAACCCGCCGCCAGGCGAGCGCTCCTCGTTCCGGATCACGATGAAGAGGGAGAAGGACCGCTACATCGACCCCGACACCTGGCTCGAAACGACCCCCGTGCAGAATGGGTCGTGGTGGCCGTCCTGGTTTGCCTGGCTCGCGGGATGTTCGGGGGAGCGGACGGCGCCTCCCCCGATGGGCGCCCCCGAGCAGGGGTACCGGCCTCTCGGCGATGCCCCGGGGACCTACGTCCTTCATGACTAGTCCGGGATCCTTGAAGCGATTGCACCGGGTCGGATCGATTGGGGGTGCATCGATCCCCCATGCAGAACGGGTGGCGAGCCCATGTCGAAGACGTTCGAACTGCTGAAACCGGAAATCGAGAAACTCCTTGCCGATCGCAAGTGGGCGGAGCTTCGGGAATTGCTCGTGGAGATTCCCGAGCCGGACATCTCCGACACCCTGGAGCGGCTGGGGGAGAGGGAACGCATCGTCCTGCTGCGTCTGCTTCCGCGGGAGATGCTCTCGGAGGTTTTCTCCTACCTTTCGGACCGGACGCAGACCGACCTCCTCAAGGCCCTCACGGCGGAGGAGACCCGGCTGATCCTCGCAGGCCTGAGTCCCGACGACCGGACGGAATTTCTGCAGGAGCTGCCGGGTCAAGCCATTCAGAAAATGCTGAATCTGCTCACCCCCGAGGACCGCAGGGAAACCCTGCAGCTCCTCGGCTATCCCGGGGAGAGCGTCGGCCGTCTCATGACGCCCGACTACGTGGCCGTGCGCCCCGACTGGACGGTTGACGAGGCCCTGGCGCACGTGCGCGTCAAGGGAATGGACAGCGAAACGATCAACGTCGTCTACGTTACCGACGCCCGCTGGAAACTGATCGGCGTCCTCGGGCTGCGGAGGCTCATTCTCACGCCGCCGTCAGAGCGGATCGGGGACGTCATGGAAGAGTCGGTCGTCCGTGTCTCCGCGTTCGAAGACCGCGAGAAGGCCGTCCAGCTCATCTCGCGCTACGACATCACGGTGCTGCCCGTCGTGGACGCCAGCGACATCCTCCTCGGGATCGTGACGATCGACGACCTCTTCGACGTCGCCGAGGAGGAAGCGACCGAGGACTTCCAGAAATCGGCCGCCGTGAACCCGTTGCGGACGAGCTATCGCGAGTCCTCCGTCCTGTCGCTCTATGGCAAGCGGGTCGCCTGGCTGGCCTCGCTGCTCGGCATCAGCGTCGTCACGACGGGCATTCTCGCGTCCCAGGCGGACACGCTGAACTCGGCCATCGCCCTGGCCTTCTTCATCCCGCTGCTCATCGGCACGGGCGGCAACACGGGCAACCAGTCGGCCACCCTGATGATCCGGGCGCTGGC
>CAZPCN010000039.1:1844-21328 GCA_964585095.1 uncultured Syntrophaceae bacterium | reverse complement strand
CCTGCGCCAGCGCGTAGGTCATCTTCACGGAGTTCATCGAGGGGCGGATGATGGGATGGTCGACGACGTTTGCGACCTCTTCGCCCATCAGGTAGACCTTGAAGTTCATCTTGCGAAGACTCTCTTCGTACTGTTCCGGTGTTTTCAACGGCATGATCTAAACCTCCTTATTTAGTCTCCGGGGTCCCCGTCTGCGGTTCGCAGCCGCCGGCGAGGGCAACCCGTGCCTCAGAGCGGCCCGGCGCGGGAGATGCTCGGTTGCGCCGGGCGGCGGGGAGGGTGGTGTGTTCATTCAGAGAACGGGCGGCGGCGGACGGCGACTCTTGCTTCCCGCGGCGCTCAACGGGACATCCGGGGCCCGCCTGCCCCTGTCGGGGCCTGTCGATTCGAGTACCTCATTGCCTGTCCCGGCTGCCCTCCATTACACGGGCCGTGCCCGCACGAAAAAAGGGGCTGTGCAAAACTGCACAAAGCCCCTTGAACACTGATGAAAAAAATGATCCTGCTGCAATGCAGCAAAAAATCGGCCCCTTCCGGGCCGTTGCACCGCTGCACAACGTCGGGGTGCGTAACGAAATGAAGAGTTTGATTTTCATCGCATTTTGCAGATCTGCAACGCGTGCAGAACTGCAACTACTGCCCTGTGAGGTTGTATTTCGTCGCCTTCCTGAAGATCGTCGTCCGATCCACGCCGAGCGCCTCGGCCACTTTTTTCCAGGAGCGATGCTCCCGCCAGGCCTCCTCGATGAGGTAGCGCTCCGTCTCCTCGACGGCCTCCTTCAGCCGCGTCATCCTGGCGGGCAGATGCCGCTTGGCGTGAATGGAATCGGGGAGGCTCTCCATGCCGATCTCGTCCCCCGGCGACATCACGATCATCCGCTCGATGACGTTCTTCAGCTCCCGGACGTTGCCGGGCCAGGAGTAGTTGACGAGGCGGTCCAGGATTTCCGGGGAGAGCGTTTTCCCGTACCCGAAGTGCTCGTTGAACTCGTCGAGGAAGTGCCGGACGAGCAGCGGGATGTCGTCCTTGCGCTCGCGCAGGGGGGAGACGGTGATGGGCACCACCATGAGCCGGTAGTAGAGGTCTTCCCGGAAGGTCCCGGCCTGGAGCATCTTCGCCAGGTCGCGGTGCGTGGCGGCGATGATCCGGACGTTGACGGGGATGGGCTTGGTCGCGCCCACCCGGGTGACGGCCTTGTCCTGGATGGCCCGCAGGAGCTTCACCTGCAGGTTCAGGGGCAGCTCCGCCACTTCGTCGAGAAAGAGGGTGCCGTTGTGCGCCAGCTCGAAGAGGCCCGGCTTGCCCTCCTTCCTGGCGCCCGTGAAGGCGCCCCCCTCGTAGCCGAACAGCTCGCTCTCGAGGAGCTGCTCCGGGATGGCGGCGCAGTTGATGCTGATGAAGGGGCTCGCGTCGCCCAGGCCCTGCCGGTGGATGAGCTTCGCCACGAGTTCCTTCCCCGTGCCGGACTCGCCCGTGATGAGCAGCGTCGAGTCCACCTCGGCCATCTTTCCCGCCAGCTCGACGATCCGCGTCATGGGCTTGCTGCGGAACACGAGGCACGAGTCCCGGACCTGCAGGGAGCGAAGGTGCGTGAGCTCCGCCTTGTACCGCAGGGCCTGTTCCTTTTCCTTCGTGAGCTGCTCGCGCAGGCTGACCAGCTCCGTGATGTCGCGGACGTTGGTGACGACGCGGAAGAGCTTGCCGCGCTCGTCGAAGATCGGGTTTCCCGTCACGAGGATCTGCTTCTTGTTCTTGACGGTCTGGTTGATCGTGATGCTCCGCAGCTCCTTCATGACGAGCAGCGTGACGGACTGGTCGAAATACCCCTCGTCGACCAGTTCCTGCATGGTGCGGCCGATGACCTCCCGGGCGCGGATCCCCGTGATCCGCTCGTAAGCCTCGTTGATGTCCAGTACGCGGCCCCCGGCGTCGGTGATCCAGATGCCGTCGTAGGAAGAGTGGATGATGGACTCCAGTTCGCGGTTGAGGCCCTTGACGACGCCCAGCTCGTGGGAGATCCCCTCGACGCGGGAGATGTCCTGGAAGACGCTCACGGCGCCCACCACGCGGCCGTCGCGGATGACGGGGGCATAGTTGACCATGAGCTGCGCGTCGCGGCCCTTGAACTTCTGTCCCGTCAGGGGCTTTCCCGACTTCATGATCTCCATGAGCCGCGTGTTGGGGATGACCTCCAGGATGGGACGCCCGATGGCATCGGGCGACCGGACGCCGAGCAGGTCCTCGGCCAGCCGGTTGGCCATGACGATGACCCCGTCGGCGTCGATGGCGATGATGCCGCTCTCGGCGGAATTCATGATCGACGAGACCTGCTCGCGGAACTCGGTGATCACGGCATGGAGCCCCGCAGCGTAAGCCGCCCGGCTGACAACGCCGGCAAGTCGACCGTCCTCCCCGATGACGAGGGCCGGAACGGCCGCGCCGGGCGTGGCGGCGATCTCGTCATCGGGCACCAGGCGGGCCCAAACCCCGGACAGATGGCCGGCGATCGCCTCGGTCAGCAACGTCCCGCCCTGCAGGGCCGACAGGAGGCTCTCCCCCGTCAGAGCCCCGATCGGACGGCCATGCGAATCGGCGACGGGCACGATGTCGACATTCTTTTCGCACAGGGCCGCGAGGGCCCTCCCGAGCGTGTCGCCCGGGGCCAGCGGGTCGACGGGGACGACGATGTTCGATATCTTCATGAAACCCTCACCGCGACGACGGGCAAAAAAAGGCGCTTCCTCCCCGGAAGCGCCTCTCTCGTACCTGTGCCATTGTGCGGCCTATACGGCCGGAAATCGATCCGAACCCGGAATCCCCCCCGGGGCGGCCTGCTCTCTGCCCGAATGAAATACTTGAAAACCCGCCCGGTGTCAAGCCGTTACATATTCGTAACGACTCTCACTTTCCGCCCCGGTCCTTCCCGAAAGCCCTCGCGAAGGGGTTGTTGAAGGGGGCGGGCTCGGGTTTCTTCTTCTCCTGCTTCTGCCGGTCCTGCCGCGGCCGCTCCGGCCTGCGATCCGGGCGCGTTCCTTTCTCCGGCGCAGCTCCCGCGGGGGGCGCTTTCCTCTCCCCCGTGGCGCCCTTCTTCATCGAAAGAGAAATCCTCTTGCGCTCCAGGTCCACATCCAGGACGGTCACCTCGACGCGCTGGGCCACTTTCACGACCTCGTTGGGATCGGAGACGAAGCGGTCGGCGAGCTGGCTCACGTGCACGAGGCCGTCCTGGTGCACGCCCACGTCTACGAAGGCCCCGAAGGCCGTCACGTTGGTCACGATGCCGGGCAGCTTCATCCCGGGCCGCAGGTCCTCGGGCTTCTCGATGCCTTCGGTGAAGGCGACGGCTTCGAATTGTTCGCGCGGGTCGCGGCCGGGCTTTGCCAGCTCGGCCACGATGTCCTTCAGCGTGGGGAGGCCCACCCTGTCGCTCACGTACTTCGTAATGTCGATGACCCTGCGTTTCGCCTCGTCCTTCACGAGATCCGCGACGGAGCAGTCCAGGTCGCGCGCCATGGCCTCCACGACGGGGTAGCTCTCGGGGTGGACGGCGCTCGCGTCGAGCGGGTTTTTCCCGTCGCGGATGCGCAGGAAGCCCGCCGCCTGCTCGAAGGCCTTGGGGCCCAGGCGGGGCACTTTTCGCAGTCCCTCCCTCGCGGCAAACGGGCCGTGCTCGTTGCGGTACGCCACGATGTTGGAGGCCAGCTGGGGCCCCAGGCCCGAGACGTAGGTCAGCAGCTGGGGGCTTGCCGTGTTGACCTCGACCCCGACGGCGTTGACGCAGCTCGACACGACGTCGTCGAGGCTTCGCTTGAGGGCGCCCTGGTCGACGTCGTGCTGGTACTGCCCCACGCCGATGGCCTTGGGGTCGATCTTGACGAGCTCGGCCAGCGGGTCCACGAGCCGGCGGCCGATGGAGACGGCGCCGCGCACGGTGACGTCGTGGTCGGGGAACTCGTCGCGGGCGACCTGCGAGGCGGAGTAGACCGAGGCGCCGCTCTCGTTGACCATGATGACCGGGATGCCGGCCAGTCCCAGGCCCCGGACGAAGGCCTCCGTCTCGCGGCCCGCCGTCCCGTTGCCCACGGCGACGGCCTCGACGGAGAATTTCCCGGCAAGCGCGCGGATGGTCTCGGCGGCTTTGACCTTCCCCTCCTCGGAGAAGTGGGGGAAGATCGTGTCGTTGTGCAGGAGCTTTCCCTGGCGGTCGAGGCAGACCACCTTGCAGCCCGTGCGGAAGCCCGGGTCGACGGCCAGGACGTTCTTCCGGCCCAGCGGGGGCGCCAGCAGGAGCTGCCGCAGGTTGTCGGCGAAGACGCGGATGGCGGCCTCGTCGGCGCGCTTCTTCGTCTCGAGGCGGATCTCCGTCTCCATGGACCAGCACAGAAGCCGCTTGTAGCTGTCGTGGACGGCCTCGCGGACCTGCTCCGAGGCGGGCCCCTGCCCCGTGACGAATTGCCCCTCGAGAAGCTTCAGGGCCTCCTCCTCGGGAGGGGCGATCGCCAGGGTCAGGACCTTCTCGTTCTCCCCGCGGCGCATGGCGAGCACCCGGTGGGAGGGCGCCGAGGCGACGGGCTCCTCCCAGGCGAAGTAGTCGCGGAACTTCGCGCCCTCGGCCTCTTTGTCGGCGATGACCTTGGACTTGAAGACGCCCTTTGCGGCGAAGAGGTCGCGCATCGTCGCGCGGGCCTCCGGGTTCTCGTTGACCCACTCGGCGATGATGTCCCGGGCGCCGGCCAGGGCGTCCTCCACGGTCTCCACGCCCTTTTCGGCATCGACGAAGACGGCCGCCTCGGCGGCGGGATCCGTCGCGGCGTCCTGCGCAAAGAGGATCGCCGCCAGGGGCTCGAGCCCCTTCTCCTTCGCGATGGTGGCCCGCGTCCGGCGCTTGGGCCTAAACGGCAGGTAGATGTCCTCGAGGACGGCCATGGTCTCGGCTTCATCTATCTTCTGCTTCAGCTCGTCGGTGAGGAGCTGCCTCTCATCGAGGGATTTCAGGATGGCCTCGCGGCGCTTGTCCAGTTCGGCCAGCTGCTCCAGCCGGTCGCGGATGCCGGTGATGACCACCTCGTCGAGCGAGCCCGTGGCCTCCTTGCGGTACCGGGCGATGAAGGGCACCGTGCCCCCCTCCTCGAGCAGGCCGGCGACGGCCTTCACCTGGCCGGGGGCCAGGCTCAGTTCTTTTGCGATCTTCGAAATGTGGGCATCCTGCATGGCCGCCTCCCGATTCAAGTCAAAAAGAAAATCCCCCTCGGTCCCCCTTTTTGCAGAGGGGGAGGTTCTTTCTCCCTCCTTTGGAAAAGGAGGGTCGGGGAGGATTTCAGAAAAGTCCTCGGTTCTCCGGGAAAAATCAAAAGGCAAGGCCCCCTGTTGCCGAGCGGGGACTTGCCGCGGGAGAGGGTAGCAGAAGTGATCCCGGGGGTCAACCCGATTGTAACGGCGGGAAGTGTAGGAGCGGGGTCGACGGCAACATGGCAGGTCCCGTCAGCGGTGCAGCAGGGATCCCACCACGAGCTCCAGGTGGTGCAGGGTGCTGCATTCCCGCACGAGCGTGCAGTAGGGGCGGTATTTCTTCATCTCCGAATCCCCCGATTCCCAGAGGAGGGGAGACTCGGGGTTGAGCCAGATCAGGCGCTTGCATCTCTCCGAGATGAACCGCAGGATGTCCGTGCGCGGGTTCCCGAAGTTCGAGCGGGCATCCCCCAGGATGACGACGGTCGCCCGCTTCGACAGGCAGTCGGCATGACGCTCCTTGAACTCCGCGAGGGAGCGTCCGTAATCCGTCTTTCGCAGGACGATGGGCAGCCCCTCCCCGGACAGAATCCCGGATATCGCTTCGTGCACGGGGTGCCTGCCGAAACAGGCGCTCACCTCGACGAGGTTGGTGCAGAAGGCAAAGGAGCGGATCCGCGAGATGACCTCGTTGAGGCTGTAGAGGATGAGCAGCAGGAACCGCACGACGTTCGAAACGGATCGGCTCACGTCGCACAGGACGACGAGCTCGGGGCGTTCGATCCGCCTCTCCTTCCACTGCGGGTCGAACGGGATCCCGCCGTAGACGATGTTCCGTCTCATCGTCCGCTTGAGGTCCAGCTGCCCCCGCCGGGCCGTCTTCGGCCTTCTCGAATAGCGGTCCTTGAGCCGCTTGACCAGCCGCTGGACGATTGCCTGCATCCGGATGAAATCGCGCTCCTCGAGGGCCGAGAGGTTGGTGTGGTTGAGCTGCCTCTCGAGCATTTCGTCAACTCGTCTCGAGGCGAAGAGATCGAGCTGGCGGTCGATGAGATCCCGGGCCTGGTCCATCAGGTCGTCCCGCATGGCCTCGAGTGTCTTCGCAAGCGCGTCGGATTGGGGGCCGCCCCGGGCGGCCTGGTTCTGAATGTCCCGGTTCAACCCGTCGAGACCGAGCGCCTGCAGCAGTTTCTGCATGTACAGGCCCCGCTGGAAGGGGTACTGGATGTCCTTGATGCCCGATGCCCGGGCGGCCTCCTGGAACGCAAGCGCCAGCCCGCTCCCGCTGCCGGAAAGCAGCATCTGCGTGAGGGGGGCGCCCGACGGCTCGGCGGACGCCGCGATCCGGCGTTCGGCGGCAGAGGAGCCGCCGAAGCCCTCGACGTGGAAGTACAGGTCGAAACAGCTCTCGAAAATTCGTTTTTCCGGCTGCGACTTGGCGAGCGAGGCGGCCAGGACGTCCTTCAGCAGCTGCCTGTCTTCGTAGCCCGTCAGCGCCGCGGCCCGGACGGCATCCATCGTTTCCGAGACGGACACCCTCACGCCGGAGCGCCGGAGAACCGTGACGAACTGTTCAAGGGTCCGGTCCAATCAACGCGCCTCCTTGAGGGCCTCCTCCGTCAGGGCGTTCAACCGGCCCTCGGCGACCTGGACGTCCTCCTGCGTCTTCAGGAAGGTGTTGAGCGTCTCCCGGACCATCTCGCGGTCCAGGTTCTCGGCGTGGAGGAGCACCAGCGTTCTGGCCCAGTCGATGGTCTCGCTGACCGACGGGAGCTTCTTGATGTCGAGCTGCCGGACCTTGTGGATGAAGGCGACCAGCTGCCGGTTCAGGCTCTCCGCGATGCCGGGAACCCGGGACCGGACGATTTCCCGCTCCAGCTTCTCGTCGGGAAACGAGATGTAGAGGTGCAGGCAGCGCCGCTGGAGCGCCTCGCTGAGTTCCCGGGTGTTGTTGCTCGTCAGGAACACGAAGGGGACGGATGCGGCCTCGATCGTCCCGATCTCGGGGATGGACACCTGGAAATCGGAGAGGATCTCGAGGAGGAAGGCCTCGAACTCGTCGTCGGCCTTGTCGATTTCGTCCACCAGGAGGACGACCCCCTCTTTCTGCTGCAGCGCCTTCAGCAGCGGCCTCGGCTCGAGGAACCGGGGGGAGAAGAAGATGTCGTCGTATTCATGGAGCCGCTCGATGGACTCGGACAGGCCCGCCTCCCCCTGCACGATCCGGTCGAGCTTGTCCTTCAGCAGCTGCGTGTAGAGGAGCTGCTTGCCGTACTTCCATTCGTACAGGGCCTTGGACTCGTCGAGCCCCTCGTAGCACTGCAGGCGGATGAGGGGCACGCGCATGAAGGCGGCCGCGGCCTTGGCCAGCTCCGTCTTGCCCACGCCCGCCGGCCCCTCGACGAGGATCGGCTTGCCGAGGTGGGAGGCGAGGTACACCGTGCTCGCGATGCGATCCGTCGCGATGTAGCCCACGCTCCTGAGTCCTTCGCGGACTTCTTCCCGGGTGTCAAACCCGGATCGTGTTCCCAGGCTCAAGGGGTTCTCCTTTCTGGTTCGGGCGCCCGGGGACATGTCGGGAGCCCGCAGGTCGTCATCCCGGAACGAACGTCATGAGCGCCACGGCGCAGAGATTCCGGGACTGATCCCGGCATGCGTACATCTCCGCCATGCAGACGGTCATCGTTTCCGAGGACTTGATCACTTTTGCGTTGGCAACGAGAGTCTCGCCCGAGGCGGGAGCGAGCAGACTCAGTTTGTCCTCCAGCAGCGAGAGGGTCGCGTCCGGGGGCAGGAGCGACAGGGCGGCGCACTCCCCGGCGCCGACCGCCAGGGCCCCCATGGCGCCCGGATGGAAGCCTTTCGGACCGCCCGCCAGGTCCTCCCGGCTCCTCAGCTGCAGCGTGCAGAACCCGGGGAGCACCCTCACCGGCTCGGCGCCGATGAAGCGGAGGAACGCCTGCCGCCGGAAATGCCCCAGGGCCCTCCCCTCGCAATCGGATTCGCCCGCATCGCACGATGATCGCTTCATGATGTTATTCGCCATCGCAACGTCCATCCCCCGCCCCGGTCCGTTCTCACCGGGCCCTGAATCTCTCCAGGATGCTCGTCAGCACCTTCTTGTACGATTCCACTTCCTCGGGGGTGAAGCCCTTTTTCAGCTCCTCGTTGACGCCCATGATGATCTTCTTCGCCTTCTCCAGGGACTCGAGCCCCTTCGGCGTCACGTGGATCCGGAAGGCCCTCCGGTCCCCGGGGGCGGGACGGCGCTCGACGATCCCGTTCTTCTCCAGGCGATCGACGAGGCGCGTCACGGCGGAGTTGTCGATATCGAACACCTCGCCCAATTCCGACATGGTGCGCATGTCCTTCCGCTTCAGGAGGAAGAGGATGCCCGCCTGTGTCATCGTCAGTTCCACCCCCGCTTTTGCAAGAGACGTGTTGGTATAGTCCTTCATGGTCTGCTGGGCCATCGAAAGAAGGTAGATCAGGCGATCGTCGGATTTCATGGGACGCCTTTCAACGGATGAAATGGAATGCCGCGACGGCAAGCATATATTTGATTAGGCAATATTTGTCAAGTGCAAACATGTGCCGATCCCTCTCGCGGCCGGGAACACCGGCAGCATGAAAGGCTCCGGCCGGTTTCCCCCGGGCCTTTTTTGTGGTACACCTGCTCATCACCCCGCTGAGGTCACGCCATGGGCGAATGGAAGAAGACGAGCTGCGTTCTGTGCCCGCAGAACTGCGGCCTCGAGGTGGAGATCGAAGGAAACCGGATCGGCAGGGTCCGGGGCGACAAGTCCAACCCGCGCAGCCAGGGCTACCTGTGCGTCAAAGGCGCCAGCGTCCCCTGGCACCAGCACCACGCCGACCGGCTCACGCACCCGCTGAAAAAAGTAGACGGGGAATTCGTCCGCATCCCCTGGGAGCAGGCGATTGCCGAGATCTCCGGGAAAATCGCCGCCATCGTGAAGGAGCACGGGCCGCGCGCCTACGTGTACATGGGCGGCGGCGGGCAGGGCTGCCACTTCGAGGCGGGCTTCGGCACGGCCCTGATGAAGGGCCTCGGCTCGCGCTATCACTACAGCGCCCTCGCGCAGGAGCTCACGGGGTACTTCTGGGTGTGCGGCAGGATGCTCGGCAGCCAGAACCGCTACGTGATCCCCGACGAGCACCACGCGGAGATGATCCTCGCCATCGGGTGGAACGGCATGGAGAGCCACCAGATGCCGCGGGCGCCCCTCGTGCTGCGGGAGTTCGCCTCGAACCCGGAAAAGCGCCTCGCCGTGATCGACCCGCGCAAATCGGAGACGGCGAAGATCGCCAACCTCCACCTCGCGCTCAGGCCCGGCACCGACGCCCTTCTCGTCAAGGCGATGATCGCCATCCTCCTGAAGGAGAAGCGGGAGAAGCGCGACTACCTCGGGCGGCACTGCACGGGGTTCGAGACGATCGAGCCCTGGTTTGCGGACTTCGACATCGCCTCGGCGCTCGCGGTCTGCGATGTGGGCCACGAAGAGGTCCATGCCCTGTGCCGGGAGCTGGCCACGCGCCGCTGGTGCTTCCACCCCGACCTGGGCACCCTCATGAACCGGCACAGCACGCTCGTGTCGTACCTGCACATGCTGCTGGCGGCCGTGTGCGGCAGGCTCTGTGTCGCCGGGGGGAACGTGATCCCGGGAACGGTCATGCCCATCGGCTCCCACAGCGACGAGCGCGACCCGAAGACGTGGCGCACCGTGTCGACGAACTTCCCGGCCATCATGGGGACCTTCCCGCCCAACGTGCTCCCCGAGGAGATTCTCGGCGGCCACAAAGAGAGGCCCCGGGCGGTCATTGTGTCGGGCTCGAACCCTCTTCGCTCCTATGCCGACACGAAGGCCTATGAGGAGGCCTTCGGCAAGCTCGACCTGCTGGTGACCATGGAGATCGCCATGACGGAGACGGCGGCCCTGTCCCACTACGTGCTGCCCGCGCGCTCCGGCTACGAGAGCTGGGACTCCACCTTCTTCGCCTGGACCTACCCGGAGGTGTTCTTCCACATGCGCCCGCCCGTCCTCGCGCCCGAAGGCGATCGCCTGGAGTGCGGGCAGATCTACACGCGGCTCGCCAGGGGACTGGGCCTCGTCCCGGAGATCCCCGCCTACCTGAAGGAAGCGGCCGGGAAGGACCTCTTTTCCTTCACGCTCGCCCTGCTGGCCTTCATGCGAAAGAACCCGAAGGCGATGAAGGCCATGCCCTTTGTCCTGGCCGAAACGCTGGGGCAGGCAGCCGACTCGGCCAACCGTGCGGCCCTGTGGGGCCTTCTGCTGGCCATGCCCGGGGCCACCAGGAAAAATGCCGCCCGCGCAGGCTTCCCGGCGCCGCCGGCGTGGAACATTTTCACGGAGCCGGGGCGCATCGCCCATGCCCTCGGGGCCTGCATCCGATACGGGTCCGCGGCGCCCCTCATGGCCCTGCACCCGAACGTGGCGCAGAGCGAGAGGCTCTACCGCCACCTGCTCGAGCACCCCGAGGGGATGTGGATCGGCAGGGCCGACCTCGAGGCAAACATGATTGAGCTGCGCACGCCGGACAAAAAGATCCACCTGCACATCCCCGAGCTGGAAGCGGCCCTGAAGGGGATCGACGCCGCATCGGAGCGGGCGGCCCTGACACCGGACAGCGAATTCCCGCTCGTCCTGAACGCGGGACGGCACTCCCGGAGGGTGGCCAACACGCTCATGCGCGACCCGGCCTGGCTGAAGGGCAAGCGCGGCTGCACCGTGGCCATTCATCCCGACGACGCGGCGGCACTCGGGGTCGTCGACGGCGAAACGGTGCGCGTCGCGACCCAGGCGGGGGCCGTGGAGGTCGAGGCGGAGGTCTCGGAAGACGTGCGCAGGGGCCAGGTGCTCATCCCCCACGGCTTCGGCCTCGTGTACCGGGGGAAGGCCCACGGCGTGAACGTCAACACCCTGACGAAGAACACCCACCGCGACGCCCTGGCGGCCACCCCCCTTCACCGGTACGTCCCCTGCCGGGTCGATCGCATTCAGGGGAAGCAGCCATGACGAGGATCTGCGGGCATTCCCTGGACGAATACCTGACCAGGGTCGAGAGGTTCCACGGCAACCGGGCGCCGGGGATCCTCATCGGCGGCTTCATGGTGGACCTGGCCATGAGCAACCTCCCGCCGGGGGAGTTCCACGACGCCATTTGCGAGACCGCCGTCTGCCTGCCCGACGCGGTGCAGCTGCTCACCCCCTGCACGACGGGAAACGGCTGGCTCAAGGTGCTCGAGTTCGGCCGCTTCGCGCTGACCCTGTATGAAAAGTCCGGGGGCGAGGGGGTGCGGGTGCACCTCGACGCGGAAAAGCTCGAGGCATGGCCGGAGATCAGGACCTGGTTCTTCAAGCTCAGGCCGAAGAAGGAACAGGACCTCCAGGCGATCCTCGATCAGATCGGAAAAGCCGGCCATGCCATCCTTACGCTGGAGAGGGTCCGGGTCGACCCGAAGTCTCTGCAGCGGCCGAAACTCGGGGCCATCGCCGTCTGCCCCGCCTGCGGGGAGGCCTACCCCGCCCGCGACGGCGATCGGTGCAGGGCCTGCCTCGGGGGATCGCCCTATTTGTGAGGCGCGAAGGGCCGGACCGACGCAGTCGCCAAAGAAAAAAAGGGTCAGCCCGAATCGGCTGACCCTTTTTGTTTTCTGGCGGAAGTGCATGGGAATCGAACCCACCTGGGAGGGTATCAGCCCCCCACACTGGATTTGAAGTCCAGGAGGCCCACCAGTGACCTGCGCACTTCCAAGAAAGCTAAGATATCGAAGGGACTGGAGAATGTCAAGATGATCTCGAAATCCGCGCCCGCGCCGTGAAACAGGGGACGCCAGAGATGTGCCCGGCCCGCGCCTTCAGGGTCCGGTCGCCGGCGGGTGTGCCGCGTTGCGGAAGTACATCGCCACCGGTGCGAGCGCGCACAGGGTGAGTGCCGCGCCGGCGGCAAAGACGGCCTGGTAGCCGAACGCCTGGGCGAAAAGGCCGCTGGCCAGCGCCGCGAGACCCGAGACCGTCACCTGCAGGGCTGCCTGCAGGGTGTAGTCGGTGCCCGGCGACTGCCTGCGGCAGACGTCCATCATCGAGGTGAACAGCGCCACCGTCGAAAGCCCGTCGGCAAACTGCTCCGTGCAGACCACGGCGTAGAGCATCAGTTCGTCGCGTGCGCCGCCGGCAACGAACCAGTACCCGACGAAGCCCGCCGCCTGCATCGCCCCGAACAGCAGCAGCGCCGTGCGATGCCCCAGGCGCAGCAGCAACAGGCCCCCCAGCAGCGCCCCGGCCAGTCCCGCCACGGCGCCGACCACGCCGGTGAGCAGCCCGATGTCCGCAAGCGACAGCCCCCGGTCCGACAGCAGGGGCCCGATCATGCGCGAGGCCAGCGCGTCGCCCGCCTTGAACGTGGCGACGGTCACCAGCCACCAGCCCATGCGCGGCGCCGACAGGAAGTCGGCAAACAGCCGCACGTAGCCGCGCCGGCCCTGCCATTCGGCCCGCATCGGCCCGCCGCCCGGCACCGCGGGCGTCTCGCGCATGAACCAGACGGGCAGCAGGACCGGCACGATCAGCAACGCCAGCGAGGCGTAAGACAGCCGCCAGCCGTACCGGGCAACCAGCCACAGCAGCAGGCCGCCCCCGACGATCATGCCGATCTTGTAGCCGATGACCTGCACGCTGTTGCCGAGGCCGCGCAGGTTCGGCGCCAGCCGGCTCACGGCAAGGCCGTCCGTCGCGATGTCCTGGGTCGCGGCGACGAGGTTCATCAGGAAGAGCACGGCCAGCAGCACGCCGAAGGCATGCGACACCCAGTCGCCGAAATCCCGCGAGGCGACGAGCAACATCAGCCCGCAGGTCGCCAGGTTGAGCGCCAGCAGCCAGCGGCGCCGCGTCCAGAACCGGTCCAAAAACGGCGCCCACAGGAACTTGAGGGTCCAGGGAAGGGCGAGCATCGCCGTGAACCCGATGGCGGACAGCGACACGCCCTGGTCGCGCAGCAGGGGGGGCAGCGCCTTGCCCAGCAACCCCGACGGCAGGCCCTGCGCGAAGTACAGCATCGCCAGCAGCCCCAGCAGGGGCGCATCCGAGAGCCGGCGTTCCTCCCTCACCGCTTCACCGCCCATGATCACCGAAAGCCCTCCGCTGCCCGATGCCCCGACGCCGCCCGGCGAAAGTGCTTGCCTCCGGCGGCAAATGAGCTATAGTAATGCACGATATCACTCCCGTGCAAGACATTACCCCCCTCTTACGCTCACGCGCCAGCTGCCTTCGCATCCGATCGTTTTCCGCTCCCCCTCGAGGCTGTGTCGTAATGTCATTGCGAAGGAGCAAAGCGACTGAAGCAATCTCGGATGTCCTCGAAAAGATGGAGATTGCCGCGCTCCCTTCGGTCGCTCGCAATGACGGATCGATGCTGTTTCTTTCATCGATAACCCCGAACGAAGTCGGGGTCGGTTGCTTCGAATGAACAGCGCCAATTCACAGAGGGGAAAATCCCCCTCGTTCCCCCTTTTGCAAAGGGGGACGATCTAAACACCCTCCTTTGAAAAAGGAGGGTTGGGGAGGATTTTACAGAGCCTGTTTCTTCCGTCGATCACCACGTTCCCAAACGGGGTCGGGTGCTCGCAATGACGAGAACCCGATTATGACACGCGCGAGAGGGCTTTCACGTTCCGCGATCAGGCATGATCACGAAAAGAAAAACGCGCACCGCAGGGCCGGGCGCCTCAACGGCGCGAACGCCGCGGCGCGCGGGGAGGTTCGCGAGGGTCTTTCCGGGAGGCCGGTCCCGGGAAGCGGTCGAAACGGCAATCGGAATGGAGGGTCAGGGAGAAGAACCGCCCAGAAGGAGGGATAGGCAATGGCTACGATTCGTTCGCATCATGGAAATCCGTTCCTGTCGAGGTGGTCCTCGAACCGGGGACAGGGAAACGCGTCCTTTCTGATCGTCACGATCTGCATCGTCATCCTGGTCGTTCTGCAGGTGCGGTACTGCGCGCCCACGCCGCCGCCCGCAGCGGTGAAGCCGCCCGAGAAGGCCGTTTCCGACGCGGCCAAGGCCGTCCTGGACAGGCTCGGGAAATTCCTGGCGGTCAAGCTGCCGAACGGGGTCGAGCTCAACGTTCCCGAACTCGGCGTCGAGAGAAAACTGATCGCCTTCATCGAGGACAAGAGCAAGCCCGTCGACAGGCAGACCTGGTTTTCCTTCGACCGGCTCGACTTCGAAACGGGGAGCGCGACGCTGAAACCGACGTCGGCGGAGCAGCTGAAGAACATCGCCGAGATCATGAAGGCCTACCCGAAGGTCGCCCTCAAGATCGGGGGGTACACGGACAACGTGGGCAACGCGGACGCAAACCTCAAGCTCTCCCGGATGCGGGCGGAAAACACGATGCAGGAGCTTGTCAAGCTGGGCGTCGACGCGAAGAGGCTCGAAGCCCAGGGGTACGGGGAGAAGCACCCGGTGGCCGACAACGCGACGGAGGAAGGGCGTGCGAAGAACCGGAGAATCGATCTGAGGGTCACGAGGAAGTAAGCCGCTCCGCCGGGCCGCGACGGCCGGCCGGAGAGGCATCGTTCAAACAGGAACGCGCGGGCTGCCGGGACCGGCACCGGCAGTCTGTGCCCCCGGCACCGGGTCGTTCACAGAACACCCCCGGGAGATGACGGGAACCGCAGCGGATAGACCGGCCGGGTGCGGGAGGCTCACTGCTGCCCTGCCCGCTTCTTCAGCACCCAGTCGATGACCTCACCCGATTCGACCTGCTCGGCCTTCTGCGGAGCCGTCTCCCGGCTTGCCGTCCCCGCGCGATCCGCGACGGGGGCGCTTCCCGCATCGGCAGCCGGGGAACCCCCCGCGGGGGGCGCCGACTCGCGGCGCGGGCTCTTTACCGCCGCCTGCCGAGTCCTGGCCGCTTGCCGCGGCTTCTTTTTTTCGTCGCGGATTTCGGGTTCGCGGCTCGGGGCCTGCACGGAGGACACAACGGGTGCCTGCTGCCGTTCCGGCTGATCCGGGCCCTGACCCTTGACGGCCGACACCGCCTCTGCCTTTTGCGCCGGCGGAGCCGCATGCCCGGGGGACACGACGGGTTCCTGCGCCCGCTCCGGCTGATCCGGGCCCTGGCCCTTGACGGCCGGGACGGTCTCCGCCTTTTCCGCCGACGGGGCGGGCGGAAGAGTGACCGTCTTTTTCACCACGGCCAGCGGCGGGGCCGGCGATCGGCCTTTCAGCACGAAGGACGCCAAGGCAATCAGGGCAACGAGCAGACACCCGAGAACCGCATAGGCAATCCAGCTGCGACTCCGCCTCCGGACCTGGCCGGCCGGGATCCCCGGCTCGTCCTCGTCGTCCGCTTCGTCGTGTCTCCCGGGACCGCCCGCTGCTCCTTCTGCGGCCGGATCCCCCCCGGCCCCTGCAGGCGCTTCCTTCTCCGCGAGCATCCCCTTCAGGGCCTCCCTCACCGTATCCTGCGGCACGAGCTGCTCCCCGAGGTAGAAAGCCCTGGACAGGGCGGCCTCGCAGGCCCGGTTGATCAACAGAGGGAGCCCCTGCGAGAAGGCGAAAATTTCCTCCACCGCGTCGGACGTGAACAGCTCCCGCTCGCACTGGGCGACCCGGAGGCGGTGCCGGATGTACTGCGCGGTCTCGTCCCGCGTCAGCGGATCGAGCGTCAGTCTAACGCCGGCGCTCTCGAAAAGCACCCGGTTGGCTTCGTCGTTCACCCGGTCGCGGAAGCGGCTCTCGCCGAAAAAGGCAAGCCGCAACAACGGCGTGCCGTTCTCCTCGAGCACGGCCAGATTCGACAGCTCCTTCAGGCTGGAATCGTCCAGCCTGTGGGCATCGTCGACGATCAGGACCGCGGGCCTCCCCAATGCGGCGGTTCGGCGCAGGAACTCCGAAAAGCGGATGAACGACGCTTTCGGGTCCTGGGCGTCCCCGCTGATGCCGAAGGCCCGTTCCGAGAGCTTCATGAAGTCGATGCCCCTGTACTCCGCACAGGGGACCACCACGGCCAGGGCCCGATCGCCGAGCTCGTCGAGGACGGCATTGGCCAGCTGGGTTTTCCCCGCTCCGTGGGCGCCCAGTACCACCTGCACCCCGCCCGGGGAGAGAATGCCGCGCGCCAGTTCCTCCAGGGATTCTTTGCGCTTCCCCCCGAACCAGAGGAACTTCGGGTCGGCATCGGACGTGAAGGGGTTCTCGCTCATCCGGAAATGGGACGGGTACATGACGGACCACAGTCTCGAGGGCTCTCGCCCGCGGGCGGCGTCCTTTCCCTGCCCGGCCCGGTCTTTCATGCGCAACGGCCCCCCTATTCCGAGAACATCTTCTTGATGGCATCCAGGACGGGATTGACGACGCGGGGCTTCTCGGGCGCCCGGCGCCTGGCCGGCTGAACCGCCTTCGTCACGCAGTCATACTGCTCCCACCCCTTCAGCGGCGCGTCGAGGTCGACGGTCTTCCACTTCGGGTGCCCGTTCAATTTCAGCCAATCCAGATTGTCGTGGACGATCTTGGCCAGCTTGCCGACGTTCTCGCAGTTGGACCCCCGGAAGTCGTAGGAAATCAGCACCGCCTTCACGGCGACGGTATTCACCGCCTGCCCCTGCCACCGGTAGGTGTTCGCCGGGATCTGCACCGCCGGGTAGAACTCGAGGATGCCCTTGTTCGTGATCGGCACCAGAAAGAGCTTGTCCTCCGCAGCCACGTCCTCCGTGAACAGCTTCACCGGGAGGCCCGCAACGTAGAACAGGGCGTCGATGTCCCCCTTTTTCAACAGGGCCAGGGCGTCGACGGGACCCACCGCCAGCACGTCGCGCGGCTTCACCCCCGAGGCCTCGAACAGCAGCCGCGAGGTCAGATAGATCCCGCTGCCCTCCTCCCCGATGGCGACGATCTTGCCGCTCAGGTCGTCGAAGTCCTTCACCTCCGCGTTGGCCAGCAGGTGCACCTCCTCATTGTAGAAGGGGAAGACCATCTTCGTCTTGGTCGCGATCCGCTGCAGCACCGGATCGGTCTGGATCTTGGCGACGAAGGCCAGGACGTCCGACTGCACGATCCCCAGTTGCGTGTCGGGCGCCTTGTAGACAGCATAGACGTTCTGCACCGAGCCCTGAGAGTCGTTCACCCGCAGACGCACCCCCTTCTGCTTCACCAAGTCCGCCATGTTCAACCCGAACTGGTAGTAAGTCCCCTTCTTGCTCCCCGTGACGATCCCCATGTCCTGGGCAAAAGCGACAGTCGCTGCAAAGGCCAGCGCGACCCCCAGAACGACTCCCCTGAGCGTTTTCTTCATACCCTTCTCCTCCCTGGCGACGATATGGTCCCGCCTCGCCGGTTCCGGCAGGCTGGACGCTGCTGTTCTTTGCGAATCGGGCCGATCCGGAGCGGCCCTGCGCGCGGACCCGTCTCCTCTGCAGTTCAAAACAATGGTTGACTCTCTGACGCGGAATCGGGACAGGTTCTCTGAAAATCCGGTTTCTTCACGGGCTAAAAGGGTTGTCGGAAGACAGGGAATGGAAACAGACCACAGTTGCCACTCCAACTACTTGCGGATAAACCCCCGGACTGTCAAGCAAAAAATTTCTCTGCCTGAGAAATCACTGTCTCGCCCCGGGCCATGGCAAGGCACCGGGGTCTATCCCCCAAAGCTAGAGCGCAAGGAAGTAATTCTGACAGGCATTCTCGAGAGCCTTGGGGTCGAGCGTCGGCTCCTTCTGGCGGTACTGGGCCATCCAGAGGATTTGCTGCAGGATGTCCCGCGGGTAGCAGGCCCGCAAGGGTTCCCTGTATTCCTGCTCCACCAGCCGGATCAGCTCGTCGGCCAGGTCCGGTTCATAGCCGAGCTTGTGCCTCTCGCAGAGACGCCTGAAGATCTCGCGGAACTGGTCGGGCTTCATGTAGTCGACCTTGATCTTCGTCTGGATGCGGCGGAGAAACGCCTCGTCCACAAGCTTGGCCGGATCGAGGTTGGTGGCAAAGATGACGAGCAGATCGAAAGGAATTTCAATCTTCTTGCCGCCCGCCAGGGTGATAAAGTCGATTCGGCGATCCAGGGGGACGACCCATCGGTTCAGCAGTTCCTCGGGGCTCACGCGCTGCCGGCCGAAGTCGTCGATGATCAGAACGCCGTTGTTGGCCTTCATCTGCACCGGCCCCGTGTAGAACCGGGTGCCCGAATTGAACTGGAGATCGAGCATTTCGATCGTCAGTTCGCCGCCCACCATCATGCGGGGCCGGCGGCATTTCACCCACCGGCCGTCCTGCTCGGGGTCCGCCGACTGCTCGAGGCGCTGGTGAAGGACCGGGTCGAAGACCGTGATGATCTGACCGTCCACCTCCACCGCATAGGGAACCCAGACGGGGTCCTGGTCGAAGAGCCGGGTGAGCGTCTCGGCAATGGTCGTCTTGCCCGTCCCGGTGGGCCCGTAGAGAAAGATGCCCCGGCCGGAGGTCGCCGCGACGCCGAGCTGATGAAGGGTTTTGTGGTCGAGCACCAGGTCCGCGAAAGCCCGGGTGACATCGTCCGGGGTGATCCGATTGTCGAGAACACTCTGCGTGCGGGTACGTGCGACATAGTCCTCGAGCGACACCGGCGCGGGACCTACGTACTGGTTCTGGGCGAGCAGCTCCAGGGCACGGGATTTCCCGCCCGAGGAAGCGACGATGCGGTGCGTGCCCCCCGTCATCCCGGTGACCTGACAGAGCTGATCCGTCCGCAGGCGCTGGAAGAGCTCTTCGACGACCTTGTAGGAGAGGCCCATCTGGCGGGCCAGTTCCAGGAGGGAGATTTCCCCGACGAGGTATATGATTTTGAGAGCGAGATCCTCGAGCAGGTTCTTGCGGACGCCCGTCTCCTCGATGGAGCGGGTGATGGCGATCTTTGCGGGGGTCATCGTCGGTGGACTCCTTTCTAGAGACCGGGAATGTCGTGTTTCGTCGGATGAAGAATCAGGCGTTCTCCCGAACGCGGAAAGGCGGGTACGGGAAGGATACCCGCCAATGAACGAAGGGGATGGACGCGATCACCGGGTCGCCGGAGCAGACGCGATGGCCGCCTCGGTCTTTTTCAGATTTTCTCGAGCCTTGGCAAAGTAACTGGGCTTCAGGCTGATGGCCTTCTCGAATGCGGCCTTCGCTTCGGGGTACTTCTTTTCCGCCAGGTAGAGGCAGCCCATGTTGTTGTAGGCGCCCGCCTCGTCCCCTCCCTGCCTGA
>CAZPCN010000039.1:0-1744 GCA_964585095.1 uncultured Syntrophaceae bacterium | reverse complement strand
AGGTAGAGGCAGCCCATGTTGTTGTAGGCGCCCGCCTCGTCCCCTCCCTGCCTGAACGCCTGCAGGGCCTCGTCGTAGCGCCCGACCTTGAAGAGGGCAAGCCCCAGGTTGTTGAACACCCTGCGGTTCGCGCTGTCGATGCGGACGGCCTTGACGTAGGCGTCGATCGCCCGGGAGTAGTCTTTCTTCATGTAGTGCGACATACCCAGGTTGTTGAACAGCAGGCTTGATTTCCCGTTGATGGCAATGCCCTTCTCGTACTCCGCGATGGCCGCGTCGTAGTTTTTCTTTTGATCATGCAGGTACCCCTTGAGGGCATGGACCTGCCACAGCTTCGGGTCGGCAGCCAGGGCCTCATCGTAGCATTCCATGGCCCCGCCGAAGTCGCCCATTGCCATCCTGACGCGGCCCCGGCCCTCCAGGGCCAGCGCGTTCCGGGGGTCCTTTGCGAGGATCTCGTCGAACGTCTTCAGGGCCTCTTCGTGCATCCCCCGGCTGAGAAGGAGCATCCCCTTCTTGTACCGCACGCTCTGGAGGCTCGGGTCCTTTCCCAGCGCCTTTTCGTAATTCAGGAAGGCCATCGTGGGGTTTCCCTGGCGCACGTAATTGTCCCCGACCTGCTCGAGCCCGCGGGCGTCCGTCTCGGGGATCTTCTTGAGCGCGTCTTCGCTGTTCCGGGCGGCCTCGGCGCTCTTCTGCATCTCGAGCATGCGCTTGTACTCGTCCCGCACCGCGGTGTCCTTGGTGCCCGGGGACGCGCAGCCGGCCAGTACGACCGCGGCAATCCACACCGCCATGATCAAGAGGACCGGATTTTTCCGGGTCGGTTTCATCAATTCTCCCCTTCTTTGAAGGCGTTTCTCTCACCGGCCAGGTCCCGGCCCACGAGGACTCTCACCCTGACGCTGTCCCGGTCGAAGCCGCCGACCTTCTTCATCTGCGTGATCCCGGGAATGGCCCCCTTGACCCGGAGAGCCGTGAACTCCGCGTCGCCCCGGTAGTAGACGCTGGCCTTGGCGTACTGGTAATGGTCCGCATTCGTGAGGCGCACGACGTTGAATCCCTGCTTCTTCAGGAAGCTGCCCACCTCTTTCGCCATGCCGGACACGCCGTTCCCGTTGGAGACCTCGATTCCGTCCCTGTCGAGAGCGACCGGCCGGTCCTGCCCCGCGTCCGAGGCGAATCCTTCATGAGCCGCCATATAGCGCTTCACGTCGGCAAGCAGGGCGGCCACTTCCGCCCCCTTGCGGGCCGCCTGCAGATCGGGGTCCAGCGAAAGGGCTTTGCTGTAGTGATCGCGGGCCTCTTCGAAACCGCCGTTTTTCAGAAGATGATTGGCCGCTTCGTACTCGACGAACGCCTGGTGCTTCGGGGCGGCGGTCACGGATGCGGGATCCGCTTTCCCGAGGGCGCTGTTGGCCAGGGCCAGGTTGTTGCGGATGCGGCTCACCTGCCCCCCGGCGAGGGTGTTTGCCTTCTCGAAGGCATCCGCCGCCTCCTCGTAGCGCTCCTGCAGCAGGTAGGAATAACCCAGGTTGTTGTACAGGTAGTCGAGGTCCGGCTTGATCTCCAGGGCGGCCAGATAGTACTCCTGGGCCCTCTCGTGCTCGCCCATCTGGTCCAGCGAAACGGCGATCCCGTTGAAGGCCTTCACGAACTGCGGGTCGATGCGGATGGCCTTGTTGAACTCCTCGATCGCGTCGCGGTGGCGGCCCCGCCCCTGGTGGTAGTCCCCGAGGAGGTA
>CAZPCN010000038.1:0-21357 GCA_964585095.1 uncultured Syntrophaceae bacterium | reverse complement strand
AGAAAACCCGCCCGGAGATGCCATGAAGGCGCCCCCCTGTGCATTCAACGAGATCATCGGGAAGATCCAGGTGCTGACCCTGGAGGTGCGAACGTCGCTTCCCGCGGGAGAGCTCGATGCACGGCTGAGAGCCTGCTTTGGGGCCGGGGGCCTCGGGCTGGACCTCCAGGAGGAGCCGACCGGCCGCCTGACCTTCACGGGCGGAGGGGGGCACGTGTCGGCGACTTTACGCCCGGGTGGCGGCGGGACGCTCTTGCGGATCGCGACGAGCGGGTGGGCCGTGCCGGTGAGACGGTTCGTCACCGGACTGCCGTGACGATATGTGTCGGGCTTGGGCTGCAGGCCACAAGGAAACGGAGGATCGGAGATTTTCCTCCCGATCCCTTCGTTTCTTCATCCTGAACCCGATACCCTGAACCCTGTCATGTTCACCGCAGCCACAGGACGCATCCCATGACGCCGATCAGCACCGCGAGGATCCCCTCGAAGCGGCGCTGGCCGATCCGGCGGTTGATCCGCAACCCCAGGAAGATCCCCGCAATGGCAAACGGGGCGGCCACGAGGGAGACCTGCAGCACCGAGGGGGTGAGCAGGCCGTGCCAGCCGTAGCTCGCAACGATGACGAAGTTGGCAAACAGGAAAAAACTCTGGAGCATGCCCACGACCTGCTCCTTGGCCCAGGGCTGCAGGGCCGCGTACACGACGACCGGCGGCCCGTCCGTCCCGAAGGCCCCGCCCAGGATCCCGCTCAGGAAGCCCGTGGGCAGGGCCCAGGCCCGGGAGAAGCGCCGTTTCAAACCGGGCGAGACGATCTTGTAGGCGGAAAAGAGGACCAGGATCGCGCCCAGGATCTTCATGATGATGCCGGGGTCCGTGCTCTTCAGCAGGAGCGTGCCCAGGAACGCGCCCGGCACGGCCGCGGCCAGCAGCAGCAGGGAGTGGTCCCACATGAGGTTTTTCCGCAGGACGAACAGGGCCGGGATGCGGTTGATCGTGTAGCACAGGACGACCACGGGCGCGGCCCACACGGGTTCGGCGTAGAGGAGCAAAAAGGGCATCGAGACGAGAGCCCCGCCGAAACCGGCCAGTCCCTGCAGCAGGGCGCCGGAAAAAATGATCAGGGCCGTCGCAATCGTGTATTCATGCATGGAAATGTTTTCGCCGTTATCCAAAAAAGAGGATCGGGAATCTCCTCCCGATCCTTTTTCTCTGCACCCTGGACCCTTTACCCTGACCCCTGGCCCCCTTCTTATGCCCGCACGCCCACCACGATGCGCCCGCGGACTTTCCCGGCCAGCAGCTCCGCGGCGTACCTCGGAACGTCGGCAAGGGAGATGATGCCGGGGGTGATCTTCTCGAGCGTCTGCGCCGGCAGGTCGCGCACCAGCCGGGACCAGGCCGCCTTGCGTCGCGGGATCGGGCACATCACCGAATCGACCCCACGGAGGCTCACGGCTCTGAGGATGAAAGGCATGACCGTCGTCGGCAGATCGGAGCTTCCGGCGAGGCCGCAGTTTGCCACGCAGCCGCCATAGTTCATCTCGGCCAGCACTCTTGCGAGGACCCTGCCGCCCACCGTGTCGATCGCGCCGGCCCAGCGCTGGGTCTCCAGCGGCCGGGGCATCTCGGCCCACTCCGGTCCGGACACGAAGTCCGTGGCGCCCAGGTCCTGGAGGTATTCGTGCGTTTCCTCCTGGCCGGGCGCCGTCAGCACGGCGACCCGGTACCCCATGCCGGACAGGACCGCTACGGCCACGCTGCCCACGCCGCCGGCGGCGCCCGTGACGAGGATCGCGCCGCTTCCCGGCTTGATCCCGGCCTCCTCGAGCGTCATGATGCAGAGCATGGCCGTGAATCCGGCCGTGCCGATGGCCATGGCCCGGCGCGTGTCCAGGCCCTCGGGTAGCGGGACGAGCCAGTTGGAGTTGACGCGCGCCCGCTGGGTGTATCCGCCCCAGTAGCGCTCGCCGACGCTCCAGCCCGTGAGAACGACCCTGTCGCCCGCCTTGTAGAAGGGCGACTTGGACTCCAGGACGGTGCCCGCCAGGTCAATGCCCGGCACCATGGGGTATTCTCGCACGATCTTCCCCGTGCCGGTGACGGCCATGGCGTCCTTGTAGTTCAGCGAGGAATACTCGACCGCCACGAGAACGTCGCCCTCGGGCAGATCGCTGATCTGCAATTCCTCTACGGCGTTTCGGACCCGGTCGCCTTCCTGCCGCAGCACCAGTGCCTTGAATGTGTCGGCCATCTTCGCCCCTCCTGCGTCGTGGCTCGCGTCTATTCCGTCTATTTGGTCTGTTTCGTCTGTTTCGTCATGCAGACAGGGTCTCGGGACATGCAATCCCTACTTCCTCCCCGATACCCGAAACCCTATACCCGATACCCTGGGATCAACCCGCTTCCGCGATCCTCGCGGGCCTCCGATCGAACTCGTCGCTCCGGATGAACTGCACGGCATTCTTGAAAAATGCCAGCCCCATCCCCTCCTCGGGGAGATCCTCGCGCGTCCAGCGGGGGTGATTCGTGTAGTGCGTGTAGGCCTCGGGGTGGGGCATCATGCCGTAGAGGCGCCCCGTCTCGTTGCAGATCCCGGCGATGGCGTCGACAGCGCCGTTGGGGTTTGCAGGGTATTCCATGGTGGGCCTGTCGCTGTCCTGCGTGCAGTAGCGGGCTACAACCTGCTGCTGCCGGTGCAGGCGCTTCAGGATCGGGGCGCTCTTGGCCATGAACTTCCCCTCGCCGTGGCGCACGGGGAGGTAGACCTTTTTCAGCCCCCGCGTGAAGACGCAGGGCGACTTCTCGTTGACCGCAAGCCAGACCCAGCGGTCCTCGAAGCGGCCCGAGTCGTTGAAGGAGAGCGTCACCGTCTGCTTGAAGTACTCGCCGTCGAAGGCCGGCAGGATGCCCAGCTTCACCATGAGCTGGAAGCCGTTGCAGACGCCGAGGACGAGCTTGCCCTCGCCGATGAAGCGCTGGAGCTGCTCCCGCAGGGGCTCGCCGCTTCCCTTCACCCTCGCGTGGATGATCCGGTTGGCGCCCGCCTTGGCCGAGCCCAGGTCGTCGCCGTCGAGGAACCCGCCGGGCAGGTTCAGGAAGTGGTAGTCGTCGAGACGCTTCTCGCCGTTGAGGATCTCGTGGATGTAGACGATGTCCACCTCGTCCGATCCCGCCAGCCGGCAGGCGTGGGCCATCTCCCGCTCGCAGTTCGTCCCGTTCCCCGTCAGTACAATCGATTTTACAATCTTAGGCATCCCTTACCTCGTTATGTGACTATCCTGTCTTTGCAGTCGCACGGATTCAAATCCCCCCTGCCCCCCTTTACAAAAGGGGGGACTGTTTATGGTTCCCCACTTTTGCAAAGGGTAATCATTGTTTCTCCCCCTTTTACAAGGGGGGATGAAAGGGGGATTTTCTTATCTCCTCTTCACTTGGACATGAAAGCACAGCTTCTCATGGTCACTAAAACCGCAAGGTTTTCTGCCATGCTTCCTTCAGATCCCCGATCTTCTCCTCGAGGATCACGCCGCCCCTCAGCCCCTTCAGGCGGAATAGGCTATCGCCCGTCACCGCGCCGATGCAGGCCAATGTGCTTCCCGCAAGCGCCGCCTCGAAGGCGGTCTTGTTCTCGGGTCGGACGGTGACGACGAACCGGCTCTGGGTCTCGGAGAAGAGCGCCTCGTCGTCGCGGGCGATCCCGCTTGCAGGCACGGCCGCCAGATCGATCTCCATGCCGAAGCCGCCGGAGAAGGCTGTCTCGGCCAGGGCCACACCGAGACCCCCGTCGGAGCAGTCGTGGCAGGAGGCCACGAGCCCCCCGCGGATGGCCTTCGCCAGGGCCCGGTAGAGCGCCAGGGCTCGCTCGCCATCCACCTTGGGCACGTCATTGCCGACAAAGCCGTGCAGGGCATACCACTCGGAGCCGCCCAGCTCCCTCTTCGTCTCGCCCAGCACGTAGACGAGATCGCCCGCCCGTTTGGCGTCCATCGTGACGGCCCTGCGCACGTCCTCGATGCGGCCGATGACGGAGAAGAGCAGCGTGGGCGGGATGGAGATCTTCGTGTCGCCGATCTGGTAGTCGTTCTTCATGCTGTCCTTGCCCGAAATGCAGGGCACGCCGTAGAGGAGCGTCAGCTCGTAGAGCGCCAGGTTGGCCCGCACGAGCTGGGCAAGCTTGTAGTGGCCGTCGGGCGTCTTCTCCGACTGGACGGGATCGCACCAGCAGAAGTTGTCGAGGCCCGCGAGCCTCTCCAATGAAACGCCCACGGCGACGGCATTGCGCACGGCCTCGTCGATGGCGCAGGCCGCCATGTGCCAGGCGTCGATGTCGCTGTAGCGCGGGCAGATGCCGTTGGCCACGACGACCCCCTCATAGGACTCGAGCACGGGCCGGATGACGGCGGCGTCGCTGGGCCCGTCGTTGGCGACGCCCACGAGCGGCTTCACCACGCTGCCGCCCTGGACCTCGTGGTCGTACTGGCGCACGACGGACTCCTTGCTGCAGATGTTGAGGCGGCAGAGCATCGTCCTGAGGGCCCTGCCGTAATCGGCCGGCTCGGCAAAACCGGGCTCGGGGTGGCGCGGGGGAACCCACTTGGCCGCAAGCCTCATCTGGGGCACGCCGTCGTGGAGGAATGGCATGTCGAGGCAGGCCGCCGTCTTGCCGCCGTAGCGGATGTGGAACTTCCCCGAGTCGGTAAAGGTGCCCAGGATGGTGGCCTCCACCTCCATCTTGCGGGCCAGGGCCATGAACTCGTCGATGTTCTCGGGCGGGATGGCCAGACTCATGCGCTCCTGCGCCTCGGAGAGAAGGATCTCCCAGGGGGCGAGACCCGCGTACTTCAGGGGGGCGTTCTTCAGGTCCAGCTCCGCGCCGCCCGACATGCCCGCCATCTCGCCCACCGAGGACGACAGGCCGCCGGCGCCGTTGTCGGTGATGGCCCGGTACAGGCCGCGGTCCCGGGCCATGAGCAAAAAGTCGGTCATCTTCTTCTGGGTGATGGGGTCGCCGATCTGGACGGCCGAGACGGGCGAGTCCTCGTGGAGCTCCTCCGAGGAGAACGTGGCCCCGTGGATGCCGTCCTTGCCGATGCGCCCGCCCGTCATGACGACCAGATCGCCCGGCCGGATGGACTTGGTGTGGCTCGGCTCGCCGAGGATCTCGGCGGGCATGAGCCCCGCCGTGCCGCAGTACACGAGCGGCTTGCCGAGGAAGCGGTCGTCGAAGACGATGCAGCCGTTCACCGTGGGGATGCCGCTCTTGTTGCCGCCGTGCTCGACGCCCTCCCGCACGCCCTCGTAGATGCGCCGCGGGTGCAGGATCCGCTTCGGCAGCGGCCTGTCGTAGAAGGGATCGGCAAAGCAGAAGACGTCGGTGTTGAAGATGAGCCGCGCGCCCTTGCCCGTGCCGAAGGGGTCGCGGTTGACGCCCACGATGCCCGTGAGCGCCCCGCCGTAGGGGTCGAGGGCCGAGGGCGAGTTGTGGGTCTCCACCTTGAAGACGAGGTTCCAGTCGTCGTTGAACCGGATCACGCCGGCGTTGTCCACGAAGACCGAGAGGCACCAGTCCTCCGCGCCGAGGCGCCGGCGGATCTCCTTCGTTGAAGCCTTGATGCAGCTCGCGAAGAGCGAGTCGATCTCGCGGCGCGTCCCGTCTTGCTCCTCGTAGGCGATGAAGCTGTTGAAGATCTTGTGCTTGCAGTGCTCCGACCAGGTCTGGGCGAGCACCTCGAGCTCCATGTCGGTGATCTTCGAGCCGAGGCCGACCTTCCTGCGCTCCTCGAGCACCGCCGGGTCGTTCATGTAGGCCTGGATGGCCTTCATCTCCTCGAGCGAGAGGGCCAGCGTCCCGCGGCTGCTGATGGCCATCAGCTCCGCATCGGGGACGTTGAGGTCGATCTCCTCGATGCGCGCATCGTCCACCCCCGTCACCTTGGGCACGGTGGGTTTCATGCCCGCCTTCGGGTCCCAGCCCTTCCCTTCGACGATCTCGTAGCGCTCGATGAGCTCGTTGGCGAGCACGCCCGAGGCGATCCGTTCCGCGTCGCCGCGGCCGATCTTGCCGCGGATCACGTACTGCCGCGACGTGTAGACCTTCAGGGGCGTGCGCTTGCCGACGAGCAGCTCGATGGCCTCCGTGGCCGTTTTGCCCACGTTGTCCGTGACACCGGGGCGGAAACCCACCTCGATGAGCCAGTCGAAGGTCTCGGCCAGCCCGCGGTTGATCGCGTGTCGCTGGATCACCGGATCCGACAGGGGGCCCGCGGCGGCCTGCCTGAGCTCCGTCTTCCGAAGGTCGCCCTCGATGGTGAAGACGTCGATCGTCTCGACCCCCTCTACGTCGAGGCGGAGGTTCTCCACGATGCGCCGCCTGACCTTTTCGCCCAGGGCGTCGCGGATGTTTTTCCTGAAACCGATTTCGATCCGGTTGACCATGTTCTCTCTTCCTTCCCCATTCAGCGGAGATTGTATTTTGCCAATTTCAGATGCAGGCCCCGGCGGCTCAGCCCCAGCTGCCGGGCCGCCTTCGAGATGTTGCCCTCGCACTCCTCGAGGACGCGGACGATCATCTGCTTCTCGATGTCCTCGGTCTTCTCCCGGATGAGATCCTTGATGGAGCGCCTGTCGTCCGCCGCCACGGCCGGCTCGAGGGCCTCGACGGCCTCGATGAGCTCGGCGGGGACGTCGCCCATGACGATCGTCTCGCCCTTCGCCATGAGGACGAGCCGCTCGGTGAGGTTTTCCAGCTCGCGGATGTTGCCGGGCCATTCGTGGTCCTGGAGCAGCTCCAGCACCTCGGGGTCCGCCCCCGCGATGTGCCGGTCGAGCTTGCGGTTGAACTTGTCGATGAAATAGTCGAGCAGGGCCGGGATATCCTCCTTGCGCTCCCTCAGGGGCGGGACGTGGATCGGCATGACGTTGAGCCGGTAAAAGAGGTCCTCCCGGAAGCGGCCCTCCTTCACGTCTTGCTGGAGGTTGCGGTTCGTGGCGGCCACGAGCCGCACGTCCACCTTGATGGTCTGGATGCCGCCGACGCGCTCGAACTCGTGGTCCTGGATGACCCGCAGGAGCTTCACCTGCATCTCCCGGGGCAGGTCGCCGATCTCGTCGAGGAAAAGCGTGCCCTTGTGGGCCAGTTCGAAACGTCCCGGCTTGCTGGAGACGGCCCCCGTGAATGCTCCCTTCTCGTAGCCGAACAGCTCGCTCTCGATGAGGTTCTCGGCGATGGCCGAGCAGTTGATCTTGATGAAGGGGTTGTGCTTGCGGGGGCTGCCGGCATGAATGGCGTTGGCCACGAGTTCCTTGCCCGTCCCGGTCTCTCCGGTGATGAGGATCGTCGTCGTCGTGGGGGCCACCTTTTTGATGACCTCGAAGATCTTCGCCATCTGCGGGCCCGAACCCACGATCTCGCTGCGGTCGATCTCGGCCGGGGGCAGCTGGACTTCCTCGTCGCTCAGGACCCGCGTCTTGACGGCCTTGCCGATCACGCGCTTGAGCTCCTCCTGGTCGAAGGGCTTCGTGATGTAGTCGAAGGCCCCTTTCTTGAGGGCGTCCACAGCGGTGGCGACGGTGCCGTGGGCGGTGATGAGGATGACCGGGACCGCCGGGTACTCCTCGACCATCCGGTTCAAAAGACCCATTCCGTCGAGCTTGGGCATTTTGAGATCGGTGACGCAGGCCGTCACCTCGCGGCGCTTCAGCAGGGCGAGCGCCTCCAGGCCGTCGGCCGCCGTCTCGACCTCGTAGCCCTCCTTGGTCAGCATCGCCTTGAGCACCAGGCGCATGTTGACCTCGTCATCGACGATGAGGATCTTTTTCCGGGGGATTTTAGACACTTGCGTTCCCATGGACGGGTGATTGAAAATCAGACTTTAGTTTACTTTGCCCCGGCCGTCAAGGCTCTTTGAGACCGCGGCTATTGAGACATTTTCGTCACGTCAGAGGCTCGCTGACGTTCATCTTGGACAGAGGGATGGACACCGTCTTATTCTGCGTTCTCACCCTCTCACCCTCTTACCTTCTCAACCTCTCTCACGCGCGATGCACCCCAGCCGTCACCCCTGTGGCAGGTTCAGCCGGATGTAAAATATCGACCCCTGGCCCGGGATCGACTTCGCCCGGATGGAGCCGTTGTTGTTTTTGACGATCCGCTGGCAGATGGAGAGCCCGAGCCCCACGCCCCGCTCCTTTGTCGTGAAGAAGGGCTTGAAGATGCTCTGGAGGTCCTCCTTCGACATCCCTTTGCCCGTGTCGCGGACGGAGATCCCCACGGCCTCGCCCTCCTCGCTCTCGATGCGGGTCGTGCGGATGGTGAGGGTTCCCCCGTCGGGCATGGCCTCGATGCCGTTGAAGGCGATGTTCAGGATCACCTGCTTCATCTGCTCTCCGTCGACGTAGACCTGCGGCAGGCCGGGGTGAAGCTCCGTCTCGACGGCGACCCCTTCGGGCAGGCCGCTGACCCGGATGACCTCGACGGCCTTCTCGATGATGCCGTTGATGTCGTAGAGCTTCGGGTTCACGGCATAGGGCTTCGCGTAGTTCATGAACTGCGTCACCACGTTGTTGAGCCGGTCCGTCTCCTCGATGATCACGTCGAGAAGCTTCTGGCTTTCGGGGTTGTCCTCCTCGGAGCGCAGGAACTGGCCTGCGCCCTTGATCGAGCCCAGGGGGTTTCGGATCTCGTGGGCCATCGCCGTGGCCATCTCCTCGAGGAGCTGCGACTTCTCCCTCTCGAGTTCCTGGTCGAACCCGTAGATGGACGAGAAGATGTCCTTCGCCTCGGGGAAGAAGTAATTGAAGACCTTCTTCATGATGACCCGGAAGGGGTCGTAGGAGATGACGATGATGAAGGAGGCCGTGAGCACGTGGGTGAAGTAAACGGGCTCGATGGTGCCGAAGAGCCCCAGGATGAAGAAGAAGGTGCCCGTGGCGAACAGCGTGACGACGGAGAGGACGAGCCCGCGCACCATGATCTCATAGAGCTCGGGGAGCCTCGGGTGCAGGATGATGACCAGCACAAAGTACAGCAGGCCCGCCAGGGCCAGGTTGGAGACCGGGGGGAACCGGAAGCCCAGGTAGTGGAAGATGTCCAGGAGGCTGACGGCTGCCGTGATGGCGCAGGCCATCGTGACGTAGACCATCCGGGTGCGCTCCACGCCGGGCGCGCGCGCGCGGATGAAGAGGAACAGGGCCCCGAGGCAATAGAGGATCGCGATCCAGAGGTACGCCACGAGCGCCGGCTCGAACCAGGCCTCCCGCGCGAGCGGCGTGAACCAGGCCGCGGCCCAGAGCAGGCTGAGGATCGACGCGGCGGCGACCTCCTTGCGCGACAGAAAACTCTTGCCGCGCAGCATGGCGCGGGAGAACTCGAGCAGGAGCGGGGGCAGGACCAGGAATCCCGCGTTGCTCAGGAATTGCAGAAGAGGTTGCTCGAAGAGTCCGTTGACGAACGCCCCCCCCTTCTGAAGGAACAGGGCGAGGCACACGAGGGCGAAGGAAACCTGGACGGAGTCCTTCTCCTTCTTGAGGATCAGCGAGACGGCGATCGTGAGGCTCACCGCCGCCAGGATGAAGAGTTCCATGGGAGGGTCCCCGCCGGGTCCAACGAAAAAAGACCATCACCACCTCGCCCGCACGAAGCCCGGGAAGCGGCATGGCCCCTGGCAACTCCCCGGTACGCGCAGGATCCCGGGGCGCTGTTTTCCGTCATCATACCGGCAACGGCAGGGCAAGTCAAGACCGGGCCTGTGCTCCCTGAGTCTATAGAACCTCCTTATCTATTTTTCATATAATTCCGCTACATTGCTTTTCCGCGCGTGACTGATATGGTTACGATGTGTTCTGTGCCAACCTTTTTCCTCGTTTCGGTTGTGCAGGATGCCTCTCAAAACTTCATCCTGCACAACCGAAACAGGCACGCGCGGGCAATGAGCCGCCGCGATGACATCACCGAAATGCCACCCTTCGGGTGTCAGGTTTTTTTCAAGGGGTCAATCCAACAGAAAGGAGGTGAGGAAACGACACGTTGAGGCGGGAAAGCCGAAAAAGAGAGAGGCTTTCCGTTGCATGGGGTTGAAGCATCCCCTTTTTACCCTTTTATCGCTTCATATCATTCACAAAAGGAGGACTCGTAATCATGGCACAAGAGCATACCTTTGCATCTCCGGGGCCTGCCGGTCTGGGCGCCCTCGCAGTGGCCTGCTTCGGTTTCGGGGCCGTGTTTCTTGGCTGGGTAAAGGTTGAAGGCCTCCCCATCCTGTTCGCGTGGCTCGTCGGCGGCGGCGTCGTCCAGTACACAGTGGCCGTCATGGAATTGAAAGATCATAACATCACCGGCGGCAACGTCTTCCTGTTCTTCTCGGCCTTCTTCATGTTCGGCGCCTCGCTGAGCGTTCTCTCCAAGTTCCTCATGATCAAGTTCGGCATGGCTCCCCATGTCTACGTCGAGGGATGGACCTGGATGGCCGGGGCCGGCTTCCTCACGGCCGTGACCCCCGCGTACCTGAAGTCCACGAAACTCCTCTTCCTGCTGGTCGTCCTGATCGACATCGTCCTGTGGTGCATCGTGTTCCTCGACCTGGGCAAGATGGATCCCGCCGTGGGCAAGCCCATCGTGGGCTGGCTGCTGATCGTGTCGGGCTGGATCGGCGTCTATGTCGCCGGAGCCGTTGTGTGCAACACGGTCTTCGGTCGCAAGATCTACCCGGTCCCCGCCCCGTTTGTAAAATAGGCGGCCGAGTCCCCATCTCGCGCCGGCAGTGAAAGGGCAGGCCCCCGGGCCTGCCCTTTTTTTGCCCGCAGACATGGAGTGTTCTGCTCAGGCCTGGTTCAGGAGATAAGCCTGGAGGCTGACCTTCTGCCCGCGGAGGTTCAGTTTCCTGCGGATCCGGTTCCGGTGGAAGTCGACGGTTCCCGGGGAGAGACGCATGAGGGCCCCGATCTGCTTGGAGCTTCTCCCCTTCTTGATGTAATCGGCAATCTGGAGCTCCCTCGCCGTCAGGCGGCCGTTCTCCTTGATCCGGCTCAGGAAGGGGGAGGTGAGCGTCCGCAGGTTTTCCTGGAGATGCAGGACGTGCACCTGCGCCTGCTTCGTGAGCGCCGTGCCCTTGAGCCGCTCGATACACGGCATGATCAGCTCGTCGATGTTGGTCAGGATCCGGCGCTCGATCTCCTTCCGATCGGTCTCCCGCTGTTCCAGGAGCGTGCGCAGGGTGATGTTGAACGCCTCGAGCTTGACGGCGCGCCGTTTCAGTTCCTTTTCGCGGACCCGCAATTCCTTCTCGATCTTCTTGCGCTGCGCGATATCCGCGGCAAGCTCCTTGTTGAGCTGGGCGATCTTCCGGGTCCGCTCGACGACACGCTGCTCGAGGAGGTCGCGCGACTTCTGGAGCTGCTCCTCCAGTTCCTTGTGCGCCGTCATGTCGACGAAGAATCCCTCGTAGTAGGCGGTATTGCCTTGTGCGTTGCGCACGGCATGCATGCTCGTGTAGCCCCACCCCTTGGACTTGTCCTTCCGGAGGAACCGAAATTCGAACTTCGCATGTCCCTCGGCCTCGACCCGGCGCAGGATCTTCTCCCGCAGGCTGCGGTCCGCATAAATCTGCCGGTATGCCGCCTTGATGTTCCGTTTCATCTCCCCGGGCGACCGGTAGCCGAACAGCCTCGCGAGGGCCGGGTTGACGTTGAGGACCCGACCCGACACGGATGTCTGGAAAATGCCTTCGCCGGCGTTGTCGAAGAGGCTCCCGTAACGCTCCTCGAGGCTGATCGGGGCGGAAGACCCGGATGTGCGCGTGCTGCGCCTGCACATGACACTCACCTCTTTTGCCTTCAACGTTCTTGCGTTTACAATGCGCCTCCCCCCATCACCTTGTAGAGGGTCACCAGGTTGGCGAGCCGGGCCAGGCGGACGGCGATGAGCCCCTGCTGTGCACTGTAGAGCGAGCGCTGCGCGTCCAGGACGCGCAGGTAGCTGTCGATCCCCCTGGTGTAGCGCGCATCGGAGAGGCGGTAGCCGACCTCCGAGGCCTCCACGAGCGACTGCTGGGCCTGCAGCTGATCCCCCAGGGTTTCGCGCTGGGCCAGGGTGTCGGCCACTTCCCGGAATCCCGCCTGAATCGCCTTCTCGTACTGGGCCAGGGCGATCTCCCGGTCCACCTTCGTCACGTCGTAGGCCGCCCACGTCCGGGCGTCGAAGATCGGCATGACGATCTGCGGGATGAACGACCACGTCTCGGAGCCGGACTTGAAGAGCCCGGAGAGCTGGTCGCTCGTGGTGCCGATGCTCGTGGTGAGCGTGATGCGGGGGAAGAAGGCCGCCCGGGCCGCGCCGATGTTCGCATGGGCCGCCCGCAGCTGAGCCTCGGCCTGCAGGATGTCGGGGCGGCGCTGCAGCACCTCGGAGGGCAGGCCGGGGGTGAAGTCGCGGGGCGCCGCCACGCCGTCCAGCGCGTCGGGCAGAAGCTCGGGGGGCACCGGGGACCCGACCAGGAACCGCAGCGCGTTCTCGTCGAGGGCCACCTGGCTCGTGTACCGGGCGATGTCGACCCGCGCCGCGTCCGCCCGGGTCTGGGCCTGGCGCAGGTCGAGATCGGACGAGGCACCCACCTCGGCGCGGCGGCGGATCATCTCGTAGGTCTCCTGCTGCGTCTCGAGGGTCGATTGGGCAAGCTTCAGATTCTCGCGGTCCGCGGCAAGGGCGAGGTAGACGTTGGCCACTTCGGCCACCAGCGCGATCTGCGCGCTCGCGCGGGCCTGCTCCACGGCGAAGTACTGCTCGAGGGCCGCATCGCTGAGATTGCGGATGCGGCCGAAGAGATCGATCTCCCACTGGCTGATGCCCACGTTGACGTTGTAGAGCTCCGTCGTCTTCGGCTGTCCGCTGCCCGAGAGGATCCCGGGCACCCGCTCCTTGCTGAACACGGCGCCGGCGTTCACGGACGGCAGCAGCTCGGCGCGCTGGATGCGGTACAGGGCCTGCGTCCGTTCGACGTTCAGGGCGGCCACGCGCAGGTCGCGGTTGTTGGAAAGCGCCAGCCCGACGACCTTCTGCAGCTTCTCGTCGACGATAAATTCTTTCCACGGGACATCCGCAGCGGCTTCCTTCGTTTTGTCCGCTTGTGGACCCACTGAGGCCGGCCAAGAGGCAGGAACGGGGGCCTCCGGGCGCGTGTACGTCGGCGCCAGGGAGCACCCTCCCAGGAGCGCAATGATCAGCATGAGAAGAAAGATCCTGCTCATATCATCGATCCTCTGATGGTGTCCCATCGTCTGTCATGGTTGTTTCCGTGCCCGTGCGCTTCCCGGACAGCCGTTCCCTCATGCCCGAGAGCCTTCCCTTCAGCGCCGCCAGGGACGGATGGCCGCCGCCGGACACGACGGCGGTCCCCCTGCGGCCCTTGCCGAGGAAGGTCTCGACGAGCACGAAGAAGAGGGGCGCAAAGAGGATCACCAGGACCGTGGCGGTCACCATGCCGCCCAGCACGCCCGTGCCGATGGCGTTCTGGGCCCCGGCCCCGGCGCCGGTCGCCACGGCCAGCGGCAAGACGCCGAACCCGAAGGCCAGCGAGGTCATGATGATCGGGCGGAAGCGCAGTCTCGCACCCTCCAGGGTGGCTTCCACCAGCCCCATCCCCTGCTCGACGCCCGCCTTGGCGAACTGGACGATCAGGATGGCGTTCTTCGTCGTCAGCCCCAGCGTGGACAGCAGGCCGATCTGGAAGTACACGTCGTTGGGCAGTCCCCGCGCGCTGGAAGCGATGACCCCGCCGATGACCCCCAGGGGCAAGACCAGCAGGACCGAGATGGGGATGGGCCAGCTCTCGTAGAGTGCCGCCAGGCACAAAAAGATCACGAAGATGGAAAAGGCATACAGCAGGGGGGCCTGGGAGCTGGACATCCGCTCCTGGTAGGACAGCCCCTGCCAGTCGTACCCGACGCCCTGGGGCAGCTCCCGGACGAAGCCCTCCATGGCCTGCATGGCCTCGCCGGAGCTCCGGCCCGGCGCCGCCTCGCCCAGGATGTTGATGGACGGGAAGCCGTTGAACCGCTCCAGCTTCGGGGAGCCCGACGTCCAGTGGCCCGTGGCAAAGGAGGAGAAGGGCACCATCCGGCCCGCGGTGTTGCGCACGTGGAGCCTTTCCAGATCGGTGGGCAGCATGCGGTACGGGGCGTCGGCCTGGACATAGACGCGCTTGACGCGGCCTGCCTGGATGAAGTCGTTGACGTAGGCGCTTCCGAATGCCGCCGCAATCGTGTGGTGGATCGAGGCGATCGGCACGCCCAGGGCGCCGGCCTTCTCCCAGTCCACGTCGACGCGGTACTCGGGCACGTCCTCCAGGCCGTTGGGGCGGACCTTCGTCATGACCGGGTCCCCGGCCGCAATGCCGAGGATCTGGTTGCGGGCTTCCATCAGCCTGGCGTGGCCCAGGCCTCCGCGGTCCAGCAGCTGGAAGTCGAACCCCTTGGCCTGCCCCAGCTCCACCACGGCCGGAGGCGCGAAGGCGAACACCATGGCGTTGCGGATCCTCGAGAACTCCCCCATGGCCCTTCCAGCCAGGGCCGTGACCCGAAGATCCGCCCGATCGCGGAGGTCCCAGTCCTTGAGCTTGATGAAGGAAAACCCCGCGTTCTGCCCCCGGCCCGAAAAACTGATGCCGGAAATGGTGAACACGGCTTCCACCGCCTCTTTCTCGTTCTCGAAGAAATAGGTCCGGACCCGTTTCATCACCTCTTCGGTCTGCTCCAGGGTCGAGTTGGCAGGAAGCATGGCCTGCACCAGCAGGATCCCCTGGTCCTCGTCGGGGAGGTAGGCCGTGGGCATGCGGAGGAACAGGATTCCCATGGCCGCCACGATGAGGACGAAGACGGCCAGGTACCGCAGCTTGTTCGTGATGGAACGGCGCACCAGGCGCATGTACAGATCGCGGAGGCGGAAGAACCGGCTGTCGAACCAGCGGAAAAAGGGGCGCAGGAACCACACGGCGTTTTCCGCCGGCTCGTGCCCCCTGGGCACCGGCTTCAGAAGCGTGGCGCAGAGCACCGGCGTCAGGATCAGGGCCACCAGCACCGAGAGGAGCATGGAGGAGATGACCGTGACCGAGAACTGGCGGTAGATGACGCCCGTCGAGCCGGGGAAGAAGGCCATGGGGCCGAAGACCGCCGAGAGCACAAGCCCGATGCCGATCAGGGCGCTCGTGATCTGGTCCATGGACTTCGCCGTGGCCTCCCGGGGCGAGAGGCCCTCCTCGCTCATGATCCGCTCCACGTTTTCCACGACGACGATGGCGTCGTCGACGAGCAGGCCGATGGCCAGCACCATGGCGAACATGGTCAGCATGTTGATGGAGAAGCCGAAGAATCCCAGGACCGCAAAAGTCCCCAGGATCACGACAGGGACGGCGATGGTCGGGATGAGGGTGGCGCGCATGTTGCCCATGAACAGGTACATGACCAGGAACACGAGCACGATGGCCTCGAAGAGCGTCTTGAACACCTCGTTGATGGCCACCCGGACAAAGGGCGTCGTGTCGTAGGGGAAGATGACCTTCATGCCGGGGGGAAAGAAATGGCTCAGCTCCGCCATCTTTGCCTTCACATTGTCGGCCGTCTGCAGGGCGTTGGCCCCGGCGGCCTGGCGGATGGCCATCCCGGCGGAAGGCTTGCCGTTGAAGAAGGCCTGGACGTCGTAGGTCTCGGTGCCCAACTCGGTGCGACCCACGTTCCGGACGCGAACGACGGAGCCGTCGGGGTTGGTGCGCAGGGGGATCGCCGCGAACTCCTCGGGCGTCTTGAGGAGGCTCTGGACGACGATGCTCGCGTTCAGGCGCTGCCCCTTCACGGCGGGCGCGCCGCCGAACTGCCCCGCCGAGACCTCCACGTTGTAGGCCCTGAGCGATGCGATCACGTCCTGGATCGTCAACCCGTAATTCGTCAGCTTGTCGGGGTCGAGCCACACGCGCATGGCGTACTGGCTGCCGAAGATCTCCACCTCGCCGACGCCGGGAACCCTGGAAAGCACCTTTTCCAGGTTGGACTGGGCGTAGTCGCGCAGGTCGTTTCCGTCCATGCTGCCGTCTTCCGAGATCAGGCCCACGAACATCAGCCAGTTGCGGGTGGACTTGCTGACCTTGACGCCCTGGTTGCCGACGACCTCCGGCAGGTTCGCCATGGCGAGCTGGAGCTTGTTCTGCACCTGCGCCCAGGCCAGGTCCGGGTCGGTCCCCGGGGCAAAGACAAGCTCGATGCGGCACGAGCCGGACGAGTCGCTCGTCGCGGTGAGGTACAGCATCCGGTCGAAGCCGGTCATCTTCTGCTCGATGATCTGCGTGACGCTGTTCTCGACGGTCTCCGCCGAGGCGCCCGGGTAGAAAGCGGTGATGGCGATGGACGGCGGGGCGATGGGGGGGTACTGCGCAACGGGCAGGTTGTAGATCGCGAGGCCGCCCCCCGCCATCATGATGATGGCGATGACCCACGCGAACACCGGACGATCCAGGAAGAATCTCGAGAGCATCGCGCGCCTCCGTCAGTTGGACTTCGCGGCCGCGGGGGCGGCCGTCTTGCCCGGGCCGCCCGCGGCCTCGGCGAACGGAACCGCCTTCACGACGGCGCCGGGCCTGACCCTCTGCATGCCCTCGACGATGACCCGGTCGCCGGGCGCGAGTCCGTCCGAGACGAGCCACCTGTCGCCGATCGTGCGAACGAGCGTGAGCACCCGCTGCTGGACCTTGTTTTCGGCATCCACGATCAGGGCCAGGGGATTGCCTTTCGGGTCCCGGGAGACGCCCTGCTGCGGGACGAGGAGCGCCTTTTCGCTGACCCCCTCTTCCAGGACGGCGCGGGCGAACATGCCGGGCAGCAGCACCCGCTTCGGGTTGGGGAACACGATGCGCAGGATGGTTGAGCCTGTTGTGGGGTCCACCGTGACGTCCTGGAACTGAAGGGTCCCTTCCAGGGGATAGGGCGTGCCGTCTTCCAGGATCAGCTTGACCCGGGCCCGGTTGGCGTTGTCGCGCTTGAGCGCGCCGCTCGCCATCGCCTTCTGCAGTTGCAGGAGCACGGCGCTCGACTGGGTCACGTCCACGTAGACCGGGTCGATCTGCTGAATGGTCGCCAGAGGCACCGGCTGGCCCGCCGTGACCAGCGCACCCACGGTGACCAACGACTTGCCGATGCGCCCGGCGATCGGCGCCGTCACCCGGGTGTACCCCAGGTTGATCCGCGCGGTCTCCACGGCCGCCTTGCCGGCGGCGATCTCCGCCTCGGCCTGCTTGAGGGCCGCCGTCGCGTCGTCGTATTCCTGGCGGCTCACCGCCCTGATCTCCACCAGCTCCCGGTAGCGGTCCGCCCGGAACCGGATGGAGGTCACGTTGGCCTCCGCCCGGGCGAGCGCCGCCCTGGCGCTGTCGTAGGCGGCCTGGTACGTGGCGGGGTCGATCTGGTAGAGCACCTCGCCCGCCTTCACGTCGGAGCCTTCCTTGAAGTACCGTTGCTGGATGACGCCGCTCACCTGGGGGCGCACCTCGGCGATCAGGGTGGCCGACGTCCTGCCCGGCAGCTCCGTGGTGATCGCGATGCGCTCGGGTTTCATTTCCACCACGGCCACTTCCGGAGGCCCGGCCGGCCCCGGCGCTTTTGCCCCGGAATTCTGGCAGCCGGCCAGGATGCAAACCGCAAACAGGGTCGCGGCAGCAAGGATCATCGTGACGTGCGGACGGACTTGCATGCAACACCTCTTCGATTCGGTCATTGAACTCCCTGACCCCGTGCCGGCGTCAGGGAAGCTGTCTGGTTTCATTCGTTCCTTGTGATTTCCCGCCCTGTCGATCCCGCCGCCCGTCACCCGGGCCCATCCTGTCTCCTGACCCCGTCCCAGCAGGCCTCGACGGCCTTCCGGATCAGCGCATCGTCGAGCACCAGGAACCCCAGGATGTGATCCCGCAGGAGGGAAAGAATGGGCCCGAAGGCCAGGGCGAAGTGCAGGGCGAGGGGGAGATCCTTCAACGCCCGGCGGTCGATTCCTTCCTGCAGGAGATGCCGGAAGAGATCGATGTCCCGTGCCTTCCCCAACAGTCTCTCCCGGCGCATGGTCACCCCGTACGGGGAATTCATGTACTGCTCGATGAACCGGAAATGGATCGCATGGTCCACGAAATACCGGATGATCCAGGTGGAAAGATGAATGAAGCGGTCCCGGAGGGGGCGCTCGACGGAGTACCCCTGCATCAGGGATTCCACCACCGTTCTTTCCAGCTCGCTGAAGACCTCGGCAATCAGCGCGTCCTTGCTCTCGAAATAGCGATAGATTGTGCCGGCGCCCACGCCCGCCCTTTCGGCGATCATGGCCATGGGGGCCCCGTGAAACCCCTGTTCCGCAATCAGCTCGAGGGTCGCCTGCATGATCTCTTTGCGCTTATCCGAATTTTTCATGGCTTGACCCCTTGGCTACCCATATCGGAATGAACGTTCATTCCTTTACACCTTCTTTCCCCTCCCTGTAAAGATTTTTTTCCGGATCTGTATACCCCCCTTCCCAGTGTGAAGAGAAGTATACACCTCTTCACCCCTTCGTCCTCCGCTGGGCCCGCTTCCATTTACCCGCATTCCCTCATCATATCAACACATTATAAACAACGGTCCCTTCTGACAACCCCCTGGCACAACGGTTGCTCATAACGGGGCGGGCCGCAGGAAGCGGCTCGTTTGCTGTAGAGAGAGATAAGAGGAAGCACCGAAGGAGACGACGACAAATGGCTAACGGCAAAACCGCCATCGTATTTCCGGGACAGGGTTCCCAGCGCCACGGGATGGGCAAGGATTTCTACGAGAGCATCCCCGAATGCCGCCGGATCTACGAGCAGGCCTCCGACGCACTGGGGTGGGACGTGGCGGCGCTTTGCTTCGGCGAGGACGAGAAGCTCAACCTGACCGCCTACGCCCAGCCGAGCATCGTGGTGACGGAGATCGCCATGCTGAAGGCCATCATCGACAAATACGGCATCACCCCCGACGTGTTCGGCGGTCACAGCCTCGGCGAGTACACGGCGCTGGTGGCCGCGGGCGTTCTGCCGCTGGAGACGGTGCTGCGCATCGTCCACATCCGCGGCAGTCTCATGCAGGAAGCCGTCCCGGTGGGCGAAGGCTCCATGGCGGCCGTCATCCGCAAGGATCTCAGCACGCGGATGATCCGCGATCTGCTCGCCGATCTGCCCATCGACGTGGCGAACATCAACTCGCCCAACCAGATCGTCATCAGCGGCCGCTCGAAGGCCATGCCCGAGGCCGAGGAGCGCCTCGTGAAGGCCCTGGCCGACGAGAACCCCGCGCGGTTCGTGGCCCTCAACGTGAGCGCCCCCTTCCACAGCCGCTTCATGCACACCATCGAGGAGCCCTTCGAGGGCGAGCTGGCCTTCGTGCGCAGGCAGATGAAGCCTGAAAACGCCGTCCGGGTGACCTCCAACTTCACGGGCGGCTTCCACTCCGCCGACCGGGAAGAGGTGATCGAGCGCCTCGTGGCGCAGCTCTCGGGCACCGTCCAGTGGTGCGACAACATGAGGGCCATCGCGTCGCAGGCCGACACCGTCTACGAAATCGGTCCCAACCGTCCCCTCCGGGACTTCTTCAAAACGATCGGCGTGACCTGCGTCTCGCTGACCACTCTCTCCTCCGCCGAACGGACCTTTGCCGGCAACTGATCGGGAAAGGGCCTCCTCCTGCGGAGAACATTCGAACACGAACACCATCAAGGAGAACTCCATGGATTTTCGCCTCAATGAAGACCAGCAAATGTACGTCGACACGGTCCGGCGTTTCGTGAAAAACGAGATCCTCCCGAACATCCTGCAGATCGACAAGTCCCACGAATTCCCCTACGGGATCATCGCCAAGGCCTGGGAGCTGGGCATCCTCAACCTGAGCGTGCCCAAGGAAGTGAAGGGGTTCGAGATCGACGCCGTCTCGTCGGCCCTCATCATCAAGGAGCTCTCCTACGGCGACACGGGCATCTCCACCTCGGCCATGTGCAACGACCTGGCCAACACGGTCATCGCCCAGCACGGCAGCGCGAAGCAGAAGGAGGATTTCCTCGGGCCCTACGCCCAGGCGCCCCTGCTGGCCTCTTTCTGCCTCACCGAGCCCGGCGCCGGGTCGGACAACTCCTCCATGAGCACCTTTATCGCCAAGCGCGCCGACGGCAAGTACGTTCTCAACGGCGCCAAGTGCTTTATCACGAACGCCTCCTACGCCAGCCAGTTCACCGTCTTCTGCAAGGTTGGCAAGCCCACGGCTCAGCTGCTGGCCTGCTGCATCGTGCCGGCCGAGGAGATGTTCCAGGGCGGCAAACCCAACCTGCCCGCGAAGCCCCAGGCGGAGCTCACGGCCCGGGGCGGCGGCCGGATCGTCCTCGGAAAGCCCGAGGAGAAGCTCGGCCAGCACCTCTCCAACACGGCCACGGTCACCTTCGAGGACGTGATCGTCGACGAGAGCCAGATCATCGGCGATCGGCGCCAGGGCTTCAAATACCTCATCGACGTGCTCGACTACGCCCGGCCCATGGTGGCCGCCATCGGCGTGGGGCTCGCCCGGCGCGCCCTCGATCTGACCCTGCAGTACACCCGCGAGCGAAAGCAGTTCGGCCAGCGGATCTGCGACATGCCCGTGGCGAGAGAGACGCTCGTCGCCATGTGGAAGAAGGTGGAGCTGGCGGAGCTGGCGCTCATGAAGGCGGCCGTAAAGGTCCAGGAGCGCGAGGAGGACCGCGGGATGTACTCGTCGCTCGCGAAGAACACCGCCGCCGAGGCGGCCCTGTTCTGCGCCAACGAAGGGCTTCACCTGCACGGCGGCTACGGCTTCATGCAGGAGTACGAGATCTCGAAGCTCGTCCGCGACGCCCACATCATCGACATCTACGAGGGCGTGCGCGAGGTGCAGCACATGATTATCGGAAGGGAACTGGTGTAACAGGGTCCAGGGGTCAGGGTACAGGGTACAGGGAAAGAAACTTCAAGAAAATCCCCCTCGTTCCCCCTTTGCAAAAGGGGGATGAAAGGGGGATTTGGACGGAATAGACGAAGATGATTTATTTACACGGAATCGGGCACTTCTACCCGGAGAACGTGATCACGAACCGCTTCCTGAGCGATCTGGACATCGGCTCGAGCGAGGAGTGGATCGAGGAGCGCGTGGGGATCCGCGAGCGCCACACGGTCCTGCCCCTGGAGTACATCCGGGAGACGAAGAACCGCGACGTGCGCGCCGCCCAGGAGGCGAGCCTCTACACCAACGGCCAGACGGCGGCAGCAGCGGCCCGCATGGCCATCGAGCGGGCGGGGATCGCCGTCGGGGACATCGGCATGGTCA
>CAZPCN010000037.1:19271-22151 GCA_964585095.1 uncultured Syntrophaceae bacterium | reverse complement strand
TTCATGGCGTAGGCGACGGCGTGGGCGCTCTCCATGGCGGGGATGATCCCCTCCGTGGTGCAGAGCACGCGGAAGGCCTCCAGGGCCTCGCGGTCCTCGACGGAGACGTACTCCGCCCTTCCCGTATTCTTGAACCAGCTGTGCTCGGGCCCCACGCCGGGGTAGTCGAGCCCCGCCGCCACGGAGTGGGCCTCGCGGATCTGCCCCGCCTCGTCCTGCAGGAGGTACGACTTGCTGCCGTGCAGGACTCCGACGCTGCCGGCCGAGATGGAGGCGGAGTGCATCCCCGTGGCGATCCCGAGCCCCGCCGCCTCGACGCCGATCAGGCGTACGCCCCGGTCGTTGCGGAGAGGGTAAAAGATCCCCATGGCGTTGCTGCCCCCGCCCACGCAGGCGACGACGCAGTCCGGCAGGCGTCCTTCCTGCCGGAGGATCTGCCGCTTCGTTTCGCGGCCGATGACGCTCTGGAAGTCCCGGACCATCATGGGGTAGGGGTGGGGGCCCGCGACGGAGCCGATGATGTAGAAGGTGTCGCGCACGTGGGTCACCCAGTGCCGCATGGCCTCGTTCATGGCATCCTTCAGGGTTGCCGACCCGGCCGTGACGGGGACCACCTCGGTGCCGAGGATCTTCATCCGCAGGACGTTGGGGGCCTGGCGGCGGATGTCCTCCTCGCCCATGAAAACGCGGCACTCCATCCCGAAGAGCGCGGCCACGGTGGCCGTGGCGACCCCGTGCTGGCCGGCGCCCGTCTCGGCGATGACGCGGCGCTTTCCCATCCGGCGGGCAAGCAGAGCCTGGCCGAGGGTGTTGTTGATTTTGTGGGAGCCCGTGTGGTTCAGGTCTTCACGCTTCAGGTAAATCTTCGCCCCGCCCAGCTTTGCCGTCAGGTTCGCCGCCAGGTACAGCGGCGTCTCTCTCCCGGAGTACTGCCGGAGGTAGTATTGGAATTCCTCCCGGAAGGCTTTGTCCCTGCGGCTCTCCCGGTACGCGGCCTCCAGCTCCTCGAGCGCCGGCATGATCGTTTCGGCAACGTACCGCCCCCCGAATACCCCGAAGTGCCCTTTTCTGTCAGGCAGCGATGGCATCTTCACGTCTTCGTCTCCTTCATTGTTGATGGCCATTCTTCATAAAATCCCCCATGTGCCCCCTTGGCAAAGGGGGCCGGCATCATCATCCCCCTTTAGAAAAGGGGGATTGCAGGGGGATTTTCCTGAAGATAAATTCCCGGTCGCCCGCGAAGCTCAACGATTCGTGCTGCCTGACCGCGGCAATGACAGCCCGGATCTTGTCATGATCTTTTTTCCCCGGAGAGACCTCGACGCCGCTCGAGATATCGACGGCCAGGGGCCGCACGGCCTCCATCGCCTTGTCGAGATTCTCCGCATTGAGCCCCCCGGCGAGCACGAGGGGATGCCGGGCGGCAAACCGGCTCGCGAGGTTCCAGTCGCAGGTCCTTCCCGTCCCGCCGAAGCGGACCGGGTCGTGGGCATCGACGAGAAAGGCACGCACCGGGTAGTCCGCCGCGGCGGTGAATTCCTCCTCGCTCCGGAAGGAAAGGGCCTTGATGAGCCTTTCGCGGGGGAACCGGCGGCAGTACTCCCGCGATTCGCTGCCGTGAAGCTGGATGAAATCAAGCCCGCACATCTCCGCAATCTGCAGCACCTCCGCGGCCGGCAGGTTCACGAAGACCCCCACCGTGCAGAGTGCCGGGGGCAGCGACGCGATGATCGCCTGCGCCCGGGCAGGCGTCACGCAACGCGGGCTTGCGGGGTGAAAGATGAACCCCAGCGCATCGGCCCCGGCCCCGGCCGCTGCCTGCGCATCCTCGATATTCGTGATGCCGCAGATCTTGATTTGAACCACTATCGTCTATCTCGTCTATTTGGTCCGTTTCGTCTGTTTCGTCGGAATCATCTATGCTTCTACTTCCGTTTGCCGCCTGTACCCTGACGCCTGGACCCTGTACCCTTAACCCTGTCCCAGCAATTCCCTCAGTTTCTTCCCGGCGTCTTTTTCCCGCATCAGGCTCTCGCCGACGAGGAAGGCATGAATGCCCGACTCCATGAGCCTCTCGATGTCTCTGCGGCTGTTGATCCCGCTTTCGCTTACCACGGTGATGCCCTTCGGGACTCTTCGGGCAAGGCGTATGCTCACCTCGAGGTCCGTTCGGAATGTCTCCAGGTCGCGGTTGTTGATCCCCACGAGCCTCGCTCCTGCCGCAACCGCTTTCCCCAGATCTTCCTCGTCGTGGACCTCCACGAGGGCCGCAAGCCCCAGCTCCGAGGCGAGGCCGATGAAATCCAGCAGCATGGCCGCATCCAGCAGCCTCGCGATGAAAAGCAGGGCATCGCCGCCCAGGACACGCGTCTCGACGATCTGGTACGGGTCGACGATGAAGTCTTTTCTCAGGATCGGCAGATTCACCGCCTTTGCGATCCGGGGCACGTAAGCGGCCCTGCCCTCGAAGAACTTCCGTTCCGTCAGGACCGACACGGCCGAGGCGCCGTTTTCCTCATACATGCGGGCGATCGCGACGGGGTCGAAATCCTCGCGAATCCGGCCTTTCGACGGCGAGCTTCGCTTGACCTCGGCAATCACGGCGCAGTCGCGCCCCCGGATCGCCCCCGCGAAGTCGCGCGTCGGGGTCCTGTCGGTCAGCAACTGCCGCAGCTCCGCCAGGGGCAGGATCTCCTTCTGGCGGGCGATCTCGTCTTTCTTGTTTTCGACGATCTTCTGCAGGATCATTCCGGTCTGTTCCGCTGTTCGGTCTATTCGGTCTCTTCGGTCAAGGGGTATCGGGACTCGGGTATCGGGAAGGAAGCAGAATTTTTCCAGAAAAACCTTCCCCGTACCTTTGTACCCTATCCCCGATACCCT
>CAZPCN010000037.1:0-19171 GCA_964585095.1 uncultured Syntrophaceae bacterium | reverse complement strand
AGAATTTTTCCAGAAAAACCTTCCCCGTACCTTTGTACCCTATCCCCGATACCCTATCCCCGATACCCTGTTTTTCAGCTTCGGCTCATCTCGATCAGGGCCTGGAGCTTTTTGATCGCGGCGCCGCTGTCGATGCACCCCTCGGCCACCTTGATCCCCTCGGCGATCGATGCCGCCTTCCCGCCGGCCACGATGGCCAGGGCCGCATTGAGAACGACGACCCGCCGCCGCGCCCCCTCCTCGCCGGAGAGCACGGCTTTCGCGATCTCGGCGTTCGTCGAGGCGTCGCCGCCGGCCAGCGCGTCCGCGCCGTCGGTCTTCCCGAAGTAGTCGACGGGGTCGATGTTGTAGGTTCTGACGATCCCGTCCTTGAGTTCCGAGACGCGCGTCTCCCCCGTAACGGTGGCCTCGTCGAGCCCGTCGGAGCCGTGCACGACGAAGGCCCGCTTCGTCCCCAGGTTCTTCAGCACCCCCGCGAACATCTCCGTGAGCTTCGGGTCGTAGACACCGACAAGCTGGGCCGTCGCCGAGGCGGGGTTGGTCAGCGGGCCCAGCATGTTGAATATCGTGCGCAGGCCGATCTCGCGCCGGGGCCCGATGGCGTACTTCATCGCCCCGTGAAGCTTCGGCGCGAAGAGAAACCCGATCCCCACTTGCTGGACGCATTCCTCGACAATCTCGGGGGGCGCATCGATGTTGACCCCGACGGCCTCGAGAACGTCGGCGCTGCCGCAGCTGCTGGATACGGCGCGGTTGCCGTGCTTGGCCACCGTGAGCCCCGCCGCCGCCACGACGAAGGCCGCCGTGGTGGAGATGTTGAAGGTGTTGCGCCCGTCGCCCCCGGTGCCGCAGGTGTCGACGATGACGGGCGAGCGGGCGTCGATGCGTGTGGCCTTGAGGCGCATCACCCGGGCGGCCCCGGTGACCTCTGCGACGGTTTCCCCCTTCATGCGCAGGGCCGTGATGAAGGCCCCGATCTGGGCCGGGGTCGCTTTCCCTTCCATGATCTCCGTCATGGTCTCGAGCATTTCCGCTTCCTGCAGGTCGACTCCCTGGACGACCTTCGCCAGTGCTTTCCGGATCATGATGTTATGCTCCTTTCCCGTTCCCGGAGACCAGCCCCAGGAAGTTTCTCAGAATTCGTTTCCCGTTCGGCGTGAGGACCGACTCGGGGTGGAACTGGACCCCCTCGAGGGGAAAGTGCCGGTGCCGAAGCCCCATGACCTCGCCCTCCTCGGTCTCGGCGCTCACCTCGAGAAAGGGGGGCAGCGTGTCCCGGCGCACGAGCAGCGAATGATACCGGCCCGCCGTGAGCGGGTTGGGCAGCCCCCTGAAAATCGTGCGGCCGTCGTTGAAGACGGGCGAGGTCTTGCCGTGCATGAGCCGCCGGGCGCGGACGACCTCGGCGCCAAAGGCGTAGCCGATGGCCTGGTGCCCGAGACAGATTCCCATGATGGGGATCCGTTCGTGGAAGCGGAGGATCGCCTCGACGGTGACCCCGGCCTCCTTCGGCGTGCAGGGCCCCGGCGACAGGAAGATCGCCTCGGGGGCCATCGCCTCGATTTCCTCGAGGGTGATCTCGTCGTTGCGGTGCACCGCCACCTCGCAGCCCAGCTGGCCGAGGTACTGGACCAGGTTGTAGGTGAACGAATCGTAGTTATCGATCATGAGGTACATGTTGCTTCTCCTGTTGTTCGCTCTGCAAATCCCCCTTTCCTCCCCCTTTGATAAAGGGGGAAAGAGGGGGATTTAGTCGTCCGAAAGCTCAAAACCCCTTGCTGCTAGTCGGACGGCTTTCATCATCCCGGCAGCCTTGCTGATCGTCTCCTCGTACTCCTTCTCGGGGTCGGAGTCGGCCACGATGCCGGCGCCCACCTGGATGGAGAGCGTCTCGCCCTTCAGGAGCATGGTCCGGATCGTGATGCAGAAATCCATATTCCCCGTGAAGCTCATGTACCCCACGGCGCCCCCGTAGGGCCCGCGGCGCTCCGGCTCCAGCTCGTCGATGATCTCCATGGCGCGGACCTTGGGGGCCCCGGTGAGCGTGCCCGCCGGGAAGGCGGCCCGCAGCACGTCGAAGCAATCCCTCCCCCCGGCCAGCTGGGCCCGCACGTTGGAGACGAGGTGCATGACGTGGGAGTAGCGCTCGACGATCATGTACTGGTTGACCTGGACGCTGCCGATGGCGGCAATGCGCCCCAGGTCGTTGCGGCCCAGATCGACGAGCATGACGTGCTCGGCCCTCTCCTTCGGGTCCCCGAGCAGTTCGTCGGCCAGCGCCCGGTCCTCCTGCTCCGTGCGGCCGCGCTTCCTCGTCCCCGCGATGGGCCGCAGCTCGGCGAAGCCGTCCTCGACGCGGACCATGACCTCCGGTGAGGAGCCGATGAGGTGGACATCTTCCATCTTCAGGAAGAAGAGGTAGGGCGAGGGGTTGACAAAGCGGAGCGCCCGGTAGAGGTCGACGGGGTCGAGGGGGTTCTTCGCCGAGAAGCGCTGGGAGAGGACCGCCTGGATGATGTCGCCCGCCCCGATGTAGTCCTTCGCCCGGCGGACCATGTCCCCGAAGGACTCCCGCGACATGTTGGACTCGAACTCGACGTCCCTGCGGAAATCCCCGCTCCTCAGGAGCAGGGGCTTGATGGGTTCCTGGAGACGGTCGATCATTCGGTCGATCTTCGCCGTCGCCTCGGCGTAGGCCCCCTCGAGGCATCCCTGCCCGTCGTCGCAGCGGGCCGACGCCACGACCTTGATCGTGTGGCGTACGTTGTCGAAGATGATGAGCGTGTCCGTCACCATAAACACGGCATCGTCGATGCCCGCGTCCGTGCGGGATCTCTTCGCAAGCCGCTTCTCGAAGTAGCGGATCATCTCGTAGGACAAGAATCCCACGGCGCCCCCGCTGAAGCGCGGAAGGCCGTCGACGGTGACGGGCCGGTACCGGGCGAGAAGCTCCTTCAGGACGGCCAGGGGATCGCCCCCGTGGGGGATCTGCACGAGGCTGCCGTTGCTGCGCACTTCGACCTCGGCAGGTTTCACGCGGACGACAGCCAGGGGGTCCGCGCCCAGGAAAGTGTATCGGCCCCATTTCTCGCCGCCCTCGACGCTCTCCAGCAGAAAGGCGTAGGGGCGCTTGCGGATCTTCAGCAGGGCCGTCACCGGTGTCTCCTCGTCGGCGAGGATCTCCCGGTAGACGGGGATGAGGTTTCCGCGCTTCGAAAGCTCCTTGAATTCCTCAAAAGACGGTTTGAACATTCTCTCTTCCTTCCGGTCCTCCCCCTTGTAAAAAGGGGGATCAGAGGGGGATTTGATTCCCTGAAATGAAAAAAGGCCGTGCTCCTTGCACGGCCTTTGATCGCGTCACAAAAACAAAAAAGCCGCGGAGCACCCTCGGGGTTCCCCACGGCCTTGATTTCACTGGTTCATGTCATTACGGCAGCAGGCAAACCCCTCCTATGAAGTTGCGCCACCACCAGCCGGTTTTCGAAAGGATTGCCTTCAACATTTTTGTTTCTCCACGAAGATGCACTTATAACAGGCCTCGCCCTGCCTGTCAATACGCTTTATTGGTCACGGCGACGGGTTCACTCGTGCCCATCCCATCCGCCCGGCCGCATCAGCGCCGCCAGGTCGGCGGCTTTTCCTTTCGAGGCGGTTTCCGCCACTTCTTCCGCAACCTCCCGGTAGAGGTCGATCGTCTTTGCCGCGTGCGGGTTGGCGGTGATGATCTCCGCGTGGAGCCCCGCGTTGGAGAACACCCGGGCGATCATGTCCCGTTTGCCCCGGAAGATGGGGGTCGAGAAGGCCTCCAGCGTTTCCCGATCGATCCCGCTTCGCCGGATGGCCAGGCCCATCACGATCGTGTCGAGGTGGTTGAGGGCCTGCACGACGGCCATGACCTCGTCGTGCCGCTCCGGGGTCGTCTCGACGAGTTTCGCTCCGTTCCCTTCAAGAATGCCCCGAATCCGGGGGAACCACGTTTCACCCCTTGCCGGGCAGATCGCAATGTTCTGTCCCTCCAGGGAAGGCACCGACGGGCCGAACAGCGGGTGCAGGCCGATGACCTCCGAGGCCGACGACGAGAGCATGGCGCGCACGGGCCCGGCCTTCAGGGAGGTGAGGTCCATGAGGAGGGAGTCCCGCTTCATGTGCGGGCCCACCTCCCGGACGACCTCCTCCGCCACCTCGATGGGCACGCTCACGATGACAACGGGGCAGGCCGCCGCCATCTCGGCCGGGCGAGGGCCCGTGTCCTTCCCCGAGACGCGGACGGGGTGGCCCTCTTTTTCGAAGAAGGCGGCAAACCAGCGGCCCATGCCGCCCGTGCCCCCGATGATGCCGATTGGGAATTTGTCCATATTTTCTATTTCTCCCCCTCCTTTTAAAAAGGAGGGCAGGGGAGGATTTGTATTCAATAAAATCCCCCTTTGTCCCCCTTTTTCAAAGGGGGATGACAAGAATGCGCTTCATCGCACGGCCCTCTGCCTCAGCAGATGATCCGCAAGGACGAGGCAGACCATGGCCTCGCAGACGGGGATGACGCGCGGGATGACGCAGGCGTCGTGCCTGCCCCGCACGGAGACCGTTGTCGCGTTGCCGTGGATGTCGATCGTGCGCTGCTCCAGCGCGATCGAGGGGATCGGTTTGCAGGCCGCGCGGATCACGATCTCCTGCCCCGTCGCGATCCCCGCCAGCACCCCGCCCGCGCGGTTCGTCTCGAACCCTCCGGGCCCGATGGCATCGTTGCACTGCGACCCCTGCAGCCGCGCCGCCTGGAACCCCGCGCCGATCTCGACCCCCTTCACCGTCCCGATGCCCATGAGGGCTTTAGCCAGGTCGGCGTCGAGCTTGTCGAAGACGGGCTCTCCGAGGCCGGCGGGGCAGCCCGTCACGCGCACCTCCACGATGCCGCCGAGGGTGTCGCCCTCGCGCCTTGCTTCCTCGAGCCGGGCTTCCATCCGCGCCGCGGCCTGCGGGTCCGGGCACCGCAGGCGGTTCGAGCACGCCGCCGCGTCGGACCGTGTCTCGATCCCGACGCCGCCCAGTTCCACCGTGCAGCCCGACACGGTGATTCCCTCCGGGGCCAGGACTTTGCGGGCGACGGCGCCCGCCGCCACACGCGCCGCCGTTTCGCGCCCGGAGGCGCGTCCGCCACCGCGGTGATCCCGGATGCCGTATTTTTTCATGTAGGTGAAATCCCCGTGCCCGGGGCGGACGACCTGCCTCAGCTCCTCGTAGGCGCCGCTGTCGGCCTCGCGGTTCCGAATGAGCACCGCAATGGGCGTCCCCGTCGTTTTCCCTTCGAAGACCCCCGAGAGGATTTCCACCCGATCCTCTTCCTGCCTGGGGGTCGACGCGGCGTGCCCCGATGACGCACGGCGGTCGACCTCCACCTGGATGTCCGCCGCCGCAAGGTCGATGCCCGGAGGGCAGCCGTCGATGACGGCGCCCAGTGCGGAGCCGTGGGACTCTCCGAATGTGGTGACCCTGAAGAGCGCTCCGAAGGTGTTACCGGACATGCGGCTGCCTCCTGCCTTGTCTCTCCCGCCGCGGAGCCGGGTCTTCCGACACCGCGGCGGCGATCTCCGCGGCAATGCCCGCGGGGGTTTTTCCCGCCGTGTTGACGGTTAGGTCGGCCACGGCACGGTAGACCGGCAGGCGCTCCGCCAGCACCCGCTCGACTTCTTCCAGCGTGCCCGCCCCGGTGAGCGAAGGCCTCTGGCCGCTGCCGTTTTCCTCGCTCTGCATCCGACGGGCGAGGGTCCTCGCGTCGGCCCTCAGCCACACGAATTTACCCCGCTCCTCGAGGGCCGCCACATTCTCGGTGTCCATGACCGCACCGCCGCCCAACGAGATGACGGCATGGTCCAGGGCCGAAAGCTCGGCGATCACCGCCTTCTCCGCCTCGCGGAACGCGGGCCAGCCGTCCGCCTCGACGATCTCGCGGACGGTCCTTCCCGTCTTCGCGAAGACCATCCGGTCCGAGTCGAAAAAAGGCCGGTCCAGGAGCCTCGCCAGCTCCCTTCCGACGGATGTCTTGCCGCTCCCGCGGTACCCGATGAGGATGAGGTTCATGAAGCACCCGGGTATCGGGTATCGGGTTTCGGGTAAAGGGTAAAAGTGGAAAATAGCATCTTCAAAATCCCCCTGAATCCCCCTTTTTCAAAGGGGGACCTCCAATGGGCTTCCTATGTTCTTGGTTCCCTCCTTTCGCAAAGGAGGGTCAGGGAGGATTTTTCTGGATAAATCCCCCTTCATCCCCCTTTTTCAAAGGGGGAAGTTAAGTGCTCCCATACAGCTTGTCCAGCTCGGCCCAGAAGCCGGGGAAGGATTTCCCCACGCAGCCCGGGTTGCGAATCCGCATGCCCGGGGCGACGAGCCCCAGCACGGCGAAGCTCATGGCAATCCGGTGGTCGTTGTAGGTCTCGATCTCGGCGCCCCGGGGCTCGCCCCCCTCGATGACGAGGCCGTCGTCGAGTTCCTCGGCCCGGACGCCCGTCTTCGCAAGCTCATTGACGAGGGCCGCCAGGCGATTGCTTTCCTTGAGCCGCAGGTGCGACACGTTGCGGATGAACGTCTTCCCCGGCCGCAGGGCCGCCAGCACGGCCATCGTCGGGACCATGTCGGGGATGTCCTCCATGGAGGCCGTGAAATCGCCGCCGGCGAGTTTACCGCCCGACACCTCGATCCACTGGTCCGTGGCTCCAACGGCGCAGCCAAGCTCCTTCATGTACCGCAGGAAGCGTACGTCCCCCTGGTGGGTCCAGAAGTTCGTGTTCGCCACGCGGACCGTGCCGCCGCAGAGCGCCGCCGCAAGGAAGAAGTAGGACGCGCTCGACAGATCCCCTTCCACGATATAACGGCATGCCCGGTAGCGCTGTCCGTCCCGCACGGCAAAGAGGGCCTCGGATCTCTTCTCCACGGCGACCCCGAAGGCCTTCATCGTCGCGAGGGTCATCTCCACGTAGGGGCGCGAGACGGCGGAGCCCCGAATCTCGACCTCCACGTCCCCCGCGGCACAGGGGGCCGCGAGCAGGATCGACGAGACGTACTGACTGCTTTCGATGTCCCGGAAGACGACCCGCCCGCCGCGCAGCGTGCCGCCGCGAATCGTGACCGGCGGGTAGCCCGGGGCGTTCCGGCAGGTGCTGGACACTCCGAGGCTCCCGATCCCTTCGAGAAGCGGCTTCAGGGGCCGCTCGCACAGTCTCGCATCCCCCGTGAGGGTGATGTCGCCGGGCCCGAGGGCCGCGACACCGACGAGGAACCGCATGGCTGTCCCGTTGCTGCCCAGGTGCAGCTCGCGGCCGGGGTTCGCGATGCGCCCCCCCGTGCCCGTGACGATCACGTCGGGACCGGAGCTGACGATCTGCGCGCCGAGCAGGCGCAGCGCCTCGACGAGATAACCCGTGTCCTCCGCGATCAGCGCGTTGCGCAGCAGCGATGTCCCCTCGGCCAGCGATGCCGCGACGAGGGCGCGCTGGGTGAAGCTCTTCGAGCCGGGCACCTGCACCGTCGCATTCACGCGCGCCAGGGGCTTGATTTCTTTTATCTCGGCCATCTCTTCATTCCGGTTCTTCTCTCGTTCTCTTCCCGGTACCTTATCCCCGATACCCTATCCCCTGTTTTGCGCCAGGGTCGTCCGCACCACGCGCGTCATCAGCTCCACCGGGGGCTCGAGCCCCGTCCAGGTGCGGATCTGCTCCGCCCCCTGGCGGACGAACATGGCAAGCCCCGTGACAACCCCGCAGCCCGCGGCGCGGGCCTCCCGGAGCAGGCGCGTCTCGAGGGGGTTGTAGATCGACTCCACGACCCACTGGAACCGGCCCAGGATGCGCCCGTCCACGGGGGAATCCCCCGTGTCGGGGTGCATCCCCACGGGGGTCGTATTGATCAGGATGTCCGCCTCCACCGTCCCGAGGTTGGCCAGGGGCTGCGTCTCGCACGAGAACCACCGGGCCAGCGACTCGGCCCGGTCGCGGCTCCGGTTGAAGACGATCGGGGTGCCCCCCGCCCGGAGAATCGCGTGGACGGCCGCCCGCGAGGCGCCTCCGGCACCGAGCACGGCGAACGTCCTGCCCCGCAGGGGGACGTGTTCCTCTATTGCCGCGGAGAGCCCCACCCAGTCCGTGTTCGAGCCCCGGAGCCGCCCGCGCTCGTTGGTCACGGTGTTGACGGCGCCGATCGCGCGGGCATCGTCGTCCACCTCGTCGAGGAAGGCCATGATGGCCCCTTTCAGCGGAAGGGTCACGCTCACGCCCTCGAGCGGCTTCTCGCGGATCATTTGCACCGCAAGCTCCAGGTTCTCGACGCGGTGAGACTCGTAGCCGGCGCGGACTCCCATGGCCCCGAAGGCCGCGTTGATCATCAGCGGCGAGAGGCTGTGCCCCACCGGGTTCCCGAAAAGGGCGAAGTGTCGCATCCTCCCCTGCATGGCGTCCCTCATGAATGCAGCATCCCCAGGATGGTTCTCATTTCCGCGGCCGTAAACTGCCCCGGCGCCGTTGCGGCGCCCTTCTCGAGGCTCGCGTAACTCCAGCGGGACCCGAGGAGCGGGGCCGCCACGCGGCTCAGGCGCCCCTGTTCCCCCATGCAGAAGGCGACGAGGTCCTGCCCCATCTCCCGGGCCTGCGGCAGGAGCGCCAGGACCCGGAGATTGTCCTCCGCGCGGGTCGCCAGGGTCACGATCTTCACGACGTCTGCACCGAGCGCCCTGCAGGCCTTCAGCCGCGCCGTCAGCGCCTTTGCGGAGGGCGTCCCCGCCAGGTCGTGGTGCGACACGATGAGTCTCGTCCTGCCGCCCCGGGACCGGATCGCATCGGCCAGCCTTCCCACGGCCTTTTCCCCCGTGCGCGCCTCGACGTCCACGAGGCGGGCGCCCAGTTCGACGGCCTCGTGCAGCAGGTCCAGTCGACGGGTTTCGCAGCTCGCGAAGAAGCCGCCCTCGTCGCGCCGGCGGTTGGTCACCACGATCCGCTCCCGGCCGGCATGCAGCAGCATGGGAAGCGCGGGGGCCGCGATGCGGTCGATCCGCAGCTCCACAAGTTCGGCCAGGGGCAGGGCCCGTCCGAGCAGCGACAGGGCCTCCTCGTTGGTGGCGGGAACGACGGAGATGCAGATCATGAGGGTTCCACCTCCCGGGGGTACGACCCCAGCACTTTCAGAAAGGCCGTCTTTCGCTTCAGCTTCCGCAGGCCGTCCTTCACGGCCCGATCCTCCGCATGCCCCTCGAAGTCGACGAAGAACAGGTACTGCCACATCCGGTCCTTTGCCGGGTGAGACTCGATGCGCAGCAGGTTGATCCCCGCCGACGCAAAGGGGGCCAGGGCCGCGTGCAGCGCCCCGGGCCGGTGTTGCGTGGAAAAGAGCACGGAGGTCTTGTCCCGGCCCGTCGGTCCGCTCGAGCCCGTCCCGATGACGATGAAGCGCGTCGTGTTCTCCGGGTGGTCCTCGATGCCCGCCTCGACGGCGGGAAGGCCGTACATCTCCGAAGCCAGGCGGCTCGCGATGGCCGCCCCCTGCCGGTCGCCGCGCGCCTGCAGCACCGCCGCCGACGTGCTTTCCGTCTCGACGGGAACGGCCAGGGGCAGGTGCCGCGCCAGCCACTGCCGGCACTGGGCCAGAGCCTGGGGGTGGGAGTAGACCCTGCGGATCCGCCCCAGGGCCGCCTTCGACAGCAGGCAGTGGGAGATGCGCAGGCAGATCTCGCCGCGGATCGAAAGGGGCGTCGCGATGAGCCGCGCCAGGGTGGTCCGCACGGGCCCCTCCACGGAATTCTCCAGGGGGACGACGCCCAGGTCGCACCGCTGTTTCTCCACGGCGTCGAAGACGCCGCCGATCGTCACCTGCGGCGCAAGCCGCGTGCTTCTTCCGAAGCGCTCGAGGGCCGCCAGGTGGGCGAAGGACCCCTCCGGCCCCAGGCAGGCCACCGACAGGGGCGCCTGGAGTGCGCGCGACGCGGAGAGGATCTCGCGCCAGATGTTCCGCAGCGCCTCCGCAGGAAGCGGCCCTTCGTTCAGGGAAGCGACCCCGTCGAGGACCCGGCGCTCCTGCATCGGGTCGAACACGGCAAGCCCGTTTTCGGCCTTCATCCGGCCCATCTCGGCGGACAGGCGGGCCCGCTCGTTGAGGAGCCTCACGAGGTCCCTGTCCTTTTCCCGGATCCCGCGCCGGATGCCTTCCACGTCCCTTCGTTTCATGACCGCATCGCCTCGATCGTCTCCCGCACCGCGTCGAGCGGCACGCCGCCGTTGACAAAGGGCATGCCGGGTTTCTTGAGCAGGACGAAATGAATCCGCCCGTTCTCCTTCTTCTTGTCCTTCTCCATCCGCGCCAGGATCCTGCCCGCGTCGAGGTCCCGGGGGATGCGGCAAGGCAGTCCCAAGTGCTCGATGGCCCTCTCGATGCGGTCCCGGTCCTCGGCATTGAGGTAGCGCAGGTGCTCCGAGAGCAGCGCCGCCGCGGCCATTCCCATGGCCACGGCCTCGCCGTGAGAGATCGCGTACCCCGATTCCGCCTCGACGGCGTGGCCCACGGTGTGGCCGAAGTTGAGGATGCGGCGCAGCCCCTTCTCCGTTTCGTCGATCTCGACGATGCCCTTCTTGATCCGGCACGACGCGGAGACGACCCGCTCCAGGATGGCGGGATCCCGCCCCCGAAGGGCCGCGGCGTTGTCCTCGAGCGCCGCCAGCAGATCCGGGTCTTCGATGATACCATATTTCACGATCTCGGCCAGGCCGCTTGTGAACTCCCGCTGCGGGAGGGTCTCGAGGAAGGTCATGTCGATGAAGACGGCCCTCGGCTGATGGAAGGTCCCGAGCAGGTTCTTTCCCGCCCCGGTGTCCACGCCGGTTTTTCCCCCGATCGAGCTGTCCACCTGCGCCAGCAGCGTCGTGGGGGCCTGCACGCAGGGGATGCCCCGCATGTAGATCGAGGCGAGAAATCCCGCCACGTCCCCCACGACCCCGCCGCCCAGGGCGATCAGGCCCGAGGCCCGGTCGGCTCCACTTTCCAGGAGATCTTCGGCAAGCCCCAGGCAGGTCGCAACGGTCTTGGCCCCCTCGCCGGGGGGGATCGTCAGGCACTCGGCCTTCAGCCCTGCACCGCCCAGCGCGGCGAGCACGCGCTCCCCGTGCAGCCCCGCCACGGTCTCGTCGGTGACGACGAACCAGCGGCCCGCCCAGTTTCCCTTGGCAAGGATCAGTGCCATGCGGTCCAGGATGCCGCGGCCGATGTGGATGTCGTAGCTTGCGCTCAGGCGCCTGTCGAGATTCACGCGGATCCGGTTCATGAGTTTGTCCTCATCTGCCGCATGGCTTTTTCGAGGACCCCGATATCCTCCATGAGCTGGTAGAACTTCTCAGGCTTCAGGGACTGCATCCCGTCGGAGACGGCCTTCTCGGGCTCGGGGTGGACCTCGACGATGATCCCGTCGGCCCCGACGGCCACGGCCGCCCGGGCCAGGGGGGCCACGTACTTCCAGTGCCCCGCCGCGTGGCTCGGGTCCACGATGACCGGCAGGTGCGAGAGCTGTTTGAGGACGACCACGGCCGAGAGATCCAGCGTGTTGCGGGTGGCCGTCTCGAAGGTCCGGATGCCGCGCTCGCAGAGGATCACGTCGGGATTGCCCTCGGAGAGGATGTATTCGGCCGACATGAGGAGCTCCTCGATCGTCGTCATCATGCCGCGCTTGAGCAGGACGGGCTTGCGCGCCTGGCCGACCCGTTTCAGCAGGGCGAAGTTCTGGACGTTGCGCGCGCCGATCTGGAGGATGTCTGCGTAGGCCTCCACGAGGTCCACGTCGGCGGGGTTGACCACCTCCGTCACCACGGGGAGCCCCGTACGCTCGCGGACCTTCTTGAGGAGCTTGAGCCCCGCCTCCTCGAGACCCTGGAAGCTGTAGGGCGAGGTCCGGGGCTTGAAGGCGCCGCCGCGCAGGATGTGGGCGCCCGCCTTCTTCGCCACGTAGGCGCACTCCATGAGCTGCTCCTCCGTCTCGACGGCGCAGGGCCCCGCCATGACGGTGAAGGTGCCGTCGCCGATCCCGAGGCCGCCCACGCGGACCACGGTGTCCTGCTCGCGGAACTCGCGGCTGGCCAGCTTGTAGGGCTTGAGGATGGGAACGACGCTTTCCACGCCCGGCAGGTGCCCGACGGACTTGATCTGCTCCCGGCCCCGCGCGTCGCCCACGGCGCCGATAATCGTTTTCTCCGTGCCGCGGGACAGGTGGGCCCGGTAACCGACGGACTCGATCCACTCGACGACCCGGTCGACCTGCACATCCGTGGCGTTTCGCTTCATGACGATGATCATAATGACGGTACCTCCCATGAAAAGGGCCATGGCGGTTGCCGCCGCCATGGCCCGGGGAGAAGGAAAAATAAAAAAGCCATGGGCAGCGTCTTTCGATCTACCCATGGCTTCGGTTTGGCTTATTCTGTGGTGCTTAAGTCCTCCTCAGCGACGGGCAGACCTGTCCGTAAAAATAATAGGTGCTAAACCAGAAGCTGAAATTACGGATGTGGGTGCTGTCCATCACGAGAAATCCCTTTAAAAAGTGACCCATGAAAACACGATCGGGCACGCCTGTCAACAAAATTCTTTCTTCGCGCCGCCTGGAGTCCCCTGGATGCCTTACGGGACAGGCATTTACAAACTCCTACCACTATTTCCGCCCCACGCAAAAAGGCGGGCAGAGTTACGACTGCAAAGTTAGGCGCGTTTTAGTTAACCGTTCTTCGCGAAGCGGAACGGCCGCAGCGCAAATTGTCTGAGCCCGAAGGGCGAGTTTTTGCGCCTGCAGTGGAGCAAGCGTTAGAACGGTCTAAAATCGCCTATTTGCAGGAGTAATTCTGTCCGCCTTTACTCAGCTATTACATGAACGAATCGCCGGGCGAGAGCTTGAAGCGGATGGGGATCTCGACCCAGGCGTCCACGGGGCTGCCCATCCGTTTCGCCGGTTCGAACCGCCAGGCCCGCACGGCCTCGAGGGCCGAATCGTCCAGCGAGGCGAACCCCGAGGAGCGCTTGACGCGGACGGCCCCGATGCGCCCGTCGTTGCGGACCTCGGCCGCGATCAGCACATCGCCCTCCCAGCCGCGCTGCCTTGCCGCGCTCGGGTAAACGGGGGGCCGGTTCTCGCGGTAGCGGGGCGAGGCCTCCGAATAGCCTTCCTGCGAGGCGGCGCCGGCCTGTCGCTGCCCCCGGGCCGCTTCGCCCGCGGCCGTGACGCGTCCTGCGGAAGCCTGCGACCGGGCGGGCTCGACGGCGATGCTCGTCTGCGCCTCTTCCCGCCGCACCGGCCGGCTGTCGGCCGCTTCGGCGACGACGGTCTTCTCCATGGCCTTCGGGACCGCGACGGGGGGCGCCTTCTCCGTCCGGAGCGGTCTTCTCACCGCCTCGACCGGGACCGCGGCGCCGTTTTCGGGACCCGCCGTGACGGTCACAAGCGAAACCCGGACGATCCCCTCGTCGCCGGCCGTCGGGAACGCGACGAAAGGATTCGCCACGGCATAGAGGACAAGTGCAAGGACGCCCGCGTGGAGAACGGCGGACAGGGCGATCCCGGACAGCATGCCCCTGCCGCGGCGCCGCGACGGCTGCCGTGCGGAGTGCTCCGCCGGCCCGGCGATGGCAAGACCCAGGTCAGCGGGGCTTTCTCTTCTCCATGTCGTGACGTTCATGATTCGCCTTTACCGCATCAGAAATACAGCGAGACCCCTGCACGGAAGTTGATCTCCGGCGCGGGGTAGTAGCTCAGCCCCGAGAAGGTCTCGTACCCCACGGGGACATAGCTCTTGTTGGTCAGGTTCTCCACTCCCGCGAAAGCCGTCGGTTTTGCGACCCCGAAGGCCTTCCAGTCGGGCTGCCAGCGCAGATAGAGGTTGACGATCGTGTAGCTGTCGAGCTTCGTCGCACTGTTGTCGATGTCGGAACCGAAGTACTGGTCGCCCACGTACCGGACCTCGGGGCGCAGCGTAAAGTTCCAGGGCAGAAAGATCTCGAGGGCGGCATTGGCCATGTGGTTCGGCACGAGCGGGACATCCTTGTCCTTGTTCGCCCCTTCCGTGAAGTAGGCCTCCTGGAACGTGTAGTTGGCCAGGAACCTCGCCACTTTTCGGAATTGCCAGTCCAGCGTGAACTCGATGCCCCGGTGCCGCGTCTTGTCGAGGTTCTCGTTGCGGAACGTGACGGGGTTGTAACTGATCTCGTCCTCCATGTCGATGAGGTAGAACGTGAGCCCCAGCTTGAGATCCTTCAGGGGACTCGCCTGCGCGCCCACCTCGACGCTCTTGCCCGTCTCCTTCTCCAGGTCCGTCAGGAAGCTGTCGAAGGGGAAGGCGTAGTACGAGGCCTGCTGGTCGAGCGACGGGAAGCGGTAGATCGTGGCGTACTTGGCCCAGGCCTTCGCCTTCTCCCCGAAGAGGTACGTGAGCGACGCTTCCCAGGCCGTTCCCTTGTGGATCTTCTCCGCATCGAACACCGACGCCCCCGTGCCGAGGTTCGTCTCGCTGCCGTCGACGTTGGCCCGCTCCGTCCGTGCGCCGAGGGCCAGGATGAGTTCCTTCAGGACGCTGAACTCGTCGCGGGCGTAGAGCCCCATGGTCTGTCGCGTGAGATCCGCCTCGTAGGTCCTCGCGGCCTGCGAGCGGTCCGCAAAGGTGTCCTTGTCGAGCTGGTCCCGGTAGAAGTCGAAGCCGACGGTGAGCTTGTTGTCGAAGCCGAAGAGCTTCTTCTCGAGGATGTAGCGGGGGGTGGCGCCCACCGTGTCGATGTCGATCTTCGTGAAGGAGGCGAAGGAGGCGTAGTTGGAGGTCACCTCCCGCCTGCCGTAGATGAGGTTGCCGTCGAGGCGCCCGAGGGAGCCCAGGACGGTCTTGACGAGCAGGTTGGCGTCGAAGAAGCTCGAGCTGGCGTCGTCGTCGGGGTTCTGGGCCTGCTTTCGGTTGGCGTTGTACTGGGCCTGCGTGAGCGCCCCGGGAAACTGGTTGTCCGTCTTGTTGTACGTGATCCCCAGGGAGACGTCGAGGGCGTCCGTGGGGTTGTAGCCGACGGAGCCGCCCGCGCCCTCCGTGGTGAACTTCGAGCGGTCCCGGTAGCCGCTGGTCGTGAGGCCCTCGCCGCTCAGCGCGTAGTAGACCTTGTCCGCCGAGCCGCGGATGCCGGCGCGGCCGTTGTAGGTGTTGTAGCTTCCGCCGATGAACGTCGCATCCCCCTTGGGCTTGCCCTCGCCGCGCTTGGTGATGATGTTGATGGAGCCGGCGATGGCCGAGTCGCCGTACAGGACGCTGTTGGCGCCCCGGACGACCTCGATGCGCTCGATCTCGGAGAGCGGGATCTCGAGCCAGTTGATCCCGGCGATGTCGGGACGGTTCAGGCGCCTGCCGTCGAGCAGGACCACGTGACGCAGGTAGCCCGCCTCGGTGCCGAAGGCCCGCATGTCGACGATCGACTGCGAGGCGTTGCCGCTGTAGCTGGTCACGTTCATGCCGACGAGCCCCGTCAGCACCTCGGGGACGCTCGTGGCGCCCGAATTCTGGATGTCGTCGGCGGTGATGACGCTCACGTTGGCCGGGACCTTGCGGACCTCCCGGGCATCGCGTGTGGCCGTGACGACCACCTCGCCCATCCGGTACTCGGGCCGGGCGGTCTCCGGCACCGCCTGAGCCGGCGACGGCCCGGGCATCATCAGAACACACAGACTCAAAAGGGCAGCTCCCAACCGCATACGGCACATCATGACAATTCCTCCTTCCCCCTCGGGAATTGGTGTGGGTCTTGCCGTCGGTCAAGTCTACTGGCTTGCGGCTCCCTACTCTCCGCGCCTTCCGGGCTCCCTGTGCCGGGGGCCCGTGGCATCCTGCGGATTTCGTTCCGCCTACAGTTGCGGGGCAGCGCCGGACTTCGACCGGCTTCCTCGCTCCGACAGCCTCAAAAAACAGTGCGTGGGTGAATCTTCTGTTTCCTCTTTCCTATTCTTCACTACCGCACTCCCGCACTTTCCTCACTTCGTCCACTTCTTTTCTATGTCAGCGTGATCCTCGGCGATCCCGTCCCGGGATGCCGGTCCACCAGGATCTTCGTCTCGTAAGCCTTCCGGATGTGCTCTTCCGTGATGACGTCCTCGACAGGCCCCGCCGCCTCGATGCGCCCGTCCTTCAGCAGGATGATCCGGTCGCAGTAGTGGGCGGCCAGGTTGATGTCGTGGGTTACGGCAATGACCGTAAGCCCCTTGTCCCGGTTGAGCGATCGGATGCGGTCGAAAAAATCCACCTGGTGCCTGATGTCCAGGAAGGCCGTGGGCTCGTCCAGAAGCATGAGCCGCGGCTCCTGCGCCAGGGCCCGCGCGATGAGCACCCGCTGCCGCTCGCCCCCGGAGAGCGAATCCATGTCGCGTGCGGCAAGGGCCAGCGTATCCGTCATCTCCATGGCCTCGCGGGCGATGCGGTAGTCCCGGTCGGCCTCGAAGCGCCAGCGCCCGAGGTGCGGCGAGCGGCCCATGAGTACGACCTCCTCGACGGAAAAGGGGAACGCCAGGGCCGAGTACTGGGGCACGACGGCAACACAGCGGGCCAGGGCCTCGCGCCGCAGTTTGCCGATCTCCGTCCCCTCGAGACGGACCTCGCCCTCCTGGGGCTTGAGGATCCCGTCGATGACGCGCAGCAGCGTCGTCTTGCCCGAGCCGTTGGGCCCGATGACGCCGAGGAAGTCGCCCTTCTCCACCTCGAAGCCGATCCCCCGCAGGACCCACTGCTCGCCGTACCTGAAGCTCACGCTGTCCACGCTCAGAAGCGGCATCGGCCGGCCTCCGTTTTCTTCAGCAGCCAGATGAAAAAGGGCGCCCCGAAGAGGGCCGTGATGACCCCCACGGGAAGTTCGCTGGGGGCGATGACCGTGCGGGCCAGCGTGTCGGCCGCCACCAGGAACGTCGCCCCGAAGAGAAAGCTCGCCGGCAGCAGGAGCCGGTAGTCGGATCCGAAGATCATGCGGATGAGGTGCGGCACGAGAAGCCCCACGAAGCCGATGAGCCCCGAGAGCGACACGGCCGCCGCCGTGATGAAGGAAGCGGCAAAGAAGAGCACCCGCCTCGTCTTTTCGACATCGACCCCGAGCTGCAGGGCCTGTTCCTCGCCGATGACGAGCAGGTTGAGGGCCCGGGCGTACAGGTAGATGACGGCGGAGCCCGCCAGCAGGGCCGCGGCCCCCAGGGCGGTCTGCCCGCTTTCGGCCAGTCCCAGGTCCCCCATGAGCCAGAACATGATCCCGTGCAGGCGCGTGCCCGAGGCCGTGGAAATGAGGAACATGATGGCCGCCGTGCAGAAGGCGTTCACGATGACCCCCGAGAGCAGGAGCGTGCCCGACGGGGTCTCGCCCCTGCGGCCGGCGACGCCGAAGACCAGGACGATGGCCGCAAAGGAACCCAGGGCGGCAAGGGCCGGGATGCCGAAGGGCAGGGCGTCGAGGCCCGCGATAATCCCGACGACGGCGCCCACGGCGGCCCCGCCGGAGACCCCGAGGATATAGGGGTCAGCCAGGGGGTTGCGCAGAAGACCTTGGAACACGGCGCCCGCCGTGGACAGGGTGGCGCCGACGACGGCCGCCAGCAGGATGCGCGGGATGCGGACGGAAAAGACGATGGTGTGCTCGGGTGAGGTCTCCGGGGCGATGCCCTGCCTCAGGAGCGCGATCAGGTCGATGCGGTGGGGACCGGTGACCGCGGCGATGGCCGCCACGGCCAGGAACACGAACGCAAGCAGGGCACAGACGCGGCTCACCCGCAGCGGGGTTGCCGCCTTGCCCGTCTCGATTCTCGATGCGACGGAAAGGGCGACGGCCGGAACGGCCAAAAGGGATGTAAAAAGGAAGAACCGGGTCACCGCAACCTCCCTCGAGGCTAACGGGATGGACCAGTCTTCCGGCTTAGGGCGGCCTACTCTCCCGCCTTCCCATCATGGCGACCATGACAGTGGCTCATCGGGATTTCGTTCCCATCACGGCTGCGGGGCAGCGGGGGATTTTCACCCCTCTTCCATCTGCCCATCCCCTTGGATATCTACCCACTAACAAAGCACCGGGGCTTTGTCAAGACCCAGAAAGGACGGAGGGTAGGAAGAGCGGAAGTTAAGAAGAGCAGAAAGTGAAAGGGATTTTAGAACAAGAAAGGCTAAGGCCCCGAGACGCAGGCCGACATTTCCTCGACCCCCCCCACGGCGCGGGGGCTCAGGCGGTAGAGCCGCTCGGTGACAATGCAGATCCTCCCCTCCCTGACGGCGGGAAGCATGTGGAGCCTCTCCTTGAGCCGTTCGATCCCCCCGCCCGACATGAAGCCCTGCCCCGCCAGGAGGCAGTCGGGCGAGCGGCGGATGATCTCCTCGAGGGAGAACTTGGGGTACTTGTCCTTTCCGTCGGCGGCGACGTTGCGGATGCCGAGGATACCGAAGGCCTCGTGGATGAGCGTGCCGGGGCCGGCCACGACGATGGGCTCGGGCTGGATGATGAAGAGGGCCGACTTCGGCGGTCGGGCGCGCTTCTGTCGCGCCTTCTTCTCCAGGGCGGCCAGGTCCTTCTCGATTTTTCCGGCAAGCGCCGCGGCGTCCTTCTCGACGCCCAGCACGGCCCCCATCTCCCGGATGCCCCCGGGCAGTTCCTTGAGGCGCCGGGGCTTGAAGACATAGCAGGGGATGCCGAGGCCCCGCAGGCGGTTGTAGATGACCTTGGGGTTTCCGTCATCGGTGAGAATCACGAGGTCGGGCTTCGCGCCGACGACGGCCTCGAGCGAGGGGTTCGTGAAGCCGCCCACGCGGGGTTTGGCCTTCACGGCCGGCGGGTAGTCGCAGTAATCGGTCACCGCCACGACCCGGTCCCCGAGTCCCAGGTCGTAGAGGATCTCCGTGATGTTGGGCGCCAGCGAGACAATCCTCGACGGCGCCGCCCCGCAGGCGGGAGAGGCCAGGCAGGAAAGGATCGCGACGGCTAAAAGGGCTCTCTTCATGGCAGGTCATCCTATGCCAGGACGCCCCTGCCGTCAACCCCGGCCTCGAGGCCCGCCCGGGACCCGGACCCGCAGCGTCCGCTGCGCGGGAGCTCGCTCCCGTCAAGGCGCGTCAATCGCCCATACCCAGCCAGGCCCGGGCGTGGGATTCATCCCGGAACGCCCGCAGGGATGTGCTGCGGT
>CAZPCN010000036.1:0-22383 GCA_964585095.1 uncultured Syntrophaceae bacterium | reverse complement strand
CCTGGACGGCAGGCACACCGTGTTCGGCAAGGTCGTCGAGGGGATGGACGTGGTCAACGCGATCCGGCAGGGGGATAAAATGGTGAAGCTGGCGGTCGCGGAGTCGCAGCCGGCCTGACAGGAGTCGGAGTATGATCGAGTTTTTCAAGAGCGCGAAGTTCAAGGGCATCGTGGCCACGGTCCTCGTCGTCATCCTCGTACCGCTGTACAGCTACTTTGTCTCGGACACGGTCGTCACGACGATCACCGACGCGCAGATGACCATGGTGGACGGCAAGTTCATGATCGCCACCGAGTACAAGCCCCTGGTGAACTCCGACGCCAAGTACCGGTTCAAGTTCGACTCGGGGACCATCCAGAACGAGGCCATCCGCCTGAAGGGGAAAAAGGTCAAGATCTGGAAGTACGGCTGGCGGATCCCGATCCTCTCCATGTACGAGAACGTGGTGAAGATCGAGGAGGTAAAATAGGAACCTGGCCACGGGAAACCACGGAAACACCCTGCAGGGCGGCGCCGTCAACGGTGCCGCCTTTTTTTGCGCAGGGGACAGCAAGCGAGAACGAAATTTGCACAAAAGAACATGGACGAAAAGATCCGCATCCCAGGAGACCCGGACATGAAGACCCCGAAGCTGAAGGATTCCTCCTCGACGACCCTGCTCGCCCTGGCCGTCCTGTGCCTCACGCCGGGCCTCATCATCCTCTCCCCGGACGGCCGGCTCTTCTTTCTCGTGCTGGCGGGGCTGGTCTCGGCCGTTGTAGCCGTTGCCGCGCCGTCGGGAAAGAAAAGGCTCGCCGCTGGGCTCGGCCTCCTCGTCGCCGTCGTCATGGCACTGCAGACATGGCCCGAATACAGGGCGCACGCCGACGCCTGGAAGCGGCACACGTCCAAGCCGTTGGAGAGCCGGGGCAAATAGGGTTGCGGCTCCCCGGCGTTAAAGTCCGGGGCAGCAGAGCCCGATGTAGAACATGGGCCGCCGGGGATCATTCACCGGGGGCCGACTCCAGCACCGGGAGGTGTTCCATGACCGTCAGAAAGCTTTTTGCCTGCGCCGTGCTGCTCTTAGTCTTCCCCGCCCTCTCGGGCTGCTGGTATGTTGCGGCGGCGGGGGCGGGCGCCTACGGCGGCTACAAGGCGAAGGAGTCGGGCTACTCGGTACAGAACCCGGTCACGAAGGACGGTTCCAAGAAGACCGAGAAGAAGGAATCCGAGTAGACGGAGAAATCTGGAAATAAAAACGGCAGGGCCGCGACGGGCCCTGCCGTTTTATTGACAGGAATCGGATTTCGGGGGATTGCGTCTTCTATTTCAGCATCCGGTTGAGCTTCTTGTAATGCTCGATCTCGTCCTCTTTCATGAATTCGTCCCTTGTCATCCCGTCCCGGACGACGACGATCTTTCCGTCCTGCAGCTTCACTTCCCGATAGAGGGCCCGCACGACCCATCCGGGCTCGTAGCCCTTGACGTAATTCTTGTCGACGAAGTCGTTGATCAGCACCTGGATCCCCCGGACGCCCCCTTCCTTTTCATAGAACAGCCTCGATTCGATCTCGATGTCCTTGTTTCCCATGACCCGCTTCGAGATGACCTGGTTCTCTCCGCTTTCGGCCACATAGGCATCCCTGGTCGTGTAGGTCAGGTAGATCGCCCGGTCGACCGCATCCTTCGCCGTCAGGTTGCACTCGTTGAGGAGGACGTTCGATTTCTTGGCGACCACCTCCCCCTCCCGACCCGCCGACATGAAATTGTAGCAGCGGCTCTTCTGCAGCTCGGGCGTGAGAAAGGATTGGATCCCGCCGTTGACGGGTTTCATGACCTGGACGTTCGTGGCGGCGCCGCAGCCGGCCAGCAGGGCGGCAAGAAACAGGATCAGGGCCGTTCGCATCTCTCTCCTCCGGTGGATGGATTTAATCGGAAAGGCGGATCACCTTAGCACGATTGCCGTGACCGATCAACGCGTAACGACGAGGCGGATCATGCCGCACGGTACCGGACCCGCCCGCCGCGCTCTCCGGACCGGACGGCTCCCTGGTCCATGAGCTCCACGATGTGCACGTAGGTCTCGTTGAGGGCGAGGAACTGGTCGAACTCCGGAAGGTCCTCCCCGAAGATGATGCCGGAGACCTCGAAGGCCGTCTTTTCCTTCCCCTGCAGGGCCTCGACGATCAGCTGCGTGCGCTCGGCGTGGTGCTCGCGGATCTCGTCGACGCGCTTCGCCAGGTCGGGGTAGGCCTCTCCGTGGGCGGGGTATACCATCCGGACGGGCAGGTCGCGGATGGCGCCGAGGGACTCGAGGAAGCTGCTCAGCGGACGGTACTCGAGCCGGAAGATGTCCGGGCTGAGGTTGGGGGTGATGTCGGGCAGGATGTGATCGCCCGCCAGCAGGATCCCTTCGCCGGGAAGATGGAAGCACATCTGCCCGGCCGTGTGGCCCGGGGCGGCGATGACCTCGATTGTCCGGGCGCCCAGCGTGAAGGTGTCATGGGGCGCCAGGGGCCTGTCCACGCGGAAGGGAACGGTCGCCTTGCGGAAGACGGCCATCAGCTTGACCAGATTGTCCATGGCCTTCAGCGGCAGGCCCTGCGGGAGGAAGAAGTTCCGGGCACGCTCGATCAGCTCCTCGTGGCGGCTGTTGTACTGCAGGCGCGCATCGTCCGGGGCCGACAGGAAAACGGCGGCTCCGGAGATCTCCTGGATGCGGCCGGCGATCCCGCAGTGGTCGGCATGCATGTGGGTCAGGAAGATGCGGTCGATGTCCCTCGTCGTCTTCCCGAGGGTGGCCAGCGCCTCGTCGAGCACCCTGTAGGTCTCGGGGATGTTCATGCCCGTGTCGAAGAGGGCCACCCTGCCGTCGTGCAGCAGGGCGTAGACGTGCACGTGGCGGAGGCGAAAGGGCATGGGAAGGGTGATGCGGTAGAGGTCGGGCAGGATTGGATCGATCAATGCATTGGCTCCCGGTCGGTGTGTCAGCGCGCCAGCTCATATCCCAGTTTCCGCGCCTTTTGGAGGATCGCCTGCGGCAGCTCCTGCCTCTCGCGCAGGGCGGCCGTGCCGACAAACAGCGTGCCGGCCGTTTTCGCGCCCAGGGTCTGCGCGGCTCGCTTCAGGCTCGAGAGCGATCGGGTGAACACCCGCCCCATGGCGGCGGGCATGGCGCTCGAGGTGACGAGCACGGCCCGGAGACCCCGGTCCTTCAACCGCAGGGAGGGCCCCGGCTTTCCCCACGGCCAGTACGCGTAGCAGACGAGCCGCTCGATGAAGCGCTGCATGACGGCCGTGGCGCCGAAGAAATTCACGGGCGAGGCCAGCACGATGCCGTCGGCCGCCTCGATGCGATCGAGGATGTCCGCCATCTCGTCGTCGTGGACGCAGACGCCTCTCCGCGGCCCTTCCAGCTGGGTGCATTTGCGGCAGTTCAGGCAGAACGCGAGGGGGTGGTCCATGAGGCGGATCGTCTCGGTCTCGGCCCCTTGCTCGGCGGCGGCCTGCAGGATGGCCTCCACGGTTCGATCGACGATGCCGCCCTTTCGGTAGCTCCCGGTAATTGCGATGATCTTTTTGGCCATGGCGGTTTGCGCGTTTTGTTGCCGTGCTCACAAGATACAGCCTGAATCGATTCTGTAAAATCCCCCTCTATCCCCCTTTTCCAAAGGGGGAAGATCTGGCTCCCTCCTTTGTAAAAGGAGGGTCGGGGAGGATTTTATAGCACTGGTTTCCCCCGAATGATGTCGGGGTCCTTGTGCGGGATGAGCGGCGTGACGAAGGTGTAGCACAGCGGGAGCGTTTAATAAACCCTCAACTGAGGCGGGTCGGGATCGTGCAGGAAGGCCCCTCTTGCCGGGGCCGGAGAAACGGGCTATGGATGAAGCAGATTCCCGTCAAGGAGAACAGCACATGACCCATGCCGAGCTTGTGAACATCGGCCTTCTCGTCGTCACGATGATCCTCTGGGGCACGACGCCCCTCCTGGAAAAGATCGGCCTGAGGGAGGTCGACCCCGCCATCGGCGTCTTCATCCGCAGCGCAGCTGTGGTCGCCGTGCTGGCCGTCTATCTGCTGGCAACGGGACGTTTCCCGGAGCTGGCGAGGGTCTCGGTGAAAAACTACGCCATCTTCGCCGCCACGGGGATCATGGCGGGACTGCTGGCCATGTGGACCTACTTCTACGTGCTGCGCAGCGGGATGATCTCCCAGGTGGTCCCCATCACGGCATCCTACCCGATCCTGACGGCCGCCCTCGGGATTCTCGTCCTCGGCGAAGCGGCGACCCCCCAGCGAATCCTGGGGATCGTGCTGGCGGTGATCGGCATTGTCCTCGTCAAGCAGGGCTGAGGCTTCCGGGTCGCGCCGCCCCCGCGCCTCAGGGCCGGTACGGGCGCGGCGTCTCCTCGCCGCGCAGGATGCGCAGGGCTCCCTCGGCCATGGCCTCCATCTCGTCCTCGCCGGGAAAGATGAACACGGGCGCGATGAACTTCACGCGCCCCTTCACCCACCCCGTGAGCGTTTCCGAGTGGGCCAGTCCCCCGGTCAGGACGACCCCGTCGACATCTCCAGACAGGACGGACGCCATGGCGCCGATGTCCTTGGCGACCTGGTAGGCCATGGCCCGGTAGATCACCTCGGCCTTCGCGTCGCCCTGTTTCACGGCCGCCTCGACCTTGACGGCGTCGTTCGTCCCGAGATAGGCCGCAAGGCCCCCCTGCCCCACGAGCTTCTTCGACAGATCCTTCGGGCTCACGCGGCCGGCCAGGTCGAGCAGGTCCTGCGTCGGCAGGGCCCCCGCCCGCTCCGGCGAGAAGGGCCCCTCGTTGAGGCCGTGCGTGCAGTCGATCACCTGCCCCCGGTTGTGAGCCCCGATGGTGATCCCGCCGCCCAGATGGGCGACGACCAGGTTGACCTCCTCGTAGCGCTTCTTCAGCGCAGCGGCAGCCCTGCGCGCCGCGGCCTTCTGGTTGAGGGCGTGGAAGGCGCTCTTGCGCTCGATCTCGGGCAGACCCGACACGCGCGCCAGGGGCGCGAACTCGTCGGTGCTCGGCGGGTCGATCACGACGGCGGGCATGCCGTACTGCCGCGCAAGCCCCATGGCCATCGACGGCCCCAGGGCCGAGGGGTGCTTCCCGTACCGGCCCTCCATGAGGTCCTCGCACATGGCCTCGTCGATGGCGTAGGCGCCCGCCGGCGCGGGGCGCCCCAGCCCGCCGCGGCTGATGACGAGGTCGACCTGGCCCGTGTCGATGCGGTTCTTCTCGATGAACGAGCGCAGGCCGGCCTCGCGCAGGGGGAGCTGCTCCCGCAGGTCCTTGAACCCGGCAAGCTCGGCGGCGCCGTAGGTGAGGCTCTCCTGTACGAGCCGCTCCGTGTTTCGGTAGAAGGCGACCTTGGTGGACGTGGAGCCCACGTTGACGGCAAGAATGTGTCGCGTCTTTTCCATGGCCTACAACCTCCCGCAGAGAAGGACGGCAAGATCGATTTCCGTCGCGCGGTTCTCGACCGGCACGAAGGGCAGGTTCAGCACGACGGGACGGCTCACACCCATGAGGGCGCAGGCCATCGGCGTCTTCCCGATGAAGACGGTCAACTGGGCCATCAGGTAGGCCGCCTCGACGTTGGGCATGAGGTAGATGTCGCCCCGCCCCGTAACGGCGCTGTGGACGCCTTTCCGGTCGGCGGCCCTTCGGCTGACGGCGCAGTCGATGTCGAGCGGTCCCTCGAGGGTGACGTCGCCGAACTGCCTGCGCTCGGCCATCTTGGAGAGGATCGCCGCGTCCATCGTGGAGGGGATGGCGGGGTTGACCTGTTCGATGGCCGACAGGGCCGCGATCTTCGGCGAGGCAAAGCCCAGCACGCCGGCGAGTTTGATGACGTTCTCCGTGATCGCCACCTTCTCGGCGATGGTGGGGAAGCTGTTCACGTAGGTGTCCGTCGCCATGGTCACCTGGTCGACCGCCGGCGGGTCGAAGACGGAGACGACGCTTGCCACCCGCTCCTTCAGCAGGCCCTTTTCCCTGTCCAGCACGGTCCCGAGGAATGGGCCCGGGGCCATGTCACCCCGCATGAGGATCTCCGCCGCCCCCTTCTTCACCATGTCGATCGCGAGGGCAAGGGCCTTCCCCTCGTCGGGCTCGTCGATAACCTCGAGGTGAGCCGCCGGGATCTTCTCCCGGCCGAGCCATGACGAGGCGGCCTTGCCGTTCCCGACGAGAATGGGGAAGACCAGGCCGTCCGCCATGGCGGCGGAGAGGGTAGAGAGATCCGTTGCGGCCGTGACCGGTGCGACGACGAGCCGCTTTGCGCCCTTTGCCTTCGCCTCTTTCCGGATCTGATCGAAGTTCGTCATCATGATGCGGCACCTCCCTTGATCTGCTCGGCCACGGTGACGCCGGCGGCGATCTCGCCGAGGATCGAATCGCGGAAGTCGGACCGAGAGGGGATGATGACGGGGCCCCGGGAGCTCATGACGAGGGAACGCCGCCGGACGTTCTTCAAGGCGAAGTCGAGTTTCACGAGGATGTTTCCCGTGGCGAGGTTCGGGACGAGCATGATGTGGGGGAAGTCCGCTTTCCCGATGTCGATGTCGCCGCGGCGGAAGGCCTCCCTCCCGGGGGAGAAGATGTCGAGAAACGACACGGCCTCCATCACCTCGCAGGCGCCCAGCTCGCCCGAGGAGGCGGCCCTCTTGAGCTCCAGGAAGTCCTGGTACGAGGGGATGTCGCCGTTGATCTCTCGCTTGCCCGAAAGCACGCAGATCTTCGGTTTCGGGTAGCCCAGCAGGTGGAAGAAGAAGACGGCGTTACGCACGATCTCGGCCTTGGCCCGGTAGTCGGGTGTGATGTTCACGCCCGTGTCGGTGAAGCAAGTCAGGTGCTCCAGACCCTCGATGTCCCACATGGAGATGACGCTGACGACCTTCCCCTTGCCGGCCTTAGACTCTTCGCGGATGATGGCGCGGTAGATGTAGGCCGTGGGGATCTGCCCCTTGCCGGCGATGTCCACCTCGCCGGAGAAGAGCATCCGGATCCCGAGGTCGGCGATGGCTTGCCGGTTCTTCTCGTAGATCTTCTCCGCCCCGCCGATGTCGTACTGCACCTGGTCGGCCAGCCGTTCCATCTTCTCGCGGTCCCCGATGAGCACCGGCCGGGTGTACCCCTTCGCGGCGCTGTCCCGGACGGCCAGCATGAACTCCTCGTCCTCGGGCGCCAGCACCACGAGCCGCTTCGGCCCCTTCTGCGATGCCAGCCTGTCCATGTCGGCAAAGGATCGGATCATCTCAACCTCCTTGAAACACAGGGTCCAGGGTTCAGGGGACAGGGTCCAGGGAAACATGAAAACAAGACGGTCATCGCGATGGCAAAGCCCCATCAATCGTCGTTGCGAGCAACCGCCCCCGCCTTTGTTCGGGGTTATCGATGGAAGAAACAGTTTCTGTAAAATCCTCCCCGGCCCTCCTTTTTCAAAGGAGGGTCTGGTCTTCCCCCTTAGAAAAAGGGGGATAGAGGGGGATTTTCTGCCTGCTAGCGCAGCACGCTTGCCGAAATCACCATCCGCTGGGCCTCGGAGGTGCCCTCGTAGATCTCGGCGATCTTGGCGTCGCGCATGAGCCGCTCCACCTTTGCCCCCTTGATGTAACCGTAGCCGCCGTGGATCTGCACCGCCTTGACGGTGTGATGCATGGCTTTCTCCGTCGCGAAGAGCTTGGCCATTGCGGCCTCCCGCGCGAAAAACTGTCCCCGGTCCTTCAGCGAGGCGGCGTGCCGCGTCAGGAGCCGCGCGGCGGCGAGGTCCGTGGCCATGTCGGCGATCATCCAGGCCACCGCCTGGTGGCGCGCGATGGGGTTACCGAGCTGGACCCTCTCCTTCGCGTACCGGACGGACTCGTCCAGGGCCGCCTGGAGCATGCCGACGGCCTGGGCGGCGATCCCGACGCGCCCGTGGTCGAACCCCGTCATGGCCATGGGGAGGCCCGCGCCCTCTGCCCCAAGCAGGTCCCCGGCAGGGATGCGGCACTTGCGGAACACGACCTCGGAGGTCTGGGACGAGCGCATCCCCATCTTGTCGAAATGCCTGCCCGGCAGAAGCCCCGGCGTTCCTTTCGGGACGATGAAGGCGCTCATGCCCTTGCGCCCCGCCGAGCGGTCCGTCCAGCAGAACAGGATGTACGTGTCGGCAAGCGGCCCGTTGGAGACGAAGGTCTTCGTCCCGTCGATCACGTAGGCATCCCCGTCGCGCACGGCGACCGTCGTGACGGCCATGACGTCGGTGCCGGCCTGGGGCTCGGTCAGCATGAAGGCCCCCATGTGCCGGCCCCCGGCCAGGGGGACCAGGTATTTCGTCTTCTGCTCCGGTGTTGCGTTGAGGGCCAGCGTCGTGCCGATGATGCCGGCGTGAAACGACACGGTGAACCCCGTCGAGGAGCAGGCCCGGGCGACTTCTTCCACGACGAGGGTGTGGGTCACGAAATCGGCGCCGGCGCCGCCGTATTCCGCGGGCAGGGGGATTCCCATCCAGCCTCCCTCTCCGAGCTTCCGGAACAGCTCGGCCGGGTGGCGGCTGTTCTCGTCGATCTCGGCGGCGATGGGTTCGATGTGCTTTTCGGCAAACTCACGGATGTTCTTTCGGATGAGTTCCTGTTCCTCGGTCAGCCTGAAATCCATGCCTTCCCCTTCTCTACGGCCTCAGAGAGGTCTTGTCATTCCGGGCCTGACCCGGAATCCATGTTCGTTGTGGATTCGCCCTTTGCCGTCCGGATCGCCTCACGGACGAAGAGGCCCGTCGCGTGGAGACCCTCCCGATCCTCTTTCACGCCGAGCTTGTCCCGCCTGTAGGCAAAGGTCTCGTCCCTCTGCCCCGAGACGACACCCACACCGTAAAGGGCTCCCGCGGCATGACAGGAAAATGTGCGCATTTCGTGGACGAGAAAGGCCCCGTGGAGGCTGGCGAGCGTCGTTTCCATGCCGAGGTTGCGGCACCAGCCGACGGCCAGGGCCACACCGATCTTCCCCTTCAGGGCCAGGTGCCCGCACGTGCCGAAGGTGAAGCAGCGCGTCCGGTCGATCAGGCAGGCCATCGTCCCGGAGAGCCGTGAAAAGTAAACCGGCGAGGCGAGGATGAGGACGTCGCAGTCGCGTATTTTTTCCAGAATCGGCGAGGCGTCATCCACAATCGAGCAGAGCTTCTCCGGCGTCTGTTTCGCCATGCACCAGTTGCAGTGCCGGCAGTCCGCGATGGCCAGGCCGGCGAGTGACACGGACTCCGTTGCGACCTCCCCGGCTCTCTCGGCCTCCTTGAGGGCAAAGTCGAGAAGCCAGGCCGTGTTTCCGTTCTTGATCGGGCTCGAGTGGATTCCCAGGACCTTTATCATGACCTGTTTGCCTCCGACAGGGAGTGCGCTTTGCACGAATTTCCGTCGCTCGTGCGGGTCGCCCCGGCGAATCTCCCCGCACGGGCGAACACCTGCGCGCAGTAACGACCCGGATCAAGAGCAAGGGCGGTGCCAGGGGGGCGGGCGGCTCGAACCGCCTCGAACCCGTGAGAGGCGCAGGCGGCTCCCCGCTCGCTTCGCGAGCCGGAAGCGTTTGGATATCGGCACCTTGAGACGGGGTTCGCCCGTCGACACCCGGATTTACGCGACGATGGAATAGGTTGCAGTGAATGACCGATGGAACGAGGGATCACGACGACGCGTTAAATAAACTTAACAGCCTGTTCGGCCTGCTTAACACTCTTCTTTCCGGAGGAGGCCCAGCTTCTTCATCTGGTGGTAGAGCCCCACGCGCGACAGGCCGAGAAGTTTCGCGGCCTCCGTGCGGTTGCCCCCGGTCTTCTCCAGCACGGCCGTGATGGTTTTCGCCTGGAAGGCTTCCGTCAGTTTCCGCAGGTTGAAATCGCCCGCGGCGGGGGCCGGAGCGGCCACCCCCGGGGAAGGCGGCGTCTCCGCCGCCGGGGTTGCCCCCGTCATCGCCGGGGGAAGATGCCCGGGCAGCAGCCACTCCCCGTCCTCGAGGATCATGATCCGCTCCACCGTGTTGGACAGCTCGCGCACGTTGCCGGGCCAGGCGTAGCGCTCCAGGATGAGGCGCGCCCCGTCGGAGACGCGCTTGGGGGATTTGTTGAACTCACGGCCGTAGACCCCGATGAAGTGCTCGACCAGGGGGAGAATGTCCTCCGTGCGATCCTTCAGGGGGGGCAGGACGATGTTGATCACGTTGAGGCGGTAGTAGAGGTCCTGGCGGAAGGCGCCTTCGTCGAGGGCCTTCTTGAGATCCTTGTTCGTTGCCGCGACGATGCGGGTGTCGGCGACGATCTTCTTCGTCCCCCCGATCCGCCGGAAACACTTCTCCTCGATCACCTGGAGCATCTTGGCCTGCAGGCCGGGCTGCATTTCGCCGATCTCGTCGAGGAAGAGGGTGCCGCCCTGGGCCAGCTCGACGAGCCCCTTCTTGAGCTTCTTGGCGTCGGTGAACGCGCCGGCCTCGTGGCCGAAGAGCTCGCTCTCCAGCAGGGTGGCGGGGATCGAGGCGCAGTTGATCTCGACGAAGGGCTGGTGGGCCCGCAGGCTGTTGTAGTGCAGGCACTTGGCGATGACGCTCTTGCCCGTCCCGCTGGCCCCCTCGATGAGGATGGTCGAGGCGTCGTTGTTGGCGGCCCGGGTCGTCATCTCGAGGACCTTCTGCAGGGCCGTGCTTCGTCCGATGATGTTGTGGTAGCCGTAGCGCTCCTTGTTGCGGTAGATGGTCTGTTGGATCTCCTGCCGCAGGGAACGGATCTCCATGGCCATCTTGATGATGGAGGCCAGCGCCTTGGGCGTCACGGGTTTGCGGATGAAATCGAAGGCCCCGAGCTCGAGGGCCCTCTTCGTGGACTCCACGTCGCCGTAGGCGGTCATCATGAGCACAACGCTGTCCGTCTGGTCCTGCCGCAGGCGCCGCAGCACGTCGATGCCGTTGATGTCGGGCAGCCGCATGTCCAGCAGGATGAGGTCGACGTCCCCGAGCCGCGCGGCCTCCAGGCACTCCCGCCCGTCTTTCGCCAGCTTCACGCGGTACCCTTCGCCGACGAGGGCTTTCTCGAGCGTCTCCCGGATCAGCTCGTTGTCGTCCGTGATCAGAACGGTGTGCATCACTCCCCCCCGGCTCCCCTCGAGGCGGGGAGCAGGACTTGGACCCTCGTGCCCCCCGCGGGGCCGTCCTCGATGTGGATCGAGCCCTCGTGGGCCTCCACGATCCGGTGGCAGTTGGAAAGGCCGAGGCCCGTGCCGTCGGGCCGCGTCGTGAAGAAGGGGTCGAAGATTCGGTCGCGGATCTCCGGCGGGATCCCCTCCCCCGTGTCCTCGACGGTGATCTGCACGCGCCCCCGCTCCGGCGAGGCCGTGCCGATCGTCAGGCTGCCCGACCGCTTCATGGACTGGATGGCATTCAGGGCGATGTTGATGACGACCTCCCGCATCGCCTTGCGGTCCATCACGACGGGTGGCACCGGGCTGAGCTGCAGGTGAAGCTCGATCTGCTTCTTCCGGCACAGGCCGGAGAGGAAGTCGGCCACGTCGCCGATCAGCCGGTTGATGTCGGCCGGCTCGGGGTGCATTTCCCGGGGCTGCGCCAGGTTCAACAGCTCGCCGATGACGTTGTCGATCCGCCCGATCTCCTCCATGGACTTCGCGAGGAGCCGCCGCTGCGGGTGGTCCGGATCGAGGCCGTCGCTCACCAGCTCCATCGTGGCGGCGACCCCCATCATGGGGTTGCGGATCTCGTGGGAGATGCCCGCCGCGAGCTGCCCCACCGCCGCGAGCCGGCTCATCCGCTGGATCTGCTCGCCGATCCGTTTCTGCTCCGTCTGGTCCTTGAAAAAGTAGAGGGTTCCCGCCTCCCGGCCGCCGGCGTCCTTCAGCGGCGACACGGTGACCTCCACGGAGTGCTGCCGGCCGTCGGGCCCGACGACGGCGACCTCCCGGGTCCCGCTGGCGGGGTCGCGGAACAGCTCCTCGAAGGCGCGGAAGCCGGCGTGCCCGCGGAGGACCTCCTCCACCCGCATGGAGAGGATCCCGCCCGGGTCCGCTCCGAGGATGCGGGCCGCCTCGCCGTTGACGGCGGTGATCGTCCCCGTGCGGTCCACCGTGAGGATGCCGCTGGGCGAGCTTTCCAGGATGCTCTTGTTGAGATTGCGCTCCGCCATGAGCTGTTCGTGGGAGCGGCTGTTCTCGATGATGATGCTCGCCTGGTTGGCGAAGATGGTGAAGGCCTCGATTTCCGACTTCGAGATCCGGGCCCCCGCGCGGGGCCGGTTGACGCCCATGCAGCCGATGATCTTCCCCTTCACGGTCAGCGGGGCGTAGACGATGCTGCCGCGCTTGAGCTTCTCCGTGATGCGGCGGTCGATGGCCGTCGCGCGGGCATCGCCGTGGGAATCCTCGAAGTGGACCACCTCGCCGCTCTTGACGACCCGCGTCTCGATGCAGTCGTGCCGCTCCATGTGGAAGGGCCTGCGGTAGGCCCTCCTCTCGTTCTCCTCGCCGAACCCGCGGACCATGCGGCAGTCGAGGTGCTCCCGGTCGTCGTTGATGAGGAACAGGCAGGAGGCCGAGAAGCCGAGGTCCTTCTCGGCGCTCTCGAGGATGGAACGCAGGATCTCGTCGAGGCCGACCTGCTGCGTCAGCAGGGTCGACAGCCGGAAGACGGCGGCGATGGTCCGGTTCTTCGCCTCCAGCTCCTTGCTCTGTGCACCCATGGCCCGTGTCCCGCCGCCGCGGCGGCGCAAAACAAGAAACCCCGCCTCTTTTCGGAAAGCGGGGTTTCGACTCTCGTTTGTTCCGGACGCTCCCGGCTCACCCCACCTTGGTGGTGAGGAAGATCTGCAGCGTCATCTGCTGGATCTGGTCCTGCATCTCCTCGATCTGGTCGATGTGCTTGTCCTCGTCGCCGAGGATCTTCTCGAGGAGCTGGCGCGTGGCGAAATCCTTGACCTCGCCGGCCAGGATGATGGCCTCGTTATAGGCCTTCACGGCGCCCATCTCGAGCGCGCGGTCGCCGGCCAGCTGCTTGGGCACGTCGGCGCCGATCATCATCTTGTTGAGCTTGCTCACCGTGGGGGTCCCCTCGAGGAACAGGATGCGCCCGATGAGAACCTCGGCGTGCTTCATCTCGTCGATGGCCCGCTTCTCGAAGGCCTCGTGGAGCTTCTTGTAGCCCCACGCCTCGGCCATCTCGGAGTGCACCATGTACTGGTTGATGGCGGTCAGCTCGTCGGCGAGAAGATCGTTCAGGGTTGCGATCAGCTTGGGATTTCCTTTCATATCTCTCCTCCTTCACGAAGATGATGGGTGGAATGGACGCTCCATTATAAACCAAAAATCAGGAAAAGCGACGGATATTATCCGGTTACGGGCAAACCCTCTTTGCGGGCACCCCGTGGCACGATGTTTGCTCGACTATCCGGCATCAAGCCCCCGGGGAACGGCCCACTGCCATGGACAAGATGAAAATCCTGATTGCGGAAGACAACAGCTTCAGCCGGAAGTTCTACGACACGTACATTTCGGGTGAGATCTTCAGCAAGCAATTCGCCGTCAACGGCTTCGAGGCCCTCGAGATCTACGGCAACTGGAAGCCGGACATCCTCCTGCTCGACCTCATGATGCCCGTCATGAGCGGCCAGGAAGTCCTGCAGGAAATTCGCGAGAACCGGAAGGACTTCGGGACGACGATCATCATCTCGTCGCTTTCCTCCCACCGCGACGACGTGGCCCTCTGCGCCCGCTTCGGGGTGCAGGGCTACCTCGTGAAGCCGCTCAACCCCAAGGAGATCAGCCGAACCCTGCTCGATCTCTACGTGAAGGCAAACCCCAGGAAGGCCGCCGAGATCGAGGCCCTCGCGAAGCAGCTCTAGCCGCCTCTCACTTCACCAGCGCCATCATGGTCGTCTGCATGACCGCCACGAGCGTCTCCTTGCCGTTTTCGTGCGCCCAGACCTCGCCCGTGCAGACCGCCAGCGTCCGCCCCGCCTTGACGACCCGGCCGACGGAGACGAACCGTTCCCCCCGGGCCGGGGCCAGAAAGTTGATCTTGTTTTCCACCCCCAGCACCTCGGAATCCGCCGGCATGAGGGTGTAGGCGGCATACCCGCAGGCGTTGTCGGCGATCGTGCTCAGGATCCCCGCGTGCACGAACCCGTGCTGCTGGGTGACGGCCTCGCTCCAGGGAAGCTCGATCCGGACCTCGCCGGGGGCAACCGACAGCAGGCGCGCCCCGATCGTCTTCATGATCCCCTGCCTCTCGAAGCTGGAGCGGATGCGGGATTCGAAGTTCGGATCGCTCGCGCGCGCCTGAGTCATGCGCTCATCTCCCTGCCGCTTCGAGGGTTGCCCCGATCGACGGACGGGTCTTTCCTGCTTGGTTGCAGGGCTACCAAATACCGTTCCCCGTCCCGTCACTGCCCCCAGTGGATGCTGCCGAACATCTTGTCCGTACGGAACTTCTGGCCCCTCAGGAACTCCTTCCACCGCAGATCGACGATGGCACGGAAGGGAGACGATTCATGGAAGTTCGCCCCGGCAAGATTGGCGCCCCGGAAGTTGGTGCCATAGATTTCCGACTCCGTGAGATTGGCGCCCTCGAGATTGGCTTCCACCAGGAAGGCCTGGTTGACCTCCGCCCGGGTGAGATTGGCGCCCCGCAGATCCGCCCTGCCGAGCTTCGCATACTGCAGGTGCGCGGCCGTGAGGTCGGCGCCCCGGAACTGCCCGTCGCTGAAATCGGCTTCCTGGCAGTATGCCTTTGCAACAGCCGCCTGGTTGAATATCGCCCGGGGGCCTTTCGCCTTCTTCATGTTGGCGCCCTCCAGCCTGGCGCCCGTGAAGTCCGCCCGGCTCATGTCGGCGCCCTCCAGGTTTGCATACTCGAGCTGCGCCTGCCTGAGCGTTGCCTCGCTCAGGTTGGCCCCGGTGAAGTCTGCCCGACGCCCATACATGTCGCCCTTGAGGTTCGCGGCATCAAGGCTGGCGTAACGCAGGTTTGCCGAGGTGAATCTCGCCGACGGGGCCTCGACATTCCGGAGGACGGCCCGCTCCAGGTTGGCGCCCGTGAGATTCGACGAGTTCAGAGTCGCCCCCTCGAGATCGGCCCTCGAGAGATCGGCGCCCTTGAGATTTGCGCTCGACACGCGGGCACCGCGGAGATTGGCCCCGTCGAGTCTGGCGCCTTCCAGATTGGAATCGGACAGGGTTGCGCCGCCGAGGTTTGCCCGAGACAGCGCCGCGCCCTGCAGATCCGCTTTCCAGAGCCTGGCGTCGCCGAGATTGGCGCCGGAGAGGTTTGCCCCTTTCAGGTCGGCCCCGTCCAGATTGACCCTCTTCAGGTCGGCTCCGCAGAGCTGTGCCCCTGCGAGATTCTTGTTCTGCTTTTTGGCGCGGGCGTAGGCCGCCTCGTCGAAGCAGTCTGCCTTGCGGGCCCCCGGCCCGGGAGCTGCCGGCCCGACCAGCGGGCCCTGTCCGGGCTTTGCCTTCGGCACGTCGGCGCCGATTGCCGGCCTATCGGTTTTGAGCCCGGAGGGCTGAGCCTCCGCGCTCGTCGTGAACCCGGAACCCGCGAGGAACGACACCAGGGTAACGACCAGAAAAACGTGGGCAAGCTTCACCGTGATCCACCTCCCTGAAATTGCTTTCGCCCTTATAGCACCTCGGGCCGAAATGAGAAACCCTTTTGAGCCGCGGCGCCTAGCGGCGGATGTGGCGCTCCCAGAGGGCGCGGGAGTCGACGGGCTGCATCTGCTCGTTGTACTTCGGGTTCTTTCCCTCGAAGTGCACGTAGTCGTAGGGCTTGCCCTCCCAGGTCTCGCCCGTCGTCGTGTTCTTCGTGCCCCAGCTGTCGCTGCGGTAGACCGTGCCCCCCTCCATGGAGGAGATCCAGTCCTGCTGGCCCCGGATATAGCTGGTGCGCTGGTAGTCGATGTAATCCTGGCTCCTCTGCCGCTCGTCGTAAGCGGCCTGCATCATCTGCCGGATCTCCTGGGCGTTGCGGGTCATCATGGCCGAGGTCTGCTGCTGCATCTCGCGCAGCCGCCGGGCCCCCTGGGCGGCGTAGTCCGACGCCCAGCGCTCGTTGATCTTGTAGGAGCCGAGCATGGAAGCGAAGTTGCCGGCCCAGGGGCCGAAGCGCTCCGCCGGGGCCGTCACGGTCAGGTGGCGGAAGCTCCAGTTGGTCCCGAGGCGGGAGCCGAAGGAGATCCCGAAGGTGTACCCCCGGGTCGCCTTCCCTTCCCGGCTCGTGAAGGAGTAGATCAGCTCCTCGACGGTGACGGGGCCCGCCGTGTAGACCTGGCCCATCTGCCGCGCCACGTCGGAACGGGGGATCACCTTCTCGTAGCGCATGTTCGAGGCCAGCCCGTAGCGGGCCGTGATGAACTGCCAGGCCTGGTTCGGGGAGAGGTAGGGCGAGACGAGGATGCCGGGCTGGTTGACCCGCATCTGCGGGGTGAGCAGGTCGACGTTACCCGAGATGAACGAGTAGCCGCCGGAGTCGCCGGCGACGAAGGTCCCCTTGCCGTGATCCTGGCACTGCCAGCCCTGGGGGAGCAGGAAGGACGCCGAGCCGTCCCGCAGGCGGTAGGGCGCAAGCTGGACCTTGACGGGGGCGGTCGCCGCGCCCGCCGGGGCCACGGCACCCTTCATGACGCGGACGTTGGACAGCACGGTGAGCAGCGTCGGCCTCATCGCCGCGAGCTGCCCCGCCGGGGCCTCGATGCGGGCGCAGGTCTCTTCCGCCCCGCGCAGGGTCGCCCACGAGCGGAACTCGGTTTTCCCCCGTTTCGGGGGCGAGTAGGTCCCGTCGAACACGAGCGTCGACCCGTCGCGGGACGCGAGGGCGCTCCGGATCTCGAGGTCGCCGGCGGCGCGGCCGAGCCTGGCCGCTTCGCGCTTCGCCAGGGCCGCCGCGCTTTCGCCCTGCGGGGCCGCCCCGGTGGAGAAGAACACGGCAGAGCGACCCGAGGGGTCCGTCGCGGTGACCTGGAGGGCCCTCCCCTCGGCCGATTCCTTCACCTTCCAGCCTTTCGGGACATAGAGGACGAAGGAGGCCTTCTCGGTGACGACCTTCTGCATCCCCGGGCCGGGAGCCTTGCCCGTCTGGGCGGCGCCGGCGCCCGGCATGAGCGCCGCTGCAATCAGGAAAGCGGCGGCAACAAGGACGGGTGCGAGACATCGTTCGATGCGAATGTTCATGGAGGCCTCCTTTTGGCATCGTCTCGACGGACTATCCCAGTTCAGCACATTTCGCGTAACCGGTCGTAAGAAAAGCATATTGGCGCAGGTGTGCCATTATGGCACGGGCGCGGTCGCCCCCCTGGAGAGGTCTCCCCGGCAGGCAATGAACTTCAACCACCTGATATAAAAAGGTATTTTATTGTGCCGCCCTCCGCGGCACGGCCGATGCTCATCCCCGATGTCAAGAAGACACGAGGTCAACCCAACGGAAACCGGAGCAAACGAAAAAGAGAGGGCCGAAAGATGAAGACGTTCAAGATGCTTTTTGTGCTGGTCTGCCTCCTGGCCACCATGTGGGTGTTCTCCCTGCCGGCGCAGGGGCAGGATTTCCAGCCGCGGAACGTTTCGCATGAAACCGCCGCCACGAACACCGCGCTGCCGTTCAAGGCCGTGGTCGAGCGCAACAGCCCGGTCTTTGCCGACCGGCAGATGACCGCGAAGATCGCCGAAGTGAAGGCGGGCGAGCAGGTGACGGTCCTGGAGATCAGCGGCCCTGCCCGCAACGGCCGCCCCTTCACCCTCCTGGTTGCCTACGCCGACAGGAACGGCGTGGAGCGCGCGGGCTGGTTCTACGGTACCCTGCACGTCCATATGCCCCATTAGGATCTTTCGGGGGGCCCGGGGCCGGCTTTCCCCGGCAGTGTCCGTCCGCCCTCGGGCCCCCGCCTCCTCTCCCGCGCGAACGCCGCGGCCGAAGCCGGCATCACGTCCCCGTGCCGGTCCTCTTCCGAACCGTCCTTGTCATACCGCGCAATCCGCCTGTGGGGGGTGCAACCGTGCTCGGCTCTTTTCTTACCTCGCCGGGCGGGACCGCACCGCCGGAGGTCTCAGCGATCCCCGGCGCGCGCCAGCAGCCTCAGGACGGCATAGCCGCCGAGGATCTGCAGCACCATGCCGGGCAGCCCGACGCGGAAGTCGGCCAGCGCCGCCGCGAGGGAGGCGGTCAGGAGCCCCTCGACGATCCCGCCGGCGACCTGGTAGCCCAGGACGGCAAGCGCAACGGCGAGGAGCGAAAGGCCGAAGCGGCGGGCGACCCAGGAGGCGATGACCGCCAGGAGCACGGACTTGGCAAGGATGGCCGGCAGCATCGCCTGGGGGGGCATCCCGGTGAGCGCGTGGTTGGCAAGGGGCGAGAGGACCGCCGTGGCGAGCCCCGCAGCCAGCCCGAACCGCCAGCCTGCCACGAGGGTGAAGAAGTAGATGGGCAAAAGCATCGCCCCTCCGCCGGGCACGAGGTGGCACAGGGCGGGCAGGGCGATGTTCCCCGCGACGAAGAGCGTCGTGTAGAGGTAGAAACGGGCTTCCGTGACGGAAAGCGGCTTCACCGGGGCGCCGCAGGCCGGAGAGGCTGCGAAGGACATGGTCGTCTCCTTTCGATGGAAAAACTGGGCGAGAATGGTTTTTTCTATCGAAACGGGGGGTTCCTGTCAAGGGCTGAGGCGACGGCATCCGCGCCCGCGTCATCGCGCAAGCAGGGACGGCAGCACGGTGATGAACCACGGGAACACGGTCAGGACAACCAGCACGCCGAGCAGGGCCCAGAGGTAGGGCAGGCACGCCTTCATCACGCGCTCGATGGGCACCTTGGAGATCGCACTCGCCACGAAGAGATCGAGGCCCACCGGCGGGGTTATGCACCCGATGGCCAGGTTGACGACCATGAGCACGCCGAAGAACAGGGGGTCGATGCCCAGGGTCCGCGCCACGGGCAGGAAGATCGGCGTCAGGATCACGACCGCCGCCGAGGCGTTGACCATGGTGCCGGCGATGAGCAGCAGGATGTTCATCGCAAAAAGAAACAGGACCGGAGATGTCGTTACCGAGACGACGAACTTCGCCACCTGGTGCGGGATCTGCAGGTTGGTGATGAGCCAGCCGAAGACCGTGGCGGCCCCCACCAGGAACATGATGACCGTGGTGCCGATCACGGCCTGGAAGATGATCTGGGGGAAGTCCCGGAGCTTCAATTCCCTGTAGATGAACAGGCCGACGAGGATCCCGTAGACCGCGGCGACGGCCGCCGCCTCGGTGGGGGTGAAGATGCCGCCGTAGATGCCGCCGATGATGATGACCGGCGTCATGAGGGCGAAGAAGGAGTCCTTGAACGACGTGAGGACGGCCCCGAATGAGAAGGCGCCCTCGCCCGCGAGGCCCCGCTTCCGGGCGTAGTACCAACTCACGGCCATCATGGACAGGCCCATCATGATGCCGGGGATGAAGCCGCCGATGAAGAGATCGCCGATGGAGGTGTCGGCGATGGCGCCGTAGACGACCATGGTGATCGAGGGCGGGATGACGATGCCCACGGTGCCGCTGGAGGCCACGATGCCCGTGGCCCAGTCACGGTCGTAGCCCTTCTTCTCCAGCTCGCCGATCATGGTGCTGCCCAGAGCCGCCGTGGTGGCGGCCGAGGAGCCCGAGATGGCGGCGAAGAACATGCCGGCCACGGACACGGTCTGCGCCAGGCCCCCCGTGAAGGCGCCGACGAGGGCCTGGGAGAAGCTGACCAGCCGCGAGGTCACGCCGCCGGCGGACATGAAGGCGCCCGCCAGCATGAAGAAGGGAACGGCCATGAACGAGAAGGAGTCGATGCCCGAGAACATCATCTGGGAGACCATGACGAGCGGGCGGTCCATGTGGAAGAACAGCAGCGTCGCGGCGGAGAGGCACAGGGAGAAGGCCACGGGCACGCCCAACGCGGTGAGCAGCAGGAAGAGGCCGATCAGGACGTATTCCATGCCCGTTTACCTCCCCTCGCCCTTCGGGCCCGACCATCCCCGCACGATCCGCACCGTGTCCTTCACGAGATAGAGCAGCATCAGCGCGCTGCTCAGCGGGATCACGGCGTAGACCCAGCTCATGGGGATCTCCATGCCCGGCGACATCTGGAAGGTCATGACCCGGGTCATCTTCGCCCCCTGGGTGAACAGGATGAGGATGAACACGTAGCCCGAGAGGTTGATGACGATCTCCAGGAAACGGCCCGTCGCCGTGCCCTTGAAGTGGTTGGGCACGAACTGCACGGCCAGGTGGCCCGACTCGCCCATGATGAGGGCCGAGCCGATGAAGACGACCCAGACGAAGAGGTAGCGCGCCAGTTCCTCGGACCACTCGGGCGTCCAGTTGAAGACGTAGCGCGAGATGACCTGCGCGAAGATGACGACGAGCATGACCGACATGGCCGCGACGGAGAACCAGTACAGCACCGATCGCAGCCCCGTGAACAGCTTATCCAGCATGGCGGGCTCCCCTCGCTCGAAGGCCCGGGCCGGGGCCCGGGCCTTTCGCGGATCGGTTGTCGGTTACTTCTCCAGGGCCCGGACCTTGTCGATGTTGGCCTGTCCGACGGTCGGGGCGAGCTTCTTGTAGACGTCCTTGGTGGCCTCGACGAAGAGCTTGCGGTCCACCGTGGTGACCTTCATCTTGCCCGTCGCCTTGATCTTGTTCCAGAACTCGAGGTCTTCCTTCTCGGAGAGCTTGCGCTGCCAGGCGATCGACTCGTTGGCCGCCTGCTGGATGATCGCCTGCTGCTGCGGCGTGAGCTTCTTCCAGGTCGCCATGGAGATCAGCATGGGCTCCGGCGCGTAGGCGTGCCCCGTCAGGGAGGCGTACTTCTGGACCTCGAAGAAACGCTTCGTGTAGATGTGGGCGCTGGGGTTTTCCTGGCCGTCGATGGTCCCCTGCTGCATGGCGGAGTAGAGTTCCGAGAAGGCCATGGGGGTGGGGGAGGCGCCGAGGGATTTCATCATCTCGATGTAGACCTTGTTGTTCATGACGCGCATCTTGAGGCCCTTCATGTCGGCGGGGGTCTTGACCTCGCGCACGTTGTTGGTCATGTGGCGGATGCCGTTCTCCATGTAGCCCAGCATCTTGAGGCCCTTGGGCTCGAGCGCCTTGGCCAGTTCCATGCCCACCGTGTCGAGCGCGGCGAAGGCGTGCTTGCGGTCCTTGAAGAGGAAGGGCATGTCGAAGAGGGCCATCTGCGGCTGGAAGGTGCCCAGCTCGGCCGTGCTCGTCAGCGTCATGTCGAGGGTGCCGTAGATGCAGCCCTCGATGAGCTCCTTCTGCGCCCCGAGCTGGGAGGAGGGGAACACCTTGACCTCGATCTCCCCCTTGGACTTCTGGGCGACCAGCTTGGCGAAGTGGTCTGCGCCCTGGCCGTAGGGGTTGGAGGGCTCGGCGATGTGGCCGAGCTTCAGCACGACCTTGGCTGCAAGGGCTGGGGTGGCAAGGGCGAACACGAGCAGCAGGACGCAGAGCAGGCTGAACAATCTCTTCATCGGTTCTTCTCCTTCGCTGAAATAGGGTTGGACGTGCCGGGGCACCCGGACGCCGGAGTCGCATGTCAAGGATCGCTCCGGGGTCGGCTTTTGCCTCGCCCGCACCCCCGGGAGCTATAAGGGCCTTATCACAACCGACCGTCGATTTCCAATGGCCATCGCACGGCTGCGCATTTTTTTGCCGACCGCCGCTCACCGCAGCGGGCAGTGCATGAAGCTCACGCGGAAGGGAAGATGGGGGAAGTCCCGCGTCTGGGTCTCGGCGAACCCCTGCCGCCGGTACCAGTCCATCAGGCCCGTCTCGCCGGCGATGACGCCGATGCCGACCGTCTGCGCGCCCATCGCACGGGCCTCCGCGAGCACGCGGGCAACGAGGGCCTTCCCGAAGCCCCGACCGCGGAAGCGCGGCAGCACGGCGAGTCGCTCCAGGTAGACGACCTCGGGCCTGGCCCGCTCGAGGGCCACGCTTCCCGCCGCCTGCCCGTCCGTTTCCAGCAGGAAGTAGGCAACGCCCCGGTCCATGTCCTGCTCGATCCAGACGGCCGTGCAGTTCGAGGCGTGGCGGGGGCAGTTCTGCTCGGTCAGGCCGTGGCGCTCGGCCACGTCCCGGAAGGCCCCGCGGATCGTCTCCACCAGGACCGCCGTGTCCTCCCGCGTGCAGGGGCGGATCCGATACTCCATGCGTCACACCGATGGGGTCTCGCTTTTTGCCTTTTCCCCTCTCAGGCCTTCCTGCCGGGCTTTCTAGCCCAGCCACTCCCGGGCCTGCTTCTCCTGCCCCAGGGGGAAGAACTCCACCGCCGCCTGCCGGTGGCCCGCCGCGAGGAACGCGAGGAAGGCATCGCGCCACTTCT
>CAZPCN010000035.1:0-24150 GCA_964585095.1 uncultured Syntrophaceae bacterium | reverse complement strand
GGTCCCGGGAGTACACCCCGGCCTCCATCCCCAGCAGCAGCACCCCCTTGAACCGATCCTTCACCTTCAGAGGAATCGCCACCTCGCAGGGGTAGCCCTCGTACAGCGGGAGGGTGTCGTCTTCCTCCCCGCCGGGCTCCCGTACGGTGATCGCGTCGCCGTCCATCGCCCTGCGGATGATCGTCCTGCCGATGCGGTCGCCGTATTCGTTCTTGTCGTCGATGAATCCCCGCTCGCCGTCGTTGATGAAGACGCGATTCTTCTCGATGTCGAGGAAATAGATCAGGGCCTTCTGCGCCTTTGCGATCCCCAACGCGCTGCGGATCAGGATCTCGTGAATGCGCTCGATCGAATAGGTGGAGTTCAGGCCCGAAACGGCCTCCTGGAGAATGAGCAGCTGATCGATCTTCTCCCGGTTGATCTCGAAGAGGCGCGTGATGTGGATGATGATGCTCACCTGGTTGGCGAAGGTGAGCAGGATGTCGATCTCGTCGGAAGAGAAGCGGGATTTCTCCTTGGTCCAGACGGCAATGATCCCGATGACGTCGTCCTCGATCTTCAGGGGAGCATAGAAGGTGGAGCCGCGCTTGTAGAAGGCGGAGATCTTGCGGTCCGTCTCCGTCGTGCGGGGGTCCGTCTCGGAGTCCTCGAGGGCGATGTAATGTCCCGTCTTGGCGACGCGGGTCTCGAAACTGTCGTGCTTTTTCAAATTCAAATGCACCGAGAAGGCGCGGCGGGCCTCCTCCTCGCTGTAATTCTTGACCACCCGCGTGTAGAGGTTTTCGCGGCGTTCGTCGAGCAGCAGGATGATCCCCCGGTCGAAGCCCATGGAGTCGACGACCTCGTCGAGAATCTTGCCCAGGATGTCCTCCACGTTGGACGGCGCCGTGAGGAAGGTGCTGATCCGGTAGATCCCCTTGATGAGCTTGTCCTTGTCGATGCTGAACGCGGAGGACGTCCGCACAGGGGTGGGAATCGTTCCGCCTTGCTCTATGATTCGCGACATGGAGCCATTCTTTCCAGGGTTCAGGGTTCAGGTACAGGGGACAGGCGGGATAGGGCAAGAAAGGTCCCCTCAATCAACCTTTTGGCTCTTGACCGGTGAGGTTGGGCAAGAACCGCAAGTCACTTCGTCTATATCAGGGTGACGGGGCTTTTTCAACAGATTCCGTGCGGAATTTGCACACGAAAAACCGGGTATCGGGTCTAGGGTATTGGGTCTCGGGTAAGAAAAAAAGAGGGGGCAAAAGAACTTGATGAGCACAGGGTGAGCTTTTGATGCTCGGGGATCAGATCTCGTAATTCAGACAAAAGAATAACCCCTTCGCCGAAATGGCCGGGGCTCAGCTGACTTGATGGTCTTCTCTTCCCTATACCCGATACCCGAAACCCGATACCCTTGTTACGCCTTGTCGTAGCGGAGGAACTGCATGGTAAAGATCGCCCTGCCCTGGGTGGCCGAGCGCAGGTCCGTCGAATACCCGAAGAGCGAGCGGAGGGGGACATTGGCCCGGATCTCCGTGACGGGCCCCTTGGGGTTCACGGATTCGACCTCGCCCTTGCGCGCGTTGAGATCGCCGATGACCTCGCCCATGAAGTCACGGGGCGTGAGGATGTCGACGCGCATGATCGGCTCCAGGAGAATGGGGTCGGCCTTGGAACAGCCGTCCCGGAACGCCGTCTGCGTGGCGATCTTGTAGCCCACCGCGGAGGCCTCCCCTTCTTTGACGGACCCGCCCATGATCCGGACTCGCACGTCCAGCACGGGGTATCCCGCCACGACACCGCTGAGCACGGCCTCCCCCACGGATTCCTCGATGACGGGGTGGAATTCCGGGGGAATCGCCTCGGGGGGGAGTTCGTTCCGGATCTCGATCCCCGTCCCTCTCGGCAGGGGCTCGAGGACAAGCCTCACATGGCCGAAGTGCCTCCTCTCGCCCAACTCCCGCTCGAAGCGGCCTTCGACCTCCACGGTCTTCCGGATCGTCTCGCGGTAGACCACCCGCGGCTTGCCCGTGTTGACGTGTACGTTGTACTCCCGCAGGAGCCGGTCGACGACGATCTCGAGGTGCAGCTCGCCCATCCCCGAGATGATCGTCTGCGCCGTCTCCTCGTCGTACTTGACCTTCAGCGTGGGGTCCTCCTCGCTGATCTTCGCGAGCACGTCGGGGAGCTTGTCCGCGTCGGCGGGGGTCTTGGCCTCGATGGCCTGGCTGATCACGGGGTTGTAGAACTCGATGGACTCCAGGACGAGAGGGCTGGATTCGCTGCAGAGGGTGTCGCCCGTCTGGGCCTCCTTGAGCCCCGCCACGGCGATGATGTCTCCGGCCCCCGCCACGTCGATGCGCTCGCGCTTGTTGGCGTGCATCTTCAGCAGGCGGGCCACCTTCTCCTTCTTGCCCTTCACGGCGTTGAAGACCTCGTCGCCCGCCTTCAGGAGCCCCGAGTAGATGCGCACGTAGGTGATCTTCCGGCCCTCCATCATGGAAACCTTGAAGGCCAGCGCCGTGAACGGCTCCCTGTCGGAAGGCGATCGGGTCTCCTCGGTCTTCTTCACCGGGTTGAACCCCCTGACGGGCGGGATGTCCTCCGGCGACGGCAGGAAGTCGACGACGGCGTCCAGAATGGGCTGGATCCCCTTGTTGCGCAGCGCCGCCCCGCACAGCACGGGCACGATCTTCAGGGCGACCGTGGCCTTGCGGATCGCCCGGACGAGCTCGGCATCCGTGACGGGAACCTCGCCCAGGTACTTTTCTGCGATCTCGTCATCGACTTCGGCGAGGGTCTCCAGGAGGCTCTCACGGCGGGCCTCGGCCTCGTCGCGGAAGTCCTCCGGGATCTCCGACACGTCGAAGGCCGCCCCCAAAGTGTTCTCCTGCCAGGTGATGAGCCGCATGCGGATGAGGTCGACGATCCCGCGGAAGTTCTCCGCCTCGCCGAGGGGCGCCTGGACGGGAAGCGGAACCGAGGCGAAGCGCTCCCGCATCATCCCCACGGCATGGGTGAAGTCCGCGCCGATCCGGTCCATCTTGTTGATGAAGGCGATCTTGGGGACGCCGTACTTGTCGGCCTGGTGCCAGACGGTCTCGGACTGCGGCTCGACGCCGTCCACGGCGGAGAACACGACCACGGCGCCGTCGAGGACCCGGAGGCTGCGCTCCACTTCGATCGTGAAGTCCACGTGCCCCGGCGTGTCGATGATGTGGATCTCGTGGTTTCTCCACTCGCAGGTGGTCACGGCGGAGGTGATGGTGATCCCCCGCTCCTGCTCCTGGGGCATCCAGTCCATGACGGCTTCGCCGTCATGGACCTCGCCGATCTTGTAGGACTTGCCCGTGTAGTAGAGAATCCGCTCCGTCACGGTCGTCTTGCCCGCGTCGATGTGGGCGACGACCCCGATGTTCCGGATTCTCGACAGCTTGACTCTTGCCATGGCTTCCACGTTGCCTGCGGCGCGCAGGCGGTCCTTTCCCGCACGGCCCGATCGGGGTCTGTCTACCCCCCGGCCTGGGCCTGCTTCGCGAGATCCTTGTTCGGGGTGACGGGCTCACGCAGATCGACGTGACCCTTGATCGTCGTGACGTCCTTGCCGCTCACCTGGATCCGGATGCGCTTGATCTCCGGCAGGTTGTGGGCAAGGGTGTTGGCCAGCGAGTAAACGGTGGCGACCTCGCTCGCCGTCCCGCCGGGGTGCTGCTCGATGAAGGGGTTGTCGAAGTTCAGAACGGCCGTCCCGTCGGCGATGCGGATCCCCTGGAGCCGCGCGCCCGCCGGGATCGTCCGGATGTTGCCCATCTTCGGGCCTTCCACGAGGGCCCGCACGATCTCCTCGGCCTGGGCGGGTGCGTCCTTCCCCTTCGGGACCAGTCGCTTTTCCTGGACGAGGAAGCGCTCGTTTGCGTCGGAGAAGAAGAGCACCACCTCCTTCCTCTCCCGCTTGGCCGCGGCCTCCTGGGCATCGGGCGGGAAAAGGGTGTCCGAGAGGGCCCAGAACAGGAAGGCCAGGAACCCGCCGCCGATGAGGACAGCGGCGGCGATGAAGAACAGCCTGAAGGTCTTCTTCTTCTTGCGCGTCTTGAATTCTTCGGTCCGTCTCTGTCTCTTGCTTGCCATGATCACTCGATTCCGCCGCCCCGGACTCGGTCCGGGTTACAGCCTGCTCAGATTCTCCCTGGCTTTCACCGCCCACTCGGAATCGGGCGCGAGCTGGATGACGTTCTTGAAGGAATCTGCAGCTTCCTTCCGCTTGCGAAGCTGCATCTGGGTCATGCCGAGCCAGTAATGCGCCTCGGCGAGGTTGGACGCCCCCGCCACGGATTTCTGCAGGTGCCTCTCGGCCTCCAGGTAGACGCCCTGGCGGTAGTCGATGACGCCCAGGTTCAGCTCCAGGACGGGCATGAGGTGGGTCCTCGGCTCCTTGCGGAGCGCCTCGCTGAAGCTCGCGTAGGCGCCTTTCATGTCCCCCTTGGCCACGTAGGCCCGCCCCATGTTGTACAGGGGCACCGAGGGCGTTTCGTACAGCGGGTTGGCCAGGGCCCGGTTGAAGGAGAGGATGGCCTCGTCGTACATCCCCCGGGCCAGCTGGATCGTGCCGAGGTAGTTGTGCGCCTCGGCGTAATCGGGCTTGAGCGCGATGGCCTTCTGGAATTCCTTGACGGCATCGTCGACAAAGCCCCTTCGCTCGTAGGCGATCCCCAGGTTGTAGTGGACGACCGGGTCGTTGGGCGTGAGCCTCTCGGCCTCCATCAGCTCCTTGAGGGCCTGGGCGTACTGGCCGGCCTGGATGTGAGCCGTCCCGATCCGGAGGTGCCCCTTGGCCTTGTCCTTGAGTTCCGCGTCGGAGACGCAGCCCGACAGCATCACGGCCAGGGCCGCCAATCCCACGATCCACGAACGGGTCCTTTTCATCGCCTGTCCCCCTGTGCTATTTCCGGTTGCCGTTGACCCACCAGTCGCTCTTGTCCCTGAACCACCATTGCGTCCAGTCCGTCCGGAGAATGGTGTCGGCCAGCTTCCTGCCCTCGTCGGTACAGAGCCGGCGGACGGCGTAGTCCAGCCACTCCTGGCTGTACTTGTTGCCGAGGTCCCCGTACTCCTTGAGCAGAAGGATCAATCCGAGCTGGTCGGCGTCGTGGGCCAGCAGGGACTCCCTTGTCTTTTTCTCGTTGAACTCCGCGAGGACGGACTTGATCTCGGCCCCGAAGGGAAGGTTCTCCGTGAGTTCCCGCACGGCCTTCTCCTCGTCGACGGTGACGTACTTCTTGTACATGTAGTTCATGTCGCCCGTCCGCGCCTCGGGCAGATCGTGGACGAGGCACATCCGCAGCACTTTCAGCTCGTCGACCGACGGGTCGAGCTTGCAGAGCGAGTAGCCGATGAAGAGGGTCCTCAGGATGTGCTCCGCGACGGACTCCTTGCCGGAGCCGAGAAATTGAAACCCCGTGCGCGGGGTCTTGTTCAGCATGCCCACTTCGAAAAGAAAGTTCGCGATCTCCTTCATCTCATCCCTTCTTCAGCGTTTTGACCCGGTTGGCCATGTTCTCAGAGAGCTTGCGGATCTCGAGCTGAAGCGGGGCGATCCCCTCGGGCCTCATGGCGTAGATCCGGTCCAGCCGCTCCTTCCAGTGCTCGATGACGTCGATCTCGTGCTCCCGGAGCTTCTGCTCGAACTTGCGCTGCAACTCCTTCAGGAACTCGGCGTCTCTGGACATGTCCTCTCCCCCTTTGTCCCGCGCCCCCGTCCGCAGGGAACCCCGGGCGCAAGGATTGAGTATTATAACAGCAACCCCCCATCTTGCAAGCGCGAATCTGCGCTCTTGCAGGGCCTTCGAAAACGCCCCCGACGGGACGAAAGGGCCGCGCAGCGGGCGATTCGGCGCCATCGGGAGGGACATAATTTCATTGACAAACGAGAGGGTTTGTGCCAGTTTCGCCACTTAGCGAAAGCCCCGGGACGCCCCGGAGGCGAAGCGAGAGACAGGAGAGCACCCCGCAGTGATGCCGGATATTCTGGGGCACATCAGCTTCAGCTGGGAATTTTTCGCAGCCCTGTTGAGCATCATTCTCATCGATCTCATCCTGGCGGGAGACAATGCCGTGATCATCGCCATGGCGGTGCGCTCCCTGCCCCGCAAACAACGGCAGAAGGGCATCCTGTTCGGTTCGGGCGCCGCGGTGCTGCTGCGGGTCGCCCTCACCTTCTTCGCGGCCCAGCTCCTGCAGACCCCCTACCTGAAATTCGTCGGGGGGCTTCTGATTCTCTGGATCGCCGTGAAGCTCTTCATCGAGGGCAACCCCGGCGAGGAGGTTCACCGGGAGGCGAAGACGATCTGGCAGGCGCTTTGGGTCATCGTGGTCGCGGACATCACCATGTCCGTGGACAACGTGCTGGCCGTGGCCGGCGCGTCGAAGGGAAACCTCTTCCTGCTCCTCTTCGGCCTCGGCCTGAGCATCCCCTTCGTCGTCTTCACGAGCAGCCTGCTGTCCATGCTGATGGACAAGTACCCCGCCATCATCTACATCGGGGCCGCCGTGCTCGGCAAGGTCGGGGCCGAGATGATCATCACGGACCCCGTCATCACCGGGCGCTTCACCATTCCGGTCGGGGTCCAGTACGCGGTGGAGGCCCTGGCCGCCCTCGGGGTGATCGTGCTCGGCAGGCTCTGGGTCCGCTGGAAAACCTCCAGGAAAAAATGACCGCCCGCCCCTGCGGCGGGCCCCATCCAACACCAACCGCGGGAAGACCGCCGGGGACTCGACGCCATGGCCATCCTCACCATATCCCGTGAATACCGGAGCGGCGGGCAGGAAATCGGCACCGCCGTCGCGGAGCGGATGCGCTACGACTACGTCGGCAAGGAGCGGATCCTGGCCGATCTGCGGGCGCAGGGGGAGCGCTGGATCTCGCTGCTCAACGAGGTCGACGAAGACCGGCCCACGATCTGGGACCGCTTCGACTGGGAGTACCAGGGCCTCATGGCGCTCATGGACTCCTACATTTACGACCGCGCCATGGACGACCGCGCCGTGCTCGTGGGGCGAGGCGCCAACTTCCTGCTCGAGGGGCTTCCCCACGTGCTGCGGGTGCGGCTCACGGCGCCCATCGAGCAGCGTCTCGAGCGGGTGATGCGCAAGGACGGGGTGGACCGGAAGACGGCGGCCCGGCTCATCGAGAAGATGGACAACGACCGCGCGGCCTTCATCCGGGCCAATTTCCACCGCGACTGGTACGACGTCGCCGCCTACGACATGGTCTTCAACACGGCCGTGCAGACCTTCCCGGAGATCACGGACATCGTGTGCGGGGCCCTGCAGGAAAAGGCGGGGAAGCTCTCGCTGGAAGCCTGGGAGCTGCTGCGGGGCCGGATGCTTGCGGCCCGGATCAAGGCCCACATCGCCACCAGCCCCCGGATCCGGATCCCGACGCTCAGGGTCTTCTTCGACGGCAAGGCCATCATCCTCCAGGGAACCGTTCGCCGGATGGCCGACCTGGAGGCGATCGGCGAGATCGTGACGGTGTCCGCCCAGGGCACCCCCGTGCGCAACGAACTTCGCTACCGGCTCTAGCCCCTCCCTCCCGGGCGCCGTCACCGCGTCGCCGCGGACACGTGTAAAAACGCTGGAAAAAATCCCCCGAATTGGATATAGAAGCCGTGGGTCGGCGTTCATCGCCGCGGGGAGTGGGACATTTCATCGCGCACCCGGTCGACACCGGGTGCCCTACCGTATCTGCCCAGGGTGTACACGGAGGGGCTTGCATCCGTACCGGCAGCGCCTCCAGACGTATAGATCCCGTTATTGTCCATTTTTTATACCCCATCAGCACACTGCCCTGCGCGGCCCCGGCCGCAAAGCGGGGCAACACAGGAATTGTGGAAAGGAGGTTGTACCATGCTCAGGCGGCTTGCATCCATGTTCACGTATTTCATGAGGCACTACCTTCCCGATGCCTATCTCTTCGCCATCCTGCTGACGTTCCTCTCGGCGATCCTGGCCCTCATCTTCACGCCCACGGACGTCATGAAGATGATCATGGCCTGGGGGAACGGCATCTACGGGATCGTGGCCTTCGCCATGCAGATGATCCTGATCCTCGTGACGGGCCACTGCCTGGCTCTGTCACCGCCGGTCAAAAAGGTGCTGGTATGGATCGCCGGCAAGGGCGACACGCCCATCAAGGCCGGAATGATCGTCTCCTTCGTGGCGGCCGCGGCCTCGTGGCTCAACTGGGGCTTCGGCCTCATCGTCGGGGGCCTGCTGGCCCTCGAGATCGCCAAGCGCACGAAGAAGGTGGATTACCCCTACCTCATCGCGGCGGCCTACAGCGGGTTCGTCGTTTGGCACCAGGGGCTCTCGGGATCGATCCCCCTGGTCTGCGCCACCTCGAAGCACGCGCAGAACTTCATCGAGAAGGTCACCGGGGCTCCGGTCCCCGTGGCCGACACCATTTTCGCGTCCTACAACATCATCGCGTCGCTGCTGGTCATCTTCACCCTCCCCGTCCTGTACGCCCTGATCCACCCCAAGGCGGAGGAGGTGCAGGAGATCAGCGAGGAAAAACTCAAGGAGATTGCGGACGAGACGATCCACGTCGAAAAGCCGGCCAACCCCACCCTGGCCGAGAGTATCGACCACAGCTACGCGATCAACATCGTCTTCGGTCTCATGGGGCTTGCCTACCTGGTCAATCACTTCATGACCAAGGGCATGGACCTCAACCTCAACGTCGTGATCTTCCTGTTCTTCATCCTCGGCGTGCTGCTCCACGGCAAGCCCGTGAACTACATCAAGGCCGTCAACACCGCCATCAAGGGGGCGGGCGGCATCGCCCTGCAGTTCCCCCTCTACGGCGGCATCCAGGGGATCCTGATCGGGACGGGGCTCGGGAAGGTCATCGCCAGCTGGTTCGTGGCCATCTCGACGCCGGTGACGTTCTACATGCTGCAGTTCTGGGCGGCGGGCATCATCAACATGTTCGTCCCCTCCGGCGGCGGCCAGTGGCTCGTGCAGGGCCCGATCACGATCGAGGCGGCCAAGACCATGGGGATCAACATGACCACGTCCGCCATGATGGTGGCCTGGGGCGACCAGTGGACAAACATGATCCAGCCCTTCTGGGCCCTGCCGCTCCTGGGTTTGGCCGGGCTGTCGGCCCGGGCCGTCATGGGCTACACCACGATGACCCTGCTGTGGAGCGGCGCGATCCTCTCGATTCTCGCCCTGCTTCTGGGCATGGGAATCATGTAAGCGCCCCGGCGCTCGCAGCTTGACCAAACAAAAAGCCGGCTCCTTGCGGGGCCGGCTTTTTCATTTCCATTGGAATCGGATCAGAGGGCCTGCGTGGCCCAGTAAGGCATCTCGGCATTCGGCCGTTTTGCGGACGATGCGGAAGAGAGGTAGACCAGCGCCAGCACGAGGACGGCCGGGTTGGAGAGGCAGCGCTTGATCCGTTTGTCCATGTATCGTTGCAGCGACATCGAAAAGATCCTTTTTTGAAAGGGAATCGGTGGATGGAAAGGAGGGACCAAAACCATCCACCGATTGACCTCTTTCAAAACAAGCGCCAGGAAATTAGGGGTCTGTCAGGGTCTTGGGTATTTCCTAATGCGCCACACTCATGGAAGTAGCAATAACGATGCCAGACAATTCGGGGTAAGAAAAAAAAGGGGCCATCCCAGGACTGAGAATACCGTAATAATTTCGACAAATTGAAAACTGATCCGCCTTTCGGGAGAGATGCCCGCCAGGGCCTGCATCTGCCCCGACCGGGGCAATTTGTGCGCATTATGCACACTAAGCGTGCAATTCCCGGCAACACGGCCTGGCATAGCACTCAGCGCCCGTGCGACAATCGAACTGATCGTTCTGCAATCGCACACCTGCGGGGACGGCGGAACAGGCAAGGGGACGGCTCGCTCCCTCACGGCCCCCTTCGAAGCGGCCGCATCGTGAGCGGCGCAGGCCGCACCGGAAGGAAAGGGGGCGAATTTCGCCTCCGCGAAGCGTTTTTAACCTTGACAGAACGTACGCATTTATGTATAGGTCACACGTTTTGACAGGCCGCCCGAATGTCCGTTGCAGAGCATCCGGGCAGATTTCCCCGCCGTTTAGCTTCACGCCTGAGACGACAGAGAGAGAGGATCACCCGAGGCGACTTACATCATGCGGCTTACGCTCTGCGCTAGCACAGGAAACATCCGTAATTCGCGCTTTGGGGCCAAATTTTAAGAAAGGGAGGTAGTTGGTTATGGCGTTGAATTTCAATTTCACCGAAGAACAAAAGATGCTCGAGGACAGCGTGTACAAATGGGCTGTCGCCTGGCTCGAGCCCCAGATGGAGCACGCCTATGAACTGGACGTGATGCCCGAGGGCCTCTTCCTGGAGACCGGCAAGCTGGGCATCAACGGCATCGTGTTCGAGGAGAAGTACGGCGGGTCGGCCATGGGCTACGTGGAAACCCTGCTGGCCTACGAGACGATCGCCCGCGTGAGCAACGCTCTTTCCATGACCGTCGGCGCCAGCCAGACGCTGTGCTTCGACAACTTCCGCCGCAACGCGACGGAGCAGCAGAAGCTGGATGTCCTGCCCAAGTCCTGCACGGGCGAGTACATCGGCTGCCTCGGCATCACCGAGCCCAACGCCGGCTCCGACGCCATGAGCATGAAGACCCGCGCCATCAAGAAGGGCGACAAGTGGATCATCAACGGCAGCAAGATCTTCATCACCAACGGACCGCTGGCCGACTTCATGGTGTTCTACGCCAAGACGGATCCCGACAAGGGCCCCCACGGCATCTCCACCTTCATGTGCTACCCCAAGAAGACCAAGGGCTGGTCCGTCGAGAAGATCAAGAAGTGGGGCATGAGAACCTCCCCCACGGGCCTCGTGACCTTCGAGGACATGGAAGTTCCCGAAGAGTACCTCATCGGCGGCCTCAACAAGGGCGTGGCCGTTCTGACCTCCGGCCTCTGCACCGAGCGCATCACCCTGTCGGGCTGCACCCTCGGCTCGATGAGGAGCTGCCTCGAGCTCTCCCTGAAGTACGCCCAGGAGCGCGTCCAGTTCGGCAAGCCCATTGCCTCCTTCCAGACGATCCAGGAGAAGCTGGCGAACATGTACTGCGGCTACAAGGCCTCCCGCTGGATGGCCTACAGCGCCGCCGCTTACTGCGACACGCTGTCTAACAAGTCGGGCGGCAAGGGCACGGACCTCGACCGCATGGCCGCGGCCTCCCTGCTGTACTGCGGCGAGGTGGGCACGAAGATCGGTCTCGACGCCATCCAGATCCACGGCGGTTACGGCTACTGCACCGAGTACGGTGTGACCCGTCACTTCCTGGATCAGAAGCTGTGGGAAATCGGCGCCGGCACCTCCGAAATCCGCCGCATGATCATCGCCCGCGAGCTGATGAGAGACAACTTCAAGAGCGGCATGTAATCCATTAACGTTTCGCGAACAAACGGGGGCCGTGGCTCGAAAGAGCCACGGCTCTTTTTTATCCGGCGATGGCCGTTTGACATTCCGGGGATCGCCGGGTAAGATACCGCCCGACGCCGTTGCCGTCGGAGGTTTCGCTCATGCATCCACGGACGTTGCGCCTGACTCTTGCCTTCACCGCCCTGGCAGGGCTCGGCCTCCTTTCGATCCCCCCCTTTTCGCACTCCCAGGAAGACACGGCCCACCTGGTCCTGAAAAAGAGAGCGACGGCCAAGGGAAGCCCGTCCGTCTACATCGTGCAGAGAGGCGACAACCTCTCGACGATCATCCGGCGAAAGCTCGGAAAGAGCGCCGCGGAGTCGGCCTCGGTCCGCAGGCAGGTCAGAAAGCTCAACCCCCAGGTCCGCAACCCCGACCGGATCTACCCCGGCCAGCGGATCGCCCTGCCCCGCCTCGGCGACGAGCCGGGCGGGCCCGCCTACGTCGTGCGCCGGGGGGACACCCTTTCGCAGATCCTCCATGACCGGCTGGGGATCACGGCCGGAGAAATGGCCGCCTGGATCGGGCTCGTCCGGAAGCTCAACCCCGGTCTTTCCAGCCCGGACCGGATCTACCCCGGGCAGGCGCTGCTGCTGCCCCGGAAAGACCCGGCGCCCGCCGCCCCTCCCGAACAGGAGGCGAAGCAGGCGCAAGCGGTCGAGGCGAAGGCCTTCCAGCCCACCGAGAGCGAACTGGATGTCCTCTCGGCAATCGTGAAGCGCTCCGGCGGCTCGCTCGTCCGCAGCGGGAAATACTTCGTGCCGCTCACCGAGACGGAACACCTGGCTGTCGACTGCGCGGAGATCCCCATGGCGGAGCTCTCCGACGGCAGCCGCATCTTCCTGGATTTCGGGCGCCGGATACCCGACGGGACGACGGAACTCGTGCGCGCCCGATGGAAACACTTCACCGTGCTGCACGACCCGGGGACCGGCGGGCTCTTCTCCGCCCTGGAGCGCCTGTTCGGCGCCTCGAGGGACACCGTGTTCCGCCGGCCCGAAGCTCCCCTGACGCTGGGGACAACCGCGGGCCTCGAGCTTCGCGCGGACTGGATTCTCGCCCGGCGATCGCCCGGCGGTGCGGAGCGGGTCCTGGCCGCCCTCTGCCGTACGCCTGCGGACTCCCGGCCGATCCCGGGGCCCGTCGCCCGGTACGCCGAGGAAAAGGGCGTTGCCATCCTCGAAATCGACGAGGGAAGCGGGGCCCTGCGCGACCCGCAGCAGGTCCCGGCGCCCCCGGACATCCCCGTCCTGCGGGGCGGGGGCAACCGGGCGCTTGTCGGTTCGCTGCTCGACGCGCTGGGGTATGCCTACAGGGCGGATCAGCAGATCCCGATGCCGGGCCTCTCGCAGGAGGGAAACCCCCTCGTGCTCCGCGCGGATTACGCCGTGAGCATCGGCGCCCGGACGGTGATCGTCCACGTCGGGGACGTGGCGACTCCCTTCCGGGTCAAACTGAGCGAGCGGGGCACGGGCCTCATCCAGCTCTCGGGCAGCGACGACAGGAAGAGCGTCGTCGAAAAAGTGCTCCACGGTCTCGATGTCCCGTACACCTCGGGGCCGGAGGTCTTCCGGCCGCCCGGGGACGAGAGCCCGCCCCGGTGGGCGCTCACCCTCAGCGGTTTCAAGGTGACGTCCGCGGCAGGGACGCTTACCCTCGTGCCCGACGACGGGGACCGAGGGATTTGCGCGTTTATCGGCGAACGCTGGAACCGCAGGATCGTCCTGTACTGAGAAAGCAAGAGGGTGAGAGGGTAAGAAGGTGAGAGGGTTGGATCCGCACTCATCGGGCTCCTCATCTTGCCTGCTGCCGTTATCGTCAAGGAAGGAATTGATTTCTTTTGTCTGCCATGGAAACGAAAAAAGCCGTGAAAGCCATAGCCCTCTTTTCGGGGGGCCTCGACAGCATCGTCTCCGTCAAGGTGGTCCAGGAGCAGGGGATCGAGGTGTTGGGACTGACCTTCCGCACCCCGTTCTTCGGCGCCGGGAAGGCGCGCGCGGCTGCCGACATGATCGGCCTGCCGCTTCAGGTCCTCGACATCACCGAGGAACACCTCCGCGTGGTGAGGGCACCCCGCTACGGGTACGGGAAAAACATGAACCCCTGCATCGACTGCCACACCCTCATGCTGCGGATCGCGGGGGATAAGATGGAGGAGTGGGGCTACGACTTCGTCTTCACCGGGGAGGTCCTGGGCCAGCGGCCCATGTCGCAGAGCCGGCAGATGCTGCACGTGGTGGCGAAAAACTCGGGGTATGCGGACCGCATCCTCAGGCCCCTGTCGGCGCGGCTGCTTCCCGAGACCCTGCCGGAACGGGAAGGCAGGGTGGACCGGGAGCGCCTCCTCGACATCTCGGGACGAGGCCGCAAGCGGCAGATGGAGATGGCGGAGCGGTACGGCATCACGTCGTACTCGAACCCGGCCGGGGGGTGCCTCCTGACGGACCCCATGTTCTCGAGGCGCCTCAAGGACCTGTTCGCCCACCGTTCCGACTTCACGACGCGCGACCTGGAGCTCCTGAGCGCGGGGCGGCACATCCGCATCGACGAGCGGCACAAGGTCATCGTCGGGAGAAACCAGAGGGACAACCAGGCGCTCGAGTCCCTCCTGGACGAGCGGGACGCCGTCTTCCAGATGCGGGACTTCCCGGGGCCGCTCTGCATGCTTCCCGGGGGCGGGCCGGAGGAGGCCTGCCGTTCGGCCGCCGCCATCTGCGCGGCTTACGGAGACGCTCCGAAGGACGCGGGCGAGGTGACGGTGAAGTGCCGGCGCTGCGGCGAGACGACTCTTCTGCGCGTCACCCCGGCGGACAAGGGGGAGCTGCAAGGGAAAATGATCTGAAAACAGGGGATCGGGTCTAGGGTATCGGGTATCGGGCAGAGAATAAAAAGGATCGGGAGGCATTCCGATCCTTTTTTCGCTTTACCCTTAACTCTACCCTCGAACCGTTCTCAGGGCAGGTGCGCGGGGCGCAGCAGGTCATCGACGGTCTTCACGGGGTTGAAGGTCTCGACGGGGACCTCGACGAACACGGTGTGCCAGCGTGCCATGGATCCGTTCCACAGTCCGGGCAGCTCAAGGGCCTTGATGTCACGGCCTTCGTGCGACTTCACGGAGATGAACACCTGATCGGCGGCCACGAACCGTTCGAGATCGAAGGTCCGGCCCCGGAAATCGCGCACCCCGCAGACGAGATCGACGGGGTTGAAGTGGGTGGACGAGGCCCAGAGGTCGGCCTGGCCCGTTTTGTTCTTGTCCACCTGGACCTCCTCGACAATTTGCAGCGAGCACCCGCCTTCCGGGTCTCGCACCCAGAAGGGGCCTCCGCCCGGTTCCCCCTCGTTTTTCACCATCCCGCAGACGCGCAGGGGCCTGTCGAGGACACGGATCAGGATCTCCCTGCGCTCTTCCGCCGGCCTGCCCTCGAAGCCCGACGGCAGCAGGCACGTGAGCCGCTCCGAGGCAAACCGGGCGGCCTCGTCCACGACCGCCGCGCCGGCCGGCGGGTCCGACAGCGCCCGGAGGCGGCTGAAGAGCTCCTGCTGGAGGGCGACGAGACAGCCCCCGAGAATCTTCTTGTAGAGGACCGTCGTGTCCTTGAGGCGGTCGGGAACGACGTTGTCGATGTTCTTGATGAACACGATGTCCCCCTCGATCGCGCGGAGGTTGTAAAGCAGCGCACCGTGCCCCCCGGGTCGGAACAGCAGACGGCCGTCGCGCGCCCGGAACGGCCGGTTGTCGAGATCGACGGCGATCGTGTCCGTGGACTCGCTCTGGACGGAAAGCCCGATCTCGTAGCGCACCCCGAAACGCCTCTCGTAGTCGCCGCGCACCTGCCCGATCCATTCCCGGACCGGCTCCAGGTGCTCCTCGGAGACCGTCACGTGGACGCGGCAGAGGCCCTGCCCGTCCTTCACGTACAGGGCCGCCTCCACGAGGTGTTCCTCCAGGGCCGTTCGCGCGGCATCGCCGTACCGGTGAAACTTCAGCAGCGCCTTGGGCTTGCAGGCGTAGTTGAGCCCCTTCTCGTTGAGGATGAAGTCGAGGATCTCCCGTTCCGCACCGACGGCTCCGGGCTTCGCCTCGCCGAACCCGGCTCTTGACAGGACCCCGCGCAGGTCCCCGTAGAAGGCATAGCGGGGCAGGCTCTCGGTGAAGGCGTCGAATTCCGCAGGGCTTTCGAAGCCGCCCCGGTTGAGGGCGGCGTGCCAGTCCTTGAACATGCGCGTGGCGGCGCCCGAGGCGGGGACGAACTTCAGGCAGCGGCCGGCCCGGGCCGCCTCGTCGTGAAGGGCGACGAGACGCTCTTTTTCGGCCCCGGCGACCCTGACGATCCCGTCGCCGACCGTGGCCGGCCTGTCGAGGGTCAACGCGGTCGCGCCCCGCCGGAAACGGTCGATCTGCTGCGCGATCCTCTCTTCCGTCGTGCCCCTGGAACGGATGTATTCGGTGTCGGACGGGCTGAACATGGTCCTGCAACCTCCCTCAGTTCGAGTCGCGTTTTCGGTTGACGATCTCGATCACGGTCACCTCCGGTGGGGCGAGGAACCGGATCGGCGGGCCCCACGTCCCCGAACCGCGGCTCACGTAGAGGTGGGAGTGGCCGAGGTCGTGAAGCCCGCTGGACCGGGGGAAATAGAGATCGACGATGTGGTTGAAGGGAAAAATCTGCCCCCGGTGCGTGTGGCCCGAGAGCTGCAGGTCGAAGAGTCCCAGGGCTTCCTCCTCGACGACGGGCCGGTGCTTCAGAAACAGGACAAAACGGTCCCGCGAAAGGCCGGCCAGCAGGTCGCGCTCCCCGTTGCTGCGGCCTCTCAAGTCGAATCCGCGCCCCGCAGGGTCGTCCACGCCGGCAAGGGTGAAGATGCCGCCCGCATCGCGCACCTCCCCCCTCAGCACGTCGAAGCCGGCGTCTCTCGTGAAGGCCAGGGCTTCCTCGAGCCCCACGTAGAACTCGTGGTTCCCCGTCACGGCAACCTTGCCCAGGGCCGGCCGGATCTCCCGGAACTGGTCGAGAAGCCCCGGCAACCGGGCCAGCCTGCCGTCCACCAGGTCGCCCGTGGAGACGAGCAGGTCGGGGTTTTCCCTCTTCACCGCGTCGAGCATGCGCGCGAGCCGCTCCTCGCGGACGATGGGACCGAGGTGCACGTCGGAGAGCTGGCAGATCCGGACGCGCTCCACGTGATCCGGCAGCCGGTCCGTCTCGATCACGACCCGCTCCGTCCTGATGTCCAGGGCCTCGTGAAAGCCCCAGGCCGTTGCCGCCGCCGAGAGGACCAGCGGCACGAGGAAGGCGGCCCTCGCCCCCGGAACGGCGGCTGAGAGGTCCGCGCGGGCGGCAACTCCCGCCAGGGCAACGAGGCCGCGGTACAGATCCACGGCAAGCAGCATCACGACGAGCAGGAACACCAGCGCCATCCAGACATAACTCCCCCAGGTCGCGGCCCGCGCCGCCGCCTCGGACCCATGCCTGGCCAAAAGGCCGCTGGCAAGAGGGGACAGGACCAGGACGAGCATGGCGAACGCGAAGGACGCGCCCGTGCCGAGCCCGAAGGAAAAAGCGGCCCGCGCTTTCAGGAACACGTAGCCGTGCATGAGCCCGTATACCAGCAGAAACTTCAGCAGAAACAGCGTCATCGAATTCCGCAGCGATCCAGGGGATGTCCGCACGAGGCAGAATTTCTCCCGCCCGGCACAGCAAGCACAAGATACTCACGCATTCCCTCTTTTGCAAATGAAAACCCGGGGGCCCGCGTCATGCGAAGAACCTCCTCTCCGCATAGTGGCACAGCGGGTGGTCCGGATCGAACCCCAGGCCGCGGTCGACCGCCGGCAGGATGAGCCGCGCCGGCCGGATTTGCCCCGGGTCGAGCAGGGGCTCCAGCCCCCGGCAGAACGCAACGCTCAGCTCCACGGCCCGACGAAAGAGATCATCGAGCCTGCCCGTCTCCTCGATGCCCGAGCAAGGGTGCCGGTATCGGATTTCCCCCGCGATCCGCGCCTGGTAGCGCGCCAGCTGGGGCGCGTAGACGAGGGCCAGGATCTCCTTCGCGAAGGATGGGACGATCGGGAAGAAGCGGAACGAGAGGCGCCCCAGGACGGGGTTGCGGAAGAGTCCCTGCATGAAGGCGAAGAAGCGAAAGGCCGAGGCCAGCCCCTCGGCAAACCCGGCCGCCCGGCTCGGTTCGAGCCACGCGGTCCCGGCGTTCGTGAAGATTTCGTCGAGCGGCACCTCCGCCTCGCCGAGGACGGATGCCAGGGAACAGCGCTTCACCCGTTCGTAGCCGCCCGCAAAATGCAGGTCGATGAGCGTCTCCAGCCGGCGGTGGTCCTGCCGGGCGACGGTCCCTTCCCGGAACGAGGGGTGATCGTACGGGCCCGTGAGGTGGAAAATCATCGGATGCAGGAGCGCGTCGGCAAACAGGTGGGTCACGAGACCGACGAGGAAAGCCAGCAACGGGCTCCGTTCCGCGGGAGGCCTCTCCAGGGTGAAGCTCAGGAGGGCGCCCACCAGCTCGTAGGCGTCATCGACGGTCCCGTGGAGCTTGCGGGGAAGATCCCCGAACCGTCTTTCGCGATCCCCCTTGAAATAGTAATACGGGGCATCGTGAACGACGGCGCCGATCTTCAGGATGTTCCCGAAGCGCTCGAGGGGCTCGCGGAAAGCGGTTTCCCTGAGCCCGGTGGATACGGCCGATGCAATCAGCCAGTGGGTGATCTCTTTCGGCATGCGTCACGTTGAACGTCAGCGGAGAGCGCCCCGTCAGATCCAGACGTTGTAGGCCGTGCAGTCGCCGCGCAGGTTGCGGATGAACCGCGTCGACGGCCGGCCCCGGAAGCGGCACGACCCCGCGGGGGTGAAGCCGGCCTTCTCGAACACCCTGGCTGCCCTCGCATCGTCCGCTCCGATGGAGGCGCTCAGCTCCGCGAACGGCTCCTCGCGCAAGGCCCGGATCGCCGCCCGGAGGACTTCATGGGCCAGGCCCCGACAGCGCTCACCCGGATAGAGCGCCAATGCCGTCTCCCCGTCTGCCGCCGCCACGGTGAGTCCCAGGGGAACGCGGGTCAGCCCCTCGAATCGCTCCACCACGAGGGCCCGGGCCCTGCCGGTCGCGAGGGCTTCCGTCACCCAGCCCGCGCGTTCCGCATCCGGGAAGAGACCGGCGAGATGCTGCGCCTCGGCCGCCGCCGCCGGGCGCACCCGCAGGTGCCCCGCAAAGCCGCAGGTTCTCCCTGCCCCCCGTCTCCCGGTTTGCGCCTGCACTGCATTGTTCACGGCACCCCTCCGTCGGGCATGATCCCTATTAAACCGGGGCCGCCGGGCAAAGTCAATCGACTAGTACGGTCAGCGGCAATGGAGAAGGGTAGAAGGTTAGAGGGTGAGGGAGTTGGAGAAGCCGGCAGAACGAGGCTGGCTTCCCGATGATCCTGACTTCTCACCTTCTTACCCTCTCACCTTCTCATCGATGGAGTGGGGGTAGAGGATGACCTTCAAGGCTGCCCCCGCTTCGGCAACGAGCCGGAAGCCGAGCCCCGCCTCGTCGAGGCCCAGGCGGTGGGTGATCATCCGCTCGACGGGCACGCGCCCCGAACGGATCATCTCGATCGCGACGACCGCATCCTGCGGGGCGTTGCCGTAGGAGGGAAGGACACGGACCTCGTTGCGCCAGAAATCATTCACCGGTACGGGAAGGTCGATGCCGGGATCGGTGGGCGCGAAGCAGAGAATCGTACCGCCCCGTTCGACGGAGTGCAGCGCCTGCCGGTAGGCGGAAAGGGCCCCCGTGCACACGATGACCAGGTCCGCGGGCCTCCCGTTGAGCGCCTCGAACCGCGACGGGACGTCCTCCACCGCGGCGAGGGCCGCGTCGGCGCCCAGTTCGACCGCCGCCCGCAGGCGGTGTTCGTTCACGTCCGTCGCGACGATTCGCCCGGCGCCGAGCGCCCGGGCCAGCATCAGGTGCAGCAGCCCCGCGATGCCGCTGCCGAGGATGAGAACGCTCTGTCCGGGCTGCAAGCCGGCGAGCCTCTGGCCCCGGATGACGCAGGCCAGGGGCTCTACGAACACCCCCTGATCGAAGGAGACGCCGTCGGGCAGGACGAACACGCCCCGGTCGACATTCAGGGCGGGAGCCCGCAGGTACTCGCTGAACCCGCCGGGATCGTAGTTGGTCGTGTGAAGGGTCTCGCAGGCCGTGTGGTTGCCGCGCAAACAGTAGTAACAGGTATTGCACGGGATGTGGTGGGAGACGAAGACGCGGTCCCCGGCCCTGTACCGCTCCACGCCTGCGCCGGTCTCGACGATCACGCCGGCGATCTCGTGCCCGAGGACGACGGGCGCCTTCTTGATCCGGTACCACTCCATGACGTCGCTGCCGCAGATGCCGCTCGCCATCACCTTGACGAGCATCTCCCCCGGACCGATGCGGGGAACGGGCCGCTCCTCGATCCGGACGTCACGGTTGTTGTAGTACACGGCGACTTTCATTGTCGGAAGGTCTCCCGGTTCTTCCTCTCTATTCCGTGACGCCTCATGCGTTCACGGCGGCAGGGTATCGGGTCTCGGGACTCGGGTCTAGGGATGGAAGAAGATTCCGTTTATACAAAACAATCTGTAGTACCTTCCCTGGACCCTGGACTACCCTTTCTTCCTCCCCTTCGCCATGTCCGTCTTCACCGCCTGGAAGAGGTCGAAGGCCTGCTTGACCGACGCTTTCTCGTGGATGATCGCGGCCAGGGACCGGATCATGGGTACGGGGTGGGGGCTCTGCCAGATGTTGCGCCCCAGGTTGACGCCGACGGCGCCCCGCTTCATCCCGTCGTGGACGAAGGCCATCACCTCCATCTCGGTGTCGCACTTCGGCCCCCCGGCCATCACGACGGGCACGGGACAGCCCTCGGTCACCTTGTCGAAGTGCCTGCACCAGTAGGTTTTGACGACGCGGGCACCCAACTCGGCGGCGATCCGGGAGCTCAGCGCCAGGTACCGGGCCTCGCGCTGTTCCAGCTCCTTGCCGACAGCCGTAACGGCCATGACGGGAATCCCGAAATCCTCGCAGTCGTTGACGAGTTCGGCCAGGTTCATCAGGGACTCTTTCTCGTAGTCGCTCCCCACGAAGACGGAGACCCCGACGGCCGTCGCGTTGAGCCGCAGGATTTCCTCGACGGAGGTGGTGAGCGCCTCGTTCGCCAGGTCCTTGCCGATGACGCTCGTGCCTCCGGACACCCGGAGGATGATGGGCTTGCTGCCTGCGGGTTCGACGCAGTTTCTCAAAACGCCCCGCGTGACGAAGAGCGCCTCGCACCAGGGCAGCAGCGGCGCAATGGTTTCACCGGGCTTTTCCAGGCACGACGTGGGCCCCTGGAAATAGCCGTGATCGATCGGGAGGAACAGGCATCGCCCGTTCCGGAACAGCTGCGCCATCCGATTCTTCATTCCCCAGTCCATCAGCGAGTCCTCCCTGCTTTCTTGCTCTTCTTGCTCTTACCCTCTCGTCTTCCGATCTCCCATCTCGTCGAGATGGCCGTCCAGGCCCTCGAACACCGCACCGCCCTCATCCCAGTGCCAGGGGATGACCCGGATCCCCAGCCCCGAGAGCCCACTGACAAGATCGCCGAGGGAATCCCCCGGCGCGACGAGAAGCCGCCGGGGTTCCGGCTCGAGCTTCGCGCCCCTCAGCATGAGTCTCCCCACGGCCTGTTCCAGGAGGTTCGAGGCCGTGCCCGCGGCAACCTCGATCAAGGCGGCGATGCGGCCCGACGGGTCGCGGACCGTCAGCTCTCCCGAGGGGTCGCTCCCGACCCGTGCACCCATGACCTTCAACCGGCCCGCCAGGTCGGACACGCAAAGGTCGCGGTCGCACTCCGCGGCATAGTCGCGCTTCTCCGGGGCGGCACGGCTCCCGATGCTCTCTTCGCGGAAACGGTCGTCCTCGAAGGAAATCCTCGCCTGGGGCCTATCCCCCGGATCCAGGTCCTTGACGGCCTCGACCTTCCGGACGAACCGGGCGAGCTGCCGGACGAACCGGCTCGACTGCAGCTCGCCGATCACAACGACGGTGCTTCTCCCGTCGCCGTCTTCGACCTCGCTCCAGACCCCGCGATAGTGCGATTCGAACAGGGACTTCCCGACACCGCGCCGGCCGCCAATCCTGCCGCGGTGGACGAGGAACACGCGCCCCCCGTCATCGCGGGCAAAGGCCCCGCCGATCTTGCGGTCCAGGCCTTTCATCGGGATATTGATCTCGATCGTGCTGGAAACGGAGCCCCCGGCTGCAGGCATGCCGACACCGAAGGCATTCAGGTAGCGCTCGCCTGCGACGGCCCCGGTGTGATACCACAGCCCCGGCCCCTCGGCCCAGAAGACCCGGGCGCGGAAGCTTTCCCCGGGGTGACCGATCTTGACGGCGATCCGTCCGGTCACGCAGGGCCGCAGCGCCCGCATGAACTGACGCTGGCACCGCCGGACGGCGGATTCATCTTCCAGGACCTTGAGCACCCGGCAGCCCCCTGATCGCGCCCGAGGACGATCGCGGCTCCACAGCCTCGAGGCCCATGTCGGAGGCGATCTGCCCGTAGGTGTTGTGCCATTTCCGGAACTGTCCCTCCAGGTCGCCCAGCGCCTTCGTCATCGGGACCGCCTCCGGCTTTTCCTTCTTGAGGTTGCGGTCGATCTCCCCCATGCGGTCGGAAAGCGCGAGCTGGATCGACATGATGTCCTGCAGCGATTTCTCCCACCACGACCGCTGCCCGTTGTTCAGCCCCTGGGCGAATTGCTCGTGCCTCTCGGAGAGCAGCGCAACCCCCCGCTGAAGATCCTCGAGCTGTCCGGCCACCTCTTTCCAGTTGACCGTTCCGGCCGTCACCAGTTTCCGGATGTCCCGGGTGTGCTGGGCGAGCGTCGACGAGAGGCCGAAACAGCCCGTCAACTGCTCCTGCTGCCGGTCGTCCCCTCGAAGCCACGCGCCGCGCTGGACGGATCGATCCTCCTGCTGCTGCGGCTGTTCCTGCACCCCCCGCGAGCCGTAACCCTGGGGGCCAATGGGACGGGCCGTGCGGTCCCGTGTCGAGCTCCCCACCTGGGCATGGACCGCCGTCGCGGACATCCATCCCGACAGAACGAACAGCACGGCAAAAATCATCAAAGCCGTTTTCCTCATGAATCCCTCGAGCCTCCCGTCGCGTTGCGCCCTGCCCTTTCTTCCCGGACTGCCGGCGGCGCCGGGGCCTCCGCCACCCGCCGCACGGCACGATCGGGCTGCACCTTTCGGAAGGCATCCTCGAGGAGCGTCCGGGCTTCGCGGAATCGGGCCCCGCTGCTGCGCGAGCCCAGCACGACCACCATGACGCGCGTGCCGTCCCGCCTTGCCGTCACGACGAGGTGGTACCCCGAGCCGGCGACGTGCCCCGTTTTCAGCCCGTCCACGTACCGCGTCGTCTCGAGCAGGTGGTTGGTGTTGTTGCGCGTCCTCCTGCCGTACTCGAACACGGGGAGGGAGTGCATCTGAAGCGACTGCGGGAACCGGTTGATGTAGGCGCAGGAGAGTCTGAGGACGTCCCGGGCCGTCGTCACCTGGCCCTCCTCGCGCAGCCCGCTGGGGTTCTCGAAGTGGCTCGACGCCATGCCCAGCTCCAGGGCCTTCACGTTCATCCGCCGGACGAACTCGTCCACATCCCCGGCGACATACTCGGCGGCCGCCACCGACGCGTCGTTTGCCGACATGACGGCCATGCCCTTCATCAGATCTCCCAGGGCGATCTGCGTCCCGGGGCGAATCCGCATGCGCGACCCGTTCACCTGGCTGACGCTCGGGCCGACGAGGACGACATCCGAGGTTCGGACCCGGCCCTCGCCGAGAGCTTCGTAGATCAGGTAGAGACTCAGGATTTTTGTCAGGGACGCCGGCGCGATGGGTGAATCGGGGTTTTTCGCAACCAGGATCTCCCCCGTCGCCATGTTCATGACCATGACGGACCTGGCCGTGATCGCGGCCTTGGCCTTCGGTTTGGGTTTCGCCTTGCGGGAAGCGGCAGACAGCTCATCGGGCTGGAGAGCGAGGATCACCAGGAGGGCCGCCAGCAGCAGAAGACTTCGCTTGAGGTGCACCATTCGTTCGAGCGTTTCTCTCCCATCGGTTTTCGGTTGGCCTTGAATGCCCCGGGACCGAAGCCCGACGCCGGACTCACAGGAACGATAATGGAAAAGGAAACGTCCCGTCAAGCACTTTATGGGCCTGCGGGCGGCGGGGCCGGCGCGCTTACCGCAGGAAGCCGAGAACGACCGGATCGTTTCGCTCGGGCAGTTCGGGAACGGCCTTCGGGTACCCCACGATCACGGGCGCCACAATTTGCAGATCCGCGGCGAGCCCCAGCTCGCCCCGCAGGGCGGGATCGCGGAGGTTGGCCCCCAGCGCCACCCAGCAGGTCCCGAGGCCCCGCGCCGCAGCCGAGAACATCAGGTACGACGCCGCCAGCGCGCAGTCCACCTGCAGGCTGCCCACCTCGCGAGGCCCGGAGATGTAAATCACGCAGGGTGCGTCGTAGAAGACGTTGAACGCGGGGTTGCGGAGGAGATCCTCGTAGCGCCGGATCGGGGAGGCCGGATCGGCCTCGAGATCTGCGAGCAGGTTCTTCTTGCTCTCGTCGGAGAGGCGCCGGATCGTCGAGCGGTTCG
>CAZPCN010000034.1:4649-24911 GCA_964585095.1 uncultured Syntrophaceae bacterium | reverse complement strand
AATCGGCTTGACAAGACACCGGGGCTGATACATATTTGCCGTGCAAAGGGCTTCCCGATACCCGATCACCGAAGCCCGATTCCCGAAAAAGGACGGAGTCGTTTTCCATGCCCCTGTACGATTACGAATGCGTCAAGTGCGCCCACGTCTTCGAGGTCTTCCACAAGTTGAGCGAGGAGGGAACGGACTACCCGTGCCCGAAGTGCGGCGCCGCGAAGTCGCGCAAGCTCGTGTCCCAGTTCAAAACCGACACGTGGTCCAAGTTCCTCGACACGATGGAACGAAAGGTCAACCCGCACAAATTTAAATGAGGCCTGCGGCCTCACAGGTTTCGGGTATCGGGTATCGGGACAATATAACGTCAATCCCCTTCATTCCCTAGACCCTATACCCTAGTCCCGATACCCCTTTGACGTGCGTTGGCAGAACGTGTCTGCATGGTAATTTGGAGGCTGTCGCATCAATAAGATTTATGGCAACACGGCCGGCCTCAAGTCCGGCCAGATCCGGCGCATCCAGCAGCTCTACCGCCGCAAAATCCCGACTGACCGGGTCCTCACCCTCGAGCTTGCCCGTCACCTCTGCGAGATCTCCAGGGAAACCAACCGCCAGATCGGCGTCCTGATCAGCCGCAAGGGCGACATTCACTTCGTCGTCGTGGGCGACCACCGCCAGATCATGATCCCCAGCCTCGACGAGTTCCGCGCCGGCGAGAGCCGACTCAAGGGGCTTAGGCTCGTCCACACCCACCTCAACGGGGAGGCGCTCACCCGTGATGACCTCACCGACCTCGCCCTGCTGCGGCTCGACTACATCAGCGCCGTGGCTGTGGAGGAGGACGGCCAGCCGGGCAGGACCCACTCGGCGCACCTGCTGCCTGAGAACCCCGACGGACGCTACTGGCTCCAGGCGGAGCCCCGGCACCCCGCGCGGATGGACCTCGACTTCGCGGGCTTCATCCAGGACCTGGAGGACCAGATCGCACGCAGGCAGCGCACCCGCAGGGTCGCCTCGCGGGAGCGGGCCATCCTCATCCGCGTCGAGACGGACCCGCGCAGCCGCGCCAACACGCTGGCCGAGCTGAAGGAACTGGCCGAGTCGTGCGGGGTGGAGGTCTTCGACGCGATCACCCAGCACCGGCAGGAGATCGACCCGAAGTACCTCATGGGTAAGGGCCGCCTTTCGGACGCGGTCATCCGGGCCCTGCAGATCGGCGCCAACCTGCTCATTTTCGACCACGAGCTGACACCGGGCCAGGTCCGCTCCATCACGGACTTCACGGAGCTGAAGGTCATCGACCGCACCCAGGTGATCCTCGACATCTTCGCGCAGCGGGCCCACAGCCGCGACGGCAAGATCCAGGTGGAGCTCGCCCAGCTGAAGTACCTGCTGCCGCGCCTCATCGAGAAGAACACGGCCATGTCGCGCCTCACGGGCGGGATCGGCGGCACCGGGCCCGGCGAGACGAAGCTCGAGATCAACCGAAGGCGCGTACGGGACAGGATTCACCGGCTCGAAGCGGCCCTGAAGAGCATCCAGAGGGGCCGCAACATCCGCAGGGCGGGCCGCGAGAAGGCGGGGCTCCCGATCCTCTCCATCGTCGGGTACACCAACGCGGGGAAGTCCACGCTGCTCAACGCGCTGACGCAGAGCGACGTCCTGGCCGAGGACCGGCTCTTCGCCACCCTCGACCCGAAGAGCTCGCGGCTGCGCTTCCCCCGCGACACGGAAGCCGTCATCACCGACACGGTCGGCTTCATCCGCAACCTGCCGAAGGAGCTCTTCGCCGCGTTCCGGGCCACGCTCGAGGAGCTCCGCGAAGCCGACGTGCTGCTGCACCTCATCGACGTGAGCAACCCCGATTTCGAGGAGCACATCGTCGCCGTGGAAAAGATCCTCGCGGAGCTCGACATTGCGACCAAGCCGACGATCCGCGTCTTCAACAAGGAGGACCGGCTGGCCGACAAGGAACTGCTCGCCGCCCTGTGCCGGCGATTCGACGCCATCGCTATCTCGGCCCGGAACCCCTCGACCTTCAGGGTCCTCCTGGAACGGCTGGAATGGCTCATCCGGAACCGCGAGGCGCCGGCCCCGCACCCGGCCGGGGAAGAGCCTCCGCCGGAGACGGACACCCCCGCCGCGGGGCGCTGAACCTCGAAAAAACCCTTGACGGGACAGGACGTTCGATCCTAGATAACGGGTCGCCGCGCGCGCCGGCGAAGACCTCGAAAGGCCCATCCCTCATGGCTGAATGGAGCAGGACCGGCACCAACGCCCTCATCGCGATCGCCCTTGCGGCGCTGACGGCGGCGCTCTTCGCACAGGTCGCAGGCTTCGACTACGTCAATTACGACGACCCGTTCTACGTCCAGGACAATCTCATCGTGCAGCGCGGACTGACGGGGTACGGCGTGAAGTGGGCCTTCACGACGACGACCCTGGGGAACTGGCACCCGCTGACGTGGCTCTCCTACATGCTCGACTGCGAGCTGTTCGGAGCCGCACCCGGCGCCCACCATCTCGTCAACGTGCTCTTTCACGCGCTCAGCGCGATCCTGCTCTTCCTCGCCCTGGAGCGCATGACGCAAGCCCGGTGGCGCAGCGCCTTCGTCGCCGCCCTGTTCGCCCTGCACCCCCTGCACGTGGAGTCCGTCGCCTGGATCGCCGAGCGCAAGGACGTGCTCAGTTCCTTTTTCTGGATGCTGACCCTGTGGGCCTACGCCCTCTACGCGGAGCGGACGGGGACGAAGCGGTATCTTTTCGTGCTCTTCTCGTTCCTGGCGGGCCTGATGGCCAAATCGATGCTTGTCACCGTTCCCGTCATCCTGCTGCTGATGGACGGGTGGCCGCTGAAGAGGTTTGCCGCCGCCCGGCCGGCGGCGCCCGCGCCGGAGACTGCGGCAGGGCACGCGGAACCGAAAGGGAAAAAAGACCGCAGGCGAAAAGAAGAACGGAAACGGCCGGCGGCACAACCCGGGGCCGGGAAAGGGCCGCTTCCGTTTCTGCCTCTCCTGACGGAGAAAGTCCCCCTGGCGATCCTGTCGATCGCGGCCGGCGTGATTGCGCTCGTCACGCAGCAGAAGAGCGGGGCCGTGGTTTCGCTCACGCAGCTTTCCCTGGCGGAGCGGATCGGGAATGCGCTCGTGTCCTACGTCCTGTACCTGTGGAAGGCGATCTGGCCTTCGGGGCTTGCCGTCTTCTACCCCCTGCACCCCTGGCCTCCCGCGGCCGTGATGGCCGCCGCCCTGTTTCTGGCCGCCCTGTCGGCCGGGGTGATCCGGTGGGGGCGAACAACCCCCTACCTGGTCTTCGGTTGGGCCTGGTACCTCGTGACGCTCCTGCCCGTGATCGGCCTCGTCAAACTGGGGGATGCGGCCATGGCGGACCGTTACACCTACATCCCCCTGATCGGCCCCTTCGTCGCCCTCGCCTGGGGGGCCTGCGACCTGGCGGCGCGGCTTCGGCTGCCTGCGGCCGTTGTGCCTGCGGCGGCCTGCGGGGCCCTGGCCGCGTGCATGATCGTCACGCACGGCCAGATCGCCCACTGGCGCGACAGCCATGCGCTCTTCACCCGCGCGCTGGCCGTGACGGAGAAGAACTTCCTGGCCCACAACAACCTGGCCGTCGCCCTCATTATGGACGGCCGGATCGAGGAAGCCCTGGCCCACATCGAACAGGCGCTCGCCATCCAGCCCCGTTACGCCGGGGCGCATTTCAACCGGGGCATTGTGCTTGCCCGGCTGGGCAGGGGCGACGAGGCCCTGCCGTCCTACCTGAAGGCCCTGGAGATCAACCCCGCGTTCCCCGATGCGAACTACACCGTTGCGGGCGTATACCTGTCGAAGGGGGATGTGGACCGCGCCATCGCGCATTTCGAAAAGGCGATCCGAACCCCGGAGCCTCAACCGAAGGCCTATGCGGGACTCGCCGAGGCGTACACCCTGAAGGGCCGGGTGGACGAGGCCCTGTCCTACAGCCTGTCGGCCCTCGAATGGCAGCCCGCGGACGCGAAGCTGCACTACAACATCGGCAGCATCTACATCTACAAGGGCCGGATCGACGAGGCCATCGCGCATTTCCAGGAGGCCGTCCGGCTCCAACCCGATTACTCCAGGGCCCGCAACAACCTCGGGAGCGCGCTGATGCTGCGCAACCGCATCGACGAGGCGATCGATCAGTTCCGGGAGGCCGTCCGCCTCGACCCGGCCTACGGAATGGCCCGCGAGAACCTGAACGATGCGCTGGCACAGCAGAAAAGAAGAAAGTAAGAAGGTGAGAGGGTAAGAGGGTGAGATAAAAGAAGGAAGAGATGAAGAGCGGAAGCCCGGAAGAGCAGAACTCGAATGGAAAAAGAAAGGGCATCGGAAGGAATCCTCTCGATGCCCTTGTTGCCTGTTTTTCCCTATACCCGAGACCCGATCCCCAATACCCTGTCCCTACATGATTCCCTTGTACCATCCCCCGTCGATCTGGATGGCCGCGCCGGTGATGTAGCCCGCCTGCTGCGACGCGAGGTAGACGACGAGGCTGGCGAACTCCTCGGGCGTGCCGATCCGCTTCATGGGGATCTCCGAGGCCCATTTCTCAACGACGGCCTCGGGGGTCGTTCCCTGCTTCTCGGCGAGAACCTTCGACAGGTTGCGGACGCGGTCCGTCATGGTGTACCCCGGGCAGACGCTGTTGACGGTGATGTTGAAGGAGGCCAGCTCGTTCGAGAGCGACTTGGCGAAGCCGATGACGCCCGAGCGCACCGTGTTGGACAGGATGAGGCCGTCGATGGGCTGCTTGACGGCAATCGAGGTCATGTTGATGATCCGCCCCCAGCGCTTTTCCTTCATGATGGGGACGGCCTCGCGCGTCATGACGATCGTGGAGAGCAGGTTGAGGCGGCACCCCCGCAGCCACAGCTCTTCGTCGATCTCGAGAAAGCTCATCGAGGGCGGCCCCCCGGCGTTGTTCACCAGGATGTCCACCGTCCCGAAGCGAGCCGCCGACTTGCGCACGAAGTTCTTCGCCTGCTCCAGATCCGACACGTCGGCCGGGATGGCGAAGACCTCGCCGCCCGCCGCCTTCCCGATCGTTTCGGCCGCCGCCGGCAGATGGGGGTCGTCGAGCGCGCAGATGGCGACCTTCGCCCCCTCGCGGGCAAAATCCAGCGCCACGGCGAGCCCCAGTCCCTGGCTCCCCCCGGCCACCAACGCCACCTTCCCCTTCAATCCGAGATCCATGTTCTTCCCTCCTTGCCCAGTCTGTCCGGTTGTTCTCGTCTCTACCGGTCTATGTCGTCAGCACGAGGGGTATCGGGTTTCGGGTCTCGGGTATCGGGAAGGATAAATTCATGTCCTTTCTTCCCTATACCCTATACCCTATACCCTATACCCTGTTACTTGGATTCCGCCGCCTTCCTCTTGTACTCCTCCCAGCGGTCGTCCACCCAGGCCTGCAGCTGGTTGAGCTGCTCGATGCTCATCCTCTTGAAACGGCCCTGCTTCTCGACGTAGTGCACCACGGGCAGCTTGTTGCCCTTTTCGGCCAGCGTCTTGCTGCGCCCCGTGAACCGGAACTTGCCGTTCTCCACCTCGAAGAGTACGCAGAGCCCCGTGTCGACGGCGAGCCGCCCGATGCGGATCGTGTCTTTCGTGGGGTACTGCCACCCGGGGGGGCAGGGCGTGTGGATGTGGATGAACCGCGTCCCCTTGATGCGCTTGGCCCGGACGAACTTGTCGTAGAGATCGATGGGGTATGCCGGCGTTGTCGTGGCGATGTAGGGGATCTGGTGCGCCTCCATGATCTTGAGGAAGTCCTTCTTGTGCTGCTGCTTCGTGAGCACGGGGGTGGTCGTCGTCAAGGCCCCCATGGGGGTTGCGCTCGAGCGCTGTGTGCCCGTGTTCATGTAGCCCTCGTTGTCGTAGGTGACGTAGATGAAGTCCGTCCCGCGCTCGGCCGCCCCCGAGAGGGCCTGGATGCCCATGTCGAAGGTGCCGCCGTCGCCGGCGAAGGCCACGACGGTCGTCTCCGTCCGGTTCAGGGCGGCAAGCCCCGCCGCGATGCCCGAGGCCGAGGCGGCCGTGGCGGCGAAGGTGGAATTCACGCTGGGGACGAGAACCGGCGTGAGCGGGTAGAGCCCGTGGAGGACGCACAGGCAGCAGGCAGGGAACGTCACGATCGTATCCTCCCGGAGCGCCTTCAGCGCGAACCGGTAGGCGATGGAGAGCCCGCAGCCCTGGCAGGCCCTCGTGCCGGGCAGGACGTATTCCTTCTCGTGGATCTTGAAGAGATTCTGCGGCATGGCTCTACTCCGTGGCACAGTTCAGCCAGGTGGTTTTCAGATCCCGCTCGCCCGCCTGGATCCGGGCAAGCGACGACTTGACGGCCTCGACCAGTTCCCTTGCCTTCACGTCGCGGCCCCCGAGGCCCGCCACGTAATCGTGGATGGGCGCCTGGATTGCGCTGCCGTAGAAGGCGGCCTTGAGGTCCGAGCACAGCCCCCCTTCGTAGCCGTAGCTGATGCTCTTCTCGAAGAGGATGATGGCCCTGGCGTTCCGGAAGGCCTCGACGGCCTCCTTCACCGGGAAGGGCCGGTAGGCGCGAATCCCCACAACGCCGGCCCTGATCCCCTCGTCCCGCAGGGCATCGGCGGCCACCGTCGCCTCGGCGGCGAGCGACCCCATGCTCGAAAGGATCACGTCGGCATCCTCCATGCGGTACGTCCAGAGCATCCCGCCGTGATCGCGCCCGAAGGCCTCCGCGTACTGGCGGTTGACCGTGCGGATGATCTCCGGCGCCCGGTCGAGGGCGTTCTGCAGCTTCCAGCGCATCTCCATGTAGCCGTCGCAGAGGGTCCCCTCGGAATCGGGTCGCCGGTTGGGCAGCAGGACCGAGTTGAGGGTCAGCGGGTTGTCGGCATCGAGGATGGTGTGGGGCTTGTAGGGCGGCAGGAACTTCCGGACGGCCGCCTGGGCCGGGCTGACGACGGGCATCATCGTGTGGGAGAGCACGAACCCGTCGTAGCAGACCATGACGGGCGCGTAGACGGTCTCGGCGATCTTGTAGGCCTGGATCACCGTGTCGAGGATCTCCTGGTTGTCGCGGCAGTAGAGCTGGATCCAGCCCGTGTCGCGCTGGGCCAGCGAGTCCTGCTGGTCGTTGAAGATCGACCAGGGGGCGCCCACGCCGCGGTTGACGCAGCACATGACGATGGGGAGCCTCGACCCCGCCGCCCAGTGCAGCTGCTCGTGCATGTACAGCAGGCCGTTGGCGCTCGTGGCCGTGAAGACCCGGGCCCCCACGGTGGAGGCCCCGATACAGACCGTCATGGCCGAGTGCTCGCCTTCCACCCGGACGTACTCGGCGCGCAGCTGGCCGCTCTCCACGTGCTGGGCGAGCATCTCGGCAAGCTGCGACTGGGGGGTGATCGGGTAGGCGGCGATGACCTGGACCTCGCAGAGCCTGGCCGCCAGCGCCGCCGCCTGGTTTCCGGTGATGATGCGCGCGTCAGTCATTGCACTGGTCCTCCCTCACCATGCTGATGGCCCGGGACGGGCACTCCTCGGCGCAGATCCCGCAGCCCTTACAGTACTCGAGGTCGATCTGGACGGGGATCCCCGCCTTGACCACCGCCTCGGGGCAGTAGAGCCAGCACAGGTAACAGGCGGCCTTCTTCTTCACGAAGGGCGTGCACTTGCTGTGGTCGATGACGGGCCGCAGGTCGCGCCAGTCGCCCGTCCTGCCCGCCTCGCCGACGGTGGGCCTGCACATGGCCGAAATGTTCTCGTCTCGTTTTTTCATCTGTCCGCCTCTTTCTTCCGTCTTTCCCGTCTGCCCGTTACCCTTGAACCGTCTTCACGATCGTCCCCTCGTACGCGGCACGCACCGTGTCGAAGTTCTGCGAGGCCGCCGCCGCGGGGAGCTTGCTGCGAAGGGCCTTCTCGACGTTCCCCAGGGACACGATCCCCGTGGCCTTCGCGAAGGCGCCCAGCATCGGCGTGTTGATCAACGGGGCCCCTTCCTTCGTGAGGCGAACCTTCAGGGCGATCCCCGTGGCGTCGACGGTGGCCACGTCGAAATCGCCGTTGATGCCCGCCTCCTCGGGCTTTCTGCACGTGTTGATGATGACGATCCCGCCCTTCCGGATGCGCCCCTTCACGTCGACGACGCCCAGGAGCGTCTCGTCCAGCACGATGGCGATGTCGGCCATCTCCACCTGGGAGAACATCCGGATGGGCTCCTTCGAGATCCGCGTCGAAGCCGTCACGGGCGCTCCGCGCCGCTCGGGGCCGAAGGTCGGCGCCGATGTGACGCCCAGGAACCCTTCCAGGTATGCCGACTCCGCCAGGATCTGGGCTGCCACCACGGCGCCCTGCCCGCCTCGCCCGAACCAGATGACCTCTTTCATGGTTTCCCCCGTGTCGCTTGTTGCCGGAAGGCACAAAAAAAGGCCATGTGCTCTCGCCCATGGCCTTTAGAATTTCGTCTTCGATTCCCTAAATTCTAAAAACGGCGGGCGATCGGGTTATCCGCAGAAGCAGGAGCAGAGCGAGGCACAACAGCTCGGACAGGCTCAGCAACTCTCTTCTTGCACCGATCGTCGTCATTTCCAGTGACTTCCTCACAAAGTAGACCCTAGATATAGGAAAGGATCCGGCTTGTCAACCACAAAAAGCGGGCCGGCGATACCATAGGGACATGCAAGCATCGGGCCCGATGGGGACGAAGGTTCCCGGACGGCCCGCCGCTCATGCACCGGGCCCGCCTTCCCTTCCGCCTGCCCCTTGCTGCCGGCCGCCCAAGGCCCTGACGATCATTGCAGCATATCGCTCCGCGGCGCCGCGGCTCGAAAGGACCAGCCGCTGGCCTTCCGAGCCCCGGCGCCCGCGCTCCGCGGGATCGGACAGGATCTTCTTCATCCCTTCGAGCAGTTCATTCTCGTCGCGCACGCAGATGCCCGCACCGGCTTCTTCCAGCAGGGCTTTTTCGCCCAGGAAGTCCTCCATGGAAGGCCCGTAGAAGACGACTTTCCCCCAGGCGGCCGGTTCGAGGATGTTCTGGCCCCCCTTCGGAACGAGGCTCCCCCCGCAGTAGACGACGGTGGCGAGGCTGTAAAGGCCGAAGAGCTCCCCGATCACGTCGACGACGACGACCTCGTCCCGCGGCACCCTGCCCGCGCGGATCTCGCTCATGAGGATGCAGGCGTGCCCCCCCTGTGCGGCCAGGTCGCGCACGGCCGGCCCCCGCTCGGGGTGACGGGGCACGAGGATGAGCCGCAGCCCGGGCCGCTCGCGCAACAGCTCGCGGTACACTCTCAGGACAACCGCTTCTTCCCCCTCGTGGGTGCTGCCCGCCACGAGAACGAGGGCGTCGGCTCCCACCTGCAGCTGGCCGGCCTTCAGGGACCAGGTCTCGCCGCTGACCCGCGAGGCGAGGCTGTCGTACTTGGCGTTGCCCATGACGCGCACCTTCTGCGGAGGCGCCCCGATCGCCCGGATGCGATCGGCGTCCACCGCGGAGATCACGCCGATCTCCCGGACCGATGCGAGGACATCCCTCCAGAAGAAGGACGTCCGCGAGTAGCGCCGGAACGACCGGGGCGAGATCCGGCCGTTGACCAGGACGGCGGGGATTTCGCGCTTCGCACAGACCCTCAGGAAATTGGGCCACAGTTCCGTTTCCGTCAGGACGACGACATCGGGATCGATCCTGCCGATGACGCGCTTGACGATCCAGGGGAGATCGAGCGGGAAATACATCCGGACGGTGGCCTGGGGAACGAGCCCGCGCGCCATGGCCTGGCCGGTCTCCGTGCCCGTCGAGAGGATGATGCAGGCCCCGGGGAGCTTCCCTTTCAGGGCGGCAACGATGGGCGCCGCCGCCGTGACCTCGCCCACGGAGACGGCGTGGACCCAGATTCTCGGCCGGCCTTCGAGAGCGGACGTTGTCTCTGCAGGGAGGATGCCCAGTTTCTGCCCGATGCTTCGGCGATATTTCCCCGCCACGAGGATCTTGAACGCGTAATACGGCGCGACAAGCACGAGGCCTGCAAGCAAGGTGAGGTTGTACAGTACGTTGAGCACCGACCGACGATAATGCCCTTTGCCGGTCCTGTCAAGGGGACTGTCAACCTTGCCGGGCGTCCCTGCGTTCGAACTCTTGAAAGGGTTGGCCGGGCGCAGGGTCGCAGTCTGCAATTTTTCGTCCCGTTCCCGTTCACGGGATCTCGAGCCTCCCTGCGCGGTTGACATCGGCAGGGGTTTGTTGTAGGTTGGGCTGGGTCTGTCAAAGAGCCCGAAATTACGCAAGAATAACCATCGAAGCAACCGGAGAGGAACCCTCATGACGTCCAGAAACGCGCTCATCGGAACCGCGGCTGTGCTTATCGTCGCAACCCTGCTGGTGTCGTGCGCCCGATACCAACGCCAGGTCGTCCCTTTCAAGATGCCGCAAGCCTATCCCAATGCCACCACCGTCGGCGGCGCCATCGTGGCCTCGAAGGCATGGGACAACCAGCAAGAGGCGCAGAATGCCTTCGGCTTCGACATCCGGCCCGATATCCTCCCCGTCCAGGTCGTCTTCGACAACAAGGGAAACCACCCCCTCGAGATCGTCGCCGAGCAGACGATCCTCGTCGACGTGGAGAACAATGCCTGGCAGGTCCTCGACGCCAGGCTCGCCTATGACCGCATCGCGAAGAAAACGGAATTCGGCGAAGTCGCCCCCGGGGCCGCCAAGTACGGCGCCCTCGGCGCTGTGGCGGGCGGGATCATCGGCGCGGCCATCGGGATCGTGAGCGGCCAGGGGGTCGGAGACGCCGCCATGAAGGGCGCAGCGGCAGGCGCGGCAACGGGAGCCGTGCTGGGAGGCACCCAGGGCATGAGCGACGGCGACGTGCAGCGCCAGATCCGGGAGGACCTCCGGACGCGATCCCTCGAGCGGAGGGCCGTGGCATCCCAGGAACTGGCCCACGGGTTCGTCTTCTTCCCGGGCGAGGCCAAGAAGGCCCAGGAACTGAGGCTGAGGCTGCGGGAGGCGGACACGGGGAGGGTGTACCCGCCCGTCGTCCTGCGCTATTAGCCGTTGACCCGGGGGCGCAGCCTTCCGACCGGAGAAGGTAAGAAGGTGAGAGGGTAAGAACGTTGGATGAGTCGGCGGCTAAATTCCTGCCAGGAGCTTTTCCAACCTTCTCACCTTCATACCCTCTTACCCTCTGTCTGAAGGGCGCCTTGCATCCAGACATTTTTGAACAGTCTGGACAGGAACGCTTTCTGGTTGATTTCCATCCTCATGCCGAACTCGCGAAAGGGAACTCCTGATGAAGAAGCAGATCGCCCCGTCGATTCTGTCCGCCGATTTCAGCCGGCTGGGAGAAGAGATCAAGGCCGTGGAAAAGGCCGGCGCCGACCTCATCCACGTGGACATCATGGACGGCCACTACGTGCCGAACCTCACGATCGGCCCCGGCGTCGTGACGTCCCTGAGAAAGACGACCGCCCTGCCCTTCGACGTCCATCTCATGATCGAGGACCCGGACCGTTACATCGACGCCTTCGCCGACGCCGGGAGCAACATCCTCACCGTTCACGCCGAGGCAGTTGTCCACCTGCACCGGACGGTGCACTATATCAAGGGAAAGGGACTCCGGGCAGGCGTATCCCTGAACCCCTCGACGCCGCTGTCCTGTATCGAGGAAATCCTGCCGGACATCGACCTGCTGCTGATCATGACGGTGAACCCGGGGTTCGGCGGGCAGAAGTTCATCGCCGGCATGCTGCCCAAGATCCGCAAGGCCAGGGAGCTCGCGCAATCACGCGGACTGGGACTGGCCATCGAGGTGGACGGGGGGGTCACGCCGGACAATATCGGGACTCTTGCCGAGGCGGGTGCGGACATTTTCGTGGCCGGCGCCGCCATCTTCGGCAGCCCTTCGTACAGCGATACGATTACACGGATGAAGGGGATTCTTACCAAGTATTAGAGATGCGCCCACGAACGTGAGAGGGCAAGAAGGGAAGAAGGTGAGAAAGAGGAATGGCTGTTCTTCTTCCATTCGTTCTCACCTTCTCACTTTCTTACCCTCCCATCTTCTTCTCATCAAGGGACAGCTCCGCCTGTTCCGGTTTCCGCGGTGCGGCAGCCTCCTGGCTGTAGGCCAGCAGATTCTCCGCCTTGGAATCCCTGCGTTTGACGGCCTTCAGGAATCTCGCCACCAGGATTTCCGTCATTCCCTCGGGGGTGTGGTGCGGCTTGTCGCCCATGGCGACCTTTCCGCCGGCCAGCATCTCGTGACCGCCCCCCGTCCCCAGGTCCGCCACCATCTTCTGCGCGATCCGGTCCGCCGACCCGCGCCGTTTCTTCGTCCGCAGCGAGAAATACACATCGCCGACGAACTCCCCCACGGACAGGACCCACTTGACCCCCTCGGTGCGGACGATGAGATCGGCCATCTCCGCGATGATCTCCAGGTGTTCCACGTGGCCCAGGTTCAGCGTGACGACGTCCCTGTAGAGCCGGGCGTTGCTGATGGCCTTCTCGAGCATGCTCAGGTAGTCTCGCGGGACCTCCGGGTGCTCGATCTGCGAGAGCAGGCGGAAGAGAACCCTGTTGTAGAAGTACATGCAGGCGTCGATGTCCTTCGCGCTCACCCCGCGCCCGAGATCGCGCGTGTCGGAACGGACTCCGTAGAGAAGGGCTGTCGCCACCTTACGGTCCACCTCCACGATTCCCGCATCCCGCAGGTACTCGGCCAGGATGGTCGACGTGCTCCCGTAATCGGTCCGGATGTCGTAATACTTCGCCAGGCGGGTGCGAGCCCGGACGGGGACGTGATGATCGATGACGATGTCGGGAATGACGGAGCGCGGCAGGGAGTTGTTCCCGGCCCCGGGCTGCGTGTCCACGAGGGCTATGACGCTGAAGTTGTTGAGGTTGATTTCCGAGAGGGCACGCAGGTCGATCTTCAGGTGACGGATCATGGCCCGGTTCTCGGCGCGTCCCACCACCCCGCTGGAGGCGATGATGGCCCCCACCTTCCACTTCGCCTGCAGGAGATACTTGAGGGCATACGCGGCGGCGAGCGCGTCGGGGTCGGGGTGATTGTGGGTCACAATCAGGACTTTCCGCTTGCCCCGGACGATCTCGTGGAGCCTGTCGAGACGGGTCTGATTGTTCGAGCCGTTCTGAGCCATGATGTCAGGGTGCTGCCAATACGTCAACGCACCGGCCGGCCGATCAGGGGCTTTTCTGCCGTGGAGAGAGGGTCCCGAACGCGACGCTGCCCCCGGTCCCCGTTCCGCCATGCCGAACCCCTCGAATCGCCCGGCCACGGACCTGCCGGCCCGGGCCGCTGAGGCGTAGGGGCGATTATAAGGCTTTGCCGGGGAATGTCCACAACTATTTTGGGGCCGACGGCGGCGACAAAAGGATGTCTTTCCAACGCCTTGAAGCCATCCGGCAAATGCGCTATAAACAGTTAGAGAATCGCAGACCCCTCATCCCCGGGACCTTGCCCATGCACCTCATCATCGACGGCTACAATCTGATCCGGCAGTCGGACGTGCTGAGAAGCCACGAGCGGCGGGGCCTGGAAGCGGGCCGGAAGGCCCTGGTTCACATGCTGGCGGGTTACAGAAGGGTCATGGGGCACCGCATCACCGTCGTTTTCGACGGCTGGCTCGGGGGCCCTCCCCAGGAGGAGCGGGACCGGGAGGCGGGCATTGACATCATCTACTCCCGACGCGGGGAAAAGGCCGACGAGGTCATCAAGAGACTGGCACGGCAACACGCCGAGGAGTCGATGGTGGTCACCTCGGACCGCCCCGTCATGGATGCCGCCACCCGCGCGGGCGTCACGGCCATTGCCTCCCGGGAGTTCGAGGAGCGGGTCCGCCGGGCCCGCAGCGCCGTGGCGCAAGCCCCGGCCGCGGCGGAAAAGGACGACGACGGGGACGCCCCGCCGCCGAAAGGGACAAGGAAAAAAGGCCCCTCCCACCGCACATCCAAGCGGGAGAGACTCAAGCAGAGGGGAATGGGGAAACTTTAGCGGCCTGGCTGTTACCTGTTACGCCTCCTCCGTTACTTGTAACCTCTTCACGGGCGCACAGTTCGATCAGCAGCCTCTCCAGCAGGAGCCTCGGGTCCACGCCTATCGATTTCAGGGCCACATCCACGGCAAGCACCCGCCGCATGCGCGCCAGGAGCTCCCGGTGGGTATAACGCGTCGAATTGCGCAGCGCATTGTAGACGACGAAGGGATGCTGGCTTGCCAGGGTTGCCCCCTTGCCCAACTCGGCCTGGAACTCCTTCACCGCCGGGTAGACGGTCCGCTGAAAGCGGCCGTAATCCATGTCGGCGCGAAACCCCTCGAGCCTGCCCGTGTCGAGCAGGACCTTCCCGTGAAAAAGAAAGCGGATTTCTCTCGTGATCATGGCCAGGATGACGAGATAATGGACGCCCTGGTAGAGAAGGTCGCCGAGGCTGGCAAGGGCTTTCCGCAAATCGCCGGAGACAAGCGCTTCCGTCAGGTCGAACACCGTGTCGTCACGAGTGCGGCCGATCACCGTTTCCACGTCGGCAGGCTCGATCCGGGCCCTGTCCCCCGTGTAGGTGATCAGTTGATCGAGGGCCTCGGCGGAATCCCGCAGCCTGAAACCCGTTTTCCGCCCCAGGGCGACCCATGCCTCGGGGCTGAGCGTTTTGCCCTTTCGCGCAAGATTCTCCCGAAGGCTCTCCATCATGAGGCTGCGTTGCTTCGCCTCGCTTCGCGTCCTCAGAAACGCCAGCACGACCCCCCTGTCGGCCATCACCTTGAAGAGCTTCTTGCGGCGGTCCACGGCGTCGGCCGACACGACCAGGACATGCCCCTCGGGAAGGCCCGCGGACAGGAGATCCTCGAGGGCTTCCGTGCCGCCCGGCTTTGCGCGCTCTGCCAGGTTGTGCGCCAGGCAGTGCTCCAGCACCCGGGGGAGCCACTTGTCCCGCTCCCCGGCTCCCTCCTCCCCCAGCATTTCCCGCCACTGCGCGTCGGGGATCTTCCGCCACCCCTCGTCGCGGAGTTGCTCGAGGCTCCAGCCCGCCACGTCCAGAAGAATCATGAACGTCCGGGCCGCTGACGCAAGATCCGTTTCCGCGTTGTCGGTGATTTTTTTCACCAGGTCGGGCAGGGAGGTCTTCGAGTAGAACAGGCGGGTTTTCCGCAGGACAACGGCCTTCGGGCCCGGGATGAGGGAAGGCGTCAGAAGGGTCTCGCACACGGCATTCACCCCGCCCGATTCGTCGTCCATCACGAACAGGCTCAGGTCCCGGTCCGGCGCCGGGATCAGGGCGTCGACAATCTTCCCCAGGGCTTCTTCCACGAGGAAATCCTCGTCCCCGTAAAGAAGGTAGCAGGACGCGCCCCTGCCTTTCGCGATGTCCTTCAGGACACTCTCGAGGCTCTTTTCCGCTGCGGGTTCTTTCTGGCTCATGATCTTCCTTCGCCGAAAAAGATCATCCACAGGCCACGAAAGCCTGCGGACAACGAAGGGTATACATCAATTCCCCCAAAAACGGGAGAGGAGATATTCGGGAATCACAAAGGAAGGCATTGCGGGAGGTGTGCTGCCGGGCGGGATCACGCGTCTTTGCTCTTCGCCGAGACCCGAGACCCTATACCCGATACCCTTGCGCTAGACGATGACGAACTTGCGGATATACTCCACAATCTCTTCCGGCTCGTCCAGGACGCGGAACAGGTCCATGTCCTCCCGGGAAATCATGCCCTGGCCAAGCATGGTGTTCCCGAGCCAGTCGATGAGCCCCCTCCAGTAATCGCTGCCCATCAGGATGACCGGGAAGCTCTTGATCCGTTTTGTCTGGATCAGGGTCAGGGCCTCGAAGAGCTCGTCCAGGGTGCCGAAACCGCCGGGGACGATGACGTAGGCAACGGCGAACTTGACGAACATCACCTTCCGGATGAAGAAGTACTTGTGGTAGAGTTTCACGTTGGCGAACTCGTTGGGGGTCTGCTCGAAGGGCAGGCGGATGTTCATCCCCACCGAGGTACCGCCCGCTTCGGAAGCCCCCTTGTTGGCCGCCTCCATGATGCCGGGGCCTCCGCCCGTAATGACGCTGAAGCCCTGTTGGGCCAGCAGCCGGGCGAGGTGCTCCGTCTTCTGGTAGTATTTGTTGGCGGGAGTGGTCCGTGCGGATCCGAAGATGGTCACGGCGCGCCCGATGTCGGAGAGTTCTTCTATGGCCTCGACGAACTCCGCCATGATGCGGAACATTCGCCAGGATTCGTTGACGGAAAGGGCATCGACGAGGTATTGTTTTTCTTCCATCAGACGCAATACGGGGATTGAGGCAGAATCCCGGAACTGCGGGTTCTGCCTCCATCCCCGGTGAGGGTTGTCTTGGAATGTGCGTCCATGTGGCCGATTACGAGTGGCGCCGTCTCTGAATCTTGGCAAGCCGCCGTCTCGCCTCGAGCGCTTTTCTCTTGCGCTTGACGGAAGGCTTTTCGTAAGCGCGACGCAGCTTCAGCTCCTTGAACAGGCCGTTCTTCGACAGCTTATTCTTCAGAACCTTCAACGCCTTGTCGACATCGTTGTCGAAAACCTTGACTTCCAAAAATGATCGCTCCCTTCCTTATTAAATTCGGCATGAGTTCGAGCGTCCCGGCCGGGGAAAACGACTCCACGACAATGAAATCAAAGACGATTTCATCAAGGGCGAGGATGCGTGAATCGATCGACGAACCCGATTTTCCCCTGCGGAACCACTGAACATTATTAGATAACAATCCTTTTGTCAATGAAAACTTTGCAGATCGGCGCCCTTCATGAATCGGCCCTCTCGGGCTCCGTGCCGGGCTCGCCCTTGCCTTCGAGATTCCAGCGGTCCGTGGCGTATTTTTCCGACAGGAGCCGCTCCGTCAACGCCTCCTCGGCAGGGCTGAGGCCGCCCTCGGCCAGTCGGATACCCAGGGTGTCCTCGAAGGCCCCGCGAAGAAGGCGGGCCAGATCCTCGTAGCCGATGACCCGGCCGAGCTGCTCCCGGAGGGTTGTCGTCGTTTTCGTAACCCCGTCGACGGAAACCCCCATGACCGACGCGGTGCGCACCGGGTCGATGTCGACGAGGAGCGATCCGTGCTGGAGAAACGCCCCCCCCGCGCGGACCTGGGCGCTGCCGCAGATCTTGCGCCCCCCCACGAGGAGTTCATACCGGGACGGCGCGGCAAAGCAGTACCCCTCCAGCGGCGTTCCCGCCGCCGATCGCCCCTCGAAGGCGACCTCGGGCGTCAGGCCCAGCCGGCGCAGCGCGTCCACGATGCAGGCGCTCACAGCCCGGTAGGTCCCGATGATATCGCGGGTGAAAAGGGGGTGGTCGGCGGCCGCGATCAGCGAGTAGGTCAACTCGTGTTCGTGCAGGACGGCCTTTCCTCCCGTGGGGCGTCGCACGACATCGATCCCCGCCTGCCGGCAGGCGGCGACGTCGATCTCCCGAGAGGTCTTCTGGAAGTAACCGAGGGAAACGGCGGGCGGTTGCCACCCGTAAAAGCGCAACGTCGGGGGAAGGCCTTCACGGAGGTTCAGGCGGAAGACGGCCTCGTCGACGGCCATGTTCTCGGCGGCGCGGCAAATCCGGTAGGGCAGGAGGCGCCAGGGGGTGTCGTTCATTCCTCGTCTCCGGCTTCCTCGCCGACGTAGTCCCTGTACTCCTCCGCGTCGAGAAGGTTGTTGAGCTCGTCCAGATCGCGCAGTTCGACCATGATCAGCCAGCCGGACCCGTAGGGGTCGCTGTTGATCACGCTGGTGTCGTCCTCAATGTCCTCATTGACGCTGATGACCTCGCCGCTGATCGGCGAGATGAGCTCCGCCACGGACTTGGAAGACTCGATCGAGCCGAACGACTCGTCCTGCTCGACGTCCCGGTCCGGCTCGGGCAGTTCGACGGAATAGATGTCCCCGAGTTGCTCCTGGGCATAATCGGAAATCCCGACGGTGGCGATGTTGCCGTCCACCCTCACCCAGGTGTGTTCGCGACTGTAAAAAAGATCCTCTTGAAAAACAGACATGCTTCCCCCTCGCAGAAAAAAAAGAAGGTAAGAAGGTGAGACGGTGAGAAGGTTGGAGAAGCATGGGGCAGAAGCATGACCACCGGCCTTTCCGACCTTCTTACCCTCTCAACCTCTCACCTTCCCGCCTTTCAACCGATCACGAGCAGCTCCTTCGAAAACTCCGTCAGCACCCGCCCGCCCCTTTTCTCGACGAGGACGGCGACTTCGATGCGGATCCCGCCGAACCCGGGAAGATAGATCCCGGGCTCCACGGTGACGACCATCCCCTCTTCGAGAACGGCTTCCGACAGGGCCGAGAGCCTCGGGGCCTCGTGGATATCGAGCCCCAGCCCGTGCCCCGTCCCGTGGGAAAAGAGCGGGCCGTAACCCGCCTTTTCGATGACGGCTCTTGCCGCCGCATCCACATCCCGGCAGAGCACCCCGGGTCTCACCGCCTCGAGGGCCCTGTCGTGCGCCTCCTTGACGAGGGCGTAGAGTCTCTCCTGGCGCCTCCCCGTGCGCCCGACGGCGAAGGTGCAGGTCTCGTCCGAATGGTAGCCGCTGCTGACGGCCCCGAAATCGACGACCACGAAGTCCCCGGACCGGAGCTTCCGCCTGCCCGGCCGCGCATGGGGAAGGGCGCTGTTGGGGCCTGATGCAATGATCGTGTCAAAGGCGGGGGCTTCCGCCCCCTTCTTACGCATCTCGTATTCGAGTTCGACGGCGATGTCCAACTCGCACACGCCGGGCCGGATGCCGGCCAGGGTGGACGTCAGCGCCCCGGTGGCGATTCGGATCGCCCTGCGGATGTGCGCGATTTCCTCGGGATCCTTGACGGCGCGAATGGAACCCAGCTCCGACGGGAGGGGCTTCCAGCGCACCTTCTTCGCCTTGCGCTTGAGCGAGGCGAAAAGTTCCACCGTCATGACGGATGGCTCGAAGCCCACCTGCCCATAACCGCCCGCAGCGAGGGCGTCGGCAATGCCGGAGGCCTTGTCGCTGTAGAGGACCACCCGGGCCCCGGGGGCCTCTCTTGCGGCCTGGGTCGTGTACCGGCCATCCACGAGGAGGGTCGGTTTTCCGGCGCCCACCAGGAGGGCCCCGTCGCTGCCGGAGAAGCCCGTGAGGTAGCGGATGTTCTTGAGGTCGAGGATCAGGAACGCATCCACGCCCGAGCGGCGCAGCAGCGCCCGCAACCGGGACACTCGATGGGCGGTGGACGGTTTGTCAGGCATGCTTTTTCATCCTGTCGAGCGAATCGAGCCATCGGGTCAGGGTCCCGACGAGCGCAGGGCGGCGATCCGGGGCGTCCCCACCCGGGTCGAGCCCGACGGGCTCTTCCGCTTTCGGCTCCTCCGCTTCGATCGTCCCCACGCGGGTCGAGTGGCTGAACAGTCCCTGGAAGGGAGGCACCGCGGGGTCCCCGAAAAACAGGTCCTTGTCCTCTCCGGCCGGGGCTTCCTCTTCGGGGCGCGAGGGACGCCCCTCCTCGCGGGACTGCGATCGCAGCCTGCCGAGCCTCTCCAGGGCGTCGCGGTTCTGCGGATCGGCGGCGAGAATTTCCTTCAGGAGCGCCTCGGCGAGTTCCCGGTACCCCTGCCGGGCGTACAGATCTGCCAGGGTCAGGGTCTTGAAATCGGCCGCCCGGGGAAGTCCGACTTCCTCGTCGGGCCTCTCGGCCGCCTCCGGGTACGCGCGGCTCTCCCTGCGCAGCCGGTCCTCGAGATCCCGGATGGCTTCCGCCGATTCCGGATTCAGCGACATGTAGATGCGCGAGGCCCGCTCGGCCTCGTCGTCGAGTCCCTGCTCGCGGCACAGCTCGGAGAGGATTCGAAAGGCGGGCGACCACCGGGTCACGTCGCGCACGAGATCGCGCAGCACGTCGAGGGCGAGGCCCCGCTCCCCCTTCCGGAACCATCCCATGCCAAGAACGATCCGGGCCTCCACGTCGTCGGGGAAAACCCGCAAACGCTCCAGGGCCATCTCGACGGCGCGGGCGGGTTCCCGCTCCAGGCAGGCCTCGGCCCGGGCGATGAATTCCTTGCGGTCCACCACGTCGCTGAGCCGCACCATCTCGAATCCGCCCTTCTTGTCGTCGGTTTCCATCAGCCTGCTCCCCGTTCTCTTCCCGTCGTTCTCTTGTCCGATCTTCCCCGCTTCCCTTCTTGCGATCTTCCCGTTCAGTCCGGGGGACTAGCATAGCGTCCCGGGTGTGTCAAGGTTCAAAACGAAAA
>CAZPCN010000034.1:0-4549 GCA_964585095.1 uncultured Syntrophaceae bacterium | reverse complement strand
TTCAGTCCGGGGGACTAGCATAGCGTCCCGGGTGTGTCAAGGTTCAAAACGAAAACCCCGCGATCACGGGGACCGCGGGGTTTTCGTCTTTCTGGAGGGTTTCCTCTCCGGCGGCGGGGGTTTCCCCCGTCACTTGTTCTGGGCGACCTGGGCGTCCGGGACGACCCTCGGCGTGATGAAGATCAGGATCTCGCGCTTGATCTTCTGCTCGTCTTCCGCCTTGAAGAACCAGCCCAGCAGAGGAAGCTTGTAGAGACCGGGCACGCCGGCGACGGTCTTGTTGTCGGTGGACTTGTAGATGCCGCCGATGACGATCGTGTCGCCGTCGAAGACGACCACGGTGGAGTCGACCTCGTTCTTGTTGATGGGCGGGTTGCCCTGGATGGACCGGGAGTAATCGGCATAGTCGTTGGTGGCCTTGATCTCCATGGAGATCTTGCCCTCGGGGGTGATGGTCGGCTTCACGTCGAGCTTGAGCACGGCCTCTTTGAACTGGATGGTCCGCGTGACGACGCCGCCCGAGGTGGACTCGGTGACGTAGGGGATTTCCTCGCCCTGCTTGATCGTCGCCTTGACGTTGTCGAGCGTCGTGACCTTCGGCGAGGAGATGATCTTGCCCTCGCTCGTGCTCTCCAGGGCGTGGATCTGGGCGCTGATGACGAAATTGCTGCCGCCGGCGACGACGCCGAGAAGCGGCGTGGCCGAGTAGGTGTAGGGGAAGTTCACCGCGAGGTTGCTGCCCGTGAACCCGATGCCGCCCGGCAGGGTCTGCGCGATCGTCGTGGCGCCCGTCGTGCCCGTCGACGTCGTCTGCGTGGCGTACCCGGCGGAGCCGCCGAGGATGCCGAGGTTCGCGCTGTTGATGTTGGTCGCACCGCCGGCGCCCCACTGGATGCCGAGCCGGCTGGTGAAGGTCTCGTTGGCCTCGACGATCTGGGCCTCGATGGAGATCTGCTTGAGCTTGCCGCGGGAGACGTCCTCCTTGAGACGCTGCTCCTCGGCTTTCTTGATCTTGTCCGCGGGCATGACGACGATCACGTTGCCCTGCGTCTTGGTCCCGAGCTGCTGGATGTCGAGGATCGTCTCCAGGGCCTGGTCCCAGGGGACCTCGTTGAGCTTCATCGTGACGTTGCCTTTCACCTCGTCGCCGGCCACGATGTTGAGACCGCTCACTTCGGCAATGAGGCGGAAGACGCTGCGGACGTTGGCGTCCTGGAAATCGGCCGTGATCTTCTGGCCCGTGTAGACCTTGGCTTCCTTCTTCTCGACCTTGGCCTCCTTGGCCTTCGGTGAGGGCCGTATCGCCTCGATCTTGGCCACTTCGTTCTTCATCGACTCGCTGCGGGGCAGGCTGACCGTGTCGATCTCGACGACGAGCTGATTCCCCTCTTCGCGGACGAGGTGCGGAACGGCATCCCGCAGCGCGATCTTCAGGGTGGCGACGGGACGCTCGCCCGACTTCATCTGATCGCCCGTCACTCCCTCGACGACCTTCAGGCTGCCGTCGGCGGTCCACTTCTTCAGCTCATCGGGCACCATCATTTTGTCGAAGGTGAGCACGAGCGTCCGGGCCGATTCCCGGGAGGCCGTGTAGCCCATGAGCTTGGACGTGGAGACGATGACCTTCTCCTTGTCCGCCGCCTTGTCGAAGGCGATCTTCTCGATGTAGCCGACGGCGGCAGGCGCGTCGGCAGGCGCTGCGGCCCCCGGTTTGGCGGCCGCCTCCGCTGCCGGATCGGGCCCGGCGTTCATCGTTGCGCAGCCGGCAACCAGCATCACACAGAGTGAAATCGTCAGTGCCCACATGCTCAGCTTCTTCATGGTCTTCCCTCGCCTTCTTCTTTATGGAGCTTCAGCGCCACGCGGTGCGATTTTTCCTTTCCCTTACCGCCTTCCCCGACTTTCTCCTCGACGATGACCCGGTCGGGAAGGATCTGGATCACCCTGCCGCCGTTTTCCCCGATGAGCGTGCCCAGGTAGACGATGTAGCCCTTGCCGGCCCCGTCCTCGACCATGGCCACGCGCTTGACCGGCGACCCGGCAATGCCCGTCACGCGCACCTTATCCAGGGAGACCCGCTGCAGGGGGGTCAGGTTGCCCGTGTACTTTTTCTTCTCCGGCCCCTTCTTCGCGGCCGTGGGCAATTCGAGCCTGACGAAGGGCTTGAAGGGATCGGTCTTGCCCTTCGAGTCGTACCGGTATTCCGGCATCTCGACGGCGGCCTCCTCCGGTTTCACCGTCGCAGGCGCTGCCGCGGGAATCGCCGAGGCCACCGCCGTCGCGGGCGCCGCTGGCGGGGCCGCTGCGGGCACCGCCGTCGCGGAGACGGCGAACAGGAAGACGAGGGCCAGGCTTCCCGCCAGGAGCTTACTTTTTCTGAGCTGCTTTCTTGTCCGTTCCATCCGCCTTCTTGCTCCCTTCAACGGGCTTTTCGACAAACATGTAGGTCTTGATCAGGAAACTCGTCGCCAGGGTGGGGCCTTTGGCGCCGTTGGCGTCCTTCGTCCCGTCCCGCCGCTCCATGGAGACATCCGACACGTTGACGATGCGGGGCAGCTTCGCCACCTTTTCGAAGAACGTGGCCGTGTCGTGGTAGACCCCGGTGAGGGAGATCTTCACGGGCAGCTCGGCGTAGAATTCCTTCTCCACGGGGGCCAGGGGCTCGAAGAGCTGGAACTCCACTCCGCCGATGTTCTCGGCCTCCGACATGGAGATCAGCAGCCCCGGGATTTCCTTCTGCTCGGGCAGTTTCGCCATGGCCACCTTGAGCTGCTCCTGCAGCTGGGCGATCTCCCGCTCGAACCTGAGCTTCTCCTCCATGAGCTTCTGCTTCTGGGAAAGCTCCACCTGGAGGGTCGCGAGCTTCTGCTGGAGCTGCTCCTCCTCCTGCATGGCCGTCTGGTAGTAGAGCGAGTAGTAGGCAAATCCCAGCAGGATGAAGAGCACGAACATCGCCAGGACCTTCTGCCGCACGGGCATTCTCTTGAGATCGTCAACGCTCAGTGCCATGCTTAGAACCCCTTCTTGAGACCGCAGGACAGGGTGAACTGCTTCAGCCGGTTGCCCGCGATTTCCGTTTGTTTCGACGAAACCAGGTCGACGGAGGTAAGGTGCTTGGATTTTTCCAGATTCCGCATGAACTTCGCGATGGCGATGTTGTCCCGCGCGAACCCGTCGATCTTCACGTCGGCCTCCGTTTCCTTCATCGACTTGACCCAGACCTGGTTGGCCGGGACCATGGCGGTCAGCTCATCGAGGAAGTAGACCTTGGCGAAGCGGTTCTTTTCGAGGTAACTGATGATGTGGAGCCGCTTCTCCAGGATCTCTTTCGCCTTCTTGTACTGGTTGATGTCCCCGATGTTCGACTTGAGCTGCTGCAGCCTCTGCTCGGTGGTCTGGACCTCGCCCTCGAGCTCGCTGAGCTTCATCACGGTGAAGACGTGGAACCCGATGAGCAGGACCGCGAGCACTCCGCCCAGGGCACCGAGGATGACGACCTGGTTCTTCGACTGGACTTCCTTTTTCTTTTCCCGGTAGGGAAGCAGGTTGACCTTGATCATTTGTCCCCGATCCTCCTCATGGCGAGCCCGATACCGACTGAGGCCTGCGGCCCGATTTCTTTCAGGTCCTCGACAGAGAACGACTTCTTGTCGGCCGAGACCTTGCGGAAGGGATTGGCGATCTCGACCTCCACGTTGAGACGCTGCAGAAGCGCGTCCCCGATCCCGGGCATCCGGGCCGTCCCGCCGCACAGCAGGATCTGCTTGATGAACTTGCCCGGGTAGGTCGAGCGGAAGTAATCGACGGAGCGTTCGATCTCCAGCAGCAGGGGATCGGCGTACGTGAGCAGCTCGTCGCGGCTGCTCTCGTCCCCCGAGGCCGCCTTCTCCAGCTTCACGCGTTCGGCCTCCTCGAAGGACACCCCCGTCTTGTCCTGGAGGTTTTCCGTGATCGATGTGCCTCCCAGGGGGAAGTCGCGGATGAAGATGGAGGCGCCCCCCTTGACGACGTTGATGTTGGTCATGCTGGCCCCGATGTTGACGAGGATGCAGACGTCTTCGTGCCCGTAGTCGTAGTTTTCCTCGTACATCGTCTCGAGGGCGAAGGAGTCCACGTCCATGATGGCCACGTCCAGCCCCGCCTTCTTGAGGGTTTCGACGTAGCTCTGCACGACGTCCTTCTTGGCGGCCACGAGAAAGACCTCCATCTGCCCCGGGCTCATCTCGCTGGGCCCGAGGATCTGGAAGTCGAAATTGACATCCTTCATGTCGCCGAAGGGCAGGTACTTCTCGATCTCGTCGCTGATCAGCTCGCGGAGCGATTCCTCGTCCATGGAGGGGAACCCGATCTTCTTGGCGATGACGGAGTACCCGGACAGGGAGGTGACGACGGTGCGGGCCTTGCAGTGGGAGATCTTGAGGAGTTCCTTGATGCGCTCGACCAGGGCGCTGGGATTGGCGATGATGCCGTCGGTGATGATGCCCTTCGCGAGGGGGACGCTGGCGAAATTCTGCAGCACGTAGCCGTCGGACCCTTCGGCGATTTCGGC
>CAZPCN010000033.1:0-25956 GCA_964585095.1 uncultured Syntrophaceae bacterium | reverse complement strand
AGGCGAGGATGTCGAGCAGCGTGCCCTGCATCTCGTCTTCCGCCTGGATCGTCTTCACGCCGGCGGCGAATGCGTGACGGGTCGTGATCAGATCGACGAGTTCCTCCTCCACAGAGACGTTCGACATCTCGTGGCCCTCCCCGAGGATCTCGTCGGGGGGCAGCGGGGTGCCCGGCGTCTCGACGCGGGTGAGGGTGACCTTCACCCCCGCCGGCGCCGTCTCCTCGAGGGAGGCCCTGCTTTTCTTGAAGTCGTGCGTGTTGGCGTTGGCGAGGTTGTTCGCCGTGACGTCGAGCTTCCTGAGGTTTGCTCTCAGGGCCGAAAGGGCCGTGTGGATCGCTTCCGACATGCCGAAACCCCCGGGGTCGTCCTTCACACTGCCTATCGGCAGCGGCAGGGCGAACTTGAGGGGTTCAGCACTCTTCCCAGTCGGCGAGGCACGCAGGGCAGGCGCATTCCTTCGCCCGGTCCCAGTCCGGCCATCCCGTCCGGCGATTCGTCACGGCGCCGGCGGCCTCCTCCGCAGTCTGGAACGAGGCGAGCTTGAGGCCCCCGATGCAGAGCTTGACGATGTCCCAGTCCGCCTCGTCGGGCTCGATCGTGAAGGTGCCTGCCGACGTCCTCAGGATGTACGTCATGGTTTCCCATCCTTTCCTCACGTGTCCGCGATCCCCCTTCTACCACATTCACCGCCGCATTTCCACGGGCGGGGCGTAAAGCGTTGACAGCCCGACCGGGTTTCGTTTATAGGAAGGCACAGCCGACTCACGCACGAAAGGGGGTGCCCCATGTTGAACCGAGCCCTGTGCTTCGCGGCGCTGATGGTGCTCGTGATGGCCCTGTCGGGCTGCATGGTCACGAAAAGCGCATACGATCAGAAGGAAGAGGAAGCGAACCTGCTCGCCAAAACCGCTTCCGACCTCGAGCGCAGGAACAAGGCGCTGCAGGCGGAAAACGAGGATCTGAAAAAACAGGTCGCCGCGAAGGACGACATGCTGCGGCTCAAATCCGAGGAGATTGCGAAGCAGGATGCCAAGCAGGCCGCGATGGTCGAAGAGGTCGACCGGATGAAGGCCCAGTTTGCCCGGTCGGGCGACGGGGGCGGACGGGATGCCCCGGCGGCGGGCCGATCGGCGGGGTTCAAATCCGTTCGCCTCAAGGTGCTGTCCGGCGAGGGGAAAATCGACTCCGCCCGGCGGATGGCCAAGCGGCTGGCGGCCATGGGGTACAAGGTGGAAAGCGTCGGGATGGCCGAGAGCTCCGATTACCCCGCCAACACGGTCTACTTTGCCGCGAACTCCAAGAAGGAGGCCAAGGCCCTCGCCTCCAGGCTGGGCAAAGACACCATCGTGAAGCCCCTGACCTGGAAGTCCGTCTTCAGCCTCATCGTCGTGACGGGGGGATGAGAAGACAGGGTAAAGGGTTCAGGGGACAGGGAAAGACAGAAAATGAGAGAAACCAAATCCCCCTGACATCCCCCTTTGTAAAAGGGGGAAAGAGGGGGATTTTTTATGAACAAAAGGCCGGCGGGATTCCACCCCCCGGCCTTTCGCGTATATGCTTCACGGCGGGCGTTTACCGTCCGCCGGCTGCCTGCCGTTCGGCGATCTTTTTCTCCACCAGGCGCCGGTGGGCGGCCGTATCCCGCAGGATTTCGTCTGCGAGGCACCGAAAGCCCGCGTCTTCGGTCTGCACGATCTCGGTGAATTTCGCCTCGATCACGGCCTGCTCGATGTCCAGGGCGAGCCGCAGGGCCTTCAGCTCCGGGACGCCGGCCTGTTTCAGGCTTTCCATGTTTTGCTCGATGCCGGAGATGAACGTGTTCAGCGCGGCACCGCTGAAGGGGCGACCGGGCTGGAACCGGCCGGGGTTGGAGGAGAGGATGGACATCATCGAGCGGATGTGCTTCGCGTGGCGCCGCTCCTCCCCGGCAAGCCCCCGCCAGAACTCCTCGTCCTCCTTCCAGAGTACGGCGCAGGTCGCGTAGAGCCGCTGAACGGCTTCCTCGGCCCGTGCCATCATCTCGAGGGTTTCGAGGGTCCGATCCAGTGCGGGGAATTGCATGGGTTCCTCCGGGACTCATGAAAAAGCATTAGTTCTTTCCATCTCTATCGGTTTTCCTGCGCCCTTCCTTAAATCCCGGTTCCTGCCGTGCGGGGCGCACAAAGTGCTTGACATCGTGCGGCCTTAACGGTATTCGGGACGCGGTGATGGAGTTCACCCTTAACCGCCTGCCAGGCTGATAACTCCTCTGAGGTCGATCCCCGGAGGAGTTTTTTTTATGGGAGTTTCGGGAGTGCCGATGACGCCGACCGCCGTCCAACAACTCGCGCAGGATGGCCTGCAGCAGGTCCGGGACGCCTGCGGCCGCATGCAGATCCTATCGCTCGACCGCCGGCTCGAGGCCTGCGAGGCGCTGTTCGTCGACAACCCGGCCATCGACGTGGCCATCCTCGGCCAGTTCAAGGCCGGCAAGAGTTCCTTCGTCAACAGCCTGATCGGGCGGGATGTCCTTCCCGTGGGCGTCATCCCCGTCACGACGGTCATCACCCGCCTGCAATTCGGCGAACGCGAGCGGGCGATGATCTCTTTTTACGACGGCACGACGAAGGAGATCCCCGTGAGCGCCCTCGACGAGTACACCTCGGAGGCGAAGAACCCCTCGAACGAGAAGAGCGTGGAGACCGTCGACATCGAGTTGCCGGGCCTCTCCGACTACGCGGGGCTGCGGCTCGTCGACACCCCCGGCCTGGGCAGCGTCTTCAAGGCCCACATGGAGGTGTCGTCCCACTGGCTCCCCGAGGCGGGCGCCGCCGTCCTGGCGGTGAGCGCCGACCGGCCCCTGTCGGAAAACGATGTACAGCTCATCCGCGAGCTGGCGCAGTACACCCCGAAGATCATCCTCCTGCTCACGAAGGCGGACCTGCTCACGACCACGCAGCAGGAGGAGGTCGTCCGGTTTTTCGAGGACACCCTGAGGCGGGAGCTGAACCGGGAGTTCCCGATCTTTCTCTACTCGACGAAAATCGACACGGTGAAGTTCCGGCACCGGCTCGAGGCGGAGCTCTTCTTCAAGCTGGCCCTGAACCGGGACTTCGAGTTCCGAAAGATCCTCCAGCACAAAACCCATTCCGCCATCCGGGGGTGCCTCGGCTACCTGGAGCTTGCCCTGAAAACATCCCTGCAGGCCGACGAGGATCGGGAGAGCCTCCGCCGTCAGATCCTCGACGAGAAGGTGAGCTTCGAATCCATGCGGGAGCAGCTCTTCTTCATCGCCCGGGAGAACCAGAAGCAGACGCGCGTCTTCATCATGAACATCCTGCAGGGGCTCATGCGGCCTCTGTGGACCGATGTCATGCCGCGGCTGGAAGCGGAGATGAAGACCTGGCGGGGCAACCTGTGGCAGATCACGCGCCGCTACGAGCAGTGGGTGGCCGACACGATGACCGAGGAGATGCGCCTTGTCTCGAAGAAGGAGCATCGGCACTTCTACGGGACGCTCAAGAAGGCCCATGCGGGTCTCGCGCGGTCCCTCGAGGCCTTCCGCGTGATCCTCGACGGCAACGTCCAGAAGGTCCTGGGCGTGAGCCTCGCCGAGGCCGAGTGGGACATCAAGATCGCCGAGCCCGCGCAGCCCGACATCCGGACGTTCCGGGCCTCCAACTACAACCTGGACCTGATCTGGTTCCTCATCCCCATGTTTCTCTTCCGCCGCGCCTTCGAGAAGCGGTTCCTCGAGAAGATCCCTTGGGAGGTGGAGACCAACATCAACCGCCTGGCGGCCCAGTGGGAGGACCGAATCAACGCGGCCATCGACGGCATGCACCGGCAGGCCGTGCAGTATGTCAGGGACGAGACGGCGACCATCGAATCGCTGCTGTCCTCGGCCCGGGGACGTACGGACGAGATCCGGGGCATGATCGACGGGCTGCAGGCGATCTCGGAGCGTCTTGCGAAGTCGTGAACCCGATGGGAACGGATGATTTCCGAGGCCGTGTTGCCCGGTATGTGCTGGAGCGGAAGTGCCCGTCGGGAGGGTTCTGCTTCTACCGGCTCGATGAGCCCAGTGGGTCCGACACGTGGCATGCCCTCTCCATCCTCGATCTCCTGAAGGTGCAATTCGAAGACGCAGCGACGATCGCCTACCTGAAGGGAAGGCAGCGCCCCGACGGCGGCTACGAAAGCATTTATGCCGCCTGGTACGCGGTCAAGGGCCTTGCCCTGCTTGGCTCGACACCTTCCCTAGACCCGGGTCCCTACGTCATGCACAACCTCGAGCACTATCGGTTCGACGCGGCGAGGCTCCCCGTAGAGGTTATCTCTCTGTTCAAGAGGACCTCGTGCCTCGTGGATCTTTACGCCGCGCTTGACTTGGAGGCCGACGGGCCGCTGCGGGACGGCCTGGTCGAGTTCATCCTGGGGTTCCGGAACGACGACGGCGGCTTCGGGTACCCGGGCTCCACGCTTCTGGACACCGCCCGGGCGCTGTCCATGCTCCAGTGCCTGCAGTACCCTCTGGCGGATCTCGGGGCCGGTGCGTTCATCCGGCGCTGCGAAGTCCCCTTCTACGGGTTCACCGATATTCCGCACACGACCCTTTGCTTTCTCGAATACGTCCACGCGGGCGTCCTGGCCTCGCACCTGATCTCGCGAAAGCCGACATACCGTGAGCAGTGTGAGGCTTTTGTCATGAGCTGCCAGAACCGCAACGGTGGATTCTCGCGGACCCTTCAGGGCGGAATCGCCACACTGGAGAACACCTGGCACGGGGTCCACGCGCTGTCCCTGCTGTCATCCTGGACGACAGAACAGCCCGGGAGCGGATCGGACGGTCTTCATCGGCAACGGCCTGGATGACCGGTCCACGGGAGGCTGGGACAAGGGGGGCGGGAATGCCCGGTCTCGAAAGACCGGGCATTCCCACATCGGCAGGCTATTACAGTTTGAAGAGGAGATCGGCGTACGTGGGCACGGGCCACATGTCCCGGGGAACCAACATCTCCAAGGCATCGATGTCCGAACGCAGGGCCTGCATGGCCGTGACGACCTTGTCGCGGTAGGTTTCAGCCTTCTTCACGCAGTCGCCGGCCTTTTGGGCCTTCGCCACGGCAGCCTCGAGCAGGGTCAGATTCTTGTAGGACGAAGCCAGCAGGGCGCCGAGCTTCTTCAGGAGGTCTTCCTGGACGGAGGCCCCGATCGATGCGGCCTTGAAGCTGGACACCGAGTCGGCCAGGAACGTCGCATACTCCACGGCGGCAGGGATGAGCTGCTTCTTGGCCATGTCGATGGCCACAAGGGCTTCGATGTTGATCTGCTTCGCATAGGTCTCGATGTAGATATCAAAACGGGAATGCAGCTCCTTGTGGGACAGGATCCCGTATTTTTCAAAGAGGGTGAACGCCTTGTCCGTGGTCAGCGCCTTCAACGCGTCCACGGAGTTTCTCACGTTTGCCAGACCCCGCTTTCCCGCCTCTTTCAGCCATTCTTCGCTGTAATTGTTCCCGTTGAAGAGGATCCGGCCGTGCTTCTTGTACGTTTCCTCGATGATCGCCGCGGCCTCGGCATTCTTGTCCTTGGCTTTTTCGAGACGGGTGGCGATCTCGTCGAGGGCTTCGGCGGCGATGGTGTTCAAGGCCACATTCGCGCCGGCGATGGACTGGGAGGAACCGACCATCCGGAATTCGAACTTGTTTCCCGTAAAGGCGAAGGGGGAAGTCCGGTTCCGATCCGTGTTGTCCTTGGGAATCGCGGGCAGCGTGTCCACGCCGACATTCATGTACTGCGCCCCCTTAGAGGCGACCTTCTGGCCCATGGAAAGCTTTTCCAGGATGCCCGTCAGTTCTTCACCCATGAAGATCGAGATCACGGCCGGGGGCGCTTCATTGGCGCCGAGGCGATGATCGTTTCCGGCACAGGCGCATGTGGCCCGCAGGATGTCGGCATGGGTGTCGACGGCCTTGATCAGGGCGCTCAGGAACATCAGGAACTGGAGATTATCACCGGGCGTGTGACCGGGCTCGAGCAGGTTGATCCCGTCGTCGGTCGACAGGGACCAGTTGTTGTGCTTGCCGGAGCCGTTGATGCCCGCATAGGGTTTCTCGTGGAGCAGGCAGACCAGGTCATGGCGAAGGGCGACCTTCTGCATGGTCTCCATGACGAGCTGGTTGTGGTCGGTTGCGATGTTCGTCGTCGTGTACAGGGGGGCCATTTCGTACTGGGCGGGAGCGACCTCGTTGTGCTGGGTCTTGGAGGTGATGCCCATTTTCCACAGTTCCGTGTTGAGATCCTGCATGTAGGCGGAGACCCTGTCCTTGATGAAGCCGAAATACTGATCCTCCAGCTCCTGGCCCTTGGGGGCGGGGGCGCCGAAGATCGTCCGGCCTGCCAGCATCAGGTCGATCCGCTCTTCGTAGAATTTCTTGTCCACCAGGAAGTATTCCTGTTCGGGGCCGACGGTGGAGGAAACCCGGGTGGATGTGGTATTGCCCAGGGCCTTCAGCACGCGCATGGCCTGCTTCGAGACGGCTTTCATGGACCGCAGCAGGGGCGTCTTCTTGTCGAGGGCTTCCCCGTTGTACGAGTAGAAGGCCGTCGGGATGGTAAGGGTCACGTTGCCGCTCGCATCCTCTTTCAGGAAAGCCGGAGAGGTGCAGTCCCAGGCGGTGTAGCCCCTGGCTTCGAAGGTGCTGCGCAGGCCGCCGCTCGGGAACGACGACGCGTCGGGCTCGCCCTGGATCAGCTGCTTGCCGGAGAATTCCAGGTATCCGCTGCCGTTGGAGGTCGGGGAGATGAACGAGTCGTGCTTTTCCGCGGTGATCCCGGTCAGCGGCTGAAACCAGTGCGTGTAGTGGGTCGCCCCTTTTTCGACGGCCCAATCCTTCATGGCGTTGGCAACGACTTCCGCAATTTCGGGCCGAAGCGGCACATCCTTTTCGATGGACTCCTTCAGGGCCTTGTACGCGTCCTTGGGCAGCCGCTCTTTCATGACCTTCTCGCTGAATACGTTGGAACCAAACACTGCCGTGATCTCCATGGTGCTCTCCTTATCGCTATTTATGTTTCTTGCGGCTCTGGGGTATTTCGCGTGGCATCCATGCCATCGTGTCGCCGGGGAGGGCCCTTGCGAGCCTGCCGTACCACAGGATTGAGCAATAAGAGTGCCACGGGATGACATAAATGTAATAGTTCAAAATTATTGAATTTAATGATCATTTGGGCAATGGCCCGGCGAAAATATTAATACATTTATGTTCATCTAATCTTAATAATAACAAAATTGATACATGCGGAATCACCATGCCTCTCCGCTCTCAGGGCCGCTTGCCGGCGGGGCCCTGCATCCCCGGAACGGTTCCGTTTGCGTCGATTCCCCTGTTCTTTCTTTACGCTTGAAGCGGGGCATCCCCAGAATGATCTTGCCGAACCCAACCGTTGCGTGTAGAGAAGCGTCAATCCCCGAGAAGCCTGACAGGGGAAGGATGGATCCGGGGAGCTCCATGCGCGGGGTGTTCCGCACCAGGAACACGGCGGTTCCCGGGGCCGCCGCCGAAATGTCCGGAAAATGTTTAACGAAACGAAGGGAGGCGCGTTTCATGTCGGGAGAGAAGGAAGAGAAGTGCATTTTCTGCGACATCGTGAGCGGCAAGGCCCCGGCGCACCGGGTCTACGAGAGCGAGCACGCTCTTGTCATCCTCGACATCCACCCCTACACGAAGGGCCACTGCCTGGTCCTCTCGAAGAAGCACGTCCCCTGGTGGCACCAGCTCTCCGGGGAGGAGACGGCCGACCTCTTCCGGGCCGCCAACACCGTGGCCAACCGCATGATGAAGACCTACAACCCCGACTTCGTCTTCCTCTACGCCAGGGGCAGGCGGATTCCCCACACGCACATCTTCCTCATCCCCACCTACGGCGGGGACGTCCTGGACCGGTTCTTCAACGCCCTGGAGAATTTCCAGGAGTCGCCCTCGCAACTCGCCTCGCTGAAGGATCCCGCGCTCATGGCGCAGGCGGCCAGGGAGCTGAGCGAGGCGGACTAGCGCCCCGCGGGCCCGCGCGGCCGCCGTTTCTTGACAGTCACCATGCGTTCCCGTAAGATCGTCGGACCGCGTTTTGCGAAAGCTGCGTCCATGACCGAACCGTCGAAGAAAGCCAACATCCGGGTCCTCTTCGCCCTGACCCTCATCCACTTCACCGGCGATTTCTACAACGCCTTCACGACGCCGCTGCTGCCGGTCTTCGCCGGCGTCTTCGCCCTGTCGCTCACCGAGGTCGGCATCATCAGTGGCCTGGGGCGCTTCCTGTCCTTCATCGTCCAGCCCAACGTGGGGTACTTTGCCGACCGCTACCGCACGCGCCTCTTCATCCTCGGCGGCATTTTTCTGTCGGTGACGGCCGTACCCCTTTCGGGCGTGGCGCCGACCTACGCCCTCCTGCTCTGCTTCACGGCCCTGGGCTCCATCGGGTCGGCCCTGTTCCACCCCTCCGTGGCGGGGATGGTCTACTCCTATGCGGGCACGCGCCCGGGGTTTGCCTACTCCATTTTCAACATGGGCGGTACCTTCGCCTTTGCCGTCAGCCCCCTGTTCATCACGTGGTACGTCAGCGACCGGGGACTCGGGGCGATGCCCTGGCTCATGATCCCGGGGTTCGCGATCCTCGCCTACCTGTTCCTCACGGTGCCCGTGCCGGAGGGCGAGAAGATGGAGAGCGACACGTTCCTCGGCACCCTGCGGGAGGCCTTCGGGCACGTCTGGAAGGGCATCGCCCTGATCTGGTTCCTCATGGTCTTTCGCGCCTTCGTCGCCCACGTCTTTCGCACGTACCTGCCCGTGCTCTACGTCCAGGAGGGTTTCAGCCTCGTTTCCGTGGGGGCCATGATCACGCTATTCACGCTGGCCGGGACGGCAAGCGGGATGCTCTTCGGGTATCTCTCGGACCGGATCGGATTCCGCGGGCTCTTCACCGCGAGCTTCCTCCCGGCCTCGCCCTGCCTGCTGCTTCTGGTGTGGGCCGAGGGTGCCTGGGTCTACCCGCTCATCTTCCTGTCGGGCTTTTTCATCATGGCCACCCTCCCGCTGGGCGTCACCCTGGCGCAGACGCTCGCCCCCAAGGGCCGCTCCATGGTGTCGAGCCTCATGATGGGATTTGCCTTCGGCCTGGGGGGCACCATGACGCCCATCGCCGGGGCCTTTGCCGACGTCTTCTCCATCCGGCCGGTGCTTGCCGCCGTGGCCGTCATCCCGCTTGCGCTCCTCGTTTTCGTCTCGCGCCTTCCCGAACCGCGGAAAACGTGATAGGAACACTGATACCCTTCATGCGATGCAGTCGATAAGCGAATGAAAGAACAAGTGCGATAGATCCCATCGACGGAGCCGCCTATGAACTACTCCCTGGTCGTGAACGGACTCGGCAACGCCTTCCTGCAAGAGTTCGGCTGTCCCTGCCCGCGCTGCGCGCGGAAGGAGCCCGTGGCGAACGTCTCCGCTTCCATCCTTGGACGGGAGGAAAGCGGCCGGATCGGCTGGCACGCCCTGGTCGACGTGGGGCTCGGGGTCGTCGACAGCCTGCGCAACACCTTCAGCGCCGACGAGGCCCGCGTGGACTGGATGCTCTTCACGCACTGGCATCCGGACCACAGCCTCGAGCTCAACCGCCTCGGCGAGACGATGCGGCGCACAGCCCGCCGCCGGGGCGGGAAGTTCTCGAGGATCCCCGCCTGGTGCCGGGAGGGCACAGGCAGGTGGCTGGCGAAGAATTTCTCCTATGAGTGGTACCGCTGCCTCGACGGACGGCCGTCGAAGGAAGCCGAACCGCCGGGGACGCTCCTGGACCCCATTCCCCTCGGGGCGAGCGGCATCTCGATCACGCCCGTCTGCGTCTCCCACGCCGGGGCCGACATCAACCCGGAGAACTTCAAGGACCGGCAGTACAACTGCGCCTGCTTCGTCGTGCAGACCGGGAAACAGAAAACGGTGCTCCTCTGGGACCTGGACAGCAGCAACACTTGGATCGCAAACCCCGAAACGGAGGCGCAGAAGAAGGCCGTGGAACTCCTGACGGGGGCCGATCACCTGTTGCTCGACTGTTTTTCCTGGAGCGTCGAGGAGCACGCGGGGTTCAGCACGGGCCATCTGTCCTTTGCCACGGCCCGGAAATTCGCGAAGGCGCTGCAGCCGAAGGAGACGCTGCTGGTCCACATGGGCGGCCACGAAGAGGGCGAGGGCAACCCCGGCTGGGGATGGACCGACGACAAGTGGTCGACGGAGGCGCAGAAGCTCTGGGCGGCCGACGGGTTGACGGGGACGGTGCGAGTGCCCGTGATGGGGGAGGAATTCGAGGTCTAGGCGGTCCCGCCGGGAACGGACCGGGCGGAAGAGAGGAGGGGCCATGAGAAGGTGGAGCGTTGCCGTCGTTTTTGCGCTGCTGGTTATTCTGCCGTCGGGCGCCTCTGCATTCTTCGGGGGCAGTGAGGGGATGGACACGCAGTCGGACCAGGCAACGGGGGAGTTACGGCTCCTGGCGGTTGCCGTCCGCTTCCCCGATGCCACGCCGTCGTTCACGCTGGACACCATCCGAAAGCGGGCCGTCGACGATCTCGACCGCTACGTGCGGGAACAGTCCTACGGGCGCGCCTGGCTGAAGGCCGACTTCCGCGGATGGGTGGACCTGCCCGATCCGCTGTCGCTGTACAAGGTGAGCCCCTACAACTTCAAGGTGGACCGCAGGCGGGTGCGGAAACTCATCGAGGACGCCATGACGGGCCTCGAGAGGGACGTGGACGTCGGACGCTATCGGCACATCCTGATCGTCCCCGGCGTCCGCACCATGCCGGGGCAGGGCTACGGGATGCTCTGCTACTGCGCCAACCCGGGGATGCTCACGGGGGTGAAGGGGAAACTGGCCTACACGACCGTGCGGTCCCGGGGAGGGAAGGAATTCAGCGGCGGCATCTTCGTGGGGTGCGAAAATGCGCACCTGGGCATGTTCGCTCACGATTTCTTCCATGCCCTCGGGGGCATCGACGCGGGGAAGCGGAGGGTCCCCTGACTGTACGATTTCGAGCGTCAGTCTGACGCTTCCGCCGGGCTTCCCTCCTTCGATCACAACGCCATCTACGTGGGGCCCTGGGACATCATGTCCCAGCACTTCCTGGAGCGGGGCGGCCTGCCCCCCGGGCTCAGCTCCTTCACGAAGATCCGCCTCGGGTGGATCGCGAAGGAGCAGGTCCGCTTCGTGAAGCCGGGCGAGACGGCCGTGGCATTCCTCTCGCCGTTGAGTGCGGGGGGCGAGACCCTGGCCGTCAAGATCCCCCTGTCCTGGGGAAACTACTACCTTGTCGAGAACCGCCAGCCCGTGGGGTTCGACCGGGCCCTGCCCGATTCGGGCATCCTCGTCCTGAAGGTGAGCCCCGACGCCGCCGAAGGCTACGGAACAGTGAAGGTCATGGACGCAAACCCCGCGTCCGCCCATTTCAGGCAGGCGACCTTCCGGCTCGATGCCGCGGGACGGGATCTCTTCAAGGACAGTGACGTCGCCGTCATTCCCGCCTGGAAGGAAGGCGACAGGATGGGCGTCGTCGTGACGACACCGGAGCGAAGCGCCGAGGCGCTGAAGGCCGCCCGGGCGGTGGGGACGCTGATGAAAGACAAGGGACCGCGGGACCCCGTCACCGCCGAGGCCCGGGCCGCCTTCATGGTAAACGACTTCAGGCGCTGCATCGGGATCGCGGGCCGGTAGTCGCGCGGGGTCGAGAAGCACCTCACGGCGTCATTCCCGCGGAGGCGGGAATCCACGAAAAACTGGATTCCGGGTCAAGCCCGGAATGACAGAACTCCGCGTTGAGAAGGTGCTTGTGCAATCGATGGATGGGTGTTCATCTTAATCTTACAGGGACAGGAGACATGTATGGACGAGTTGCTGAAGAAGATCATGGAGATCACGGGCGCCGGCGACGAGGCGGCCCGGAAGGTCGTCGACGAGGTCGTGGCCTTCGCCAAGGAGAAGGTGCCGGGACCCTTCCAGCACTTCGTGGACCAGATCTTCGAGAGGGACGAATGAAAAAATCCCCCTGTCATCCCCCTTTATGAAAGGGGGAAAGAGGGGGATTTTCTTGCCGAGTTGCTTCCGGCTCGTGCCATCCGTCAGTCGATAGCGCTGCCCCAGGGATTGCTCCACAGGTTCGTCGCGCAGGCCAGGCAGAAGACCTTTGTCGGGATGGAGCCGCAGCCCTGCTGCCACATGTCGAACTTCCGGCAGGCGCGGCACAGGGGCTTCTCGCAGTAGTCGCAGTAGATGATCGAAGGGACGTTCTTGCAGACCTGGCAGATCTCGGTTCCGTCGGTGATACGCATCGCGAAGTCGACCTCCCCGCAGTGACGATCTCGATCGCGTTTCCCGACCAGCGTAACGGCTGCGCGTCTTCCTGTCAAGCGGGGGATCTCTCAGAACCGGTGACGCAGGGCGAAGTGGAAGACCACGTCGGGGGAGGTCTTGATGATCACGTCTTCCGCGACGCCGATATCCAGGGCGGTGCGCTCCGAGAAGTGCAGGGTGCCGCCCATGACGGCCTGCACGGAGTCGGAACCGAGCTCGGCAAGATCGCTGTCCCGGTAGAACGACGTGTGGCCGTCGAACTGCACCTTCAGGGTCAGCCACTGCAGCGGCCGCCAGCCCGCCCCGGCACTGCCGAAGGCGACGAGGTTCCTCTGCTGCTCCGGCAGGACATCGCCGTCCGTCATCCCCAGGAGCCCCGCCCCCCCGAAAAGCTCCCACGCACCGATGCCGGTATTCCACCCCTGGCTCGCCGCGAGCCACAGGGCCAGGTCGGTGCTCCCGCTGCCCCGCAGGTCGCCGCTGTCCCCCGTGGGGAGCTTGAGGCTCGCCCGGAGGGCCAGCGCGCGTGGAGAATCGCCCGGGCTGTCGTACAGCTGAAGGCCCCCGGCGAGGCGGACATCCCCGATGCCGGAATTCGACCGGTCGACGAGGAACGCATCGGCGCCGCCGCGTTCGTACCGGTACAGGTAGCGCCCTGTGGGCGCCTCGTCGCGTCCGCGCTGCGAAAAACCGAAGGTTTGATGGTAGGTCTCGATGAACCCGTCCAGGCACCCCCCGTTCTGGAAAAGCCAGGGCACCTCGAACCCGATTTCGAAGCGGCTTCCGACCCCCATGCGGCCTGCCAGGTTGAGGCGGTACGTCTCGCCGTCGAGGACGAGATGTTCGTTGCCGGCGCTGCCGTCCACGAAGTGATTGGCCACATCCAGGACAAGCGCCGCCTCCCTGTCCCCGTCGCGCAGAATCCGCGAATCGCCGACGGCCGGCAGGCCGAAGACCTGCACGACGGGGCTGCGGTTCGAGGTGTGAAACGGCGTGATGCCGGAGGAGACCCCGGCCTGCGGGGTGCAGAGCAGAAAGGCGAGGGATGCCGTAAGAAGGGCGGCTGCGCGTTTCATGGCCTGGAACGTTAACACCGGTGCGCGTAAAATAACAGACAAAAGAGAGGTATCGGTAGAAGAAGGCCACGCCATGAAGAGGGTTTCCGCCGGGACGAATGTCTTCATCTACCCCATCCCCGTCGTTCTCGTGGGCACAAACGCCGGGTGGAAGGCCCATTTCGTGGCCGCGGGGTGGGTGAGCCGCGTCAACGCGCGGAGTCCCCGCCCGTTGTATCGTTTGAAAGCGTGGCCCGGCGGGCGGGCACGCATCGTGCAACGTAGGACCGGCTGAAGCGGGGCCGGCACGGCAAGCCCCGGCCTGTCCAGGACCGTGCTCCGGCGCCCGGAAAGGGGGCTTTAAAATCCGGGGTATTTTGTGATAAGCTGCCTGCATTTGACGCCCGGGACGGAAGGCTTCCGACCGACAGGCAGCCCGGGGAAAAGGGAAACGTGACATGACGCCAGAACCAACGCCCGGGAATGAAGCCGGCCGTCAAACGGCCCGGTGGCTGACCGATCCCTTCGCCGCCCTGGGCCGCAAGGCGATCAGCTGGGTCAACAACCTCGGCGCCTCGACCATTTTCATCGCGCTGAGCGTCCTGCGGGTCTTCCGGCCCAAGCAGCTGATGAAGGTTCTCGAGCAGCTCTACCTGATCGGGGCGGGCTCCGTTCCGATCATCATGCTCGTGGGGCTCTTCACGGGCATGGTTTTGGGCCTGCAGTCCTACCACGCCCTGGTCAAGTTCGGCTCGCAGGGCGCGCTGGGCACCCTGGTGGCCCTCTCGCTGATCCGGGAGCTGGGGCCCGTGCTCACGGCCATCATGATCACGGCCCGGGCGGGGTCGGCCATCACGGCCGAGATCGGCAGCCAGAGGATCTCGGAGCAGATCGACGCGCTGGGGACGATGCGCATCGACCCGCTGCGGTACCTCATCAGCCCGAGGGTCGCGGCCTCCATCATCAGCTTCCCGCTGCTCACGGCCATCTTCGACGTCGTCGGGATCATCGGCGGGTACATCTCGGGGGTGCTGCTGCTGGGCGTCAACGCCGGCACCTACCTGTACCGCGTCGAGTCCAGCGTGGACATGAAGGACGTCTCCGACGGGTTCGTCAAGGCGATCGTGTTCGCCGTGATCGTCACCACCGTGTGCTGCTACCAGGGCTACTTCGCGCACATGCGGACCGACAGCTACGGCGCGAGGGCCATCGGCCGCTCCACGACGGCGGCGGTCGTGATCTCCTGCGTGCTGATCCTGATCGCAGATTATATCGTGACCTCGCTGCTGATCTAGAAAATCCCCTCCTCCCCCTTTGCAAAAGGGGGAACGAGGGGGATTTGAAGAGACCAAGGGCAAGACATGGCAACCCCGCTGATCGAATTCAAGGACGTCTCGAAGCGCTTCAACGACAAGGTGGTGCTCGAGCGCGTCAACCTGCAGATCTACGAGCGGGAGGTCACGACCATCATCGGGCTGAGCGGCACGGGCAAGACGGTGCTGCTCAAGCACATCATCGGGCTGCACAAGCCCGACGAGGGGACCATCCTCTTCCGGGGACAGCCCCTGGACCAGATCCGGAGGCGCGATCTGCCCATGAGCTACATGTTCCAGGGCAACGCCCTGTTCGACTCCATGACGGTGTTCGAGAACATCGCCCTTCCTCTCCAGGAGACGACGAACCTGGGCCTTGCCGAGATCCGGCAGCGGGTCATGACCCGCGTCGAGCAGATGGAGCTGGCCGACGCGGTCCACAAGTACCCCTCGGAGATCTCCGGGGGGATGCAGAAGCGCGTGGCCCTGGCGAGGGCCCTCGTGACGGACCCGCAGATCGTGCTCTTCGACGAGCCGACGACCGGGCAGGACCCCGTCCGCAAGAACGCCATCCTGGGCATGATCGCCCAGTACCAGCGCACCTTCGGGTTCACGGCGATCCTGGTGAGCCACGAGATCCCGGACGTGTACTTCATCTCGAACCGCATCCTCGCCCTCTACGGGAAGAGCATCGTGTTCCAGGGTACGCCCGAGGAGTTCGAGGATTTCGACCACCCCTTCAAGGAGGAGGTGGTGCACAGCCTCGAGGGACTGCAGAAGGAACTGACGGGGCTGCACTCCAGGCGGCAGTTCAAGCTGCGTTACCAGGGGCAGTTGCGCGGGGGGGCCCTCGGGGACACCTACGCGGTGGCCGTTTTCTCCCTGGACGGGCTCGACGCCGTGGCGGGGCGCCTGGGGCACGACGCGGCGCAGGAGGCCCTCCGCAGCCTGGGCATATTCCTGGGCAAGCATTTCGGGGCCGTCGGCGGCTTTTCCACCCGCCGCAGCATGAACGAGTACGTCACGGTCCTGCCCTCGACGGACCGGGCCGAGGCGGAGGGCATCCTGGGGGAGTACATCCAGGACTTTCAGGCCCAGGAGCAGGCCATTCTGGACATCTGGGCCTCGGCGCAGAAACGATCGGGGACCGAACTGTGCGTGGAGCTCACCCTGCTGGCCGGGCTCGCGCAGGGTCGGCCTGACGAGGATATCGACGCGGTCGTCGAATCCGCGGAACGGGACCGGCGCGTCATATCCCGAATCCGCTGCATCAACCAGGGAGAAGGCACATGAAAAAGTACGCCATGGAAACCGCCGTCGGCATTTTCGTTGCAATAGGGCTTCTGTGCGTGGGCTACCTCACCTTGAAGCTCGGCAACATCGGCATCCTCGAGGGCGACCAGGTCCGCATCCTGGCGAAGTTCAGCTCCGTCTCGGGCCTGCGGGCCGGCAGCACCGTGCAGATCTACGGCATCGAGGTGGGACGGGTGGACAGGATCGGCATGGACAACGAGGCCGCGCAGGCGCAGGTGGAGATGCTCATCCGCAGGGACGTCAAGATCTACGAGGATGCCCTCGCGGCGATCAAGACGGAGGGGCTCATCGGCGACAAGTACGTCAGCATCGACCCGGGCGGCATGGGCGACCCCCTCAAGCCGGGCGATTCAATCATCCAGACACAGGCCGCCGTGGACGTGGGCGACCTGATCAGCAAGTATGCCTTTGGAGACGTCAAGAAAGAGGAGCCGGAGAAGAAGAAATGACAACGAAAGCCATGATGAAACGGTGGGTGGTTGTGTGGGGCGTGCTCGTGCTCGTGCTGGGAGCCGCGCCGGTCCAGGCTGCGACCCCCCTCGAGACGGTGCGCGCCGAGGTCAACAAGGTGCTCGAGGTGCTGCGCAACAAGTCGCTCAAGGAAGAGATCAAGCGCGAGAAGCTCCGGGTGATCTACAACGAGATGTTCGACCAGGAAGAGCTCTCGAAGTGGTGCCTGGGCCGCAACTGGAACAAGCTGAGCGAGGCCCAGCGCAAGGAGTTCCTGCCGCTGTTCCAGCAGGTCCTGGAGAAGACCTACGGCGACCGGATCCTCGCCTACTCCGACGAGAAGATCGTCTTCGACAAGGAAGTGCCCATCACGGGCAACCGGGTCGAGGTCCAGACGCGGGCCGTCACCAAGTCCAAGGAGATCCCCATGCACTACCGGGTCTTCAAGAACAAGAGCGGCGTGTGGAAATGCTACGACATCGTCGTCGAGAACGTGAGCCTCGTGATGAACTACCGCTCGCAGTTCAACGAGATCCTCGCCAAGAGCAGCCCTGACGAGCTGATCAACATCCTCCGGAAAAAGGTGAAAGACCAGAAATCATGAGGCGCCTGCTCGTTGTCCTCGCCCTGACCGCTTTCGTCCTGGCCGGTTTCGCCCCCGGCGCGCACGCCTCTTCGGCCGCCGTGCCGGCGGGCGAGGCGACGCCCGCCGCCGCATCCGATGCCCTGAGTGCACCCCCCGCGGCGTCCGAGCCGGCCGCACCGGAAGACAAGGCCGAGGCGGGCAGCGAGACCGCAGAGGACGACTTCGATTACGACATGGAGGACGTCCCCGCCGCCGAGCAGGTCACGATCGCGGACCCCTGGGAGCCCTTCAACCGGGCCATGTTCACCTTCAACGACCGGCTCTACTTCTGGGTCCTCAAGCCCGTGGCGGAAGGGTACAGCACCGTCGTGCCCGAGCCCGCGCGGGTGAGCGTGGGCAACTTCTTCTCCAACCTCCGGGCCCCCATCCGGTTTCTCAACTGCGTGCTGCAGGCCAACCTCATCGGCGCCTCCACGGAACTGTTCCGCTTCATGCTCAACAGCACGATCGGGGTGGCGGGCCTCTTCGACCCGGCGGGGGGCGAAGAGATCGGCCTGTTGCGCCAGGACGAGGACTTCGGCCAAACCCTCGGCGCCTACGGGGTCGGCCAGGGGTTCTACATCGTGTGGCCGTTCTTCGGGCCCTCGAGCCCCCGGGACACCGCGGGGATGGTGGGGGATTTCTTCAGCTACCCGATTTCCTACCTCGACCCGTGGTACGTCTGGACGGCCGTCCGGGGATACCAGGCGATCAACGACACCTCCCTGCAGATCGGCGACTACGAGGCGATCAAGGACGCGGCCCTCGACCCCTACATCTCCATCCGCAACGCCTACATCCAGTACCGGCAGAAGAAGGTCGAGGAGCGAGGCGCGACGATTCCCAAGGCGGAACCCGACGTGCCCGGCGCGGGCACACCGGCGCGCGGCGTGGGACCGGAAGCCGCCCCGCAGCAGTGAAAAAGTAGCAGAAGCGGAAAACGTGACAGAAGGATAGAGTCATCGCGAGCCGAGCCTCGCGAGGCGTGGTCATCTACGATTGAGAAAAATCCCCCCATGGCAAACACCTGAATTCTACCCCGCTCAACCCTGCCGGAATAGAAAAGGCGCAACCCGCAGGGGTTGCGCCTTCTTGCGTCTGCATGAGAAGAGGAAGTCAAAGATTTATGCGTAAATGCCGGAGAAGCGTTTCCGTCAGAATCCCACGCCCGGGTACTGGAGAGGTGCCAGGTCAGTATGGGAAATCATGCTGCGCGATCCATGCCGATGCGAACGTGAAATCCTTTCGTCAAACGGACGAGGAAGTTGAAGAATGCCCGGCATGGACGTTAACAGCGCCGGTCGGCTTCTCGCGGCTGTTCTGAATGGCCTTGTCGAATCACAAAGCTCCCCGTCAGGCCGAGAGATCACTCAGACTGCAGCGTCGTGATGAACCTGTCTGCCTCGGCAATAGCGGTTTCCATATCACGTACGAGCCGGTCCACGTTCGTCTGGACACTCGTGAGTTCTCCGCTCAGACCGGCGATAGCCCTGGCGTTAAGATTGTGCTTCATGAAGAGAACCTGATCGCGCAGGGGGGCCAGCGCGGGTTCCAGTTTGGATTCGGCCTTTTTCATGGCCTTTATCAGGTCTGCGTATTTCTTCTTTGTGACATCGTATTTCTGCTGGCTGGACCTTCGCAAAGCGTCACTGCTGTACTGCTTGATCTCCGAACGCCATTCGCTGAACAGCGCTTCCGACACATCCTCCACCGCCTGGATGCGGTTGTGTACGTCCGCGGCCTTCGATTCGCTCTTTTTCAGCGTTGCATGGAGTATGTTGTATTCCTTTTCCAGGTCTCCGCCTTTGAAATGAACAACGCTCTTGAACTGTTCCATGGCTGTGAGGAACTGTTCCTTCGTTTCGTTTTGCGTGTCGCGAGCCGCTTTGACGCGGTCCACCATAATGTCTCGCTTGTGAACGCCCATTTTTTCCATGGTCCCGTAATACATGGAGCTGCAACCCGCGACGCCGATCATGCAAAGGACAAGAACAAGATAGCGGATAAACATGTACCTCTCCTTCATTTTTTCACCGAAGAGAAATCAACCGGCGGGATACGAAGATACAGAATACGGGGATCTCATGTCCCGCGCTTCCGATGTTTCCAGCCCCAATCGCACTGCGTTAGTGATCCCTGCCGCCGTGCCCGCGACCCGTTCCCCTGTCCTTCTTGTCTTTCTTCCCCTTCTTCTCTTTGTACTGCTTGTCTTTGTGCTGCTTGCCGCGGTGTTTTGCATAATGAGGCACGTAGACGTCGTTGTACCATCTGTCGCGGACGAAATAGACGGGTCGTCCGCAGGCATTGTAACGATGGCAATGGTTGCCCCAGTGTTCCGCATGACCGGGAGGGACGTGCATGTACACTGGCCGGTAGGCGACCCCTGCAGGTACGGGATGAACCACAATGGGCTGCGAGTAGATGAGCTCCGGCCGCGGTGCAGTCCCGATGTCGATGCGCCCGTAGAATCCGGGCTGGCCGACACTGACTGAAACAGCCACGTCGGATGCGAGCGCAGAGGAGGCCATACAGATGATCATCACGGCAAGAAAGAATGGTTTCATGGTGATCCTCCTTCATGGATTGATGAGTCATCGATAACACCATCATAACCTTTTGAATCCCGGGGTGCAACCGCACTCCTCGCGAGAAATCGGGGCTACGCGTGGAGTTTCATCAGCTTGAGGAACGTCAAATACACGGAGGCGGGGAAGAAGTTTGAGATGACGGCCGGACGGAGAGACACAAAAAGGGGCGACCAAAATGGTTCGCCCCTTTTTGTTTGTCCTGGAGCCGATGTGGGGATTCGAACCCCAGACCTGCTGATTACGAATCAGCTGCTCTACCGGCTGAGCTACATCGGCATGCCGTCGATTTGGAAGGGAAACTTATAAACCCATCCCCTGCCTTTGTCAAGATGGAAACTATCTTCGCCCTTTGCAATCCCCGCATTTTCTGGTAACGTTTCCGGCAACGTATCCGGGTGAATTCGTACGGCATTTCCGGGCACTAACCCCAGGGGGACGGGCACACCATGGGCGCTCAGAAGGGAAACGGGCTGAACTACCGAAGCTGGGTCGAGGTCGACCTGGACAACTTCACCCACAACTGGCACGAGATGCGCAAGCTCGTGGGGCCCGACGTGAAGATCCTCTCCGTCGTGAAGGCCGACGCCTACGGCCACGGCGCGATCGAGATCTCCAACGTGGCCGTCAAGAACGGCGCGACCTTCCTGGGCGTTGCCAACGCCGACGAGGGCGTGCAGCTGCGCGTGGGCGGCATCGAGGCGCCGATCCTCATCCTGAGCCCCTCCATGGGCCTCGAGATCGACGAGATCATCAAGTACAGCATCACCCCGTCCGTCTCCGATCTGGGCTTTGCCCGGGAACTCCAGAAGAAGCTCAAGAAGGCCCAGGCCCGGATGCCCATCCACATCGAGGTCGACACGGGCATGGGCCGCGGCGGCACGATCCACAGCGAGGCCTTCCGCACGATCGAGGAGGTCCTCGAGCTGCCGAACCTCTCCGTCGAGGGCATCTTCACGCACCTCTCCTCGAGCGAGGTCGAGGGGGACGATTACAACGAGAAGCAGTGGGAGCTTTTCAGGGCGCTGCTGAAGAAGCTCGAGGCGAACCGGATCTACATCCCCGTCAAGCACCTCGCCAACAGCGGCGGCCTGCTGAACTTCAAGCCCTTCCACCTCGACATGGTGCGCCCCGGCATCATGTCCTACGGGATCTACCCGGCCGAGAGCCTCAAGGCGAAGGCCGACCTGCTGCCCGTGATGAGCTTCAAGACGAAGGTGCTGCTGCTCAAAGAGTTCCCCAAGGGCTACGGCATCGGCTACAACCGCACCTATGTGACGAAGAAACCGACCCGGATCGCCACGATCCCCGTGGGCTACGGCGACGGCTACGGGGTCATCCTCTCCAACCAGGGCGAGGCCCTGATCCGCGGGAAACGGGTGCCCCTGGTCGGCCGCGTCTCCATGGACATGTGCACCCTCGACGTGAGCCGCCTGCCCGAGTGCGAGGTGGGCGACGAGGTGGTGCTGCTGGGCCGGCAGGGGGGCGAGTACATCCCGGCCAACGACATCGCCGCCAAGGCGAAGACGATCAGCTACGAGGTGCTCTGCGCGCTGGGCAAGCGGGCCCCGCGCGTCTTCATCCAGAAGGGCCGGGCCGACGCCGTGGAGCCGCGCCTGCGGCGCATCTTCATCCCCGACGAGGTGAAGTCGATCTCCCGGATCGACAGCGTGATCCGGCGCTGCTTCCAGACGCGGGCGCGCAGCTCCGAGCTGGGGGACGCCATCTTCTACGAGATGTTCGAGGCCCTCTTCGGCAAGGAGGACCGCCAGCTGGAGCTGCGGACCAACTTCCGCTACGACATCAAGGTCTCCGACTTCACGGCCGCGGAGAAGGCGAAAGACCCCCAGGCGGAGAATTTCTTCAAGGTCTCGACGCACATCGAGTACACGAAGACCCTGCGCAACTCCATTTTCCTCATCGGCTGCGCGCTCAACAACCGGCAGCTCTCGCTGCTGTTCGACGACCCGCGCTGCGAGTACCGGTGGCTGCTGACCACGAAGGACGAGGGGTTCAAGGAGAGCGATTTCCGGGTGGTGCGCGTCTGCGTGGACAACGAGGCTGTCCCCATCCTCCGCTCGGAGACAACGGAGCGCGGCTTCGAGATCTGGTGCGGCGGGGGCGACTCGCTGCGGGGCAAGCTCAACCGCCAGGTCCGCATCAAGATCGAGATCGAGACGAAGAAGTTCCGGAGCAACAACCTCTTCTCCGTCTACCTCGTCTACCCCACGCGGGGGCTCGACATCGATTTCAACTACGAGGGGATGAGCCTGAAGAACGTCCGCGAGATCAGCTTTTTCGCGGGCAAGCATCCCTACCCCGAGGTGACGAAGGTGGCGGGAAAGAGGATTCGCCTGAAAATCAGCGACGACGAATGGATCTTCCCCAACAGCGGCGTGACGTTCCTTTGGGATCTTTGACCCAATTTTGAATGTTGAATGTTGAATTTTGAGTTGAAACATCCTTCATTCAAAAATCAAAACTCATAATTCATAATTAAGAGAGCGGTAAAGAGTACATGACGAAGCTTCGAGTCGGCATCATCTTCGGCGGGATGTCCTCCGAGCGGGAGGTATCCCTGAACAGCGGACGAAACGTCTACGACAACATGGACCGGGAGCACTTCGAGCCGGTTCCGATCTTCATGGAGCCCGGCGGCCGCCTGTGGGTGCTGCCCTGGCAGCTCATCTCCCAGAACACGACGACGGACATCGCGGAGCGCCTCGAGACGGAGGCCGAGCCGGTCGCCTACGAGGACCTGAAAAAGCGGATCGACTTTGCCTTCATCGCGCTGCACGGCAAGTACGGCGACGACGGCTGCATCCAGGGCCTCCTGGAACTCCAGCGCATCCCCTACACGGGCCCGGGCATCCTGGCCTCGGCCATCGGGATGGACAAGGACATCCAGCAGAAGATCCTGCGGGCCGAGGGTCTCGGGGTGCCGCGGAGCACGGTGGTCGAGCAGCGGCACTGGCAGGAGAACCCCGCCGCCGTCCGGCAGCGCCTCGTCGGGGAGTTCGGCCTTCCCCTGGTGACCAAACCCGTCCGCGAGGGCTCGAGCATCGGCGTCACCGTGGTGCGCGCCCCCGCGGATCTCGACGCGGCCATGGCCGCGGCCCTGCAGTGGGACCGCACGGTCCTCGTGGAGGAGTTCCTCGACGGGACGGAGTTCTCGTGCATCGTCCTGGAGGACGAGGGGGAGCCCCGGCCGCTGTCGCTCACCGAGATCCACCCGCAGAGCGAGTTCTTCACCTACGACGACAAGTACATGCCCGGCCGCTGCCGGAAGTTCACGCCGCCCAAGACGATCGCGAAGGACATCGCGGAGAGGATCAAGGTCGACGTCGTGAGGGCCTTCAAGGCACTCGGGTTCCGCTGCTACGGGCGCATCGATGGCTTCGTCCTCAAGGACGGCAGGGTGCTCGTCACGGACCCGAACTCCTCGTCGGGCATGGCGCCGTCGTCCTTTTTCTTTGAGCAGGCCGCCGAGCAGGGGATGCTGCCCGGCATGATCGTCTCGAAGCTCATCGAGATCGGGATGCGGATCCACGGGGAGAAGAAGGGACCGCTGTGACGCCCGAAGGGTGTCAGGCCCCAGGCTTCAGGCATCGGGCGACAGGAATGGGGATGAGAAAATCCCCCTCGATCCCCCTTTTTCAAAGGGGGGAAGTTTGGGAGGATCCTCTTTTTATGGGGGAAACCGGAGAAATTCCCTTTTCTTAAAAAAAGGGGAAGCCCAAGAAATTCCCCCCTTTGATAAAGGGGGACGGAAGGGGGATTTGATGGCAAAAGCGCTTTACATCACTTCGATTTCTAACTATAGTTCCGGCCATCAAATCAGGACAAGGGTTGGTTCATGACAGCAGAAAATGCAGGGAAGCTCAGGGTGGGTGTCGTCATGGGGGGCGTCTCCTCGGAGAAGGAAGTCTCCCTCGAGAGCGGCCGCAACATCTTCAGCAAGATGGACCGGAAGAAATTCGACCCCGTCCCCCTGTTCATGGACAGCCGCTGCTCCCTCTGGGAAATCCCGCTGAAGCTCCTGATGCGCAACAGCACCGCCGACATCGAGATCGACCTCGCCGAGGAGGCCAAGCCTATCCCCTACGAGGCCCTGAAGGGCCGTGTCGACTTCGTCTATATCGGCCTGCACGGCAAGTACGGCGAGGACGGCACCCTCCAGGGGCTCCTCGAGCTGCTCGGGATCCCCTACAGCGGTTCGGGCGTTTTGGGCTCGGCCCTCGGGATGGACAAGTACACCTCGCGCAAGGTCCTCGCCATGAGCGGGATCGACGTGCCGAAGACGGTCGCCGTCGACCGGCGGGCCTGGGACGGCGGCGGGCGCGACGGGATCGTGAAACGCATCGACGGCGAGATCGGCTACCCCTGCGTCGTCAAGCCCACTCGAGAGGGCTGCAGCACGGCGGTGAAGAAGGTTGTCTCGTCGGCGGGGATCCCCGATGCCCTGGCCTCGGCCTTCGAGTGGGACAACGTGGCCGTCGTGGAGGAGTTCCTGAACGGGATGGAAGTGACCTGCGGGGTGCTCGGCAACGACGAGCCCCGGGCCCTCACGCCCTCGGAGACGATCCCCACGCAGGAGATCCTCTCGCTGGAAGACAAGTTCCTCTACGGCCAGGGGGAGAACAAGACTCCCGCCAGGGTGCCCGCGGAGCTGCTGCGGCAAATCCAGGACACGGCCGTGCGGGCCTACAAGGCCCTCGGCCTGAAGGCCTATTCCCGCATCGACATGTTCGTCTGCGAAGGCCGCATCCTCGTGCTCGAACCCAACACCCTGCCCGGCATGACGCCTTCGACGGTTCTATTCCACCAGGCGGCGGCCGAGGGGCTGAGCCAGACGGATTTCGTCAGCCAGGTGATCGGGTTTTCCCTGGAGGCGCACAGGGACAAGAAGGGCCCGCTGTGACAGCCAGGGTTCAGGGGACAGGGTCCAGGGTCCAGGGTCTAACAATGGGTACGTTGTTCCTTATCGCGCCTGCACCCGTTCACATCAACTGATCAGCGGACAACCAACATCCTGAAACATAAAAAAATTTACCTCTTTTCCCCCCCTTTTATAAAGGGGGATGAAGGGGGATTTGGTTTTCAAGGGTTCGTCATGCCGGTGACGGGGTTGTTCGAAAGGCTTGACAAAAAACGAAAAATTTTTATATTACGCATGAACTTTTGAAGTCCGCATGGGAGGCATTTGTCTGTCATGTACTTCAATCCCCTTCAAGTGTCTAAAATAAAAGGGGTATTCGATCAGGCGGAACGGCTTGCCGGCCGATACTTCCACCTGACCGAGAACCAGATGAGGGCGCAGCGCTACGATCTCAGGACGCTGGCCCACCTGGAGACGCACGAGGTCGACGAGAAAGCCTTTGCGCACCTGTGCAAGTACGCGATCCACAAAGAGGAAAAGGCCGATAAGCCCCGGAGTTACGATCTCTACCGGATCTGTCTGCAGGACAACCGGATCCTGGGCGCCGTCGAGAGGGCCCACTCCTTCATCCGGCTCGAGTCTCTCATGCTCTACATCGCCGTGCACGAGCTGGTGCACGTGATCCGGTTTGCGAGCGGGCTGGCCGATTTCGAGGCCCCGCGCGCCGAAAGGATGCAGGAGGAGGAGAAGGTCGACCAGATCACCCGGTCGGTGCTCCGCCCGGCGGCCGACAAGGACATGGGCCTCGTGCTCGACTGCTTCAGCAGCCGCTACAGTTTGCTCGAATCCTACGGTTGAAGCCCTTTCGATCGGGCTTCGACGTTTTCTTTCAGGAGGGTTTTGTCATGCCGATCTACGAGTATCGATGCAGGAAGTGCAACAAGGAGTTCGAGGTGGTGCAGTCGATCACGGCCCCTGAGCTGAAGAGCTGCAAGTTCTGCAAGGGTCCCGTGACGAAGCTGATGTCGGTGTCCTCGTTTCACCTGAAAGGCAGCGGGTGGTACGTGACGGATTACGGCGGGCGCCAGGCGCCGGCGAAGGAAACCGGTGCGAAGAGCGAGACCGCTGCGGAAACCCCCGCGACGGCCTCCGAGGCGGCACCGGCCGCAGCGGCATCGGACAGCAAGTCCTGATCGGACGAAAACCGGGCACACAGGGGGCGGCCTCCCGGAAGAGGGGCCGCCTTATTTTTTGTCCAGCACCTGCCGGATCGTCATGGACAGGTCGCTGATGCTGAAGGGCTTCTGGATGAAGGCCTGGCAGCCTTTCTCGAGGATGGCCTTCGCCTGCTCGTTCTTGC
>CAZPCN010000032.1:0-27095 GCA_964585095.1 uncultured Syntrophaceae bacterium | reverse complement strand
CGTCGACATAGGCGGCCTGGCGGGGGGTGAGACCCGTTTTCCGGAGCTTCTCGAGGCTTGGCATGACGAGCTTCCGGAAGTTCGCCAGGAACTGCTCCTCCAGTTCCCGCCGGTCCTCCTCTCGGTGGCGCAGCAGGACCTTGAGGGCCACATTGGCCTCCTCGAGCCGCTGGGCGCGCTCCCGGGACTCCGTCACGTCGCGGGCCACGCCCAGCAGGGCATGGACCTCGCCGCCGCCGTCCTTGAGCGGGACGAGGGTGACGTTGTGCCAGGCGGGACGCCCCCCCTTCCCCATCAGGTACTGGCCCTCGGCAAAGAGAGGCTCCCCGGTGGTGAAGACGGTGTTGTTGGCCTCCTTCTGCCTCGCCAGCATCTCGGGCGGCACATCGAGGCTCGCGCGGGGCCGGCCGATCAACTCCGCCGGCCTCTTCCCCGTAACGGCCTCCGAGGCGCCGTTGACGTAGATGAAGCGGTCGTCGCGGTCGAGCACGAAGATGAAGTCGCGGGAAGACTCGGCCAGACTGCGGTATCGCTCCTCGCTGGCCAGGAGCGCCTCCTCGGCCCTCTTCTTTTCCGTGACGTCCAGGGCGATCGCCCCGAGAAGCGGGGGCTTCCCCTCGCGGCCGATGGGGAACTTGCGGGTCTCGAAGATGCGCGTCTCGCCCGACTTGACGGGGATCGCCTCCTCGATGAGGACCGGCCGCCCCCCCTCGATCACGCGCCGGTCCTGCTCCATGATCCTCGCCGCGACCTCCTCCGGCAGGTTCCCCAGGGCGTTGCGGCCGATCCAGTCCTCCGAACCCATCAGTTCGTTCATGACGCGGTTCGTGAAGAGGATTCGGCTTTTCTCGTCCTTGATGAACGCCAGGGCAGGCAGGTGCGACATGAAGGTCCGGAAGCGCTCCTCCGAGTCCTGCAAGTCCGTCAGGGCCTGGCGATGCGCGGTGATGTCACGGCCGGTGGACTGGAATTCCAGCAGGTTGCCCGCCTCGTCGAAGATGGGGGCGTCGACCCACTGCATCCACAGGGTGCGCCCGTCAGCCCCCGCCACCTCGTGCTCGTAGAGACTCACGCGGGGCTCTGCGGCCAGAGCGTCGTAGAAGGCGCGCACCTTCTCCCGGGCGTCGGGCGGGATGAGGGAGAGCCAGGGCCGGCCCAGCAGTTCCTTCTCGGATTTCCCGGTGAGGCGGCAATAGGCCTCGTTGACGAAGGTCACCGTCGTGTCCGGCAGCCAGCAGCAGACGACCTCGGCCTGGTGCTCGGCCATCACGCGGTAGCGTTTCTCGTAGGCCTTCCGTCGTTGCTCGTCGTCCCGATGATGCGTGACGTCCCGGAAACTGCCGCGCAAACCCACGTACCGCCCCTGCCTGTCGTGGACCTGCATCACGGCGTGCTCGACCCAGCAGTCGCGACCGTTTCGGCAGGTAATGCGCAGCTTTATTCGCACAGGCTCCCCGTCGCGGGGCGCCGTTCGCAGGTGCTCCTCGAACGCTTCGCGGTGGGACGGGTGGACGATCTCCTCCAGCAGGCGGGGCCGGGAGAGAAACTCCTCGGGCGCGTAGCCGGTCATGCGCGCGCAGGAAGGGGACACGTAGGAAAACTTGTCGTTCTCCCGGATGTATTCCCAGCTGAAGGAGCTGTCGGCGATGAGTTTGTACATGGTTTGCGGCCTGCGGACAACCCTCAAGATTACTGCGCCATCCATACCGCATGCCGGTCAACAATTCAACATAAATCAAAGATTATCGGACACTTGAAATAAAGATGCCCCCGGGCCGGCGTTTACCGGGCCTGCAGGGGCCATGGGGGTGTTACGCAGACATGAAGGGGAGACCCGCAGCCGGTGGGGGAAAATGACAAACCTGCCCACCCCCTCCCCGGTGCGGGGAGGCGCTGAACAGGCCTCTCGCGTCCCCGCGCCATTCACGGCATCGTGTGGACCAGCTCGCCGGGCTCATGCAGATAGGTCTCCCGGATCCAATCCCTGTCCGATCGTTCCCGGGTCAGCCGCTGCGACCCTTCCGGCGGGGCGCCTCGCTCCCAAGACCTCGTGTAAGCATCCCACAATGTTTTCCAGAACTGCAGGATCTTCTCCGCGCTTTTCATGAGCAAACACCTCCCTTCGCCTTCGCGAAACTGCGCCGACATCCGCATCGGGCGTCGGAGAGACGCCGGGACCCATGTCGTCAGGTCGCCGGCACCAGCCTTGCGCAGCTCTCGTTGATGAAGAACAGCCTCGTGAAGTAGGACTTCAGCGACTCGTCCTTCCTGGCGCACTCCTCGCACATGTTCTTGGCGTTCACCTTCAACACCGTCTTGCCGCATTCGACACACTTCACTGCCATGGCGACACCTCCTCGGGCCGGCAGGTGCACGTTGCCGTCGCGGGATGGAAGCCAGTCTCGGATGGAACGGGAATGGTGAACGCAAACAACGAAATGCCGCTGGGGGATCCTGCCGTGGAATGAATGTCCGGTCGTCCGCCGACCTCTTTATACTTAATCTACGCCACAGGAGGGAAAAGACAAGGGGCCCTCAGACCGCGAAGGATGGGGCAATCCGCGGGGGCTCGTCTCAGCGGGCCGGGCAGGCCGTGGGGCGGGTGACGACGGCCCTGAGGGGAGAAGGCCGGGGGATGCCCGCGGCGTTGGTCATGGCGTGATACAGGTGGGTGTTGTCGATCAGCGGCGTGCAGGGGTACCAGCTGTCCTCGAACCGGCTCAGGTGCCTCGTCAGGCCCCCGTCGCCCATGGCGTAGATCGACACGGGCTCGTTGAGGTGGCCCGTCGCGGTGTAGCCCACCTCCCCGCCCGGGTATCCGGGGCACCATGCCGCCCTGTCGGGGCAGAGGCCCGGCGACTGCAAGGGCAGGCGCCCCTTCCCGAGCCTGCGGGCGTCGTCGAACCGGATGGCGCCCGTGGCGTGGTCGGCGGTGACGATCAGCAGGGTGTTGGACCACGTCACGTCGTCGCCGGGGCGGTTGACGAAATCGACGGCGGCCCGGACGGCCTCGTCGAGGCCCCACATCGCCCCGATCATCCACCCGTAATCGCCCGCATGGTTGGCCCAGTCGACGTCGCTCTGCTCGACAAGGAGGAAAAACCCGCTTCGATTCCCGCTCAGCACCTTCAGGGCGGCCAGGGTGGCGTCCTTGAGCAGGGGGCTCTCGACCGCGGCCCGCCTCACGACGGCCGAGCCGTCGCCCGTCGGGACGGGCGGCTCGAAATTGCCCCCGGGGCCGCCGAAGAGCCCGAAGAGCTTCTTCTTCCGCGCCGCCGCCCGGGCCGCCGCCTCCACGAGGGCCCTTCCCGCATCGACGCCTCGCTTGCGCTCGACGAACAGGTACGGCCCGATCCGGCCCTTCCGGGCGTCCTCGTACAGGGCCGCCGACAGGAACCGGTCTCCGTTGCGTTCGGGGTGCCCCCCGCCGATGACGACTTCGGGCTGGACGGCGCGGAGGATCTCGTCGGCGATGGCGTGCCGGTCGCTGCGGCTTTTGTTGTGGCTCACGTGCGCCGCGGGGGTCGCGTCGGAGAACGGCCCCGTGGTGACGATGCCGATCGACGCGCCGCGCTCCAGCCTCATCAGCTCGGCGATCGTCCGCAGCCCCCCGCCGTCGGGGTCCCCGGGCAGCCAGGCGATGTTGCCCGCGTCGGTCTTGTGCCCCGTGGCCCAGGCCGTCGCCGTCGAGGCCGAGTCGGCGCCGGGGTTCGTGCCCCCGGGAGCGCCGCAGGTGCAGCGGGCCCCGGTCCCCCGGGGAACCGGGTCGCAGCCCAGGTTCGGCCTGATCGCCGCGGGGTTGTACGGCGGGGCGCCGGCGCGGGCCGCCTGGCGGTTGTAGACGGTCACGTCCCACGTGGCGACCCGGCCCCGGTACGGGAATGCGTGAAAGGACAACCCGTCGTCCTTCCCGGCGAGGTAGCGGCCGGCGGCGATCTCGTTGTCGGCCTGCATGCCGTCGGCGATGAAGAGGATGATGTGCTTCGCGACGGGCGCGGGTTCCTTCGCGTGAACGACTCCCGCGAAGGCGGCGGCGGCCAGGGCGATGAGGAGACATGCCGGGATGCGGCGTCGTGGGTTGGCGGCCATGCGGATGCGACCCGTCATTCCTCGAAGGCCTGCAGGAATTTCTTCTCGCCCTCATCGGTTCCGATGAGGATCAGCTCGGCGCCCTTCCGGATCGGCGTCTGCGGATCGGGGTTGATCGACAGCACGTCGTCGTCCCGGATCGCGACGACGGAGCAATCCGTCACCTCGCGGATCCTCGAGCCGGCCAGGTTCTTTCCGACGAGCGACTCCGGGGCCTTCAGGCGGAAGATGTTGAGCCCCTCGGCCAGCATGGACGTGTCCTCGTTGATCAGGTAGTTGTAGATGGCGTCGGCCCCGAGGGTGGCCAGGGACATGACGAAGTCGGCCCCGGCGCGGTGCAGCGTCGAGACGTTGCGCTCCAGGTTGGCGCGGCTGAGAATCTGCATGTCCGGCCGCAGGCTCCGGAGGTACTTGGTGAGGTAGATGTTCGTGGCGTCGTCGTGGGTGGTGATCAGGGCCGCAGGGGCCTTCTCGATCCAGGCGCGCTGCAGCGTGCGGATGTCGGCGGCGTCCCCGACGACGTAGTGCCTCTCGTCCTGCAGCCGCTTGGGGTTCTTCTCGATCACCAGGTAGGGGCTCTCCCGCTCCTTGAATCTCCGGGCGATGGTGTCGCCCACGCGGCCGCTGCCGACGATCAGGATCGGGTCCAGGGTCAGCTTGCAGAGGTGGTAGAAGGAGTAGACCTCGTCGTAGGCCGCCAGGTTCTCCTCGGAGCCCGCGAGGACGAGAACGGTGGTCCTCTCGATCCGGGTGTCGGCGTGGGGGACGGCGAAACGGCCCCGGTCCCAGGTCCCCACGACGTTGACCCCGAAGCTCTCGCGCAGTTTGCTCTCGGCCAGCGTCTTGCCCACCAGGGGGGTCCCCATGGCGGCGAACTCGGCAATGATGAGATGGTCGAAGCGGCTGATGATGTTGGCCCGACAGTCGCCGCCCACGGTCCACGCCGCCAGGGACCGTCCCAGGATCTCGTAGAGAAGCAGCACCTTCGTGCTGCCCGCCATCCGCAGGATGTCCTCGGAGTAAGGCGAATCGGCAGTGGTGAGGATGGGGACCCGCTCGCTGAGCTCCCGGACGGTGAAGGCGATGTTCGTGTTGATCTCGTCTCGGTTGGTGGCGGCCACGAGCGCCGCCTGATCGGCGCGCAGCCTGCGGTAGGTGTCCGGGTCGTCGACGTCCCCCACGGCCACCTTGACGCCCATGTCGTAGAGTTCCAGGGCCCGCTTGAAATCGCTCTCGATGAGGACGTAGTCGATCCGGTGGTCGTCGAGCTTCTTGATGAGGGCCATGGTGACCGGGTCGTAGCCGGTGAGGATCACGTGGCCGCGGGTCTCCGGCGGAAGTTCGCGGGGGGCGCGCTTGCGCGACTCGGCCTCGATCCAGGGGGCGTAGAAGAACTTGATGAACATGAAGGGCAGCAGGGTGAGCAGGAAGATCATCCCCGAGAGCAGCACCACGATGGAAAAGACCCTGCCCAGGTCGGTCTCGAAGGTGATGTCGCCGAACCCCAGGGTGGACATGACCGTGAGGGTCCAGTACACGCCGGTCAGCCACGTGTGGTCCTTGCCCTCGGCGGCCATGATGAAGTGGAAGAGAACGCTGTAGACGGCGACGAGGAGCGACAGGGCCAGGAGGAACTTGAGCAGCTGGCGGACGTTGCGCTTCGCGCTCTCCCGTTGGAAGAAATAGCTGATGACGGCCGGGTTGTACTTCATGGCGCCCCTTTTCCCGTGCTGCGGTTCGCGTCCCCGAAGCGGGCGGACGCGGGGGTCATCACAGGATGACGCCGAACAGGGTAGCAGACGGCCCGGGGCCGTGACAAGGGCGATCTTGCCGCCTCGCGGTCACGCCCTGCGGGGGAATCGCGACGCGATCTCTTCCCGGACACGCGCCTCTGCGCAATAGGGTACGGGATCGGTCTCGAAGCGCCGCTGGTGCTCGTACGCCATGATCTCGAGCGGGCTGCGGGCATAGCCCTCCCGGAGAAGCCCCCGGGCGTAGGCCCGGATGAACCGGTCGGCCCCGAGGCAGTCCCACTGCACGGCGTGGATCAGCTCGTGGAAGTGCAGGGACTCGCTTTGCTCGTGGAGCCGCTGCACAAAGTAGGTGTCGCCGTACGTGATGCCGGCCCAGCGCGCCGCCCCGAACCCCGAAAAGCGTCTCAGTCCCGCCGGGACGAGCGGCGGCAGGGGCACGCGCTCTACGGCTACGCACCGCACGCGCCGGAGAAAGGCCGCATCGAAATATCCGGGCAGGCGCCGAAACCCGAGCCGTTCGACGAGCGCGCCGACCGGGCGCGCCGATGCCGCATGGGCGGCCACTGTCCGTTCGATCCAGGACCGGATCATGGGGATGCGGAGGAAGAGATCGATTGCCATGGGATCCGTCTGTTCCGCCTGTCAGGCCCCGGAAGAGAGGTCTCGAACAGGACCGGTAAGTCGAAGCGACACAGGGCGGCCGCCTCGCCGCGCGAGACGTTCATTTGAATAGGATAGCAGACGGCCCGGGACCGTGACAAGGGCGATCATGCCGCCGCGGCCCGACGCCACGGGGGCGGGCGGCGGACCGGGTGAAGGGCGAGCGGGGCTTGCCTTTTCCCGTTCCGGTCACAGGAGAGAGGCGCCGGTACCGGGGGTCTGAGACGGGGTCAGGGTCTTTGGGAAGGCAAGCCCCGCTCTTCATCGAATGAAGAGAGCCGTTTCGTCCTCCGCGTCTTTCCGCTACCCCCGCAGCATCGTCGAGGGGAGCCACAGGATGATCTGCGGGAAGATGATCACCAGGGCCAGGCCGATGAGATCGAGGATCATGAACGGCCAGGCGCCGATGAGGATGTCCTTCAGGGTCACCTCCGGCGGGGCGATGCTCTTGATGATGAAGAGGTTGAGCCCCAGGGGCGGGGTGATCTGCGCCAGCTCCATGTTCACCACGAACATCACGCCGAACCAGACGGGGTCGAACCCCAGGGCCTTGATGACGGGCACGAGGATCGGGATCGTCACCAGCAGGATCCCCGCCGGGTCCATGATGCAGCCCAGGAAGATGAGCAGGACGTTGATGCCGAGGATCACGAGATACGGCGAGGCCGACTGCGCGACGAGCCACTCCGAGAGCTGCTGCGGCAGCTGCAGGAACGACAGGATGTAGCCGAACACCGTGGCGGCCACCAGGATCCACCCGATGAAGCAGGTGATGCGGCAGGTGCTCAGGAAGGCTCCCTTGAGGGCCGCCCAGGATAGCCTGCGGTAGGCGAACCCGATCACCAGGGCGAGGAAGCAGCCCACGCCGGCGATCTCCGAGGGCGTGGCGATGCCGAAGTAGATGGCCGCCAGCATGGCCGCCGCCAGGAAGAGGATGGCCCAAACCTTGTAGAGCGACCGCCAGCGGTCGGCCCAGGTCACGTCCTGCGCGAGCGGGGCCAGGTCCGGCCGGAAGGCGCAGCGCACGATAATGAAGGCAATGAACATGCCGCTGAGCATGAGCCCGGGGATCACCCCGCCCATGAAGAGCTGCCCGATGGACTCCTCGACGAGGGTGCCGTAAATGATCATGTAGATGCTCGGCGGGATGAGCGCGCCCAGGGCGCCCCCGGCGGCGATGGAACCGCAGGTGAGCCGCTTGTCGTAGCCGCGGCTCGTCATCTCCGGCACGGCGATGCTGCCCACGGCGGCCGCCGTGGCCGTGCTCGCGCCACAGACGGAGGCGAAGAGGGTGCAGGTCAGCTGGGCGGCCACCGCCAGCCCGCCCGGCAGCCGCGAGGTCCACTTGGAGAGCATGTCGAAGGCGTCGGTGCTCACCCCGGAGTGCAGGATGACCTCGGCCATGAAGATGAACAGCGGGATCGCCACGAGGGCGAAGTTGTCGATCTGCCCGAAGGCGGTCGTGGAGAAGACGATCAGCTGGTTGGGGCCCAGGAAGATCAGCACGAGGGCGAGCGACAGGATCCCGAGGGCGAAGGCGACGGGGATGCCGATCATGATGAGGACCAGCAGCGCGGCGAAGATCAGGCTCAGCAGGGCCCACCACTCCATGGTCAACCCTCCTTCGCCGCGGGTGCGGGTACGCCCCCGGAGGCCAGCAGACGGACGTTGCGGACGATCCGCACGAGCAGCAGGAAGATCACCAGCGCCGCCCCCAGCGGCACCATGGCCTGGAAGGGGGCCAGCGGCCAGCGGACCCCGCCCGTGGAGACCTCGTTAAAGACAAACGACTCCCAGGCCATAAGCCCCCCCTCCCACAGCAAGATCGACACGTAGAAGATGGAGGCGACGTCGATGAAGACGTCCAGCACGGCCTTGGGCCTCCCCTGGATCCGGCCGTAGAGGAAATCGGCCCGCACGTGGCCGTCGATGGACGTCGTGTAGGCGGCGCCCAGGTAGACCATGATCACCAGCAGGTAGGAGTTCAGGTCCACGGCCCAGTCCGTGGGCTGATTGAAAAAGTAGCGGCCCACCACCTCGCGGATCAGGGCGAGCATCATCAACACGGCGAGGCTGCCCGCGACCCACCCCGTCTGCCGGCAGACCCACTCGATGCGGCCTTCCTTCCGGTTTCGCACACCCTGAGCGGCCTGTGCGCTCATGACGTCTTCCTTTCCGATTCGCCCCCGGGGAGCACCGCTATTTCTTCTTCTTGGCGTTGAACCGGTCCTGGATCAGCTTGCGGACCTCGCGGGCCTCGGCCCCGGTCCCCTGCTTCTCGCACTCCTGGACGTACCAGTCCCAGACGCTGTCGGTGGCCTTGTACATCTTCTCGGCCTCCTTCTCGGGCAGGACGAAGAACTCGACGCCCATCTTCTTCGCCTCGGCGATGATGGGGCCGTCCTGCTCCTTGTCGTAGACCCGGTTCCACTTCTCCCAGAGATCCTTCGAGCGGGCGGTCTTGATGACCAGATCCTGCAGGTCTTTGGGAAGCTTGTCCCAGGTCTTGAGGCTCATCCACATGAAGGCCACCGAGTAGCCCACCAGCGGCGGGTCCACGACCTGGTCGGCCACCTCCCAGAGGCGGTACTGCTTGAGCGAGTAGGTGGTCATGAGGCCGGCGTCCACGACCCCCTTCTGCATGGCCTGGTAGTACTCGCCCCCGATGGTCATGACGGGCGAGGCGCCGAGGGCCTTGATGGCGATCGATGCCGAGCCGCCGGCGCTGCGGATCTTCATGCCCTTGAAGTCCTCGAAGGTGCGGATCTTCTTGGACTTCTTGGCGACCTGGAAGTTGTAGGGCGCCACCGGCGTCGCCGCGAGGTACTTGACGCGGGCATTCTTCACGTAGACCCGGTCCATGATCTCGGCCACGCGGCCGTTGACCGTGAGGTCCCAGCAGTCCTGCCAGCTGCGGAAGTTGGCGGGCAGCTGCATCCAGTCGCCGATGGCGATCTTGCCGTCGTAGTAGGTGGGATAGGCCACCAGCACGTCGATGGCGCCGCGGGTCAGGGCGCTCAGGGCCTCCTTCTGGCTCACGGGCTCGCCGTAGTGGCGGTCGAACTTGATGCGGCCCTTCGAGCCGGCCTCGATCCGGTCCAGCATCTCCTCCACCACGAGAAAGCGCATGTGGCCCTTCGGGTAGACCGATTCGTAGATCAGCGTGAACGGCTTGTCCTGCGCCGTCGCGGCGGGCACGCCCGCGAGGGCGGCCACTACGATCGCGGCCAAAACGATGAGTATGCGTTTCATGTCTCTACCTCCTTTTTCCGGCAACCGGTGTATCGCATATTCGCACGGCTCCCCGCAAGCGCCCTCACTGCATCATGGACGGCAGCCACAGCGAGATCTCGGGGAAGCCCATCAGCAGCGCCATGACGATCAGCTCGCCGACGAGCAGGATGCAGGCTCCCTTGAACACCTCCTCCAGGGGGAGCCGGGAGACCTGGCTGACGATGAAACAGTTGAGGCCCACGGGCGGCGTGATGAGCCCGATCTCGGCGAGAGCCGTGATGACCACCCCGAACCAGATGGGGTCGAACCCCAGCGACATGACGAGCGGGAACGTGATGGGCAGGGTGAGCAGCAGGATCGCGATCTGGTCCAGGATGCAGCCCAGCGCGACGTACAGGACGACGAGCCCCGCCATGATCACCCAGCGGTCCAGGTCGGAGGCGGCGATGACCTTGACGAAGTCCTGGGCCATCTGGGTGAGGGTCATGTAGTAGCCGAAGACCATCGCCCCGATGATGAGGACGAAGATCATGACGGTGCTCCGGATCGTGGCCAGGCAGGCCGCGTAGATCTTTCCCCGGTCGAGCCTCCCCTGCGCCAGGCCGATGATCAGGGCCGCCGTCGCACCGAAGGCGGCGCTCTCCGTGGGCGTGGCGACCCCGGCGTAGATTGTGCCGACGACGACGGCGAACAGGACGAACATGGGCCAGACGTACTTGAGCGAATGAATCCGCTCGGACCAGGACCAGGCCGTCTGCGGCGGCGAGACGGAGGGGTCCAGTTTCACCCAGACGTAGATGGCGGCGGCGTAGGCCAGGGCGGTGAGAATACCCGGCAGGATCCCCGCGATGAGCAGCTTGCCGATGGAGGTCTCCGTCACGGAGCCGTAGATGATGAAGACGATGCTCGGGGGGATCATGATCGCAAGCGTTCCCGCGACGGCCACGACGCCCCCCGAAAGGGAATCCCGGTACTTCAGGCGCTTCATCTGGGGGATGGCCACGGAGGACATGGCGGCCGCGGCGGCGGTGGAGGAGCCGCACATGGCCCCGAAGCCCGCGTCGGCCAGGACGGTGGCGATGGCCACCCCGCCCGGCAGGTGCCCCAGCCACTTGTAGCCCGCTTCGAAGATCTCGTGGACGATCTCGGACTTGACGATGAACTCGGCCATGAGGATGAACAGCGGCACCGTCGTGAGCGTGTAGGAGGCCGCCGTCCGGTAGGGCGAGGTCGCCAGGATGCCCATCAGGCTGTCGAATCCGCCCATGAAGTAGATGCCCGCGGCGCCGCTGACGCCCATGGCGAAGGCCACGGGCATCCCGATCGCAATCAGGACGATCATCCCGATCAGGGGCAGCGCCATGATCAGCGGGTCCGGCATCTCCTCTGTTCCCTTCCTCGTGCGGGCCCTCCGGCTGAAGGAGGGCCCGCGGATTCTCACTCAGGCAACGCGGTCCTCGTCATGCGTCCCGGCGTGCCCCTTCTTCGCTCCCCCGAAGAAGACCTGGGCGATGCGCAGGCACAGCAGACCGCAGCCGATGGGGACCATGAGATAGCAGGGCCACATGGGGTAGCCCACGGAGCTCGTCGAGATCTCTTCGATCCGCCAGGCCTCGGCGAAGCGGTCCCAGCCCGCCAGGACGATCAGGGCGAAGAGCGCGAAGCTCAGCAGCAGGTTCATCTTGCCGACGGCCCGCTTCACGCCCCCGGAAAAGTAGCGCTCGATCATCGTCACGTGCACGTGCCCCTCCTGCATGAAGGAATAGCTCAGGGGCAGGAAGATCAGGGCGATCATGAAGTAGTCCTCGATGATCTCCCCCGTGCCGGGAATGGGCGAGTTGAACAGGTATCGACCCAAAGCATCGGCCGTCGTCAGGCCCGTGAGCACCAGCAGGGCGAAGCTCGCAAGTCCGATGAGCAGCTTCTCCAGCACGCCCATCGCCTCGTTGAACCCGAAGAACCGCTGTTTCTCCACGATCCCGCTCCTCTACAGGCGCGGCGCGCAGGGAGGATCCCCGGTTCATCCCGGGGCCCCGGCGCGAGGGGGCCGCGCCGGGCGCCGGGACGCCGTCCCTGAAGCCGCCTTACTTCTTCTTCAGGGCGCTCATGGTCTTCTTGAACTCCTCGAGGACGCGCTTGCCGGGCAGCCTGCGCTTCTCGAGGCCGTCCACCCATTCCTTTTCCACGGCGGCGGTGGCCTGGACCCAGGCGGCCTGCTCCTGCGGCGTCAGGACGGAGACCTGCATGCCGGCCTTCTGGTACTGCGCGTAGAGCTCCGTGGACTTGCGATCGGCCGCCTTGCCGAACTTGCGGGTCTGCTCGAGGCCGACCTCCAGGAAGATCTTCCTGATGTCCTCGGGCAGGGCGCGCCAGGTCTTGCCGTTGACGGCGTAGGCCATGACGAAGCCCGTCACGTCGGCGCCGCGGGTGGCGTACTTGAACACCTCCTGGAGCTTGTAGGAGGCGATCGCCTCGACGGGGAACAGGGCCCCGTCGACGACACCCCGCTGGGCCGCCTCGTAGAGCTCCTGGGGCGTCTTGAAGATGGAGACGGCCCCGAAGGAGCGAACCGTCAGGTCCTGCGTACCGCCGGCCGTGCGAAGCTTCATGCCCTTGAAGTCGGCGGGCACGCGCGCCGGTTTCTTGCTGTTGAAGATCTCGTAGGGGGCGTAGGACAGGGAAAGGACGGGAAAGACGTTGTGCTTGCCCCACTCCTCTTTGGCCAGGATGCCGTGGACCGACATCTGCCAGTAGGCCTCGCAGGCCGCCGCGGCGCTGGGATAGGCCTGCGGCATCTCGAAGACGCCGCTCAGGGGCATCTTCCCCGCGAAGTAGCTCGGGCCGATGTAGGCCATGTCGGCCACCCCGCTCTTGAGGATGTCGAGCATGTCGTTCTGCTTGCCCAGCTGCCCCGAGGTGTAATGGGTGAACTTGACGCGGCCCTTCGTTCTCGCCTCGACCTCCTTCATGAAGGGGGCGAGCCCCTCGACCACCTGGACGTGCCCGGCCGGCAGGCCGTCGGCCACCTTGAGATTGATGACGCCCTGCGCCGGCGCCTCGGCGGCGTGGCCCGCAACCAGGGCGGCGGCCAGGGCCGCGAGGACTGCAACGCGCCCGATCGTGCTGCTCTTCATGCCGTGCCTCCTTTTCTCATCCGTTATTCCCGGCGGCACGCCGCGCCCGTTGCGCGGCGCCTTCTCAACCGGTCTGGGTGACCCGTTTGTCGAACAGGGCCGATATCTCCTCGCGGCTGTACCCCAGTTCGCCCAGGATCTCCTCGCTGTGCTCGCCCGGGCGCGGCGGAAGGCGGCGGATCTCCGCCGGGGTTTCGGACCACTCCGTGGGCGATCGCATCAGCCGGATCTTCCCCTCGCTGGGGTGATCCAGGACCCGGTAGAAATCCGTGGCGCGCAGGTGCGGGTCCTGCAGCAGCGATTCCAGGGTGTGCAGGGGGGCGACGGGGATGTCGGCGGCCGTCAGCAGCCCGATCCACTCGGCCGTCGCTCGCGTCCGGAAGATCTCCGCCGCCAGCCCGTAGAGCTCGTTGATGCACTGCGTGCGGTTCGTCAGGGTCCGGTACCGCGGGGTGGCGCGGAATTCGTCGGCCCGGCCGGCGAGGGCGAAAAACGTCTCCCAGTGCCTGTCGGTGTAGATGACGGCGCAGACGTGGCCGTCCTTCGTCGCATAGGGCCTTCGCTCGGGCGCGAGGATCCGGACATACCCCGCGGGGCCCAGGGCGGGGACGAACGTCTCGCCGTAGAGGTTGTCGCCCAGGAGGAACTGGACCATGGTCTCGAACATGGGGATGTCGATGGCCTGGCCTTCGCCCGTGCGCTCGCGGTGGAAGAGGGCGGTCGTGATGGCGCCCACGGCGTAAATCCCCGTGGTGCGGTCGCAGAAGTTGACGGGAATGTAGCGCGGCACGTCGCCCGACATCTGCGCGAAGGTCGCGGAGTAGCCGCTGAGACCCTGGATGAGATCGTCGTAGGCGGGCTGCGCGGCGTAGGGGCCCCCGCGGCCGAAGCCGAACATGCCGGCGTAGATCACCCCGGGGTTGAGCCTGCGGAGCTGCTCGTAGCCCAGGCCCAGCCTCTCCATGGCCCGGGGTCGCACGTTGTAGGCCACCACGTCGGCCTTTTGGCACAGGCGGAGCATGGCCTCGAGGCCCTCGGGCTTCTTGAGGTCCAGCAGGATGCTGCGCTTGTTGCGGTTGAGCTGCAGGAAGAGAGGCCCCATGGCCTTCGTCCGCGACGGGCCCGCGAAGCGCAGGGGATCGCCCCCCGGGGGCGCCTCCACCTTGATCACGTCGGCGCCGAAGTCGCCGAGGATCTGCGTGGCGTAGGGCCCCATCACGATCGTCGTGAGGTCGACGACGCGGATTCCCTCGAGCGCCCGTTTCATGGTTGCCTCCGCCATCCCTGGCACCTCCGTCACCGCCTCGCGCCGGTCAGGCACGGACGGCCTGCTGGGGGTTCTCGTAGTACGGCGGCGAGTAGATCACGAGGACCTTCACCGGCTCATCGCTCACGACGGCGAAGATGTGGGGCTCGCCGGCGGGGAAGAAACAGCACTCGCCCGGCCCGATCTCGCGCTTTTGGCCGGCCACTTCGACACGCGCCCGACCCTCGAGGATGTAGCAGACCTGCTCGAGACCGGGGTGGACGTGCGGAAGGGCGCCGGGGCCTTTCTCGAGGACGCCGAGGACGACCTCGAGATTCTTCGCGCCGTTGTCGGGGCCGATGAGGCGGCGGTTCAGGGTACCCACGTGGTTCTTGGGGCTGTAGGCCGGGACGTTCTCCGGCCGGACGAAATACTTCGATTCCATGGAAGCCCTCCTCCGTCGACGCCGCCCCGCAAGCGAGACGATGCGGGAATTCGATGCAGGATGGGGAAAAACGGGGTGTGGCAAGGCACGGCGTCAGCTCGATGCATCCGCAAGATGCGTGCCCGGCCGGGAGGCCCGGGACGGGCACGGGTCCCCGGCGAATCGTCTCGGCTTCCTCTTGGCATAAATGTTTTTTGATATCGGCCACTTGATGAAATGAAGGCGCCGGCGGGGGAGATTCGCTGTCTGTCCCTCGGGGGCGCTGCGGGGGGTGTGAGAGGGTAGGACCTATTCGCAAAGTCCAATATTTTGGACGGATATCTCGAAATATCGGGCCACAAGCATTTCAAGTATATAATTATTAATGATTTCTAATTATTTAGACTTATTTCCCTTTAATTCTTGATTATTAGAATCATTCTTATCGATCTCGAGCTGCTTGATCTTGTTGTACAGGGTCGCCTTCGAGATCCCGAGGCCGCGGGCGATGATCTTCTTGGACTCCGTCGACTTGCCGCAATCCTTCAACCGCTCGAGGATCACCTTGCGCTCGAAGTCCCGGACCAGCTCTGCAAGCGTCCCGGCCCGCCGCCCCCCGGTCGTCGACTCCAGGCTCAGGGCCCGCGGCAGATGGTGGTCGGCGATGACGGAATCGTCGGCCATCTGGGCTGCGAACTCGATGGTATGGATCATCTCCCGGACGTTGCCGGGCCAGCGGTACGTCGCGAAGATCTCGTAGACCCCCGGGGCGAAGGAGAGCCGGCGCATCGTCTTGCGGCCGCACAGGGCCAGGAAATGATCGGCCAGCACGCGGACGTCGACATCGCGCTCCCGCAGCGGCGGGATGTGGATGTTGAGGACCCAGAGGCGGTAGTAGAGATCCTGCCGGAACTCGTTCTCCTCGGCCATGCGGCTCAGGTCCCGGTTGGTCGCCGTGATGACCCGGACATCGAGCGGCGTCTCCTGCGTGTCCCCCACGCGGCGGATCGTCCGCTCCTGCAGAACCCGCAGGAAACGCCCCTGCATCTCGGGGGTCAGCTCGGCGATCTCGTCGAGGAAGATCGTCCCGCCGTCGGCGATCTCGAAGAGGCCGACCTTGCCGCCCTTCCGGGCGCCCGTGAAGGCGCCCTCGACGTAGCCGAACAGCTCGCTCTCCAGCAGCGAGGGCGACAGGGCGGCGCAGTTGACCGTGACGAAGGGCCCCGTCGCGCGGTCGCCGGCGTTGTGGATGGCCTGGGCGAGGATCTCCTTGCCCGTCCCGCTCTCGCCCGAGATGAGGATGTCGTTGCCGCCGCGGGCGAACCGTCTTGCCAGCTCGACGACCCGCAGAATGCCGTCGCTCGCGCCGACGATGTCGTCGAAGGTGTATCGCGCGGGGTAGGCGTGGTTGACGATGGCCTTCAGCCGGTCGGTCTGGCGGAGGATGCGCTGCAGCTCCTTCGAGAGGCGCTCGACCTCGGTGATGTCCTTGAAGACGCCGATGCCGCCCCGGATCTTGCCGTCCAGCACGATCGGCGCCAGGTCCACGACGTAATCGATGTCCCCCTCGCGGCGGAAGACGCCCGACAGGGGCTTGCCCGAGCTCACGACGTCCGGCAGCCTCGCGCCGGGGCGGACGTCCCGCAACGGACGGCCCAGGATCCGGTCGCGCGGCACGCCGGTGATGCGCGTGTACTCGTCGTTGAGATAGCGCACGACGAACTCGTCGTCGATGATCATCACCCCGTTGTTGATGGAGTCCAGGATGCTGAGAAGCCACCGGATCGACTCTTCCGGGGACTCCAGGACGCCCTTGAGGGTGTCGATGTCAGTGTGGGCGTTTCCGTTCGGCGCCACCGCGGGGGGTTCCTCCTGCGTCGGGATGGGACACGGTGCAGCAGTAGCACATCCGGGCCGTTCCTTCAATGCGCATATGAATTTTGAGGTATGAGTTTCGAGTGTTGAGATAAGGCGGGAGGCCTTTCAACGCCCGCCTTCCCGCGTAAAGTCGATGTATCCCTGCTCGACGTCGGTGCGTACGAGGCGGACGCGCAGGCGGTCGCCCACGTCGAGACCCGAGAAGCCCTCGACGAGCCTCCCCTCGACGGGCTGGCCGTCGATGCGAACCCAGGTTCCCTTGGGGGCCGCGCCGGTGACGACGGCGTCGAAGCGCTCGCCGATGCGCGCCTCGAGCAGGAGCGCGAAGGCCGACTTGCGCACGAGGCGCTCGACCTTGTTGGCGTCGTCCTCCTTGCGGGTGCAGTGGCGGGCGAGATGGGCAAGCTCCCCGTCGTCGTAGGGCACGGGCAGTCCCTCGACGGCGGCCTTCACGAGCCGCTGCGTGACGAGATCGGGGTAGCGGCGGTTGGGCGCCGTCGAGTGGGCGTAGTCCTTCACGGCCAGGCCGAAGTGCCCCGGCGCCTCCCGGCCGGGCAGATCGGCCACGTATTCCCCCGGGCCGATGAGCTTGATGACGGTCTGGGAGAGATCGTGAAAGCGCTCGGGCTCGCGGGCCCGCTGCGCCGCCAGGAACTCTTCCAGGGCCTTCGCGTCGGGCGCGCCGGGAAGCGTCCAGCCCTTCTGCGCCGCCACGTCGACGATGCGCTCCCAGCGCTTCGGGGCGTGCACCACGCGGCGGATCGACGGGAACCGCCGGGACTCGAGGAACCGCGCCACCGCCTCGTTGGCGGCGATCATGAAGTCCGCGATGAGCTCCTTTGCGCGGTTTTTCCGCTCCACCCGCCAGGCCCTGACCTCGCCGCCCTCGACAACGGGGCTTGCCTCCACCGTCTCGAGGTTGAGAGCCCCGCAGGCCTGGCGGCGCGCCCTCAGTGTCGCGGCGGCGGCATCCTGGAGCCGGAGGTTTTCGGCCATGCCCTCGACGCGCTGCACGGCGGCGGGCGCCGGGGTGCGGCCCTCGAGCCAGGCCGCCACGTCGTTGTAGGCAAGCCGTGCCCGGCTGCGCACGCGCGCGCGGTACACATCGACGCCGCCGATGACGCCGCCGGCCCCCACCGTCATCTCCACGACCACGGCGGCGCGGTCCTCGCCGTCGTTGAGCGACGTGAGCCCCGTCGAGAGCTCCTCGGGGATCATGGGAAAGACGTGCACGGGGGTGTAGACGGTGGTCGTGTTGCGGCAGGCGTGATCGTCGATGGCCCTGCCCTTGCGCACGGCGGTGTCCACGTCTGCGATGGCGACAAGAACGGTCACGGCGCCGCCGCCGTCCCGGGCGCAGGTGAGCTGGTCGAGATCGCGGGAGTCGTCGTTGTCGATGGAGCACCAGGGGAGCCCCCGCAGGTCGCGCAGCGCGGAGACCCCCTTTTCGGGTTCCAGGGAGGCCAGCTCGTCTCGGACCTCGGCGGGAAAGTCGGGGCGGAAGCCCCGCTCGATCATCGCCCGGCGGGCGATGCGCCGGAGGATCTGCCGGTGGCGGCCGGTTGCCGTTTTGTCCTTTTCGTTCATTTCGTCTGCAAGGAAGGGCCGTCTGTCCGGCCGGCGTCCTTCTCCTTCAGGACCGAGCCCTCGGGCGGGTAGTCGAGCGTGCCCTCGAGCTGCGAGACCCGCACGGGCCGGTGATCCGGGAAGGGCATCTCGCCCTCCTGCCTCCAGCGGGCGACCGCCTCGGCTGCGCTGCGGCCCTTCTCCGCGTCGAGCCCGCCGTCCCTGGCCATGTAGAGGGTCTGCGAGGGAAAGGCGAAGCCGCTGCCGCTCGACTCGACGAGTTCCATGATCCGCAGCAGCAGGTCCTCCTGGACGGCCAAAAACGCCGCCATGTCGGTCTCGAGAACGTAGGCGAAGATCTCCAGGTCGAGCGACGACGGCCCGAAGGCGATAAAGCGGATGCGGGCCGTCTGGGAGTCCACCCGGGGGTGCCGGTACAGCAGCTCCCGGATGCCGGCCAGGACGAACCGAAGCTGGTCCGCCGTCGTCTCGTAGCGCAGGTTCAGGGTGTGCCGGAAGAGGAACCGGTCGCGCAGGGTGAAGTTCTCGATGCTCACGGCCGAGAGCTGGCCGTTGGGGATCGACACGACGGTGCGGGACATCGTGCGGATCTGCGTGGAGCGCAGGCCGATGTGCTCGACGTGGCCCTGGTGCTCGCCGGCCTTGACGAAATCGCCCAGCCGGATGGGCTTGTCCCAGACCAGGAAGACGCCGCCGAAGAAGTTCTCGATCGTCTTCTGGGCGGCGAAGGCCACGGCGATGCCGCCGACGCCGAGGCCGGCCACCACGGCGGTGACATTGATCCCGGCGAAGTAGTAGAAGATGACCACGAGCCCGACGACCACGGCCAGCGTCTTCAGCAGCGTCGCCGTGAGGCGGACGACGGCGTTGGCGGCCTCGGGGCGGCGCCGCTCGACGATCTCCGCCCCGGCGTCGATCAGGTGGATGGAGAGCCACGTCAGGCCGACGACGGCCATCGTCGAGGCCACGAAGACCCAGAACATCTGCCCCAGCAGCGAGAAGACGACCCGGGAATAGATATAGATCACGGCCGACGCGAAGATCAGGCGCATCGGGTTCTTCACCGGCTCGAGCCTTCCCAGAAGCGCTTCGTCGAAACGGCTGCGAAGCGGCTCGCGCACCAGGGCCGCCAGCAGCGCCGTGACCACCCAGCCGATCAGGAAGGCCAGGGGGATCATCAGCACGGCGAGGACCCACCGGTACAGGGGCTGGCCGGCCAGGCGGGTCTCCGTGACCGCCGCCGGCAGCTTCCGCTCGAGCCAGGGGATGTCCACCTCCTCGTAGATCTTCGGCACGAGCTTCAGGGTCTCCGCGGCGAAGAGCCAGATCGGGGGGTTGTTCTCCTTCTGGATCCGCTCGAGCTGGATCTTGTACTCCCCGCTCTTCGTCTTGACGGTGCCCACGACCTCCCGGTTGGCCAGGGGGCTGTCCTGGGGGTTCCCTTCGGGCTTGCTGCTCAGCGTGGCCTCCGTGGCCGACACGCCCAGGTCGAGAATGTAGTCCAGCTCGGTGGCGAGCTGCTGCGCGCGCTTTCCCGTCTGGCGCGTGTCGAGGTAGTCGACCGCCCGATCGTAGTCCTCGCGCTGCATCGCCCGGATGAACCCCAGGACGGTGCCCTGCGGAGTGCTGCGCCCCAGGGGATCGTCGTAGGTCGCCTCGGCCGGGGCAGGGCCCTTCATCGCGGCGGCGGGCGAAGCCTTCTCGACGGCCGAAGCGGCTGTCGCGATCACGGCAAGGGCCAGAAGCGCCAGGCACAATCGAGTTGCCCATGTTCCAAGGGTGCCCATGAAATCCTCCCTGCCGGGTGCCTGCCGGCCCCGGCACGCATTCTGCACTAAAAAGTAAATCGGCGGTCGAGCGTATTCACATTCCTCGCACCACGGTGCCCGGAATGCAGAAACTCGAGGACTGAGTTTCTCTGCTGCCGCGCACGCCCATCCCCGCAGCAACGTTCGACAAGCTCAGGTCGGGCGCTGCGGGGCTGCGCGTTCAATTGCTTTCATACCACGATTCGCCGCCCAGGGTAAGAGCGATCCTCAAGAGGCGCGAGGCCTAAAGTTCTATTTCATTCTGACGATGGTTATCACGGTCGGGTTGCAGAGGACGCACGACCGCAAAGATCCGAAGACGGTCCTTTTTTTCATTCGGCACTCATACCTGTCTGCCCTGCAACGCCGGACGCACCGCCGCCCGCGCCTTATCCCCGTCTTTGCCTCTTCGATGCCCGCCGGGGCGCAATCCTCGCCCCGGACGGGTGCGCGATCGCTTGCGCCCGCAGGCCCGGCCGCCCGACGCAACACATGGAGGTGCAGGCACTGATGAAACGATTCTCGTTCGGAAAATCGCTCAAGGCAAGGCTCCTGGCGGGGGGCATCCTGATGATCGTGATCCCCCTGTCCGTGAGCGGCGCGATCTCCTGGTGGAAGGCCGACCGGTCCCTCACGGAAGCCGGCCAGGGGATGCTGCAGGAAATGTCCGAGGGGGCGGGCAACCTGGTGCGCGTCATCGCGGACAAGGAACTCAAGCTGGCCCGGGAACTGGCCTCGAGGCCCGACACGGTCCAGGCCGCCGAGAAGCAGAGCGCGGCGTTCAGCGAGACGCTCAAGCACTTCGCCGCCGTCAGCGGCGACTACCAGGTCATCTACGGCCTCGACCCCTCGGGCAAGGGATTCGCCGACTCCCACGGCGGCAAGAACATCGGCATCGACCTCGGGGACCGGGACTACTTCAAGAAAGCCAAGGCCGAGATGAAGCCCGTCGTGGGCGACATGGTCCTGGCGAAGACGACGGGCAAGCCCGTCCTGCCCTTCTGCGTGCCCATCGTGAAGGACGGCAAGTTCCTGGGCGCCATCGCCACGATCATGACGACCGACGCCCTGTCGGCCCGGTTCGCCGAGATCAAGGTCGGCAAGACGGGCTATGCCAGCGTCATCAACCGCGAGGGCATGGTGATGATCCACCCGAAGGCCGAGGCCGTCTTCAAGCTCGACGTGAGCAAGCTCGAGGAGATGAAGGACCTCTGGGCCCTCGTGCAGTCCCAGAAGCCGGGCCTCGCGGGCTACACCTACGGCGGGCAGAAGAAGATCGCCGCCGTCAGCCCCGTCCAGGTCAACGGCTGGGCGGCCCTGACCGTCATGGACCTCGACGAGGCCGTGAGCGGGGCCCGCGAGATCCGCAACACTCTCGCGCTGACCGGCGCTTTCCTCCTGGCCCTCTCGGCCGGCCTCACCCTGCTGTTCGCCCGGGGGATCGCCGACCCGGTGGCCCGCGCCGCCGCGGAGATCCACGAGGCCGCGGCCCAGGTGTCCTCGGCGGCCTCCCAGGTGGCCGCATCCAGCCAGCACCTGGCCGAAGGGGCCTCCGAGCAGGCCTCCTCCCTCGAGGAGACCGCGGCGTCGATGGAGGAGATGTCGTCCATGACCAAGCAGAACGCCGACAACTCGCAGAGCGCCGACGCGCTGATGGGCTCCACGAAGGGCGCCGTGGAGAAGGCCGAGGTGTCGATGCAGGACCTGGTGCGCTCCATGGACGCGATCCGCAAGGCCAGCGAGGAGACGGGCAAGATCATCAGGACGATCGACGAGATCGCCTTCCAGACCAACCTGCTGGCCCTCAACGCCGCCGTCGAGGCCGCGCGGGCCGGCGAGGCCGGGGCGGGGTTCGCCGTGGTGGCCAGCGAGGTGCGCAACCTGGCCATGCGGGCCGCCGAGTCGGCCAAGCTGACCGCCACCCTGATCGAGACCACGACCAGCCGGGTGAAGGAGGGCTCCTCCCTGGTGTCGAAGACGACCGACGCCTTTGCCGAGCTGAACCGCAACGCGGAGAAGGTCTCCGGGCTGGTGGCGGAGATCGCCGCCGCCTCCCGGGAGCAGGCCCGCGGCATCGACCAGGTGGGCAGCGCCATCACCGAGATGGACAAGGTCGTCCAGCAGACGGCGGCCAACGCCGAGGAGTCCGCCTCCGCCTCGGAGGAGCTCAACGCCCAGGCGGGCCAGATGCAGGCCGTGGCCGAGACCCTGATGCGGATCGTCGCCGGCTCGGCGGCGGGCGCGGCGGAGACGAAGCCCGTCGCTGCCGCCACGGGCCTCGTGGCGAAGATCTCCGGCACGATGGGGATCGGCAAAGCGAAAAAGGCCGGGGAGGTCATCCCGCTGGAGCGCGACGGCGGTTTCAAGGATTTCTAGCGGCGACGTCCGGCAACACGGACGGAAAGGGCATCCTGCGGCGCCTGCGGGATGCCCTTTTTCGTCTCTGCCCCGACCCTACCGGATCTTCTCGTTGACGCGCTCGAGCTCCGCGATGACCTGGGCCCCGAGCAGGACGATGATCGCCACGGCCTCGACGCTGAGCAGGAACACGACGACGGAAGCAAAGGAACCGTAGATCAGGTTCACGAAGGTGTAGGTCTTGTAGTACCAGACGATCACGCGGCGCGTGATCTCCCAGAGGATCGTGGCGGCCAGGCCCCCGACCAGCGCGTGCCGGAAGGTGGTGGGACCCACGGGCAGCACCAGGTAAAAGACCGTGATCAGGAAGACCTCCGCGGCAAGGCCCAGCACATAGACCGCCGTGCTGAAGACGAACCCCAGCCCGAACTTGTGCCCGAAGACCACCAGCTTCGTGCTCTCCAGCTGCTCCAGCGCGCCCACGAGGAACGACAGGGTCAGGACGCCCAGGGCGATGATCACGATGAACAGGTAGGGGATGACACTCGAGACCAGGAAGTGGCGGCGGTGGGGCCGGACGCGGTGGAAGATCGCCGAGATGGCGCTCTCGAGCACCGAAAAGGCGATGGAGCTGAAGAACACGAGCACCAGGATGCCCACGGTGCCGATCAGGCCGCGGTACCGCAGGAACACCCGGACCTGCTCGGTCAGTGCCGCCGCGTAGCCGGGCAGTGCCATCTCCAGGAACCTCGACATGGTCTCGATAAGCAGTTCGGGGTCCATGAAGTGCGACAGCACGATCAGGATGAGGATCAGCAGGGGGATGACGGACAGCAGGGTGTAGTAGGCGATCGACCCGGCCAGGATCAGGCCCTGGTTCTGCCGGAAGCGGCCCAGGACCCGCAGCAGAAAGCCGGAGAGACGGCCGAATGCCGCCAGCGCCTTGTAGACCTTGACCATCGCCAGACCCGTCTAAACAGGATGCGCCCCCGTGCGGGCCCTTTGGGCTCGTGCCGGAGGCAGACCGAATCATAGGCGATCGGGACGGGTGTGTCAATGAAGACGAGGGGACGGGAACAGGGTCTCGGGGATAGGGCAGAGGAAGAAGGGTATCGGGTATTGGGGCTCGGGTATCGGGATGGAAAAAGAATCTATTTATGTAATGAATCTTGGTTTCTTCGGACCCTAGACCCGAAACCCTAGACCCCAGAAACTGTGCCCGATACCCCTCCAGCGGACCGGCCCGGAACAGACGAAATACACGGGGCAAACGAAACGAACCGGCGACGTCCGTCTCAGTGCAGCACGAGGGGGAAGTCCATGCCCGAGCCCCAGCTCACGGGGTACTGGGCCTGGCCCCGGTGCTTCTCCGTCAGCTCCGGGAGTTTCTCCTTGACGTAGTGGATGAGCCCCTCGACGGTCACCTTCTTCTCCCCCGCCTTGCCCTGCAGGCCCTCGAGGAGCGAGTAGGTGAACACCCCGTGACCCAGCGCCTTGATCTCGGCGGCGTACTGCTGGTCCGTCGAGGCCGAGACGATGTAGGTGCCCGTCGAGCGGGCGAGCTGCACGAGGGCCTTGCGCGCCTCGGTGCTGCGCATGGCGAGCACGAGCTTGCCGGACTTGCAGGCATCGATCATCACGAAGACCTTCTGGGCCCTGCACTGCTTGATCGACTCGCTGATGTAGGCGTTGGAGATGCCCCCCTGCCGGAGCTCCTGCTCGATTTCGGGCGCCGTGACGTCGTGGGGAATGAAGTACCACTCCTCGCCCGCCGTGTCGCCGTGCCCGGCGAGGTAGACGAGCAACGTGTCCTGCGGCTGGGCCTTCCCCGCCACCTCGGAGAAGATCCCCCGGATCTTTGTCCCCGTCGCCTGCTCGCTCAACGCCGCGTAGACGTGCACGCTCCTGAAGAGCTTCTTCACGTCGGCGGACTGAAAAAAGCCGATCACCCCCTTCGCGTCGGTCTCGGCATAGGTCAGGTTGAGCGCCGCATTGCGATAGCGGTTGATCCCGACGACGACGAGGTGCAGGTCGCTTGCCTTCTCCGCACCACGAAGCGTGACGGCGATCTCCATGGGGCTGCTCTCAACGCGGTCGCGGCTCAGCGCGACGACCCTGAGCCGGTTCTCCCCCTCCACGAGCTTGACCCGGAAGAGGTGCGTCTCGGTGCTGCCGTCCTTCGCGACCTTCGCGGCGGCTTCGCGGGGGAGGATCTTGCCGTTCTGGTAGAGCCGGACTTCCCCGATGCCTCCGCCCTGGTCCTCGGCAAGGACCTTGATCTCCTGCACGTCGCTGTCGAACTGCCGGCCCGGCAGGGGCGACACGATGGCCGCCTCCGGGGGCGGCCTGATCCCGGCGGTTTCGATGTCCGGGGCCGCCTTCTCGCCGAGGGAGGCAACAACGGCCCCATCGGCCTCGGCCCCATTGACCACCCGGACCACGACCTCGGGACGGTAGAACCGCTCGAAGAACCGCGAGACGGGATAGAAGCTCGCCGCCCTGTCGGACCCGTTGTTGACGTGCCAGCCGATGAGCTCGTCGCCGCCTTCGCTGGCGTCGTAGTAGCCGGAGGGCGTCCACAGGACCCAGCGCCTGCGATCGCTGTGGGGGTAAAAGGCCGCAAGCTCCCGGCCGTCTTTCATCCGATACCAGCGGATCGTCCCGTCGCTCACCCCCGCAACGGCCAGGCCCCCGTCGCGCGAGACGTTGAGGGCTCGCACGGCCCCCGGCACGGAGCGGAACCAGAGCTCCCTGCCTTTCATGTCGAAGCGGTAGAGGCCCCACCACATGCCGTAGAGGAAGCTCTTGCGGTCGGGGACGATGGCGTAGGAGGTCCCCTGGTCGCGGTAGCGCATGGGAAGGGGCTTGCCGTTGAGCTTCGGCTCGAACTTCAGCAGCCAGTCCGTGAGCTCGAACCCGTCGGCCTGCAGGACGGGGGCGAGCATACCGGGGGTCGGCATCGGGTTGAGCTCGAGCTGCTTCGTCTCGACGGAGAACTGCGCCGGGACGCCCCGTTCCGGCAGAAAATCGAACCGCACCGTCACGGCGTCCGGCGAGATGGAGAAGGCCTTCCCGCTGTAGCGGTCCAGGTTTGGGCTCTTGACGAAGATTTCCCGGCCCGTAGAGTCCAGCAGGCCCATGTCGCCGTTGACCGCGCCGTAGACGATGCCGCCGTCCCGCAGGACCCGCATGCCGTGCAGGAGCGCCCTGGCCGCGGGCAGCAGGTCGGGGGTGTGGAAATTCTCGACGGGCCATCGGATGATGACGTTCCGGAGCTGATGGGTGTACCACCCCGACGCGTAGAGGTATCGCCCGTCGGCGGACCACTCCACGGACAGGAGCTTCGCCCCCTGCGCCCGGGTCCGCGGGACTTCGGGAGTGGCAATCAGGGTGAGGTCGTCCGCCGAGAAGACATCGACGCGGGCCGTCCGGAAATATCCCATGGCAATCCGTTTGCCGTCCGGCGAAAACCGGACGCCCGAGGGCCCCTCGGCTTTCGGCAATTCCTTTTCGGCCAGCCGCCGGAGGTCCTTGCTGTAGAGCCGCAGCACCCCGTCGGCGGTAGTCGCGACAACGCGGCCCGAGCCGTCCATGTCCAGGGCCCGGACAGCCCCCCCTTCGGTTTGCTCCCGCACGAGCGGCGAGACCTCCACCCTGTCGCCCTTCCGATTCACGGCATAGAGTCGCAACCCTCCGCCCGTGCCGCCGAGCCCGACGGCCAGGACCCGCCCTTCGCGGGAAAACTGCAGCTGGACGATATTCTCGGGAAGCCCCCCGAAGCGCCCGAGCATGCGGCGGCTCTCCCGGTCGAAGAGGTAGACGGTGCGAGAGGCCTCCGACTCCCGTGTCCGGCCGCCGCAGGCAATGGTGCTCCCGTCGGGCGAGATCGCGACGGCCAGGATCATCCCGTCGCTCCCTCTCCCGATGGGCGGCCGGAGGATCCCCGCAGGGCTGCCGGAGGGAAGCTCCCAGATGCGGGCCGTCTTGTCCGAGGACCCCGTCACAAGCCAGCGCCCGGCCCGGTCCGTCGACAGGCTTCGCAGGGAACCCGCGTGCAGGCCCGACTCGATGGTCAGGAGCGGTTCGCCCGGTCTCAGCGGGCCTTCAGAGGCAGGGATCGTTTCCGCGGTCTGGGAGCAGAGGGGCAGCGGCATTGCCGCAAACAGCAGCGCGGCAAGAAGCGGGAGAAGAGGGTGGACGATCCGGCGGGGATACATGGCACGCTTTCGGTTTCCTGCAGGCCGCCCGAGCGGCGGGCGGAGCTAGATCTTGTCCCAGTCCTCCCACTTGTAGCCCTCGAGAACCTCGACCATGGCGTCGACCCTCTTTTTGTCGGCGTCCTTGTACTCCTTCCAGAGGTTCACGCAGGCATCCGTGATGGGGCCCGCCATCCCGGCCACGGCGGCAAGCCCCGGCAGGGCGCGGTTGGAGGCGCTGCCGGACTCGATGAAGGCCCGGAACTTCTCGTTCACCGTCACGAGGCGCTTCACGTCCTCGGAGAGCATCTCCCGGAGCTGGGACTCCTTCATGCTGCGGCTGGCGAGCGACGTCTGGAGCTGCTGGATGATGGGGTTGCCGATGGACTTGGCGTCGGTGTAGTAGAGCATGGCCTGGGTGAGCTTCTTGGGCTGCTTCTTGAAGCTCACCTTGGCGATCTTCGCGTAGCCCACGGACTTCTCCCGCTCCTCGCTGAGCTTCTTGAGCTCCCGGGTCACGTCGCAAAAGGTCCGCTCGACCGCGACAGGACCGAAAAAAAGGATCAGGATGGCGGTGATGAGGACACCCGTCTTGAGCCGGCCCGCAGACATCATCGCAATACCCCCTTCTCTGTTGACACCGCAGAGACAAAAAAACCCGTTCTCCTTTAGGAGACGGGGTTTTCACGATCGGTCCATGGCTCTCCTTGCGGAAAAGGAAGGGTTC
>CAZPCN010000031.1:0-27889 GCA_964585095.1 uncultured Syntrophaceae bacterium | reverse complement strand
ACTGCGGCTTCGAGCTTCTGAAGGCGAAGAAGATCATCGAGAACAAGCCGCCCACCAAGCATGAACTCGACATTCTGAGAGAGCAGATTGATCCTTACCGGTACGTTATAGGAAGATAACGTCGGCGGTAAGCGTTCTCATTGGAAGGGGCCACGGCACCTCGGTGCCGCGGCCCCTTTTTTTTGCCGCCGCCGCACGGAAGCCCCGGACGGCGGTCCTTCAGCGGGTGACAACCCCGCCGCCGTTCCGGGTCGTCACGAGCTTGTCCCCGACGGAGGTCCCGCAGAAGGCGCAGGAGTAGTCGTACTTCTCGCCCTGGGGGAGGATGAGGAGCAGGCGCTTGCGCACCCGCACCGCCCTCTTGCACCGGGGGCAGTACAGCTCCGTCGCGTCGAAGTCCTTGTAGGTTTCACGTTTCATAATACAGGGTACAGGGTACAGGGTACAGGGTACAGGGTACAGGGTACAGGGTACAGGGTTTAACCCCTGCCTACCTTTTTGTTGACCTCGTCGAATTTTCTTTTCGGGTTCCTGTTTCTTCCCGGTCCGGAATATCCTTCGCGTTCTCCAGCCATGCGGCGGCCTCGCTGTCGCTCGGCGCACGCCAGTCGCCCCGGGGGGAGAGCGAACCGCCGGAACCCACCTTGGGGCCGTTGGGGATGCAGGAGCGCTTGAACTGGCTCGTCTGGAAGAACCGCCGGAGGTAGACCAGGAGCCAGTTCTTGATGTCGCCGATCCTGTATTCGTTGCGCCTCTCCTCGGGGACCTCCGGCCATGCCCCCGTCTCCCTGTTGCTCCAGGCGTGCCAGGCGATGAAGGCGATCTTCGTCGGCAGGTAGCCGAAACGCGTGGCGTAGAAGTTATTGAAGTCTTGAAGCTCGTAGGGGCCGATCGTGTCCTCCGTGCGCTGCGCCGGCTGGCCGCCGTTGACCCCGGGCACCAATTCGGGGCTGATCTCGGTGGACAGGATGTCCAAGAGCGTCTCCGAGGTCTTGCGGTCGAACTGGTTCGTCCCTGCCACCCAGCGGATGAGGTACTGGATGAGGGTCTTGGGGACGCTCACGTTGACGTTGTAGTGCGACATGTGATCGCCCACGCCGTAGGTGCACCAGCCCAGTGCCAGCTCGCTGAGGTCCCCCGTGCCCAGGACGATGGCGTTGCGCAAGTTGGCCAGCCGGAACAGGTGGCTGGTCCGCTCGCCGGCCTGGACGTTTTCGAAGGTGATGTCGTAGACCTTGCGGCCCTTCGCGAAGGGGTGGCCGATGTCGCGGAACATCTGCATGCAGCTCTCGCGGATGTCGATCTCGTTGGCCTCCACGCCGAGGGCCGTCATGAGCCGGTGGGCGTTGCGGTACGTCTTGTCCGTCGTGGCAAACCCCGGCATCGTGTAGGCCTTCACGCAGGAGCGGGGCCGGCCCAGCCGATCCATGGCCCGGGCCGCCACGATGAGGGCGTGCGTGGAGTCGAGGCCTCCGGAGACGCCGATGACGACGTTTTCGATCCCCGAGGCCTTGAGTCGTGTGGCCAGCCCCTGGACCTGGATGTTGTACGCCTCGTAGCAGCGCTCGTCGCGCCTGGCCGGGTCCGCCGGCACGTAGGGGAAGCGCGCGTATGGCCGGCCGAGCAGGATGCGTCCCTTCGGGATTTCCACGGGGAAGCTCACCTTCCGGAACCGCTCCGCGCGGTCGCGGAGGATCCGGGCGTTCTGGCCGAAGCTCGTGAGCCGCATCCGGTCCTGGACGAGGCGGTCCAGGTCGATGTCGGCCAGGATCACCTGCGCCTTCCCGGCGAAGCGCTCCGATTCACAAAGCAGCGTGCCGTTCTCGTAGGCCATGGCCTGGCCGTCCCAGGCCAGGTCCGTCGTCGACTCGCCGGGGCCCGCCGCCGCGTAGAGGTAGGCCGCCACGCATCGCGCCGACTGGTTGGCGGCGAGGCTGTGCCGGTACTCCGATTTGCCGATCGTGACGTTCGAGGCCGAGAGGTTGGCGAGCACCGTGGCGCCGGCCAGCGCCGCGAAGCTCGACGGCGGCACGGGTACCCACAGGTCCTCGCAGATCTCGATGTGGAACGCGAAGCCCGGGACGTTCTCCACCTCGAACAGCAGGTCCGGCCCGAAGGGGATGTCCCGCTGGCCGCAGAGGGTCACCGTCTTTGACAGGGCGTCCTCGGCGGGGTGGAATTGCCGGCCCTCGTAGAACTCCCGGTAGTTGGGCAGGTACGATTTCAGGGCGACACCCAGGATGCGGCCGCGATACAGGACGATCCCGCAGTTGAAGAGCAAGGAGTCAACCCGCAGCGGCGCCCCCACGACGAGGATCGTCCCCAGGTCCTTTGTCTTCTCGAAGACGTGGCACAGGGCTTCCCGGACCCTGTTCAGGAGCGCGTCCTGGTGGAAGAGGTCTTCGTTGGTGTAGGCCGACAGACCCAGCTCGGGGAACAGCGCGAAGATCGCCTTCTTCGCCGAGGCCTCCCTCGCGAGCCCGATCGTCCGCTGCGCGTTGAAGGTCACGTCGGCGACGCGCACTTCGGGGACGCAGACGGCGGCCCGCACGAAGCCGTGGCGGTACAGGTTGAAAAAATCTTTCATGGCGTCTCTTTTCCTTCCGCCTTCGGGCGGCATCGCCGATGGACTTCGACGGCGCGCCTGCCCGCTTCCGCCATCGATCTGCCCAGGGAGATGAAGCCGTGCTTTTTCAGGATCACGAAGTCGGCATTGCCCAGGACGTCCAGGACTCCCCGGGCCAGCTCGAGGCTCCCGTAGGGCTGCGGTTCCGCTGTTTCCGGGATGTCCGGCGGCCGGTCGGCACACCGGAGGATCTCCCGGCTGTGACCGTGAAAGACGGCCTGCACGTCCTTCCGGGCCCGGTAGACGGCGAAGTGGAGCAGGGTCTCCGACGAGGGGTCCCTCGTGCCGCTTGCCGACACGATGCCTTTCTCCATGTCGCACCCGTGCACGGTGACGAACCGGTCGTCCGGCAGCCTGTCCTTCCAACCTACCTGGGAGCCGGTAATGATGAAGGCGTCCTCGCCGGGCCGGATGCGGAAGCTGAGGTTTCCCTGGGAGAACTCGCCGTAGGGCGGTGCGAAGTCCCGTCGGTGAAATTCGGCGCACCAGGATTTCAACTCTTCGAGCCGGGCATCGGCGGGAACGGCCGCCGAGAGGAAGTCCACCCTGAATTTCACGCCGACATGGATTTCCCGGGCCGGTGTCTCCGTGGATCGCATCGTTTATTCCTTCGCAGAATCAAGTACTTTGAAAGTAATGAATCGGACGGCGTTTGTCAAAGGAAAAGACAACGGAAACGGACGCGACATCGACGTCACCGCTCCGTGAAGCGGAACCGGTGACGCGGAACAGGCCGGGGCGTCTTGCCGCGGAGCCGGCGATTGTGGAGCAGGATTTGTTTCTTGACATGCCGATCGCCCATGCTATTGTGATGCCGCATTGCGTTCAGTCAGCACCGTTTCGTCCGAAGGACCCGTCGCGAGACAGAACCCCCGGGACATGTTCATTTCCGAAACATTCAGGAATTTTCCACCCAGATAACGGAGTCGGGTTTTGCGCTGCAAGGGCAGCTCTGTTCGGCTGGAGTCGCAGCCGGCAACGCCGGTTCGAAAAGGAGGGGATCCCATGGGCGATCAGGAAAAAGAAAAATCCGAACTCACGGGAAAGAGGGGGCCGGCGCCGCTGTCATCGCACCCCATCCTCGATGAACTCCGCGCGCGGATCCGGAGAAAGGGGAAAATCGTAACCGGTGAACAGGCGGCCGCCATCATCCGGGACGGCGACGTCGTGACGACGGGCGGTTTCGTTGCCACGGGGGTTCCCGAGGAGATCCTCATCTGCATCGAAGAACGCTTCAAGAGGGAGGGTCACCCCCGTGACCTGACGCTCATCTACGCCGCGGGACAGGGGGATGGAAAGGACAGGGCCCTCAATCACCTGGGACACGAAGGCCTCGTGGGGCGCGTCATCGGGGGACACATCGGCCTGGCCCCCAAGCTCCAACAACTCATCCGGGAGGAGAAAGTCCTGGCCTACAACATGCCCCAGGGCTGCATCAGCACGCTGTTCCGCAACCTTGCCGCCCGCAAGCCGGGGCTCATCTCCTACGTGGGCCTCGGGACCTTCATCGACCCCCGGCTCGACGGCGGGAAACTGAACCGGAAGACGAAGAAGGAGGGCGAGGACCTCGTCAAGCTCATGGAGATCGAGGGTCGGGAGATCCTCTTCTACAAGCTCCCTCCCGTCGACGTGGCCGTCATCCGGGGCACAACGGCCGACACGAACGGCAACATCACGATGGAAAAGGAGGCCCTCACGATCGAGGTGCTCGCCCAGGCCATGGCGGCCAAGAACAACAACGGTTTCGTCATCGCCCAGGTCGAGCGGATCGCCGATCAGCACACCCTGAACCCCAAGCACGTGAAGATCCCCGGCATCCTCGTGGACTGCGTCGTCGTCGCGCGGCCGGAAAACCACTGGATGACCTTCCTCGAGCCGTACAACCCGGGCTTCACGGGAGAGGTGCGCGTCCCCATGGCCTCCATTGCGGCCATGGAACTCGGACAGCGGAAGGTGATCGCGCGACGCGCGGCCTTCGAGCTGCGGCCCAACCAGGTGGTCAATCTCGGCATCGGCATGCCCGAGGGTGTGGCCCGGGTGGCCAACGAGGAGGGGGTGCTGAGCCTGCTGACGCTGACGGCCGAGCCGGGGGTGATCGGCGGGATGCCCAACGGCGGGCTGAATTTCGGCACCGCGACGAATCTCGATGCCCTCATCGACCAGCCCTACCAGTTCGATTTCTACGACGGCGGCGGACTGGACATCGCCTTCCTCGGGTCGGCGGAGATGGACCGGGACGGCAACGTCAACGTGAGCAAATTCGGTCCTCGCTTCGTGGGGCCCGGCGGGTTCATCAACATCAGCCAGAATGCAAAAAAGATCGTCTTCATGGGCACCTTTACGGCGGGGGGGCTCGAGGTTGCCGTGGAGGACGGGGCGTTGCGAATCGCCCAGGAGGGCCGCGAGCAGAAGTTTCTCGAGCGGGTCGAGCAGATCACCTTCAGCGGGAAGTACGCCGCACAGCGAGGCCAGCCCGTGCTCTACATCACGGAGCGATGCGTGTTCACGCTGACGAAGGACGGGATGGAACTGACCGAGGTTGCCCCCGGCGTCGACCTCGAAAAGGACATCCTCTCCAAAATGGGGTTCCAGCCCGTCATGAAGCGACCCCCCAGCCTCATGGATGCCAGGATCTTCAAGGCCGAGTCGATGGGGCTGCAGCGCGACATGCTGGAAATCCCCGTCGAGGACCGGCTCGTCTATGTCCCGGGCGAAAACACCTTCTACGTCAATTTCGAGAACTTCTACGTGAAGTCCAGCGACCAGATCCGGACGATCCAGAACCTCGTGGAGAAGATGCTGAGGCCCCTGGGCAGGAAGGTCTTCACGATCGTCAACTACGACAATTTCAACATTCTGCCGGAACTCGTCGACGAGTATGCGGAGATGGTGAAGTACGTGATGCAGTTCTACGAGAAAGTCACCCGCTACACGACGAGCACCTTTCTGAGGATGAAACTCGGCGACGAGCTGGCAAAACGGGAAGTGGCCCCGCACCTCTACGAGTCCAGGGACGAGGCGCAGAGGCGGCTGAAGGAATGACCGGCTGAAGGGCCTGACCCCATAGCGAACGGCAGGCGGTTCAAGCAACGGGCAACAAATAGAGCGGACAGAAAGAGCCCCCCTCATCTCCCTCTAGCAAAGGGGGATGCAGGGGGGATTTGTTCTTCCGAAGACCGAGGCCTGTGCGAAGCGCGTCAGTGCGACTTGAAGAAGTCGTTCACCAGCGCGAGGTACTCCGCCAGCAAGACCTTGCTCACCACGAAGATGTGCCCCACGTTCTTCTCGATGAGGCGGTTCAGGCCGCCGCGGGACACGCCGACGTTCTTCCCGATCTCGCCCCACAGCTCGCAGGAGATGCAGGAGCCCGTCGGCGCGATGGGGTCGCGGGTGCCGCGGTAGCAGAAGATCAGGACGCCCGCCTCGTCGAGAGCGCTCATGCGCACCGGCTTTCCGTCCAGGGCCGGGACGGAGGAGGGCAGCGTGTAGGTGCCTTCGATCAGGGCGTTGCCCAGGAAGAACTGGCTGATCCACTCCCGGTGCGCGCGGGCGGGGAACTTGGTGCCGTGGGTGAGCCAGTAAAGGAAGGGCGCCGAGTCCTCGATGGCGCCGGGCCAGTAGGCGCGTCCGTAGAAGCCCATCGACACGGTGTACTGGACGCCGGGCTGGATCTCGTTCATCCCCGCCTCGATGAGGAAGGCGGGCACGTTCACCTCCCCGTAGAGCTCCTTCATGAGCAGGGGGTCGTACTGCTCGCGGATGAGCTTGCGCATGGGGCCGTGGCCGCTCTCCCCGTCGTCGAATTTCACGGGCGTCGCCATGACGGCGATCTTCCAGATGTCCATCGGCTCGCCGCGCGCCATGCACTCCTCGGCCCTCCGCGCGAGATAGGGGAGCATGAGGGTGCCCGCCATGCAGTAGGCCATGATGTAGATGGCGGCGCCGGGGTGGCGCTTCTGGATGATGTCGAGGTAGGCGTCGGGGACGGTCTTGCCGTAGAAATCGAGGCCCAGCTCCGCTTCCGCGGGGCCCGGGTCCCCGTGGTCGACCATGTAGACCTCGTAGCCTTCCCGGTGCATGCCCTCGACGACGGACTTCCCCTCGGCCAGGTCGAAAATCTCGGGCTTGTTGATCATCGGCGTTGCCAGGTAGACGATCTTGCCGTTAGGCTCCTGCCCCTTCGGCAGGGGGTAGTGGCGCAGCGTCACCGAGTGCAGCCGCGAGCCCTTGATCACCTCGTAGGGCAGGTAGCCGATCTTCCCGCCCATGTGCCGGTCGGCGAAATCGCGGATGTCGAAGGCGTTGTGCCGCCACAGGGCCTCGATGCGTGCGCGGCCTTCCTCCAGCCAGGTCCCGAGGGACATCCCGTCGCTGCCGTCGGGGTTTTTCTTCATGAAGGGCATGTCGTCGACGGGCTGTTCCGTGATGAGCACCACGAGCGATTTCAGGAGATCCTTCATGGCCTTGAGCCGCGTGAGCCCCCGGGAGTTGTAGGAGAGCTCGAGCCACCGGAACTCCTTCATGCAGTTGCGCAGGAGCTGCTTGCCGTCCTCGGAGGTGGAGACCGCCCGCGCGACCCGCGGGTCGAACTTCCCGTTGCGCATGAAGCAGCTGCACAGGTTGTAGAGCAGCCTCGCGTAGGTCCTGTAGATCCAGCTGTTCATCTCGGCGAAGGCGTCGGGGTTGCGCCCCGCCCTCGTGGCGATGCGGGCCTGCGTCTTGATGGGGCCAATCAGGGTGGACTCGATGAGGTTGGCCTGCCACCCCGCGAGCGCCGCGAAGGGGCCGAAGAAGTACGGCTGGCCCGCCATGGTCTTCAGGACCTCCTGGTAGAGAAAGAGGGACCGGACCTGGCCCCCCGCCAGCTTGCTCTTCCAGGGCACGGCGAATCTGTAGCCCTCCACGTTGTCGGCCGGCGTCGTGCCGACCAGGGAAAGAAGTTCCCCGGGGGAAATCCGCTCCGCGCTCGCTTTCTTCATGGGGCCGCTCCTTGCCGGTTGGCAGTGCCTGCGTTCAAGAGCCGTTTCCTCGCTGCGGCAGCCGGTCCCCGGGCGCGGGGCGGACTGCCACTTTCCTCGATATGCAAAAGCCCGACCAACCCGGCCCGATGGCAGTGGATTCGAGACCGGGCCGTATGGACGGGCGGTGTGACTGCGACGATTCACTCCCGGGCAAACTGCAGGTGGACGATCCGGTTGCCGAGCACGGCCATTGCCTGGGGGGGGAAGAAATTCAGCCACCCCCAGCGCTCGCGGTGGTGCTCGAGGACGTTGCTCTCTCCGAGCACCTTCATGCCGCAGCCCCAGGATTCCATGGCCCGGCAGTCGCCCAGGGCCCAGCGAAATTCGAGGTTGCCCCTGGCGATCCTCGACAAGCAGGGGTCGTATTTCCCTAGCCCGAGGGCGCAGGGGGCGAGCATCTCGATCAGCACCTGCGCTCCGGGAAACCGCCCGGTCAGGCACTCGAAGACGGAGCGGACCTCCTCCTCGGCGAAGTACATGAAGAGCCCCTCGGCGACGATCAGGACGGGCTGCCGTCCCGGCTCGACGGGATCGAACGTGGCGGGCTCCGTCACCGACCCCGCGATGCAGCCGTATCGCTTCGTCTCCCGGAAAAAGACCCTGCGCAGGGCCACGACCTCGGGCAGGTCGACCTCGATCCAGCGGATGCTGCCGTTGTCGAGTCGGGCAAACCGGGTGCTGAGGCCGGCCCCCAGGTTGAGCACAACGGCCCGGGGGTGGGCGGCGATGAAGGCCGCCGTCGCGTCGTCGAGTAGCTTCGTGCGGACCGCAATCCCCGTCTGCGTCATCCAGGCCCCTTCGAACCTGGAGAAATCGTAATCGAGGTTTTCGAAGATCTCCAGGGCGATCGGGTCCCGGATGATCGCGTCGGGACGCCGCGTCTCGACGGCCCGGGCCCAGAGGGGGATCAGGAGAGTCTCGGAAACCCCGCTGAGCCGGACGGGCTCTTTCCACAGCCGGTGAAGGACTGCCGTCTTCATGGCATTCGGTCCCGGACGTCCGGAAGGCGGTTGGGTTTGGGGTTGCCTGCTGAACGGGTCCGACGGGTCGGACCGGCCTCAACTGCATCCGGGGCATGCGCCCCGTTTTGTCGCGTCGTGTCCTGCCGCAGGTCGAAGGGTCGGTCGGAGAGCCGTCCTCAAGAGAGTGACGGATAACCTGTTTTTATCTAACACGATTTTTCGTTTCGGGCAAGGTGTCGCGGGCCCTGTCGAGAGCAGTCCCCCCCGGGGGATGTCCCGGGGGGCCTGCAGGGTGGCAGTGGAAACAAGCGCCGCAGGGATTACTTCTTCGGCGCCTTGGGCGGCATGATCACGGCTTCGCCGTCCACGAGGAGGGTGCCGTCCTGGTTGACGCAGGTTGTCCGGAGTTTCACGCGGTTTTTCTCCGCCGTCTTTTCCTTGACCTCCACGCGGGCCGTCACGGTGTCGCCGATCCGCACGGGGGCCTTGAACTCCATGAACTGGCTCAGGTAGATGGTCCCCGGGCCCGGGAGTTTCATGGCAAGCACGGCCGAGATGAACCCCGCCGACAGCATCCCGTGAGCGATCCGACCCTTGAAGAAGGTGTTCTTTGCGTAGGCCTCGTTGACGTGGGCCGGGTTGAAGTCCCCTGTGACCCCCGCAAAGAGGTAGACGTCCGTCTCGGTGACGGTCTTGGCCATCTCCGCCGCATCGCCGACATTCATCTCGTCAATCGTCTTCCCGATCATAGTTCCCCCTTTTGAAATATGGGGTATCGGGTATCGGGTCTTGGGTATCGGGAAGGAAGAAGATTTCTGAACCCTGACCCCTGGACCCTGCACCCTGTCCCCTGTTTAGAACCAGCTCTTGAAGATCCAGACGTTCTCGCGCAGATCCTTCACATCCTCCTTCAGCATCGCGTAGAGGTTCATGTTCTGGATGGCCACGCCCCCCATGTAGGCGATGGCGTTGACAAATTGGATCTCGTCCTCCGTGAACTCCCGGGCCACGGCGCTGTAGAGGCGAAGCACGCCGATCACCTCGTCGCGGGACTTGATGGGCACGCTGAGGATCGTGACGATGCCCTCTTCCTTCTTCTCGTCGCGATACTGGACGCCGGCGTCTGTGGCGGCGTCCTTCACCACCACGGGCTTTCCCTGGAGGGCCTGGGCGATGCTCTTCTCCGCCGAAATGGGCCCTTTCTTCAGGTACTTCTCCGACAGGCCGTAGCTGGCCGCCAGCCGCAGCGTCACGCGGTTCTCGTCGAGCAGGCGGATCGTGGCCGCCTTGACGTAGAGGGCCTTGGCCACGTCCTCCGTGAGAGTCTGGAGGATCGTCTTGATGTCCGTGCTGGCCGTGATGTTCGCCGCCATGTCGAGGAAGATGCGCGTGGCGTTCCGCAGCTTCTCGATGAGGCAGGCCTTCTGGATCGCCATGCCGCCCTGCTCGGCGAGCACCGTGAGGAACTCGATCTCCTTCTCCGAGAAGTCGCGGATGTCGGCGGTGTAAAGCGCCAGGCTCCCGATCAGTTCGTCCTCCGAGAGGACGGGAACGACCAGGATGGAGCCGATCCCCTCCTTCACCTTGGCCTCCTTGTTCTGGACGCGATCGTCATTCCTGGCGTCCCGGTAGTGGATGAACCCGTCCTTCCGGAGCAGTTTCATCGTCGGGGACATCCGGCCCGGCGCCGCGTGGATGTAGTTCTTGGAGAGCCCCGTCTGGGCAACGGCGATGTACTGGTCGTCCGCCTCGTCGCTGGCCAGGAACAGGCAGGCCGCTTTCGCCTTCATCGTGTCGACGGCGGACGTCACGATCATCTGCAGGAGCCTGTCCCGTTCGATCGTCGAGCCCAGGGCCCGGCTTACCTTGCTGATCGCCTTGATGTAATCGTTACGCTCGCTCATAGATCTCCCTCGTCCTTTCCGGAGTTATTCCTCTACGGCCGCGGGGGCGGCCTTTTTCTTTTTTGATCCGGTCTTCCTCGCTTCGGCGTGCGCCGGCTCGGGCGACTCGTCGCGCTCCGTGAGCCAGCGGATGATCTTCGGGCCGAACTGCCTCTGCATCTTGGAGCTCACGTAGATGCCGATGTGGCCCGTGTCCAGGCAGAGGTCCTCCTTGTCCGTGCTGCCGATCTTGACGGTGGTCTGATCGCAGGCCGCCGGCGGCACGAGGTGGTCGTACTTGCCGTAGATGTTGAGCACGGGCATGGTGATGTTTTTCAGATCTACTTTTTTGCCGCCCAGGACGAGCTCGTTCTTGATGAGCCGGTTCTCCCGGAACATCCATTGCAGGAACTCCCGGAAGGCCTCGCCGGGCAGGTCGGGGCTGTCGAAGATCCAGCGCTCCATGCGCACGAAGTTTTCCACGAAGTCCTTGCTGTGGATATTCTCCAGGAGCCCCACGTACTTGTCGATCATGAGCCGCGCCGGGTTGAGAAGCAAAAAACCCAGGTTCATGATGTCGCCGGGGATGTTCCCGTAGGACGCGACCAGCTTGTCCGGATCGAGCGAGCGGGCCCAGACGTTGAGCAGTCCCGCGTCGTGGTCGAAGTTCGTCGGCGTTACCGTCAGAACCAGGTTCTTGATCTTTTCGGGGTGCAGCGCCGCGTACATGACGCTCATGGTTCCGCCCTGGCAGATGGCCATGATGTTGAGCTGGTCGATGCCGTGTTTTTCCAGGATGAAGTCGACGGCGCCGTCGATGTAGCCGTTGACGTGATCGTCGAGGTTCAGGTAGCGGTCCTTGCGGGTCGGGTACCACCAGTCGAGCATGTAGATGTCGAGGCCGGCGGCAAGGAAGCTCTCTACGACGCTTCGTCCCGGCTGCAGGTCGAGCATCGTCTCGCGGTTGACCTGGGCGTAGACGATGAAAAGAGGCGTCTTGAGAGAGGGTTCCGTCGTGGGCCGGTAGTGTTTCAGCTTGACGCGGTCCTCCTCCCAGACCACGTCGTAGGGGGTTGTGGCAATGTCCGTCTCCAGGGGGCTCAGGAGGATCTCCTTGGCTTTCCGCACCTGTTCGTAGAATTTCGCCTGGTCGCCGGCCACGCGGGCCATGATCAGTTCGCCCGCCATGATGTAGGGCGCCATCATTTCGGAGAGTTGGGGTTTCTTATCGCTTGGCATCTCGCTTCACCTTCCTCTCGAGTTCCTTGACCCTCTTCTTGAGGATGTGCAGGTCCTTGTACAGCTCGTCCATGTCCTTGTTGGTGGGGATGGGCAGGTTCTGCAGCAGGTCCATGAAGAACTCCGACCGGGCCGCGCGGTAATCGTGCAGGCAGTTGAGCGTCTCACGCAGCGTGTTCATATAATCTTCGGACCGCAGCAGCTGCATGTAGTGGTCCTCGAGCTTCTGGATCCAGAGCTGGTAGAGGGCCCGCGAGTCCTTGATCGCCGCCTTGCCCTCCTTTTCCAGCTTGGCAATCTCCTCCTGGACGGCGTAGTAGGACTTTTCGACAGGGATCATCAGAAGCTGCAAAAACTCGGTGAGCGCCGACTGGAAGTCCGAGGCCTTCTCGACCGCCTTGTTGAAGCGCTCCTGGTAGTAGCGGTTCAGCCCCAGCTGGGGGACGTTGAGGATCTTCCGGAAGTCCTCTCCCTGGGCGTCGTAGAAGGTTTTCGTCATCTGTTTGACGAGTTCGGCCATGTTCTCGGGCTCGCCCGTGGCCGTCGCGCCCGTCATCTCCGCCCACTGCTTCTGGAGCTTGATGGAGTACCCCCAGAAGGGCTGGAGCATCTTGACCATCAGGTCCGGGACGGATTTTGCGGACTGGAAGTCGCCGGGTTTCGGCGTGCCGGCGATGGCAGACAGGGCCTGGAAGAATTCGAAGAGGCCCTTGCCGATCTCGTCGGGGGTCGGCTGTTTTGCCGGTTCCCCGTCGCCTTCGGGCGCGGCGTGGAGGGGGGCCTGCCAGGCCTGGGCGGTGCGCTTCACGGCCTCTTCCCAGGCGCCTACCTGGCTCTTGACCCAGTCCGCGTACACGACGTTCTGCGCGCTCTGTTGAGTCTTTTCCTGTTCGCTCATGGTTTCCCCTCTCTTTTTTTCGACGCTTCGGTCGCCTGGTGTTCCGCCGGTTTCCTGCCCGGCTTTCCCGCATCGTAGAGCTTCCCGTAGGAAGTCATCAGGGCCTGAAACTGCTCGGCCTGCTTTTTCATGAGTCCCTCGAAGCCCTTGACGACCTCGGCGGGGTCCACGTCCGTGCCGCCGGGCTTCTTCCTCCCCCGCCGCAGGGACTCCTCGAGCTTCCCGACCTGCTTCTTCAGGGCCTCGTTCTCCCGGGACAGGGCTTCGAAGTCCTCCCGGGGGACCATGCCCATGAGCCCCACGAACTCCTGGTAGGATTTCATGAAGTCCGCGGCGGCTTTCGTCCACATCTCGGCATACGGGGTGGCGGGATCGGGTTTTTTGTCGAGGCCGTAGAATTTCTGGAAGAGGGCGAGTTGCTGCTCGAAGGTCTTGAACCCTTCGCTTGCGAGACGGTTCAGGTTTTCGACCTGTTCCTGCCCCCTGGCGGCGCTGAGCAGAAAGTTGCCCCAGAACTCGAGGAATTTCCTGTCCATGGAAGAAGTTCCCCCTCGGTGGTGTGGAGCCGGAAGTCGGGGCGCATGCCCGGGTCACGCCCGGGGCCTACTTCCCGCCTTCTCAGGTGAAGCCTTCCGGGATGCCGTCCAGGTCGAGCTGGTAACGGACGGGCCCGCGGTATCCTTCCTTGAAACACCGGTGCAGGGCGCACTCGGAGGTCGGCAGGGACCAGGACGTGGCGATGGCCCCGTGCCCCTTGGGAAACACGGTGACTTCCACGTCGATGAAGTCCGCCGGTGCGAGGGCCGCTTCCTTGTCGACGAGATCGTCCTCCGCGGCATAGCAGAGCAGCCAGGGGATGCCTTTCTCCTTGAGCCGCTTGAAATTCAGCGGCCTGTCGAAGAGTTTGACCGGCAGCGTGCCGTCGCCGGAAACGGGTTTCGTGAAGGAGTCGAAGCTCAGCTGGGTGATCCCGATGGGCAGGTCGTTGCGCTCGTAGATGAGCCAGTAGTTCAGGGCCGCGGCCGTGGGGGTGATCCGGATGTGATCGAGGTCCTCGCGGTTGAACAGGGTGAGGTCGCGGTAGTAGGTGAAGATGGGGGCCTCGCGCTCCATGCTCTTGAGCTTGTAGACCCAGCTCATGACCTTGCCGTCCACGATCCGGTTGCCGTTGGGCAGCGTCTTGCCCGCGTAGCCCAGGTCCCGGAACCGTGCCGGGATGTGCTCGAGGTATTCCACGAGGGCCTTGCTGCGCGTGCCGTCCATGGGGGCGACGCAGGTCGCGAAGGCGTCCACGAGCCCGTCGAGCTCGCCGGACATGAGGTTGAGGGCCGCGACGAACCCGCCCTGGCAGAACCCGTTGAGGGTCACCGGTTTGCCGTGGCGCTCGCGGATGACCTCGCAGAAATATTTCATGTCGAGGCAGTCGTCCTCCCCGGTCATGGTCTGCACGGCCGGGGCGGCGTGGATGTCCTTCATGATGCGGATGTACGTCGGGATCCCCTGGTTGGCGAAGCAGTGCGTGTAGCTCTTGTTCTCGCCCGGCAGGAAGCCGAGGATCGACGCCCCCAGGACATAGGGCGGGATGATGAGGACGGGCTTTCCGCCCCGGCGCACCTCCGTGCAGCCCTTCCAGGGCAGGACCTGGTAGAGGGTGAAGCGGTCCGTCTCGGCCGCCTTGATGTATCCGCCGTCGTCGAAGTGGAAGCCGAAATGCGGCTCGATGTCCCGGATGGCCTTCGGGTATTCGCTGGTGAGGAGCCTGACGAGGTGGGAGAGGCGCTCCGCGTGCTGGGCGATGTCCTCTCCCTCGCGGTCAAACAGGGTGTTGAGCCAGGCCGAGTGCCGCCGCTGCATCTCGCGGGCGTGAAACCGGTTCATCGACCGCATCGTGCTGAGAAGGCCCTTCCTGGCGATTTCCATGTTGAAGTGAAGCAGTTCGAGATAGTCCCGGGCCGTCTCCTGCGGCTGGTGCTCCACGATCTTCCTCTTCTCGGTCCGCTGGAAGGAGTTGAGCGCCACCCAGTACGGGGCCATGAAGTCGAAATAGTAGCTGGTGACCCCGTTGACGTAGGTCTGAGAGGCCTTGAGGAGCTCCGCCGAGGACAGGGCCATTTTCAGGCCGACCTCGGCGGGCTTCAGCGGCAGATTGAAAAGGGTACCCATGAGGTCCCTGGACGGCACGCGCGTGAAAGGATACATCGTCGACCCTTTCCTCCCTCAGATCGATCCGGATCCCGGAACCGTTCGCTACTTCTTCTCCTGGAAGAAGGCTTCCAGCTTCTTGAAGTTCTCGTCCACGAGCTTCTTGTAGTCGTCGTAGCCCTTCTTGTACATCGAAGCCCACTCCTTGGCGGCCTTCTTGCCTTCCTCGGACATCCCCGAGGCCTGGTCGATGTAGAGGCTGATGACCTTCTCCATCTGCTCCTGGATCATGTTCATGTTCTTGAAGGCGTTCTCGTAGGCCGACTTGTTGAAGTCGATCATCTGCTTGAGCATGTCTTTGGGCTGCATCATATCATCCCTCCTTGATGAAATCAGCGGGTTTTACTTCACGGACTTCGCCGCCTCGGCGAAGAAGTCCTCGACCTTCTTGAAGCTCTCGTCCACGGCGGCCTTGAAATCCTCGCCGCCCTTCTTGTAGGCCTTGATCCACTCCTGCACGGCCTTCTTGCCCTCTTCGGGGAAGCCCTGCGTCTGGTCCAGGTACATCTCGACCATCTTCTGGTTCTGCTCCTGGAGCATCGTCATGGCATTGTAAGTGTTCTCGAACGTCGACTTGTAGAAATCGAAGGTCTGCTTGACTACTTTCTTCGGGTCCATGGAAACATCCTCCTTGGGTGCTTGGGTTGTTGTGACGGCAATATAACCTGCCCCAGGGGACTTGTCAAGAAAAAATGTTGCAGCGCAACAAAAAGATTTCTTTTCACGCAATATTGGATATAATTTATTAATAACAGACAGTTATAAATGTATGAGGCATTTATGGCCTCGGTATTTTGTGGGTTTTATCTCGCAGTGTAGCATTTTGTTTCCCCTCCGGGGCTGCCGGCATCGGGTGGGGGACCTTCAGGGCAACTCAGCTGCAAGGGTTCTCGGTCGGCGGGGAGTGTAAGCGGGTGCTGAAAATCGTGAGGCTCGGTGGAAGTGCGGCGCAACATCAGGTGTCCCCGCGGCACGCCGGTAAACTGTACATGAAACCGGTGCATCCTGGCAACGATAAAAAACGCGTCTTACCGGTCGCTTCGCTCGAGCAGAAAGCGGATGATCCGGCTGTAGTAGCGGTCCAGCACGGTGCGGGAACGGAACAGCCCCATGTGACCCGCGTCGCAGCAAAGGACGAGCCGGTCTGCGGGGGCGACCCCTTCGATGAGGTCCACATGGCCGATCGCCTGCCCGCAGGGGGCGATGTTGTCCTGCGTTCCGCCGAGGGCCCAGATGGGGACGGATGCGGGATAGTCCTTCACCCCGATCTGCCGCCCCCGGATACGCAGGGCGCCCCGGATGAGCTCGTTGCGGACGAAGACCTTCTTGTAGGTGTCGCGGAGGAAGCTTGCCGGGAAGTCGTGGCTGTAGTTGTACCACTGGTAAAAGGCCATCTGGCGGCTTGCGGTTTCCTCGTTGCCGTCCCTGAGATCCGTGAGGAGTTTCTTCAGGTTGTCGAAATGCTGGGGCATGCCCAGGATGTAGAACCCGAGGACCTGCAACCGGCCGTCGTAGATGTCCCGGCCTTCACCGGGGAGCCCCTTCGGGACCCGGCTTCCCAGGGCCGTCGTCAGCAGGTCGATGTAAGGCTCGCCCATGGTCCTCGCGAAATCCGAGAGAAACCCCCGTGCGGCCTCTGTGTTCATGGGGGCGCCCGCCGAACCGAAGGTCCGCCCGAGGTGCGGGTGGAGGATCAGCGTCGTCATCAGCAGAGGCCCCGGCTGGCAGACGGCCACGAGGTGTGCGGGGTGCCCGGTCTTTTCCCTGAGGGTCTCCAGGATGACCCGGTACTGCTCCACCTGGCCCTCGAAGTCCTCGTGATGCCTCTCCCCGTCCACGTAGAGGGGGATCTCCTGGGCGCACTTCTGCTCCACGATCGCCATTCGCGTCAGGCCGTGGTCCCGCATGTGGAGGGCGACGCGCTCGGCGATGTTGGAGTGGTGCCCGGCCCGGGGGGCGAACACGACCGTGTAATTTGCGATTTCGTGCCGCTCGTCCTTCGAGATGTCGATGAGCCGCATGCCGGGCAGGTCGGCAAGAACCTCTCCCTCCTCGTTGAAGCACTGGCAGGGCGGCGCCTCGCAGAACAGTTTCAGGAACTCGGCTTCGCCGTGCCGCGTGCGCTCGTAGCGCCGGGCCGGCATGGAGAGAACGTCCGCCATCGCCCTGGCCATCCCCCGCTCCATCCCGTCCAGGCTGTCCGCCAGGAGACCGACGGGCCGCTCGGCGAGCGTGCCGGTGATGAGAAACCGCCACATTTCGAGGCCGATGCTGCTCGCCGCGGTGAGAGAGTCGAGCCAGAGAAGGGACCATCGACTGCCCAGGCTGACCATGTCGGCGGAGAGGTCCAGCGACGACCGGACGGATTGGATCGACGTGGCCAAGGCCGGGGCAAGGGTGTTGATCGTATTGGGCATGTTCTTTCCTCTGCGTACCGATGGATTCGCCGGGCGTTAAGAAAGCCAATCATGCTTCCGGCCCGGCCCAGGATAGAGGGTAAGAAGGTAAGAAGGTGAGAACATGAGAAACGTTATATCCGTGCCGGTGCCGTAAACGAGGTTCGCAAGCCGGCTCCGCGCTTCTCACCCTCTCACCTTCTCAACCTCTCCCTGCGCGGGGCGCGCAGGCGCCTACTCCTCGTAATAGAGATGGAAGGGCTTGAACCCCTCGTCGATGACGCCTTTCATGGCGGTGGTCTGCTGGCGGAACGCCTCGAACCAGTCGCTGATCGCCCTCTTTCCCTCGTGGGGGATGACGGGGGACTGCTCGAGTAATATCTGCATCGTTTTCTGCGACTGCGACTGCACGGCGAGCGCCGCGTCGAGGGCCCCGGTAAGGGCGGTGTGGCAGAACTGAAGGGTGTGCTTTGCTGCGGGGTTTGTTTCCATGTTAACAGCCTCCTCGGGAATGATTTCCGTTATTTTTCCGAGCGCTGTATGTACGATATCAATGAAGTCTTGTCAAGCTGGATGTTGCGGCGCAACATGGGGCGGTTTCTCTTCATTCTATTCTATGGTATTTTAAAGCATTGAAATTCAATGCATTATGATATAAATAGAAAAACTACAGTCAGGCATGAGACTGATTTGTTGCGATGTTGCATGGAGGTAACTGCATGCAGGTTGCAATCAGGGCGGGAGGAAAGGGAACATGGCGGACCGAGTGGTGATCAAGAAGTACAACAACCGTCGCCTCTACGACACCGAAAAGAACGCCTACGTGACCCTTGCGGCGCTGTCGGAAATGATCAAGGAGGGCCGGCAGATCGAGGTGATCGATGCCCAGACCAAGGAGGACGTGACCGCCTTCACCCTGACCCAGATCATCCTGGAGGAAGCAAAGAGCAAGCAATTTCTTCTTCCCGTCCCGCTTCTGCACCTCATGATCCAGTTCGGCGAGACCGTGCTGGCGGAATTTTTCGAGAAATACCTCCAGCAGGTCGTCCGGAACTACCTGGCCTACAAGACCTCGGTCGACGCGCAGTTCGCCAAGTGGCTTGACCTGGGGGCGCAGCTCTCCCAGCAGGCCCCGCAGGTTGCGCCGCCCTTCAACCCCTTCCTGAGCGTTTTCGACATGTTCCCCAAGACCCCGGGCGAGAAACCCACGACGGGGAAGAAGAAGGAGGAGTGAGGGACAGGGCGCATCGGTTTCACGCGCCACGGACCTCGGGGATGCCCCATGAGTAAGTTCGACGTCGTCGACCCCTGGCATCACGACAGCCGCTACACCTATTCCGCAGCGGTCAGGAGGGGTCCCTTTCTTTTCATCTCCGGGGTGATCGCGCGGGATCCCGAGACGGGCAAGATCGTGGGGAAGGGGGACCTCGTCGCGCAGGCGGACTTCATCTTCCGCAAGATCGGAAAAATCCTGGAAGAGGCGGGCGGCTCCTTCGACGACGTCGTGAAGACCACGGACTACGTGACCACCCTCGAAGGGTACAGCGGCACGGCTGCCGTCCGGCGGAAGTATTTCCTGAACGGGTTTCCCGCCGCTACGGGAGTGGTCGTCAAGGCGCTGGTGAGCCCGGAGGCATTGATCGAAATCGACGCAATTGCCGTCATAGAAGAATAGGGTATCGGGTTTCGGGTATAGGGTATAGAGCCCGAAGGTACCAAAGATTTTTTATGAAATCCTATTCCTTCCCGAGACCCGAACCCCTATGCCCGATACCCCTCTTCAAATCTCCCGAGACCCTAGACCCGATACCCGAGACCCTGCGGCGGCGGCCGGCGCCGCGAAGGAACATTTTTTGCTTGCTTATCGGGGTGTGTCTGTTCACAATGTCCGCAATGTCCGCGAGGTGATGGAACCCGATGATACGCAACACGTTGTTCTGGATCATGATGCTCGCCTTCTGCCTTGCCCTGGCAGGCTGCTGACCGCTGCGTTAGACGGGACGGGTACCGTCCCGAGGCGTTTGTGGGTTCCCATTGCGCGGATGCCGCGGTTCCGGGACTCCGAGGATTTGCCGTTGAACAGAAAAACAGCCAGCCGTCGTTTCCGTCTCGTCCCCGGGAGAATCCTCCTGGCGGCGTTCCTTCTTTTCGCCGCCCTGAGCCTGGTTGCCGATCCTGCCCGCGCAACGATGCCCATTCCCGTCTATGATTTCCCCTCCGCCATCCTGCTCTGCGGGGAGAAGGTCCCTCTCGAGAGGCAGGATGTGTGGGAGATGATGGACCAGGCCTTCGTTCTCTCCGTTTACAACCAGGAGCAGGTCATCCTCTGGATCAAGCGCGCCAACCGGTATTTCCCGCACATCGAGAGGCGGTTGCGCGAACGGAAAATGCCCGACGACCTGAAGTACGTGGCCGTCGTGGAGAGCTCGCTGAGGACCTATGCCGTCTCGTCGGCAAAGGCCACGGGGCCCTGGCAGTTCATGGAGAAGACCGCGAAGCGATACGGGCTTCGCGTGGACGGCGCGATCGACGAGCGGCTCAGCTTCGAGAAGGCCACGGAAGCGGCGCTCAACTACCTCGAGGATCTCCACCGGCAGTTCGGAAACTGGGGACTCGCCATGGCGGCGTACAACTGCGGCGAGGACCGCGTCGCTAAGAGCCTCGAGATGCAGCAGGCGGCCGGCTATTACGACCTGGACCTGCCCCAGGAGACGGAACGGTACATCTTCCGCATCCTGTCGGCCAAGGTGATCCTCGCCAACCCCGAGCGCTACGGCTACCGGACCTCCACGATCCGGGTCTATCCCGTCGTCGAGACGGACCGCATCGACCTGCACTCCCACCGCGAGGTGCACGTCAACGTCATCGCGCGCGCCTGCGGGACCAACTACAAGACCATCCGCGAACTCAACCCCGAGATCCGCAACTCTTCGCTGCCGCCGGGCCGCTACAGCCTGAAGGTCCCGAAGGGGACGGCCAGGGATTTCCGCGAGAACTTCGAAAAGGCCCTCTCGCAGGAGACGCCTACCAACGGCCCGAAGAAGAAAATGTGAATATCAGGGTATCGGGTCTAGGGGCTCGGGTATCGGGAAAGAGAATCGGAAATTGATCGAGAGCGTTTGTTCTCGGTCTTTTTATTATCCGGATTTTTTCGCCTAGACCCTATACCCAATACCCGATACCCGGTTTCCCGTCCATGCACTACACCGTCATCCGCTCGCGAAGGAAAACGATCGCCATCGAGATTTCGAGGGAAGGAAAGGTCCTCGTCCGCGCGCCGTTGCGGCTTGCAACCCGCGAGGTGACGGCCTTCTTCGATCGTCACCGCGGCTGGGTCGAGCGGAAGCTCGCCCAGGCGAGGCTGCGCGGGGAGCAGGGAGAGCCGCGGACGTTTTGCGAGGGTGAGTTCTTCCCCTTCCTGGGCGAGATGCTTCGACTGCGGCTTGTCGAAGGCGGGGAGTATCTGCGGAGGGAGAACGGGGAGTTCCTGCTGGGCGCCGACCTGGCCCCCAGGGCGCGCGAGCTGTTCCGCACCTGGTACCGTGCGAGGGCGCGGGAGATTCTCGAGGACCGGGTAGAGCACTTCGCCCGGCGGATGGGGCTCGCGGTGGGGGGCGTCCGGATCACCGGCGCCCGGGAGCGGTGGGGCTCCTGCAGTCCCGCGGGGACCCTGAATTTTGCGTGGCGCCTCGTCACGGCGCCGCCGGGCATCATCGAGTACGTCATCGTTCACGAACTGGCCCACCTCGTCGAGATGAACCACTCCCGGCGTTTCTGGGAGCAGGTGGGGCGCATCCTGCCCGATTACGCGGAGCGCCGGGCGTGGCTCAGGAAAAACGAGCACCGGCTGCGCCTTTGAGGGGACCGGGGCCCTTCGTGGAGGAAGCCGAAGCATTCCCGGTCGCGGCTCGGGCAGACCTGCCCGGCAGCCGCCCTGCAGGCCCGAAAACGTGCTTGACAAAGCGCGCCGATGTGATAGAGGAGATTGCATACAAAATACAATTTCTGCGTGAGGGGGACCGCCCCAGGGGGAATGCCGACGGGTGACGGTCCTGCCGGACCCGGTTCGAAGGAAGACTCAGCCATCACGAGACAGGAGGGTGACATGAAGAGAGGGTTGGTTCTCAGGACGGCAGCGTGTCTCATGATCGCCGTTGCCTTCGGCGCGTGGAACGCCGAGGCCGCGACGATCCTGAAGTTCAGCCACACGGACCAGATGCAGGGCGCCCGCCAGGCGGCCGCGGAGCTGTTTGCCAAGAAAGTCAAGGAGTACACCCAGGGCCGGTATGAAGTCCGGGTGTTCTGCTGCAGCCAGCTCGGCAACGACCCGAAGAACATCGAGCAGCTCGCCCTGGGCGGGATCGACTTCACCGTCTCCAGCACCGGTTCCTACGCCCCCCACGTGGAGACGCTCAACCTCACCATGCTGCCCTTCCTCGTCGACAACTACGAGCAGGGCTGGAAGCTCTACGACACGTCGAAGTGGCTCAAGAAGCAGTTCGACAAGGCCCCGGCCAAGGGGTTCCGCTTCCTCTCCACCTTCGAGGCGGGCTTCCGCTGCATGACCACAAAGGACCCGCTCCGCACGCCCGAGGATGCCAAGGGCAAGAAGCTCCGCACCTTCCCCAACGAGATGCAGCGATGGACCCTGGAAGCCGTGGGGTTCACGGTCCAGATCATGCCGCTGCCCGAGGTCTACCTCGCCATCCAGCAGGGCACCGTGAGCGGCCAGGAAAACCCCATTGACACGATCTACTCCAACAAGTTCTACGAGGTGGCGCCCTATGTGACGCTGACCAAGCACGTCTACAGCCCGATCCCGCTCGCGATCTCCGAGAAGACCTGGCAGAAGCTCTCCGCAGCCGACAAGGCGGCCGTGACGAAGGCCGCGAAGGAGGCGGCGGACTGGAGCCGCAAGGAGATCGTGGCCACCGAGGACAAGCAGATCAAGGAAATGACGGCCAAGGGCGCCAAGGTCACGTCACCCTCGCTGGAGCCCTTCCGCGTGGCCGTTCAGCCCGTCTACGCCAAGGCGCGGGAGAAGTACGGCAAGGCCGACGTGGACGAGTTCCTGGCCGATGCCGAAACGGTCCGCAAGGCCCCCGCCAAGGCGGCCCCGAAGAAGAAATAAGCGCCACAGCGATTGACACGGAACGCCGGCCCTCGCAAGGGGGCCGGCGTTTCGGGAGACCATCGATGCCCCTGCTGCCCCCCGGACCTCCGGGCCCGGCGCCCATCCGCTTGCTCTCGACCCTCGTCGACCATGCCGTCGTCTTGATCGGCGCCGTCATGGTGGTGCTCGTCTTCGTCAACGTGGTCCTGCACGTCTTTCACCACGACATCGCCTGGACGATCGAGTTCTGCGAGTTCATGATGGTCTGGGCGTCCTTCCTGGGAGGGGCGGCGGCGACCCGGCGCGGCGCTCACATGACGATCACCGAGTTTATCGACAAGCTGCACGGCCTGCCGAGGCGCGCGGCCGATGCGGCCGTCCAGGCCGTGGCGCTGGGCGTCCTGGCCCTGCTCGTCTGGTACGGTTGGGGCATCGTCATGGCCAACTGGGGCAACGTGCTGACGGTCCTCGACTGGCCCATGGCCTTCCAGTACATGGCGCTGCCCGTAGGGGCCGGGGCCTCCTTTGTCTTCGTGTCCTACGACCTGGTCCAGATCCTGCGCGGCAGGACGCCCGAGGAGCGCTACGGAGCCTGAGGCATGTTCGCACTGATCATCTTCGTCGTCTTCTTTATCATCGCGCTGGCCGGCGTTCCGCTCATGTACTCCCTGCTGGCGACGACGGTCGGGATGATCTGGGTGAACGACCTGGGCCACCCGCTGGAGACGATATTCCTGAGCTTCATCTCCGGCGTGGAGCCCTTCATCCTGATCGCCGTACCGCTGTTCATCTTCGGCGGCGAGCTGTTGTCCCGCGGCGGCGTGGGCAAGCGGATCGTGGAGTTCGCCCGCACCCTATTCGGCTTTCTCCCCGGCGGGCTCGGCGTCGTCACCGTCGTGTCCTGCCTCATGTTCGGCGGCATCTCGGGGTCGGCCATCGCCGACACGGCGGCCATCGGCTCGCTCGTGATCCCCATGATGGTCCAGCGGGGCTATCCCCCGGCCTTCGCGGCGGCGCTGCTCTCCGTGGCGGGGACGCTCGCGCTGCTCATGCCGCTCTCGATCCCGTTTCTCGTCTACGCCTTCATCTCGGGCGTGTCGATGCGGCAGCTTTCCATGTCCGGCGTCATCCCCGCGTTCATCATGGCGATCGCCCTCATCCTCGTCTGCATCTGGTACGGGAAGAAGACCGGTTGCGACAGCGGCGATGAGCGAGCCTCGGCGGCCCAGATCTGGGCGGCCTTCAAGGCGACGGGCCCCGCCCTGCTGATGCCCGTCATCATCGTGGGCGGCATCTGGTCCGGGCAGTTCACGCCCACCGAGGCGGCCTCCGTGGCCGTCGTCTACGGCCTCGTCATCTCGCTGTACTTCTACCGGGACATCACCTGGAGGGATCTGCCCCCGATCATCCTGCGGTCCTTCCAGACGAGCGCCGTCGTGCTCCTCGTCATCGGCGCGACGGGCTGCCTGGCGTGGCTGATCACGGTGGAGCAGGTGGCCGTGCAGCTCTCCGAGTGGGTCCAGCGCGTGGCGCACCAGCCCTGGCTCTTCCTGCTGCTGCTCAACGTCTGCCTGCTGCTGCTGGGCATCTTCATCGAGCCCCTGCCGGCGATGCTCCTGACGACCCCCCTGTTTTTGCCGCTGGCCCTGGCTTTCAAGATCGACCTTGTACACCTCGGTGTCGTGATCACGGCCAATCTCGCCATCGCCCTCTACACGCCGCCTGTCGGCGGCACGCTCTTCGTTGCCGCAAGCATCGCGAAGGCGGGGATCGGACCCGTGTCGCGGCACCTGATCCCGCTGATGGCGGCGGCGGTCGTGGTCCTGTTCATCGTCACCTACGTGCCGGAGCTGACGCAGGTGATATTCAGGCTGATCATCGGATAAAAGGCAGGGTATCGGGTCTAGGGTCTCGGGTATCGGGGGAAAAGGAACAGAAAAAGGAAGGGGAGGGAGCAAGTCCCTCTTGGAAAAGGAAAGGGCCCCCGGAGACCGGGGGCCCTTTCCTTGTGGTGAAACAAGGCTGTCAGCCGTAGATCCCGGGGTTGAGGCAGTCGGGGGGGCGCTCGCCCTTCAGCATGGCCAGAAGGTTCGTCGCGGCCTTGACGGACATTCCCGAGCGCGACGATCGCGTTGCCGAGGCCGTGTGGGGAGCGATGACCACGTTTGCCAGTTCCGCAAGTCCGGGGGCCATTTTCGGCTCGAACTCATAGACGTCGAGGGCGGCCCCGGCGATGACGTTTTTGCGGAGCGCCTCGACCAGCTCGGCTTCGTCGATGACGGGGCCCCGCGAGGTGTTGACGAGGTAGGCCGTGGGCTTCATCATCGCGAGGGTCTTCGCGTTGAACAGGTGCCGCGTGGCGGGCATGAGGGGCACGTGAACGCTCACGAAATCCGACTCCCGCAGCAGCTCCTCGAAGGGGACCTTCCGGGCCCCCAGCTCCTTTTCGAGGACGGGGTTGGCGACCTCGTCGGCATAGAGGACCTTCATGGCGAACCCCTTGGACATGAGGGCCATGGCCGTGCCGATCCGGCCCGCCCCGACGATGCCGAGGGTCTTCCCCGTGACGTCGCCGCCGATGAACTGCATGGGGCCCCATCCCTGCCAGGCGCCCGATCGCATGACCTTCTCCGATTCGATGAGGCGCCGGGCGACGGCGAACAGCAGCGCCCAGGCCATCTCCGCCGTGGCCAGCGTGAGCACGCCGGGCGTGTTCGACAGCGGGATCTTCCGCTCCGTGGCGGCCTTCACGTCCAGGTTGTCGAAGCCGACGGCATAGTTGGCGAAGCCCCTGACCCCCTTCGCGGCGTCCATGACCTCGCCGTCGATGCGGTCGGTCAGCAGGGTGATCACGCCGTCGCGGCCCTTGACGTTCCGCAGCAGCTCCTCTCTCGTGAGGGGGCGGTCCTCGGGGTTGATCTCCACGTTGCAGGTCTCCCGGAGCAGCGTCAGACCCTCCACGGGAATGAGGCGCGTGACGTAGACGTTGTACTTGGCCATGTCTCCCTCCTTGATGACCGGTGCGGCTCTATTTCAATCCCAGGATTTCTCTTTCGATGAACTTCCACGTTTTGAGGTAGTCGTCCCCCGCGATGAGCTTCGAGAAGGCCTTGTCGTCGATCCGGTCGAGCAAGGACCAGATGCGGTTCGTGATCCGGCTGTTGGCCTCGAAGGTCCCCCGGATGTCCCAGCGCGTGGGGGATGTGTCGGAGGTCAGGTAGTCCCGGTAGTCGATCTTTTTCAGCCAGTAGAGGAACTCGACGTACTCCAGGAAGTGCCTCGTGCCGCAGAAGTAGTCCCAGTCCCAGCGGCCGTCGTTGTCGTTGATGTGCACGTAGAGCCGGTAGGGGCTCGACGCCACGAGGGCTGCGGCCTCGGCGGGCTGCTCGCCGCCGTAAACGGCGTGGCCGAAATCGAGGGTGACGCCCATGCTCTCGAGTCCGACGTCGTGCAGCAGGCACAGCGTCTTGGCCGCCGAGTCGATGAAGCACTTCCCGCGCGTCTCGCTCGGCTTGTACTCGACGAAGAGGGGGATCTCGGGGCGGTGGGCGCCGCACTCGCCGAAGGCGTCGACGAGATGCGTCCACATCTTGCGGTAGTCGCACTGGAAGGCGAACTCGAAACCGTCGCCCAGGGGGCAGCAGGTCACCTTGTCGGCGCCGATCGCCGCCGCGAAGTCCTTCGACTCCCGGATGAACCGGATCGCCTTTTCGCGCACCGCCTTCTTCGTCGAGGTGAGGCCGCCGTTGAGGAACTCCGGCTCCGCCTTGACGTTCACGTTCACCGCGGCGACCTTCAAGCGGTGCTTCTTCAGCAGCCCCCGCGTGAAGGCCGCGTCGTTGACCTCGTAGGGGTAGACGACCTCGACGCCGTCGTAGCCCCGGATCTTCGCCATGAGCGCGAATTTCTGCTCGACGCTCCGGGGTTCGTTGTACAGGTGGAACCGGTCTTTGGTCTGGCCGAGAAAACCGGTGATGATCCCCATCTTGACCATGCTATCCCCTCTTCAGAAGCCGCTTTGCCGCCGCGGCGATGTGACCCCTGGACAGCCCGTATTTCTCGAGGAGCTTGCCGTAGCTGCCGCTCTCGGCGAAGGTGTCCTCCAGGCCCAGGTTGTCGAAGGGCACCACCTTGTTCTTGAGGCAGAAGTTGGAAAGCTCGTAGCCCAGGCCGTTTCGCTTCTGGTGGTTCTCGGCGACGACGAGGGCGCCCGTCTTGTCCAGGGATCGCAGCAGGGTTTCCGCGTCGAAGGGCTTGACCGAGTACAGGTCGATCACCTCGGCGCGGATGCCCTCCTTCGCGAGGATGCCCGCGGCCCCGATCGCCTCGAACAGGATGTCGCCGTAGGTTGCGATCGTCACATCCGACCCCTCGAGGACCACGTGGCTGCCGCCCATGCGGAAGGCGTCGCCCGCCTCGTAGAGATCGAGGATCGGGTCCCGCATGAGCCGGACGAAGACGGGGCCCGGCGTCTGAAGGGCCACGTCGAAGAGCTTCTTGGCCGCCCACGTGTCGGCGGGCGCGAGGACCTTCATGTTGGGCAGCGTCGTCATGTTGGCGATGTCTTCCGTCGCCTGGTGCGTCACCCCGTCGATGGCCGGCGTGAACCCGCCGTGGGAGGAGAGGAACTTCACGTTGAGGTCGGGGTAGCAGACGAAGGTCCGCACCGACTCCAGGGCCCGCAGGGTGATGAAGACGCCGTAGGTCGAGGCGACGACGGTCCGGCCGTCGGCGGCCATGCCCGCGGCGGCGCTCACCATGTTGCCCTCGGCGATGCCCATGTTGAAGTATCGCGCGGGGAAGCGGTCGCCGAACAGGTGGGAGAATGTCGAGTAGCCGATGTCGGCCTCGAAGACGACGAAGTCGCCGTCGACGGCGCCGTACTCGGCCATCCGCTCGGAGAAGGCCCGGCGGGTCGGGATGCTGGCCGGTGTCAGTGCATGCGGTCTCATGAGTCTTCCCCCCAGATTTCCTTCATGGCGCAGGCGAGCTCGTCGGCGTTCGGGCACTTGCCGTGCCACTCGAAGCGGTCCTCCATGTAGCTCACCCCCTTGCCCTTCACCGTGTTGGCGACGATGCAGGCGGGCCTGCCGCGGACCCGGCGGGCCTTTTCGATGGTCCCGAGAATCGTCTTCATGTCATGGCCGTCGATCTCGAAGGTCTTCCAGCCGAAGGCCTTGAACTTCGCCGCGATGTCGCCCATGGGCATGATGTCGTCGCAGCAGCCGTCCATCTGCAGGCGGTTTCGGTCGACAAAGGCGATGAGGCGGTCCGTCCTGAACTTCGCGGCCGCCATGGCGGCTTCCCAGACGTGCCCCTCGTTGATCTCGCCGTCGCCGAGCATCACGTAGACATGGTAGCGCTTGCCCCGGAGCCTTCCCTCGAGGGCCATGCCGAGGCCGATGCTGAGGCCGTGGCCCAGGGAGCCCGTCGTCATGTCGATTCCGGGGGTTTTCCGGATGGGGTGGCCCTGGAGGATGCTCTCGAACTGCCGCAGCGTGTCCAGGTGCTCGAGCCCGAAGAATCCCCGCATGGCGAGGCAGGTGTAG